>NZ_KN234763.1 GCF_000764025.1 Pseudohaliea rubra DSM 19751 | reverse complement strand
GCGGGCGTGGACGCAACAGCAGTGCCGCTGCCGGTGGTGGTAACCGCTAGGCAGAGGCGCGGTAGCGTCAGAGGGCGGCAGAGAGCGCCGGAATAACCCGGTTCAGCATCTCGTCGTTGAGAGAGTAGTCCACGGGCACTTCCACCAGGTGCACCGCGGGCTCTTCCAGGCAGCGCGCCAGCAGCGGTTCCAGCTCTTCCGTGGCGCCGACCCGCCAGCCCCGGGCCCCGTAGGCCTCAGCATAGCGGACGAAGTCGGGGTTGCCGTAATCCAGGCCGAAGTCCGGCAGCTGCATGTCTGCCTGCTTCCACTTGATCATGCCGTAGGCATCGTCGCGCAGCACGAGGATCACCAGGTGCAGGCCGAGACGCACGGCCGTCTCCATTTCCTGGCTGTTCATCATGAAGCCGCCGTCCCCGCAGACGGACAGCACCGGTCGCTCCGGGTACACCAGCTTTGCGGTCATCGCCGAAGGCAGACCGGCACCCATGGTTGCCAGCGCGTTGTCCAGCAGCAGAGTATTCGGCTGCGCCGCAGGGTAGTTGCGGGCAAACCAGATTTTATAGATCCCGTTGTCGAGGGTGACAATGCCGTCTGCCGGCATGACCGACCGAACAGCCCGCACCAGGAACTCGGGCCGCAGGGGAAAGCGCTCGTCCGCCTCGGACTCATCCCGGTGCGCAAGGTAGGCCTCATGGGCACGGCGGAACAGCTCGAAGTTCCAATGCGGTTGCGGCGAGATGCGCTCCTTGAGCTGCCAGATGGTGTTGGCGATGTCGCCGAGCACCTCCAGCTGCGGGAAGTACACCGGGTCCACCACCGCCGAGTCGAAATTGATGTGCATGACCTGGCGCCGGTCTGACGGCCGCATGAAGAACGGAGGCTTTTCCACCACGTCGTGCCCCACGTTGATGATGAGGTCCGCCGCGGCCACCACCCGGTGCACGAAGTCATGGTCCGACAGGGCCGTGTTGCCCAGGAAGCGCGGGCCGTGCTCGTCGAGGACGCCTTTGCCCAGCTGCGTGGTGATGAAGGGAATGTCTGTCTTGTCGACCAACTCCCGCAGCATCTTCGCGGTCAGCTTGCGGTTGGCCGCCGCACCGATGAGCAGCACCGGCGAGCGCGCTCCTTCGATCATCGCCACCGCACGCTCGATGGCCTTGTACTCGGCGATGGGCCGGCGTACGGCGCCCGGCGCAATCAGTCCGGCGTCCGTCTCCTCTGCAGCGATATCTTCCGGTAGCTCGATGTGCGCGGCACCGGGACGCTCCTCGTGCGCCAGGCGGAAGGCCTCACGAACGACGGAGGGTATGCGGTCGCCGCTGACCACCTGAACGGTGTACTTGGTGAGCGGCTGCATCATGTCGATCACGTCGAGGATCTGAAAGCGGCCCTGCTTACTCGTCTTGATCGGCTTCTGACCGGTCACCATGAGCATCGGCATGGCGCCGAGCTGGGCGTAGGCAGCTGCCGTCACCAGGTTCGTCGCACCGGGACCCAGCGTCGACAGGCACACACCGACCTTACCGGTGAGCCGCCCGTAGGTCGCCGCCATGAAACCGGCAGCCTGCTCATGCCGGGTAAGCACAAGGCGGATGGATGAGGTCCGCAGAGACTCGAGGAGATCCAGATTCTCTTCCCCGGGGATACCGAAGACGTAATCGACACCCTCGGCTTCGAGGGCGCGGACGAACAGGTCCGAGGCTTTCATAGCAACTCCTTCGGCGGCGTGGGTGTTGCTACGCGGGCCCGCCGGGGCCAGTTCATTCTCCGGCGGGCGCAAGCAGCGTTATCAGGGTGTTTAGCCTGCGCATCAGCCCAGCGCAATCCCCAACGCCAGCAGCAGCGGCGTAACCAGCGTCAGCACGACGTGCTGCGCCAGGTGCGGCACCAGCGCCGGGACCTCGTCCGCGTGCCGGGTAAGGCCGCGAAAGGCCAGCGCCGCTACCGGCAGCGTGAGCAGGGTGAGCAGCACCCAGCCCGGCAGCATATCCAGCGCCACAAACAGGAGCACGGAGCTGTAGGCCGCGGCCAGGAAAAGGCCATAAACGCTGATCCCCGCCCGGTCACCCCAGGCCAGGAGCAGGTGGTTACGGCCGGCCCAGCGGTCTGCCTCACGGTCCGGGAACTGATTGATGAGCAGAAGATCGCTCACCAGAAACAGCGGCACCAGGGAGGCGGCGGCAGCGGTGACGCCGTAGTGCCCCGTGAGCACGAAGTACACGCCCATCACCATGAGCGGTCCGAAGGCGACGCCCGGCGCGAGCAGGCAAAGCAGCGGCGAGCGCGTCAGCCAGCGCGTGTAGAGCACGATCGTGAGCACACCGAGAAGACCCAGGGGAAGCAGCGCCGCACCGCGGAGCTCCACGAAATAGAGCCCCACCAGCACCACCACAGACAGGCTCACCAGCCCCGTGATGAGCGCGTAATGCGCCTTTTCCGGGTGCGCCGGCAGCGTGCCGGTGCCGCCACTGAAGGGGGTGCGTTCCGTACGCAGGTCAAGGCCGCTGCGGAAATCCTCGTACTCGTTGAGGGCATTCACGCTCACGTGCGCCGCCAGCGCGCCGAGGGCAGCGAGCAGCAGCTGCGACAGCTCGATGGCATGGCCGTCGTAAACCGCCGCCGCCCAGCCGAGACTGACGCAGACCGGTACCAGCAGGAGGAACGGGGCGCGCATCGGTCCGAGGGTGGCGGCGAGGTGGGCATTGATCACGGGGAATCCTTACGGCAAGCAGGACGCAAGTCCTATGATAATCGGTAACGCGCAAGGGCTGCACGCAGCGTATCGAAGCCCTTATAGCGCGCTAGAGGCGCCGGCGCAGCGGCGACGGCATCGCCGAGGGCGGCCAGGGCACCCGGCCACGCCGCGAGGGTTTCAAGCGGATGCAGGAACACGCGAATCGTAAAAGCCACGGCGCCCGTGCGCGGAAGGCGCACCAGGGTCTGGCGCTCCACCCGGTAGTACAGCGCCGTCGCCGCAGAGACCGGGTCCTCTCCCGAACCGTCATGGTACAGCTCCGGATCCGCCTGCAGGCTCCAGTTGAAGCGCTGCACGGGGTGGTCCGGGCGCAGATGGTCAAAAAAGCGGTCTATGCGCGGCGTCAGGGTCTCGTGAATACCGGGAATCGGGTCATGGATCTCGCGCAGGGGCCGGCCGAGCTTGTCGGCGAGGCGCCAGTGGCTCGGGCTGCAGAGGCTGGCGGCCGTGAGCCGGTAGCCTCCTTCGCCCTGCTCCAGGAGCAGGAGGTCCTCGGCAACCAGCAGCGACAGGGACCAGAGCAGGTCCGGCGCGGCTGGCGGCCAGGGCACGGAAAAGCCGCCGGCGGCGCAGTGAACGGCCCCGGCATCGCGGCGATAAACGTCGCCGTGGGCCTCGAGAAGGTGGCGCAGCAGCTGCTCTGCAAGCTCATCCTGAGCCGGCAGGGAAACGGGCAACCAGCCGTAAACAGCGGCCTTGCGCTCCGCCGCGAGGACCTGCTTGTGCGCATGGAAACGCGCGAGGCTCGAGTCGACCTCGATCCAGCGACCGCCGTCGAGCGGTGACAGACCCATGGCCAGCAGCTCGGGGCAGGTGCAATGGGGCAGGTAGCGCGGCGCGCTATCGTCGAGGATCACGGAAACTCCTTCCCGACCGAGGGACGGAGCGCTACCGTAGCTGATACGCCCTGCGCACGCGAGAGCCCTCTATGCGACTTTTTTGGGGCGTATCGCGAATTTCCGGGCTGGATGGCGGGGGTATACCCCCAGTCACTCCACGATATTCGCTTGCTGGGGGCATACCTCCGCCATCCACGCCTACCGTGCTGGGTCCCTGCCGAGCCCGAAGCAGGCAAGGCGCCAGGGGCGGCGGGGCTCAGCGGTAGGCGCGCGCGAAGGCCGCGTCGAGATCCGCCAGCAGGTCATCAACGGCCTCCAGCCCGGCGTGCACACGCAGCAGCGTCTCGCCCTGCGCGAGGCGCCCGCCGACGAGGTCCCGGGTTGGCGTCATCGGCAGCACAAGGCTCTCGAAGCCGCCCCAGGAGTAGCCCATGCCGAAGAGCTCGAGGCCGTCGACAAAGCGCGCCAGGGCCGCTTCATCAAGCCCGTTGAGTACGATCGCGAACAGCCCGGAGGCGCCGCGGAAATCCCGCCGGAAGGAGGCGTGCCCCGGGCAGTCCGGCAGCCCGGGGTGCAGTACTTTCGCGACCTCAGGCCGCGCCGCCAGCGCCTCGGCCAGGGTATAGGCCGCACGCTCATGGACAGCAAGGCGCACAGCGAGCGTGCGCAGACCGCGCCGCGCGAGCCAGGCATCGTCCGGCGCGAGATGGACACCGTTGCCAAGCACATAGCGGCGCAGGCGCTCGTACAGGTCCGGGTCGGCCGTGGTGGTCACGCCGAACATAACGTCCGCATGACCGTTCAGGTACTTGGTGCCGCTCTGGATTGCCAGATCCACACCGTGCTCCAGCGGATTGAAGAGCAGCGGCGTGGCCCAGGTATTGTCGATGGCCGTCAGCGCCCCGGCCTCCCGGGCCACGGCGGCGATGGCGGCGACATCCTGCACTTCGAAGGTGGCTGAGCCCGGCGACTCGAGGAACACCATACGCGTGCGCAAGCGCAACTGGTCGCGGATCGCGGCGCCGCAGAGCGGATCGTAAAAAGTTGTCTTGATGCCCAGGCCCGCAAGGCGGCCACGACAGAGGCTGCGCGTGGGGCCATAACAGCTGTCGGGCATGAGCAGATGGTCTCCGGGACGGAGGAAGCACTGCAGTACGTCGGCGATGGCGCCGAGGCCGGAGGGCGACAGCACGGCACCGGCGCTGCCGTCGAGCGCCGCCAGCGCGTCCTCGAGCGCGCGGGTGGTCGGTACCCCCATGCGGCCGTAATGGAGCCGCGAGCGATCGAAGGGGTCTTCCTCGCCCGCCTTCAGTGCCGCGTAGTTATCGAAGAGCACCGTGGAGGCACGGTAGACCGGCGTCGCGACGATGCCCCAGCCGGTATCGGCGTCGTGCACGAGGCGGGTTTCCGGGGCGACACGATCAGCTTTCATCGGCGGGTCTCCGGCCGGTCCGGCCAACGGAACCGCACCGGCATTGTCTGAACAGTTACCGCGGGCGCTGACGAGACGGCCCCGCGCAATACCCGACACCATGAGAAGCGCATGATGCCGAAAATCATCCTGCACCACTAGCCGGGGTCGCCCTTCCCCTAAAAGATGCGCCGGCTCCCGGGCCATAAGCCCACGCGCTATCCACTACCGCGGGTGGACAACGATTGAATCAGAGGAACGCGCCCCAGTAGCGATGGACCAGGGTGCCCAGGAACGTGCCAAGGGCGTAGCCCAGCACGCCCACCAGCACCCCGGGGGTGACCAGGCTGTTCCAGCCGCGGGTCGCGGCGAGCGCCGGTGCCGTCGTAGCGCCCAGCACTGCCGCATTGGATGCGGTCACCAGTTCCGGCAGCGTGAGCCCCAGCAGCCGCCCCAGGCTGAAGGTCACCAGCGCGTGCAGCGACAGGAGGATCAGCACCAGGGCGATAAGCAGCGGCGCGACGGCGAGCATTGCCGGCACATCGGCGCCGGCGGCGATGGCCGCAAAAAAGACAAAGGACAGCGCAACGCCGAGCTCGAAGCTCCCGGCCAGGCGCTCGTGCAGCCCCGGCACGGCAGTCGCCAGCAGCAGCGTGAAGGCCGAGAGCAGCACGTAGCGCCAGCCGTGAAGGCCAAAGGCCGCGACCAGGGCATCGGTGCCGGCGACCAGCACCAGGGAGGTGGCAAGGGCCAGGCAGAGCGTCGCTGCGGTCACCGGCGGCGCCTGCCGCGCCTCGGTAACCGCGGCCTCCAGGTGCGGCGGAAAGCGCCGCGCCAGCCACCGCCAGCCGGGCGCCAGGGCGAGAAAGCCGAGGTAAACCGCGCTGAACAGGTTGTCCGCCGCCGTGGCGGCGGAGAAGAAGGAGGCGTCGCGATTGAGACCGGTGCTCTCGCCCAGGGCCGCGTAGTTCACGGAGCCGCCGATATAGGTCGCGGTGAAAAGCCCTGCCACCGCTGGCTCCCGCGCCCCCGGCGCCAGCCCTGCGGCCGCAGCGAGGCTGCCGAGGTCCAGGACCAGCGCCGCCACGGTCACGCCGGCCACGGTGCCCACCGCGGCGACAAGAAAGGCCAGGGTAAGGCGCGCGCACTCCCGGAACAGGCGACGCAGATCCGCCTGGAACAGAAACAGCGGGATCAGCACCGGCACCAGGTAGGTGAACACGAAATCATAGGCCGGCGCGGCGTGGGGAATGAGCCCGAGGTTGGCCGCGGCGATGGCGCCGAGAATCGCGATTACAGCCCCGGTAAGGTGGCCGCCGATGCGGGTTCGCTCAAGCAGGAAAGCTGCGCCGGCAATGGCGAAAAGCCCTGCCATGACGGCCAGGTGCTCGCCCGGCGGTACCAGGCTCACGGCGTGGCTCCCGTTTCTGCCTGTACCTCAGCCACCGATCGGCGACCCCGGCGGCAGCGCCCGGGCCGGCGGCGGCGGCGGAAAACCCTCCCCGGCCTCGGCGGCCTCGATGAGCGCAAGCTGGTAGCCATAGAAAGCGGCATAGCCCGGCGCCGGGCGCAACTGGCGACGGAAGAAGCGCGCCGCCCGTTCGAGGGCGGCGTGGGCCTCCGCGCGGACTTCCGGCGCCACCGCCCCGGCGGTGAGCAGGGAACGCCAGTGACCCAGAAGTACCGCGGCCGCCCGCTGCGTCAGCAGCCGCTCCTCGCCGCTGTAGACCGGGGTCACCAGCACCGCCTCGAGGCGGCGAAAGAGCCCCGCCACGCCGGGCTGGGCATCATTTTCGGCATACTGCCAGGCCATGCGCGCCAGCCGCTCCGGGTGCAGGAGCACAGAGAGGGTGTGCGCGGCGCTGGCTTCCGCCAGGGACACCGGGTCCGGCAGGGCTCCCATGTAACCGCCCGGGTTCTCCCGGCTGCGCTCGTAGCCATAGGCCTGCGGCGGCAGCTGCGCCCGCAGGGCGGGGGGTAGCGCCAGCTGCGCCGGCGCCAGCGTCGACAGCAGCGCCGCCAGGGCGCGCTGCTGCTCGGCGGCCGCCACCGGCGCCTGGCGATAGCTCTGCCCGGGTTCGCGCACGGCATAGCGGTAGTCAACGCCGCCGACCCACTTGCCCGCAGCCTCCACCTGGTAGCGGTGGTAGAAGTAAACGGGCACCAGGATGCCCTCGAGGTCCGAGTAGGGGGTACCCGCCTTCAGCGTATTCTCGCCGAGACGGCTGAGGGCAACGCCGCGCAGGGCAAGCATGCGCTCGAGTTCGTCGACGGCATCAGCACCGTTGTCCCAGAGGTGGCTGCGCGGATGGAAATCCCGGGCCTCTCGGGAATCCGGGTCAGCGATGAACTCAAAGCCGGCCTCACGCCCCTCGCGCACGTAGGCAGCGAGCGCCGCCCGCGCCTTGCCACCGCTACCGAAGTGGCCGTAGCCGTAGGTGATGGCGCGCTTGTCCCAGGCCCCGATACCGGTATCGTAGGCACCGGCGAGGGTTACCTCGCCGGCGTCATCGAGGCGGATCAGCGGCTGCGGGTAATCCATCACAGAGGCCCGGTCCCGGGCGCTGGCGGCAAAGTTGTGCGCCAGCCCCAGGGTGTGGCCCACCTCGTGGGCCGAGAGCTGGCGGATCCGCGCCAGGGCCATCGCCGTGAGCTCCGGGGCCGGTTCTTCTCCGGTCTCGAAGGGCGACGTCATGCCCTGGGCGATGAGCCAGTCCTGACGCACGCGCAGGGAGCCCAGGGTGACGTGGCCCTTGATGATCTCGCCGGTACGCGGGTCGAGCACCGACGATCCGTAGGACCAGCCACGGGTGGCCCGGTGCACCCACTGGATGACGTTGTAGCGCACATCCATGGGATCCGCATCCGGCGGCAGCAGTTCCACGCGAAAGGCATCCTCGTAACCGGCAGCCTCAAAGGCCTGGTTCCACCAGCGCGCACCCTCCAGCAGTGCACTGCGCACCGGTTCGGGGGTGCCAGGGTCGAGGTAGTAGACAAGGGGCTCGACCGGCGCACTGCGTTCAGCGCGCGGGTTGCGCTTTTGGAGCCGGTGCCGGGGGATGAAGCGCTGTGCCACCGGCTCGTCCACAGCTGTAGCGTAATCGCGATAGCTGAAGGACCAGAAACCTGATTCGGGGTGGTAGCTGCGGGGCTCGTAGCCCGGCTCCGGGAGAGCGATAAAGCTGTGGTGCATGCGCACGGAGAAGCTGTGAGGATCCGGCGCCACAGCCTCGAGGAACTCCCCGGGGTCGTCGCCGGTGAAGGTAATCGTTGCCTCGAACTCGCTGTTGCGTGGAAAACCCTTCGTCCGTGGCAGGTAGAGAGCGGAGCGGTCGCGATCCACGGTGAACGTGCCCTGCTCCTTTGCCGCCAGGTCGCGGCTCAGGCCACGGGCATCGCGAAGCAGGAAATCCGTCGCGTCGACGAGGACCGCGCCGTCATGGCGGGCTACCACCGGGAAACCCCAGAGCACCGAGCTGGCGAAGGCCTCTTCCACGGCCGCGCGCTCCTCTGCGCTGTCGCTTACCGCCCGGTAGGCCGTATTGCGCCGGTGCAGCAGCACCCGGTCTCCAGCGCGCTCGAAGCGCACCAGGGCCGCAGGCCCACTGTCAAGCTCGCCGCGATCGAAACCGAGATCGTTCGAACCGACCCCCTGGGGCAGGCCGGTCTGATAGATCATAGCCTCGCCGAAGCTATCGACGGCGAAATAGAGACGACCAGCCTTCCGGTCCACATAAAAAGGCAGGAAGCCGGGCACGGCCTCCATGGTGCGGGTGAAATCGGCGATGGCGCCACCGCCAGCGGGGGCCTGCGGGTCGTCACCGCAAGCGGCAAGGAGCAGCGTCGCAGCGAGGGCGAGGAGCAGACGCTTCATGCGTCGCCGCTCCGGGCGCGCACCAGGCGGGCCGTGGTCGTCGCCGTGGCCGTCAGCCGGCCATCCTCCGTAAACAGCTTGCCGCTCATGAAGCCCGTGCTCCGGCCGGCGCGATCGAGGCTGCCCACCGCGTGGTAGCGGCCGGCGCGGGAGGGCTCAAGAAAGCTCACCTTGATCTCCAGGGTGGCGACATTAGTGATCCCCGGAACGAGCGCAAAGGCGGCGTGAGACATCGCTGCGTCCAGCATGGCGGTGACGAAGCCCCCCTGAATGATGTCCACGGAGTGGCAATA
The DNA here is from genome assembly GCF_000764025.1 of Pseudohaliea rubra DSM 19751. GTDB lineage: Bacteria > Pseudomonadota > Gammaproteobacteria > Pseudomonadales > Halieaceae > Pseudohaliea > Pseudohaliea rubra. The sequence continues at coordinate 41,877 of NZ_KN234763.1, read as the reverse complement.
GTCCCGGCTGATCTCGAAGTGCATGGTGCAGCTGGCCGCGGCGTGATCGATGGCGGCAACGTGCCCGCAGAGCAGATCCAGGAACGCGGGGCGCATGGCGTTCATGCGCTCGATAAAGGCCCGGGGCTCGGCCGGGCTCCCGGCTTGCGGTTCGGTGGCATCCATGGCGTGTTCCCCCTCCTTCCTGGCTGGCCCGCGATCATAGCCCAGGGGCCCCGGCGGACACCATGGCAGGCTTGCATTGGCGCCAGACAGGATTCAACATACTGGATCATTTTCCACTATAGTGAACTCACCCCATGGATGCTCTGGTCAAGCGGGAGGCCGGCCCCGGTCTCTCCCTCGAGGCGGTCCCGGAACCGGTCGTGGGCATCAACGATGTCCTCATCCGCGTCAAGCGCACCGCCATCTGCGGTACCGACATGCACATCTACAACTGGGATGCCTGGGCGCAGAAAACCATCCCCGTTCCCATGACCGTCGGCCACGAGTTCGTCGGTGAGATCGTCGAGGTGGGCAGCAATGTCATCGACTTCCGCCCCGGGCAGCTGGTCTCCGGCGAGGGGCACGTGGTCTGCGGCCGCTGCCGCAACTGCATGGCCGGCCGACGCCATCTCTGCGCCCATACCAGCGGCATCGGCGTGAACCGTCCTGGCGCCTTTGCCGAGTACGTCGCCCTGCCCATGTCCAATGTCTGGGAACACAAGGCGGACATCGACCTGGATGTCGCCGCCCTCTTCGACCCGCTCGGCAACGCCGTGCACACGGCCCTGCAGTACGACCTCCTTGGTGAGGACGTGCTGATCACCGGCGCCGGGCCCATCGGCGCCATGGCCGCGGCTGTGTGCCGTCATGCCGGCGCCCGACACGTGGTCATCACCGACATGATCGACGAGCGCCTGGCCCTGGCTGCCCGCCTCGGCGCAACACGCACAGTCAACGTCAACCGCGAGACACTCGCCGATGTACAGGCAGAACTGGGTATGCAGGAGGGCTTCGATGTGGGCCTTGAGATGTCCGGCAACGGCGCCGCCCTCAACGACCTCATCGCCAGCATGTGTCATGGCGGCAAGGTCGCCATGCTCGGCATTCCCGACGAGAACACGGCCCTTGACTGGCATACGGTTATCTTCAACATGCTCACCCTGAAGGGCATCTACGGCCGGGAAATGTACGAGACCTGGTACAAGATGTCGGTGATGGTAGAGAGCGGCCTCGACATCGCACCGGTGATCACGCACCGGATGGACTATCGGGACTACGAAGCCGGCTTCGCCGCCATGAATGAGGGCAAGGCCAGCAAGGTCATTCTCACCTGGGATCGAGGAGCGTAGGGCATGTACGGGAGCTTCCGGGAGCATCTCGCCGCTGAGCTTGCGGCCATCGAGGCGGCAGGCCTGACCAAGCGCGAGCGGCTCATCGCCACGCCTCAGGGGACGCATGTCGGTGTCGCCGGGGATGGTGAGGTCCTCAACCTCTGCGCCAACAACTACCTGGGGCTGGCCCAGCATCCGGCGGTGAACGCCGCAGCGGCAAAAGGCCTGGAAGACTGGGGCTACGGTATGGCCTCCGTGCGCTTCATCTGCGGCACACAGACCCTGCATAAGGAACTCGAAGACGCCCTCAGCGCCTTCCTGGGCACAGAGGACACGATTCTCTACCCGTCCTGCTTCGATGCCAACGGCGGTCTCTTCGAAACGCTCCTGGGGCCCGGGGATGCCGTGATCTCTGATGAACTCAACCACGCCAGCATCATCGACGGCGTGCGCCTGAGCAAGGCCCGACGCTACCGCTACCGCAACAGCGACATGGCGGACCTCGAGGCGCAGCTGAAAGCCGCAGACGCCGCCGGTGCCCGCTTCAAGCTGATCACCACCGACGGCGTCTTCTCCATGGACGGCTACATCGCCCGGCTGGACGCCATCTGCGACCTGGCCGAGCGCTACGGCGCACTGGTGCACTTCGACGACTGCCATGCCACGGGGTTTGTGGGCGCCACGGGCCGGGGCACGCACGAACTCACCGGCTGCATGGATCGGGTAGACATCATCACCGGCACCCTCGGCAAGGCCCTCGGCGGCGCCAGCGGTGGCTATACGGCAGCACGCGCCGAGATCGTCAGCCTGCTAAGGCAGCGCTCCCGCCCCTACCTGTTTTCGAATACCGTCGCCCCCCCGGTGGTGGCCGGCGCCATCAAGGCCCTGGCGCTGGTCGATGAGGAGCCCGCGCTGCGCGAACGCCTGGCGCACAACACCGCGAGCTTCCGCGAGGGCCTCGAGCGCCTCGGCTTCGAACTGCTCCCCGGCGAACATCCCATCGTCCCGGTTATGCTGCACGATGCGGCCCTGGCCGGACGCTTCGCCGACGAGATGCTGAAGCTCGGCGTCTACGTGGTGGCGTTCTCCTACCCCGTGGTACCGAAAGGGCAGGCGCGCATCCGCACGCAGCTGTCCTCAGCGCTTAGCGAGGACGACCTCGAGCGGGCCCTCAACGCCTTCGCGCGGACCCGGGATACGCTGGGACTCTAGCATCCGGGCGCGGGAGTGGGCCGGGGAAGGCTACTTGCGAAAGTCCGTTTCCACCTCGGCAGCCAGATACAGAAAAGCCGCATAGGCCGCGACGTTCTGCGCCAGCGCCGCAGGCTCGATCTTGTCCAGGGTGTCATCGGGCGTATGGTGCAGATCAAAATAATCCCAGCCGTTCTGAATCAACCCGACCACGGGTACGCCGGCCTCGCGGAGGTAGGTAAGATCGGGCCCGCCCCGGGCACTGTTGCTCCCCGGCCCGATGCCGAGAGGATGCAGCACCGCGCGTATAGCGGCGGTGGTGGGTAGCGCGCTCTGGCCAACCGCCGTATCGAAGCGCCAGATACGACCGGCACCGAAGTCCGACTCGGCCGCAATAACGTGTTGTTCAAGCTCCGCGGCGTGCTGCTCTGCATAGGCTTTCGCCCCGACCAGTCCGACCTCCTCGGCGCCGAAAAGAACCACCCGCACCGTGCGTCTGGGCGGCTCGGGCAGCGCCTTGAGGAGCCGCGCGGCGGCAACCACGATCGCCACGCCGGCGCCGTCGTCCACGGCACCGGTGCCGAGGTCCCAGGCGTCGAGGTGCGCACCGGCGAGAACGACTTCCTCCGGCGCCTCGCGCCCGGGGATCTCCGCCACCACGTTGCCGGAGCGCGACGGTGGCAGCAGCTGCGGCGTCAGCACCAGGCGGACGCTCACCTGATCGGCACGGGCGAGCACCCGGCGCAGCTGGTCGGCATCCGGCGCGGACAGCGCGGCCGTCGGCACCCCGCCGGCGCCACCGTCCTCCGTCAACCGGCGCATCTGGCCCGTATGCGGGAAGCGGTGCGAGTCGGTCCCCACGGAGCGGATCAGGGCCCCCACGGCGCCGAGGCGCTCGGCCTCGTAGGCCGTGGCCCGGCGCTTGCCCACCGCCACCCCGTAGCCGGAGCCGTCCTGGGTCCGGGTCATGGGTTCATCGACAAAAACGATGCGGCCGGCCAGGGAGCCGTCCGGGGCCGCTTCCAGTGCCGCCAGAGAAGAGAACGCTACCACGTCTCCCGCGACGCCCTCCGGATCCGTAGCGGTGCTGCCGCCGAGGGCCGTTACCGCCAGCGGCTGCGGGAAGGGCTCGAGGATTTCGGCACGCTCATCACCACGCACCCACAGCGGCACCGCGAAGGGCTCGACGCGCACGTTGCTGAAGCCGAGCTTCTTCAGCTGGTCCACGGCCCAGTCCCGGGCCCGGGCCTCCTGGGCGGTGCCGGCAAGGCGGGGGCCGATTTCCGTGCTCAGCGAGGTGACCAGCTCCAGGGCCAGCGCGTCATCAAGGGCCGCGGCCATGAGTCCGTCCGCCGTGGCGCGCACCCCCGGCGGAAACAGCGGACCTTCGGCACGGGTGAGCGGCGCCAGCAGCAGCAGGCAGCTGGCAAGGACGGCGATGAGATGGCTCATGGGTTTTCCTGTGACATACACGAAGTGCCTATGCTGCCACCACCGCCCGGGGCAGCGCCAGTACCATCACCGGAAAGTAAAGACCAGCAGCCCCGTCAGCAGTGCCAGCGCCACAGCACCGAGCCGAGCCCCGGCCGGCAACGGCTCGAAACCACCCCGGGCCACCGCCGCCAGCTGCGCCGGCGAGGGCCGCTCCCCGTCGAGGCGCGACCAGCCCAGCACAAGAAGTACGGAGAGCGCGAACAGCGCACCGGCGACGATGGTGAAATGCACCTCATGCCCGTCGAGCTGCGCGGTAATAAACAGGCAGGCCGAGAGCACGTGACCCGAGAGCAGGCCGCGCCAGGCCCCCCGGGCGGTCACACGCCGGCTCAGGAAGCCGACAGCGAATACCGCCACCAGCGGCGGCGTCACATAGGCAAAAGTCTGCTGGAGATACGCGAAGAGCCCGGGGAAGTGATCGATCATGGGCGCCCAGAGCGCCGCGAGCAGCACCAGCGCGCCGGTCGTGACCCGACCCCAGGCAGCGAGCTGCTGCCGGGAGGCGGTCGGGCGCCGCGGCTGCACGAAATCCACTATGAACAGCGTCGAGGCAGAATTCAGGGTGGAATCCACGCTGGACATGATCGCGGCCATCAGCCCCGCGATGAGCAGGCCCGCGAGGCCGGGCGGCGCATACTCCGCCACGAGCCGGGGGAATACCGTGTCGGGCCGCTCGAGGTTCGTGAACAGCTCCGCGGCCAGGGCCCCGGGCAGGACCATGATAAACAGGGGCAGCAGCTTCAGCGCCGCTGCGAGGAGCGCACCGTAGCCGGCGGCGCTGACGTCCCGGGCTCCCAGAAGGCGCTGAGCCACGTACTGATTCATGCTCCAGTAGTAGAAGCCGAGCACCGGCAGGCCGATGAGCGTACCCAGCCAGGGCAGCGCAGGATCATCGAGGGGGCGGATCAGCGACAGGTGTTCCGGCTCCACGGCCGCGGTGACACGGCTCCAGCTGTAATCAAACTCGGCGAAGACCAGGGTCGCCAGCACCGCTGAGCCGACCAGCAGCACGACGGTCTGCAGCACGTCCGTGTAGGCTACGGCGCGCAGCCCCCCGGCCGCGGTGTAAAGACCGGCGAAGACCGCCAGCCCCGCACAGGTCGTGCCCAGACTCAGGCCAGGCACAAAGAGCATGAGCACCAGAGCGCCGGCGTAGAGGCTGCCCGCGGTGTCGAGAACAATGCTGAGAAAGAGGGAACAGCCCGACAGGTAGCGCCGCAGGCGTGCGTCAAAGCGATGCTCGAGAATTTCCGGCACCGTAGTCAGCCGTCCGCCAATAAAAGCGGGAAGTACAAAGACTGCAGTAAACAGCAGCACCAGCGCGGCCATCCATTCATAGTTGGCGACGGAGATGCCGTGTTCCCAGGCTGCCCCGGGCAGGCCGATAAGCGTTGTCGAGGAAATATTCGACGCGAACAGCGACAGGCCAATCACCCCCGGCCCCAGGCTGCGGCCGGCAAGAAACAGTTCGTCGACGTCTGGCGAGCGGCGCGTAACCAGAACGCCGACGGCAACCACCAGCAGCGCATAGGCAGCGAGCACCGCGTAGTCAATGCTGTGCAGAATACCGGTCACAAGCGCTCTCCCCGGGCCTGCTGCTCAGGCCCGGAAGCTGATGGCTGCCAGGGAGTCCTCATCGCTGCAGGTGATCGTGCTGGTCTTGAAGTTCAGGTCCACGAACAGTTCGCAGAAATGCTCATCCCGGCGCCAGGCCATGGCCACGCTGGAATCGTTGGAGTAGAGCAGTTCGAAGCTGCCGGCGAAGGCCGGGTGGCGGTTGCGAAAGCGCATCAGAGCAAGGAGGCGCTGCACCACCGGCTGCTGCACAGCGCGCTCGACGCCCTCGAGACTGTAGTAGCTGCGGTTGATGTCGCGCAGCTCCCCCGTGTGCTCCATGAGACCGGTATCGTTACAACCCGCCAGCAGGCCCACGTAGTAGACCTGGGGAATCCCCGGCGTGAAGAACTGGATCGCCCGCGCCGCGATGTAGGCATCGTCATTCCGCATGAGGGCATCGTAATAGGTGCAGGTGAGCTGGTAGATGGCGCCGACACTGTGAATGTTCGCCGCCGACTTGCGCAGGATCGGATCGGCGCTGCGCGCGTCGATATTGTTGATCAGGACCTTGAGCTTGTCCTCGGGCAGGATGCCCTCCACGTCCGGAATGCAGATGCCGTCGTGCGTATCCAGCACCGTGATCATGTTGCGCGGGCACATGCGCAGCCACTGCTTCAGGTAGGTACTGTTGGCGTCCAGGAGCGAGTACAGCAGCAGCGGCGGCAGCGCGAAGCCGTAGGGGCGCATGTCCCGGCGGCTGAGGGCGTACTGGTAGCTGTAGTGGTCGTGGACCTCGGGCAGGCACTCGGCGCCGTGCGCCCTCGCCACGCCGTTCACCCACTCGAGTAGCCGATAGACGTCGGGCTCCACCAGAAAACAGCTCGTGCCGATGCGCTTGGTGGTGTAGCCGAAGGCATCCAGACGCAGGAGCTTGGCGCCCCGGGCGGTGAGGAAGGTGATGTAGTCCTCCATGAGCGCATAGGCCAGGGGCGCATCATAGTTGAGGTCGATCTGATGTTCCGTAAAGGTACACCAGACCCGGGCGCTGCCGCCGTTCGCGAAGGCCACCTCCCGAAAGGGTTCCTTCTCCTTGCGGATATGGATCTTCGCCAGGTCGTCGGCGGTAAGCTCACCGAGCCGATCCACATCCACGAAAAGGTCCGCCCAGGGCGACTCAAAGCCCCGGGCGAGAAAATCCTGAAACGGCAGGGATTCGTCGGAGATGTGATTGATCGTGAGGTCAACGCAGAGGTCGTAGGCGGCCGCGAGCGCCTCGATGTCGTCCCAGTCGCCGTAGCGCGGATCCACCTCCTTGTGGGTCAGCGGCGCGAAGCCCGAATCCGCATTGGAGGGGTAAAAGGGCAACAGGTGCAGCCCGCCGATGGCGTCGGCGAAGTGACGGTCGATGACGGCACGCAGGTCCCTGAGGTTCTCGCCCAGTCGGTCCGGGTAGCAGATCAGCTGTACCGCATTGCGCAGTGCCATGGCGTCAGTCCTCCCTCTGTCGCGTCAGCTGCCCCGGGCGTGGGCGCGCACCGCATCCATGAACTCGCTGCCCCAGAGCGCGATATCGTAATGGCACACCGAGTCGTAGGCCTCGGCCAGGCGGCTGCGGGCTTCATCGCGGCTGAGGGTGAGGGCCAGGTAGCAGGTGGTCACGAGCTCGTGCGGATCGTGCGGGTTGGTGAGGATCGGACCGCGAAGCTCCGCCGCCGCGCCGGCGAACTCCGAGAGCACAAGCACGCCACAGCCGCCGCTCTTGCCCTGGGTGGCCACATACTCCTTGGCGACGAGGTTGAGGCCATCGCGCAGCGGCGTGATCCACATGACATCGGCCACAGCGTAGTAGGCCACCAACTGCTCGAAGGGCACGCTGCGGAAAAAGAACTGCAGCGGCATCCAGCCGATCTGGCCAAAGCGACCGTTGATGCGCCCCACAGTCTGTTCGATCTGCGTCTGCAGCTCGTCGTAGATGGTCATGCCCGGGGCGGCGGGGACGCAGATGGTGAGCAGCGTCACCCGGCCCTGCAGCTCGGGGTTCTCCTCCAGCAGCGTCTCGTAGGCCACGAGCTTCTCGAGGATGCCCTTGGTGAAATCGAGGCGCTCCACGGACAAGATGAGCTTCTGCCCCTTGAGCTCCTCGCGCAGCTCGCCGATCCGCGCCTGCACCGCGTCATCGTCCAGGGCCCGCTGGACCCGGTGCAGATCCAGGCCCACAGGGTGCGCCCCGAGGCCGATGCGGCGCCCGGCAACCTCGATCTCCGAGGTCATTTCCTCGAGACCGACGGCACAGCCGTAAGTAAAGAAGCGCGGTGCGCAGTTGACCTTTTCAAGCACCTTGATGGGCATGACCCCCCGGGCCACGTCCACAAAGTTCTCCGCCTGCCGCGGAATATGAAAGCCGATGTAATCGCACTGCAGCAGGCTGCCGATAATCTGGCGACGCCAGGGCAGGACGTTGAACACATCCGCCGAGGGGAAGTAGGTGTGATGGAAAAAGGCGATGGTGAGATCCGGCCGCAGCTCCCGCAGATAAGCCGGCACCATCCACAGGTTGTAGTCGTGGATCCAGATCACAGCGCCTTCCGCGGCCTCCGCGCCGGCGCGCTCGGCGAAACGCCGATTGACCTCGAGGAAGATGTTCCAGTGCTCTTCGTGGAAGGTCGCACGCTCCCAGAAGGTATGCAGCGTCGGCCAGAAGGCCTCCTTCGAAAAGCGCTTGTAGAAAATCTCGACATCGGCCTCGGAGAGCGCCACCCGGGCAGCCACGAGCTGCGGATAGCGTTCGAGATCCACATCCGTATGCACTTCGAAGGGACCGAGTTCCGGGTCGTCAATGGCCCAGGCCACCCAGGACCCTGCCCGACCGTCGGCGAAGAAGGACAGCAGCGTGGGCAGGATACCGTTCGGCGACCTGGGGCGCCGCCGTTTGCGCTCGCCGTCCTCAACGAACTCTTCGTAGGGCAGCCGATGATAGACCATGACCAGGTCCGCCTTGCCCGTGCGGCTGACGGCCTGCAACTCAGCGTCCACGCCCTCGCTGCCGAGGAACCCGAAGTACCGGAAGGCCTCAAGGATCCCCCCGGCGCCGGGTTCACGGGCATGGTAGACGCGCGCAAGTTCCTGGGTGGCGAGCAGCAGCCCCTCCTCGGAATCGCCGACGCACACCCCCTTGAAGCCCTGTTCGTACATGGACAGGTCGTTGAGCGTATCGCCGGCAACCAGCACGTCTTCCGGATCCATGCCCAGGTGCGCCACCAGGCGCGTCAGCGTACGGCCCTTGTTGATCCCTTTAGGCAACACATCGAAGTACTTGCCGGCAGAAAAAAGCAGGTCACAACCCAGCCCGGCTACCGTCCGGCGCACGGCATCGTCGATATGGTGCTCTTCGCAGAAGTAGGAGCAGCGACGCTCCTGCGGTACCTCCTGGCGCTGCAGCTCGGTGAAACCGGCGAGCGCTTCGGCGACCACATGCTCCCCTGGCCACAGTTGATCGATGGGTTCCTGCAGGGAAAGTACAGGCTGCTGGGTCTCCCCATGCACGACGGTGGCGCCGACGTCGGCGACGATATAGTCCGGTTGCGGGATCGTCGGATCCGCCAGTAGCGGGAGTACATGCTCAAGGCCACGGCCGGTCACGAAGACCAGGTCGATGCCCGGGTGGGCGGCGATGAGCTGATAGAGCCTGAGGCGACCCTCCTGGTCGCCGCCGAGAAAGGTACCATCGAGGTCTGTGGCTAGAAGCATAACGCTCGGCGCCTTGTGGCCCTGCCGGTGCCGGGGCCAGACCCCGCCGCCGCGACCTGCGCCGCTGTTTCCTCCTCAAGGGAAAGTTTCCGGGTGACGCGCCCGCCATCGACGAGCACTTCACGCCGTAAAACCCTAGCACAGGCACCGGGGGGCGACCAATCAGCGCCCCTGGACAGCAGCCTGGCTAGAGGCGGGTGATGACTGCCCAGGTACCGCAGCCCAGCAGTCCCAGCTGGCAGAGCATACCCAGGCCCATGCCGGGCCCGCGCTTCGCCGGATCCTTCACATACGCATTGCGATAGAGAATACGCCCCAGAAAAAAGCCCAGGCCCAGCAGTGGCGCCACGATGGGCACGCTGAACCAGTAGGCGGTGATCCAGAGCGCCGGCAGCACAATCACCAGCTGCTCAAGGGTATTCATCTGCACCCGATAGGCGCGGTCAAAGTCCGGGTGGCCGCTGCAGGCCGGCGCCTCGATGCCGTGGCGCACACGCTCGCGGCCGACGAGCATGGCGAAGGCGAAATACTGAAGGACGAGCAGCAGGGTGACGAGGGCCGTGAATTCCATGGCGCTTTTCCGTGGATACAAAGAGCAACAGCATAACGCGCCGGTCGCCGGCGTGCAGCACCGGCGCCGGGGTATATCGGGGGGCAGGCGCTGCCGACGGTCAGGGCGTGTGCGGGTTGGCCCGGTCGATCAGCGCTGCAACATCGACGCCTCGGGGCAAGGTGCCAAAGCTGCGATCGCCGCTGCCACCGAGGCGGGAGCGGATAAAAGCGTCGGCGACAACCCCATTGCCGCCCTGGAGCAGGAGGCTGCTCTGGGCCACGAGTGCCAACCGGTCTACCAGGGCGCGCGCCCGGTACTCGAGCTCATCGCTGTTGCCGAGAGCCACCTCCAGCTCGGCCACGGCGGCGTCGAGCACCGGGTGATCGCCCGCGGTCTTCGCCAGCTCCCGGCGCCAGGCATCGAGGGCCTCGGGGCTCCTGGCCACGGCACGCAGAAGGTCGAGCGCCTGCACGTTGCCCGAGCCCTCCCAGATCGCATTGATGGGCGCGTCGCGATACAGGCGTGCAAAGATGAAGTCCTCGGTCACCCCGTTGCCGCCGAAGCACTCCATGGCCTCGTAGACATGGAAGGGCGTGCGCTTGCAAATCCAGTATTTACCGGTCGGCAGGCCCAGGCGCAGAAGCAGCCCCTCGTGCGCGTCACCGGCAAGACTCCGGTCCAGCGCCTCGCCCATACGCAGGGTGAACGCCAGTGCGCCCTCGACCTCGAGCTGCAGATCAGCGAGCACGTTGCGCATGAGGGGCTGGTCCACGAGGCGCTTGCCGAAGGCGCTGCGCCCGAGGGTGTGGTTCACTGCCTGAGCCACCGCCTGCCGCTGCGCGGCGCTGGAACCGATCATGCAGTCAAAGCGGGTCATGGCCACCATCTCGATGATCGCGGGCACCCCTCGCCCCTCCTCCCCGATCATCCAGCCGAGAGCACCGCGCAGCTCGATCTCCGAGGAGGCATTGGCGATATTGCCCATCTTGTTCTTGAGGCGCTGCACCTGGATCGGGTTCTTGCTGCCGTCCGGCCGCCAGCGGGGCACCAGGAAGCAGGACAGGCCGCCGTCGCTCTGCGCGAGCACGAGGAAGGCATCACACATCGGCGCCGAGGTGAACCACTTGTGGCCCACCAGCTCGTAGTCGCCCCCGGGACCGCCGGCGCCCAGGGCCCGGGCGACCGTCGTATTGGCGCGGACATCGGAGCCGCCCTGCTTCTCGGTCATGCCCATACCGATGGTCAGCGCGGTCTTCTCGGTGTGCGGCACGTTGCGCGGGTCGTAGCCCCGGGCGAGCACCTTCGGCAGCCAGGCCTCGCCGACGGATGGCGTCAGGCGCAGCGTGGGCACGGAAGCAAAGGTCATGGTCAGCGGGCAGCCGTGGCCGGACTCCACCTGGGCCTGCAGGTAGTACTGTGCGGCGCGGGCCACGTGCGCGCCGGGGCGCGGGTCCGTCCAGGGCTGACTGTGCAGGCCCGCCTCCAGACCCAGGGTCATGAGACGGTGATAGGCATCGTGGTAGCGCACCTGGTCTACGCGATAACCCTGTCGGTCGTGGCCGAAAAACTGCGGTTTGTGCTCGTTGGCAAGGAAGCCCCATTCGATCACCTCGGCACTGCCGCAGCGCTCGCCGTGGGCGAGCAGGGCCTCTTCCGCCCAGGCAGCACCATGACGGGAGACGCCCTCGCGCAGGGCTGTATCCCCCCGATAGCTGTTGACGCCCTCGAGGGGCTGGGACTGGTTAAAAACCTCGTGTGTGTGGGCGAGATGGTCGACGGAGAAGGTGTTGTTATCGGTAGTCATGACGGACTCCTGCCTTGGCGATCTTCCGAACCCGGGACGGACCATCAATGGTACCAGAGCTCCCCGGACCCTTACCCGCCGCTGCGCCCCTGGCCGCAGTGCCAGCAGAACTCGAAGGTCGCGGGGCTCTCGCTGGCGCAGCGCGGGCAGCGCCAGTCCGCCTCTTCGATAGCGGCCTGGGCCCGCTCGATGGCAAGGCGTGCTCGCTCTGCATCGCGACTACGAGTCACCCAGAGTTCCGGCCAGGTGTCGATCGGGGCAAGCTCCCCCGCCGCGCCGGCGGCGTACTCGTTGTGCACCACGCAGGGGATCGCCAGGCGCTCAAGGGCATGCCGGGCCTGAGCGACGACAAGGTGGCTGGGATGTGTGTAAACGAGCTCCAAGGGGCGCCTGCTACCAGAACCGACAGCCGGCATTGTAACGCCCCGCCTGCAAGGCAGGGGATGCTCCCTGTGGGAGCGGCAGCTTCACCAGGACCGGGTTTTGGCAGCCCCTGCAGGCCCGGCGGGGGGCGGATGCCCCTCCGACCGGGAGGGGCGGGTCTCAAGATGCCGCGTAGGTGGCCACCAGGAAACGCCGCCGGAGTTCCTCACGATCCCGCTTATCCACCCCGAGGCGCTCTTCGAGATAGCGCTCGATAGAACCAAAATCCTGCTCGACCTGATCGAGGGCATAGCGCAGAAACGGCACACCCTCTTCGGTAAGCAGGGGCTGCGCCGCCTTCGCTTCCTCACCCTCGCTGTAGCGGAGCATGAGCTGCGCGAAAAAGTTATCCCTGGCCGCCGCGGCAAGATCCACGTCCCCGCGCTCAACCTCGGGGCGGCGGTACCGCGTAGACACCAGGTAATCCTGCAAGATGACGTCCCGCGGCACACCGAGGGCACTGAGCAGCAGGGCAGATGCAAAGCCGGTGCGGTCCTGTCCCGCCGAGCAGTTCACCACCAGCGGCACCTGCCCGGCGAGCAGAGCTTCGAAAAAAAGTCGGAGCTGCGGCTCCAGCAGCTGCGGGAAGCCCCGGTAAAGTTCGCCCATGCCGAGCGGCTGGCCATCGTCCCCCATCATGCGGGCGACGATTTCCCGCATGCTGTAGTCATGCGTGAGCAGCTCGATCTCCTGTGCTGCCACCCAGCGATTCGGATACAGCGCACGCTCCTCGCTGGAGCGCAGGTCGACAACCCCCTGAAAATCGAAAGCAGCGAGGTAGGCCTGGTCCGCAGCCGTGAGACTGGTCATCACCCCGGAGCGAAACAGCAGGCCGCGCCGAACCTGGCGACCATCAGCTGTGAAATAGCCGCCGAGGTCCCGAAAATTGGAACCGCCCTCGAGGGGCAGGAGCCGGTCGTAGCCCGGGGCCGCAGCAGCCGGGGCTGCACTTTCGCCTTGCGCAGGCAGGCTGCTGAGGCCGGCGGCGACGGCGATTGCCGCGGCGCACAGGCGCAGGATGCCGGTAAAGCGTGCTGTCAACGTCATGAACGGCTCCTAGTAATTGATGCGCAGGCCAAGCAGATAATGCCGACCGAAGCTTTCGGACTGGTTGATGGTGCCGTTGCCGGCGAAACGCACATCGGTTTCGTCCGTGAGGTTGTTGAAGTTCGCATACACCGAGGCCCGCGCACCGCCCAGCTCGAGGGGCAGTTCGTAGGCAATGGTGGCATCCACCCGCTCCATCTCACCCCAGAACTCCTCCGGATCTTCGATGGGCGAGATCCATTCGTCCCGGTACTGGTAATTGATGCGTGCCGAGAGGCCGAAGTTCTCATAGAAGAGTGACGCGTTATAGATAAGCTCCGAGGTGCCCGGCAGGCCCAGCTGACGACCGTCAAGGGCCTCGAACTCGCTGTCGATGAACGTCGCATTGACACTGAAGCCGAGGCCGCCGAGCGGCCCCTCGAGATAGTCGGTGGCGGAAAACATCAAGTTGGCCTCAAGGCCGCTGAGCTTGCCATCGCTGCCGTTGGCTGCGCCACTGAGGCGCCAGCTCTCCCCTGCGGCGGAGGGCAGGTAGCGGCCGCCGTCGATGGTCGTGACATCCTGGTAGATGACATTGTCGATCTCGCGGTGGAACGCACCTACGGAAACGATGCTGGCCGTCGCGTAATACCATTCAAGCGACAGATCGACGCCGATCGTTTCCTCGGGATCAAGAAAGGGGTTGCCTCCCGAGACCAGCTGGTCCGTGGGGCTCACAATCGCACCGGCCCGCCACTCGTTGTAGGTCGGGCGATTCACACCGCTGGAAGCCGACACCCGGAACTTGAGATCATCGGCAAGATCTACGTTGACGTGCAGCGAGGGCAGAATATTGAGGAAATCATCCTCCACCGTCAGCGGCTGGTCGCCCGCCAGCCCGGAGCTCGTGTAGTCGGTCTGCTCCATGCGCAGACCGTAAACCACGTTGCCCCAGGCAAAGCGTGTTGTGGCCATGCCGTACACCGCAACAATGTCTTCCTCAATGGCAACCAGCTCATCGGAAGACGGGTTGGGCTGAGGGGCGAGCAGGCCCGAGGCAAGCCAGGCCTCCTGCACGCCCTTGCTGTCGTAGTAGGTCCCGCCGATGCTGTTGGTCGTGTTGGACTCCCAGGGAACGCCGGTGTCGAAGCTGGCAATGTCGAGGTCGGGAAAACCACCGAAGTCCACAATGAAGATAAACCCTTCGGACTCGCGCCGGTCATATTGCATACCGACGGCCACGGTGCTGTCGCGACCGAAAAGCTCGAGGTCCCGGCTCGCATCCAGCTTGAATTTCGTTGCCTCGATGTCCATGCGGTTGCCGAGGTCGAGCCCGATATCGGCCGCAAAAGCCGATTCCGCCAGCGGCACGGCGAGGTCGAGCAGCGGATCCTCCCGATCCCTCAGGTCATAGCTGCCGACGTTACCGGCACCGACGCTGAGCGCAATGGGAATCCGCTGGGAAAACTCGGTTTCCGTGTAATTCAGTCGCGCCTCCAGGTCCCAGCCGCCGGCGCTGAAATCGGCACCGAGGGTGTTCGTGAAGGTCGAGTTCTTGTAATCACCAAAGCGCACGAAACGGCTCGTCGCCATCGGTACCCCGTTTGCCTGCACGCCGGCCTGCGGCTGCGCGGATGCAAAGACGTACTGCGTCAGGTCTTCTTCGTCGATGAACTCGCTGTAGAGCGTGGAAAGGAAAAGAGATCGAAGAGCGCCTTCGCCCCGGTAGTCGACGCGACCGCCATAGGCCGTGTCTTCGCGGGTCACAAGATAGCTACGGTAGTCCAGCTCATTGACCACCAGGGCGCCTTCGCCGTCACGCTCGAGATCAAACTCCCGGTTATCGGTGACCTGCTCGCGGAGGTTGTTCGAGTAGAACCCGACCACACCAAACTGCTCGCCGGACCAGGATGCCCGGAAACTGTTGCGCCCCACGTCGCCGCCGCCCAGGTCCTGCTCGCCCATGCCCAGGTCCACGGCCAGCGACAGGCCCTCGACATCAAAGGGCTTGAAAGTCTGGATGTTTATATAGCCGGCCACCGACTCGCCGGGCATGCTGGGCAGGATTGCCTTGTTGGCGTCGATGCGGCTGGTGATCGTCGCGGGAAAACTGTCGAAGCGGGGAATGCGGCCGTTCTCTGCGCCGGGCACATCAATGCCGTCGAAGGCAATGCCCGTATAACGGAACGGCGCACCACGCAGATTCAGGTAGCGCGCCTGGCCCTGATCGCGTTCAACGGCGACACCGGGGAGCCGCGACAGGGAGTCGGCAATATTCTGGTCCGGGAAGCGCCCGATGGTGTCGGCGGAAACCACATCGACAACATTATCAGCCACGCGCTTCGCATCGAGCGCCGCCTGTTGCGCGTCACGGATCGGGGTAGCGACAACCGTCACCTCCTCGATTCGCTGTCCATCCTGAGCGAGGATCGGTGAGGAAAGCGCCGCAACGGCGAGCGTAACAGCGGTATACAGAGGAATGCGTGTAAACATGGCGGAAAGGCTCGCAACTGATGTCGCTGCGAAGCATGACCAGCGCCGGTTACGATCCGGTGAAAGCTCGATGACAAATCGATGAAACTTTTATGCGCGGCAGTGCCGAGCCCGCAAAAGAAACCGCCCTCGCTTAAACTGTGCTTTTTAGAGAAATGGACTGCCATGAGACGCCCATGCCGCCGACCTGTCGTCATCGCCGCCCTACTCACCGTGCTGGCGCCTGCCGTGATCGCTGAGCCCCGCACGGTGCGCATCGCTACCTTCAACGCCTCCATGGAGGGCGGCAACTACGTTACCGAGGGCGAAGCGCCGACCGGCAGCGAGCTGCCCCTGGCGCTTGCGAGCAGTGACCATCCGCAGCTGCGCAACGTGGCCGCGATCATCCGCCGGGTGCGGCCGGATATCCTGCTGCTCAACGAGTTCGACTACACCGCGGACCCCGCCGGAGCCATCGAGGCCTTCCGGGAGAACTATCTGGCGGCCCCCCGGAAGGGCCTGGAGCCCATCGCCTACGCGCACAGCTTCACGGCGCCGGTGAACACCGGCATCGACTCGGGCTTCGACCTCGACCGCGACGGCGTCGCCAGTGGCCGCGGCCAGGACGCCTGGGGATACGGGCTCTACCCCGGCCAGTACGGGATGGTGCTCCTGAGCAGGCACCCCATCGACCGGGGAGCCGTCCGCACCTTCCGCAACTTCCGCTGGCAGCACATGCCCGGCAACCTGCTTGAGGACCTCCGGGCGGGCGATGGCAGCCCCTGGTACCCGGCGGCAGCCCGGGCCCGCTTCCCGCTATCGTCCAAGGCGCACTGGGATGTGCCGGTCAGCGTCGATGGCGCCGTCGTGCATGTGCTCGCCAGCCACCCGACGCCGCCGGTCTTCGACGGCCCGGAGGACCGCAACGGCAGGCGAAACCACGACGAAATCCGCTTCTGGAGCGACTACCTGACCGGCGACGGGTCCGCCGGCTACATCTATGATGATCGGGGCGGCAAGGGCGGGCTGAGCGGAGAACGCTTCGTGCTCCTCGGCGACCTCAACGCGTCGCCGGTAGAGGGCGACAGCCGGCGCTCTGCTATCACTGACCTCCTGGCCCATCCCGCCCTTGACGCGGGTTTCGTGCCCTCAAGCGCCGGCGCCGCCGCAGCGCGACCGGCAAATCCTCACGCTCCGGCGCATACGGCAGCCTGGGGCCAGCGCGCCGACTACGTGCTCCCCTCCCGCGCCGGCTGGACAGTCCTTGACGGTGGCGTGTTCTGGCCAGCGCCGGAGGAATCCGGCGCGGCACTGGTTGCGACCCGCGCCGCATCATCGGACCACCGCCTCGTCTGGCTGGACCTCGCCATCAAGTAGGCGGGCAGTCAGCAGGCAGTCAGCAAGCGGGCACTGGCGTCTCCATGACCTCCTCAAGGACCACTCGATTCCTGCCCTGCTCCTTGGCGCGGTAAAGTGCACCATCGGCGCGAGCCAGCAGGGATTCCACCGACTCCTCCGACCTGTCAACGGCCACACCGACGCTCGCCGATAGCTGCACCCCGTCTCCCAGTGGTGACCGCTCCAGTGACCGGCGGACCTTTTCCGCCACCTGGCTTGCTCCGCTGAGCTCCGTGTCGGGGCACACGATGACGAACTCCTCACCGCCCCAGCGACCCACGCTGTCTGTCGCCCGGACCACTGCGGAAATACACTGGCCCGCCTCGACCAGCACACGGTCCCCGACGAGGTGCCCGTGCCTGTCATTGATGTGCTTGAAATGATCGAGATCGACAAGGAGCACCGCCGTTGATGACCCTCTCCGGCGGGCCAGGGCCATATGCTGCCGGAGTTCTGCATCGAACTGCCGTCGATTGAGGAGCCCGGTCAGTTCGTCGTACTGGGACAGGCGCGCCAGCTCCGCGTAGGCCAATTCACGGCTCCGTTCACTGAAACGGAAAATGATGCAGTGAGCAACAAGCACCGCCCCCAGGTTCAGCAGGGCGGGGAGCTCCAGGGGCATCACCGGGGCCTGGCGGTAACTCATGGCAAAGAGTGCCAGCACGAGCAGGCTGAACAGCGCAGAGAAGAGCGTTCCGCCGCGGGAGCCGAGCAGGAAAAAGGCCAGCGGCGGCAGCACCGCGGCCCAGACGAGCGAGTAATTGCGCGCCTCCGAAGCAATAAAGTAGAACAGCAACAGCAGGCCGTAGAACGTGAGCACGGCCAGGCTTACGGGCCAGAGCAGCCGGGCCTGGCGGAGCAGAAGCCAGCTCAGCACAGCACCCGCCAGCACCAGGCCGTCAATGGCCGCGATCAGCGGCCTGGAGAAAACAAAGAAATTGGTCAGGCCCGTAACAAACCCGTAGCACGCCGCAAGCAGAAGCATGGCGCGCAGCAGCGATGCCTGCCGCGCCAGCCTGATCTCGGTCGCAGCGCCAACCGCATAGTCAGTCATCAGAACGTGCCCGCTTCATGCAGCCTCGATCACTACGCAATTGCGACCGGCGTCCTTCGCGGCATAAAGCGCACGATCAGCGCGATCCAGCACCGTTTCCGGGAGCTCCCGTCCCTGCGAGATGCCCACGCCGATACTTACGGTCAAGGCAACGCCGTCGGCGAAGGGCTCTGCCGCCACGGCCGCACGGAGCTTTTCCGCCACAGCGAGGGCTCCTGCCCGGTCCGTGCTGGGACACAAAAGAAGAAACTCCTCGCCGCCCCAGCGCCCCACCAGGTCCACGGCGCGCACAGCGCCAGCCAGACACTGGCCCAACGCCAACAGTACCTGATCACCGACGAGATGCCCATGGCTGTCATTGACCGCCTTGAAGTGATCAAGGTCGATCATGGCCACCGCGACCCACTGACCGCTGCGCTCAGCAAGGGCAAGGGCACGGCTCAGCTCGAGGTCAAGCTTTTCCCGATTGGCCAGGCCCGTCAGACCGTCAACCTGCGCGTGTTCGCGCAGGCGCTCGAAGGCGGCCTCCCGGGTACGTTCGCTGAACCGGAAGATCAGCGCGTGAGCCAGAAGGGCCTCGGCACAGTTGAGGACCGCCCCCAGAGAAAAAGGTGCCGGATCTAGCTGTCGGAACGTCGACACCAGCCAGGCGAGCACCACCAGAGAGAAGACAACGGTCACCCGCAGACCATCGCGGGAACCGAGCAGGAAGAAAGCGATAGGCGGCAGCACGGTGACCCAGAGCAAAGCTGCGTTCGCCGCCCGCGCCAGGACAAGGAAGGTCAGCAGCAGACCTGCCAGGATAAGAATCGCCGCCCAGCTCGCGGCGCGCAGCCGACCGCTCCGGCGATAGTACGCCAGGACCGTAAAACTCGCCGCCGTGGCAAGGAAATCCATCGCTGCAAGCTGCGGGCTTGCAAACAGAACGATATTGACAAGGCCAATGATCCCGCCGTAGGCCGCCACGAACAACAGCACAAGAGCCAGCAACCTGGCCTGGCGTTCCTCGAGAATGTCGTCACTGGCACGAGCCATGCAATGTCCCTCGGCCGCCGGAAGGCGCCCGCGTGGCGTACTGTACCTGCACGCGATCGGTGCAGATACCGAGCAGAGACCCGGCAAACGCCGAAAGCATCTTCAGGAGACGCTTCTTACACTCCGTCGCGACAACTCGGCAGCACTAAAAAAGAGTTCCCGGGGATTTTTGGTGATTTTACCAAAAAGGGGCCGGGTGCCGACCGGCGTAACACAAGTGCAACATCACTGCCCTAGCCTCTTCGCTGATCCACTAACCCAGCTGGAGAAGCTATCCCATGCCCTCGTCCTTCTCGAAACACTTTGCCCGCAAGGCGCTCGTTCGCGCCATCGCCGGTGCGTCCGTTGTCGGCAGCTTCGGTCTGACCGCCCCGGTCTACGCACAGGAAACAACCGCGGCCGTCCGCGGTGTCGTTAGTTCGGGCGGCCAGCCGGTCGCAGGCGCTACGGTAACGGCAACGAACCGTGCGACGGGGCTGTCTCGCTCCGCCACCACCGATGAGAACGGCAACTACTTCATCCGCCAGTTGCCCGCGGGCGTCGATTATAGCGTCAGCGTTACCTCGCCGCAGGGCGGCGCGTCCACGGAGCGCCTGAAGCTGGCGGTGGGGCAGCAGGCGCAGATGAACTACGCTGTCAACGCCATTGAGGAAGTGGTGGTCATGGGCAGCGCCGCGGCAGTAGCCGATACAGCTATCGGCCCGACGGCGGTCTTTGATATCAGCGACCTGCAGAACTCGCCGGCGATCAACCGGAACATCAATGACATTATCGGCCAGGATCCGCGCGTCTACATCGACCAGTCCAGCCGCGCCGATTCGATCCAGTGCAACGGCGCCAACCCGCGCTTCAACAGCCTGACCGTTGACGGTATCCGCCTGAATGACGGTTTCGGTCTCAACTCGAACGGCTACCCGACCCAGCGCATGCCCTTCCCCTTCGACGCCATCTCCAGCGTCGCGGTGGAGATGGCGCCCATGAGTGTCATCTACGGCGGCTTCTCGGCCTGTAACATCAACGCGGTCACCAAGTCCGGCGGCAATGAGCTCTCCGGTTCGGTGTTCATGGATTACACCGACGACAGCATGCAGGGTGACAAGCTCGAAGGCGACAGCGTTCAGATCACCGACTACGACGAGACCCGCTACGGCTTTGAGCTTGGCGGCGCCATCATCGAGGACAAGCTGTTCTTCTACGGCGCCTACGAGAAGTACGAAGGCGTCGATTTCAACGACCGCGGCGCCATCGGCAGCGGCGCCGTCAACGAGGTGCTGGTCACCCAGGCGGAGCTGGACGAAATCGCCCGGATCGCTCGCGATGTCTACCAGTTCGAACCGGGCAGCAGCACGCCGGGCACCATCGACTTCGAGGACGAGAAGTACATCGGCAAGCTCGACTGGTACATCACGGACACCCAGCGCCTGGCGCTCAGCTACATGTACAACGAGTCCGTGAATGCCACGCCCTCGGATGGCGAAAACGTAGAGTTCGAATTCTCCGACCACTTCTACAACCGCGGCGCGGAGCTGAACTCCTACATCGCCAGCCTCTACTCCGACTGGACCGACAACTTCTCCACGGAAATCCGCATCGCCCGGACGGAGGTCGACTTCGTGCAGTCGCCGCGCGCCGGCAACGACTTTGGCGAGATGCGCGTCGAGCTTGAAGACGTGGACGTCTACCTCGGCGGCGACGACAGCCGTCACGCCAACGCCCTGGAATACACCATCGACCAGATCGTCGCCCGCGGCCGCTACCAGCTGGGCTCGCACACGATCACCGGCGGTTACGAGCGTGAGTCCTACGACATCTTCAACCTGTTCTACCAGCACGTGGACACGGAGATCCGCTTTGACGGTATCGACAATTTCCGCGACGGCCTGGCGGACCGGGTCTACTACGGCAACGCGATCAGCAACAACGAGAACGACATCGCCGAGGCCTTCGAGTACGCCATCAACTACTTCTACCTGCAGGACGAGTGGCAGGTAAACGACAAGCTCACGGTGACCTACGGCCTGCGTTACGACTATTACGAGACCGACGACGCCCCGAACCTGAACCAGGGCTTCCAGGCCAGCTATGGCTTCGGCAACAACGAGACGCTCGATGGGCGCGACCTGCTCCAGCCGCGCTTCGGCTTCAATTATGACTTCTCCGAGGACCTGTCTTTCCGCGGCGGGGTCGGCCTGTTCTCCGGCGGCAACCCGAACGTCTGGCTGTCCAACACCTACAGCAACACCAACACCACGGCCGTACAGGCCCGTATCGACGGCATGGATCTCTTCGCCCAGAACTACGTCAACTGTGAAGACGGCGTTCCGGTCTGCGGCCCCGGCTACGGGGTACCGCAGGAGATCGCCGAGGTGGTCGCCGCCGGGGACGGCTCGAACTTCGAAATCAACTTTCTCGATCCCGATTTCGATATCCCCAGCGAGTGGAAGTACACGGCAGGCCTGACCTGGTTCGCCCCCATGGATATCACCGTGACCGCGGATCTGCAGATCAGCCGCGGTGAGGATACGGCCATCTACAAGCGCGCGGATCTTGAGCGCGTGGGCACCAACGACCTCGGCTACCCGGTCTACGAAAGTGTCCGGGACCCGGCCTTCGTCCTGACCAACGCCAGCAACGGCAACGAGTCCGAGTCCATTGCCTTCAGCGCCTTCAAGGCCTGGGACAACGGCTTCGACCTCCGTGTCGGTTACGCCTACACGGAAGCGGAAGATGTGAATCCGATGACCTCGTCGGTGGCGTTCTCGAACTACATCAACCGGGCCTTTGTCGATCCACAAGCTGAGGAGCTCGGCCCATCGAACTGGGCTATAGAGCATCGCTTCACCACGGTACTCAACTACAGCGCCGACTTCTTCGGCGGCTATGAGACCCGCGTCTCCCTGTTCGGCCAGTACAACTCCGGCATCCCCTACAGCATCACGCTGGGCGGGGCGGAAGGGACCATCGACGCTTTCGGCTTTCAGCCCTTCCTCGACTTCGAGCGCAACGTGCTGCCGATCGGTGGCAGCCGCAACAGCCAGGAGGGTGACTCCTTCAGCAAGATCGACCTTCGCATCTCGCAGGAAGTGCCAGGCTTCGCGCCGGGGCACCGGGGCAGCGCTTTCATCATTGTCGACAACCTGACCAACCTGCTGAACGATGACTGGGGCGTGATGAACCAGCCGGCCTTCCCTTACGGCGTCACCGCCGAACAGGAAGCCAACGGCCAGGCACAGCAGCGCATCGGCGACACCTCCCTCTGGAGCATGCGCGTCGGCCTCAGCTACCGCTTCTGACTGCTCGGGCCGCGGCGTCGGCCCGACCCTTCTCCTCCTGCGACCCTGGGCCCGTCCCAGGGTCGCTTTTTTTTGTCCATCGCAGCTTTCCGGGGCCAGCCTTGGCTGGCCGGGGCGCTGCCCGGGATTCATGCATCGCAGTATTCCGGGCCGGCAGCGGGAGGGTGCCCCCAGTCGCTCCACGATATTCGCCTGGTGGGGACACCCTCCCGCTGCCGGCCCTACGGTCCTGGATCTCTGCCGAGCCCGAGGTACGCGAGGCGCCAGGGGAAATCCCCGCCCTACCCGCTCCCCCCGCGTTCCTGTCCCGCCGGGGCTGGGGTACACTGTCGGATGTTTATCGCTTCGGAGCTCTGCTATGACCTGGATGATTGTCGGCCTGGTGCTTTTTCTCGGCACCCACTCCTTGCGCGTCTACGCCAACGACTGGCGCAGCAGCCGTGTCTCGGCCATGGGCGAGAAGCCCTTCAAGGTGGTTTACGGCCTGATCTCCCTCGCAGGCCTCGCTCTGGCGATCTGGGGCTATGGCGTCATGCGCGAAAACCCGACCATGCTGTGGAACCCGCCCCTGGGGCTCTACCATGCCGTGTCCCTCTTCACGCTGCCGGCATTCATTCTGCTGGTCGCCGCCTATGTACCCGGCAACCACCTGAAGGCCCGGGTCGGCCACCCCATGGTCATGGCTGTGAAGTTCTGGGCTTTCGGCCACCTCCTCGCCAACGGCCGCGTTGGCGATGTGGTTTTCTTCGGCGCCTTCTTTGTCTGGGCCGTGGTGCTGTATATCCGCTCCCGGAAGCTGGACCGCGCCGCAGGCGTCAGCTACCCGCCGGGGCGCATGCCCGCCACGGTCGCTACGGTGCTCATCGGCGCCGCCGCCTGGTTCCTGTTTGCCCGCTATGGTCACATGGCCGTAGCCGGCGTTCCGGCACTGCCGGGGAGCTAGGCGCCATGGGCGACGAGGCGTGCGTTCTTATGCACACCGACGGGCCCGTACGGACCAGTGCGATGAACCGGCCGGCGGCACCCAAGTCCGCCGACCGCCCCCTTCTGGCGGCAACGGCATTCGCCGACGCCGCTCTCTTTGCCGCTGGTGCCGGCCGCCACGGCAGCTCCCATGAGATTGACTGACACGGACGGCGGCACCGAAACGCGGCCTTCAGCGGCTGCCGACAAAACCGGCCTCGCGCACTACGTCCATGCGGAGCGTCTCGCGCTCCACTACCAATTCCTGCGTCAGTCCCTGGCCGCGGTACTGCTCAACAGCGTGGTCCTCTGCTGGCTGCTCTGGGGCGTCCGCGATGCCGGGGTGCTGCTCGGCTGGCTGCTGGCGACACTGCTGACCACCGTCTATCGCCTGCTCGCTGCCCGCGGCTTCGCTCGTGCCTCAGCCCGGGCGCGTACCCATAGGCGCTGGTACCGGCATGCCATTGCCGGATCAGTCCTCTCCGGTCTGGTCTGGGGCGCGGGCGGCTTCCTGCTGTTCACGGCCGAGAACAGCTACAGCCTGTCCCTGCTTGCCTTCATCATTGCCGGCATGTGCGCCGGCGCCGTGGTCAGCCTCGCCGCCTTTATCGAGGCCAGCCTGCCCTTTCTCGCGCTCTGTATTCTCCCCTTTGCCGCGCGCCTGTTCGCCGAGGGCAGCATGGAGGCAGTCCAGCTCGGGATCATAGCCCTGCTCTATCTCGGCTTCATGGCTATGGTGACCCGTCGTGTGCACGACACGCTTACACGGGGCTTCGAGATGTCTCATCTGCGCCAGCGCGCAGAGGCCACCGTGGAACGGCAGGCCCTCTATGACGATCTCACCGGCCTGCCCAACCGCCGACTGCTCTCGGACCGGCTGCGCCAGGCCCGGGCCCGGGCCCTGCGCCGGGGCAACCGGGCCGCCGTGCTCTTCCTGGACCTGGACAATTTCAAGCGCATTAATGACTCACTCGGTCACAGCACCGGCGACGCCGTGCTGCAGGCCATCGCCGGACGGCTGCGCGAAGCGCTCCGCGAGACCGACACGGCCTCAAGGCTTGGCGGCGATGAATTCGTGGTGCTGCTCACGGAGCTCAACGGCAGTGTCGACGAGGTGATTCAGGATACGCACAACACGGCAGAGCGAATCCGCGTATCCATCGCCGAGCCGATCACTGTCAAGGGCACGCAGCTGCATCTGAGCAGCAGCATCGGCGTCAGCCTCTTTCCCTCGGACAGCAATGATATCGAGGATCTGCTGCGCCATGCGGATACGGCGATGTACCAGGCCAAGGACGGGGGCCGCAACGCCGTGCGCTTCTTTGTCCCCGAGATGCAGGCCGCCATCGAGGCGCGGCTGATCCTGGAGCAGCAGCTGCGCTACGCCCTGGAGCGCAACGAGCTCGAGCTGCATCTGCAGCCCCAGTTCGATGCCCGGGGCGCCGTCTTCGGCGCCGAGGCTCTGCTGCGCTGGCGCCGGGACGGAGACTGGATTCCACCCTCGGAGTTCATTCCTGTCGCGGAGGAATCGGGGCTGATCTACCCCCTGGGCGACTGGGTGGTCGACGAGGCCTGCCGTCTGCTGGCCGACCTCTGCAAGCTGCCGGGCTGTGCCTCACTGGTACTGGCCGTGAACGTAAGCACACGGCAATTCACCCGTGTCGGCTTCGCCGACACGGTGATCGCCACCCTCGAGCGGCACCGCATCCCCACGGGGCAGCTGGAGCTGGAGGTGACGGAGAGCCTCTTCATCAACGAGCTCGGCACAACCCAGGACTGCATGGAGCAGCTGCATGCGGCGGGCCTTCGCTTCACCATCGACGATTTCGGTACCGGCTACTCGTCCCTGCGCTATTTGCAGACCCTCGCCGTAGACTCCCTGAAGATCGATAAGTCCTTCGTTCGCGGCGTCATCGAAAACCACAGCGACGCCAGCATCGTCCGCGCCACCCTGTCCATGGCCCAGGCCCTGAAGCTGACGGTGCTCGCCGAGGGCGTCGAGAGCGAGGACATCCGGGAGTTTCTCGTCGCCTGCGGCTGCCGCCGCTTCCAGGGCTATCTTTTCGGCCGCCCGGTACCGGCCAGCGCCTTCCGCCAGCAGCTGCTCTCCAGCGGTGTTTCACCGCCGCCCTGAGCACCTTGGTGTTCCCCGGGAAGAATGCTAGCCTCCGCCTTGCTGTGCCTTTCCGGCACCCCGGGAATCCGCCATGCCCTTCCGACCTCTACTGGCCGCACTGCTGTTCCTGAGCTCCGCACTTGCCGCGGAGCCCCTGCGCGTGGGCCTCTCGCCGGACTACCCGCCACTGGCCTTCCGCAGTGAGAGCCGTATCGTCGGCCTCGAAGCCGATAATGCCCGCGCGGTGGGCGAGATCCTCTCTCGAGAGGTATCCCTGGTGCCCCTGCCCTTCGAGCAGCTCATCCCCGCCCTGTTGGCCGGACAGATCGACGTGATCATGTCCGGCCTCAGCGTCACCGCCGGGCGCAGCCAGCAGGTACGCTTCGCAGAGCCGTACCTGCGGGTGGGGCAGATGGCCATTCTGCATCAGGACAAGGTCCTGCGCTTCGGCCAGCCCTGGGCCATCTACCAGCCCGGAGTCCGCATCGGCGTGGAATCGGGCACCACCGGGGCCGCCTTTGCCGAGCGCGAACTGCCGGACGCAGCGCTCGCGTTCTTTGCGGATCCGGACAGCGCTTTCACGGCACTCCGGGAAGACCGCATCGATCTCTACATCCACGATGCGCCGACCAGCTGGGGCCTGGCCACCAGCAGCGAAAACAGCGATCTGATCAGCCTCTACCGCCCCCTCACGGAGGAGCAGCTGGCCTGGGCCGTGGCGCCGGGGGACTCGACGCTCCTGGCGGACCTCGATCGCGCTCTGGTGCTTATGCGTGGCGCGGGAACGCTGGACTACATCATCAATCGCTGGATCCCCGTCGAGGTCACGGTGCAGTGACCGCGCGAAAACGCCTGCGCGCCGGCCTGACGATCGGCCTGCTCGCTCTCACTACCCTGCTGTTGCTGCCGCTGTCGGCCGCCGCAGCGCGGCCCCCGGTCCTGCTGGACCCGGGCCCCGACGGCCAGCCGCTATCCGGCGCTGTTGCCGTCGCCAACGATGCGCCGCTCGCAGCAGTGCTCGCCGACTCGGTAAGCTGGCATTACCCGGAACAGACGCTGCGCACCACCAGGGACGCCCCCTTCTGGCTGCGTATCCACTTCCGGATCACCGATCCTGAGCGCAGCCTGTTGCTTGAACTGCCGACCACCGCGCTTGGCATCGCCGAATTTCATGGGCCCTACGACGCGGCCGGCGAGGCGCTGCGCGGGCCCGTTCAGAGCGGTCTGCGCAAGCCGTACGCCACCCGCCCCCTTGGCAGCGAGCGCGCGGTGATGCCCCTCGGTGCTCTGAGCCCGGGTAATTATCACGCCTACCTGCGGGTGCAGGCAGACCTCACTCATGCGGTAACGCCGATCGCCTGGGAACTCACCGACTATCAGTATGAGCGCGCGCACAAGCGGCTTTTCGACGGTATCTGCTACGGTGTTCTACTCACGCTGCTGGTTTACAACCTCGCCCTCACCGCCGTCTTCCGGGACAGCTCCTACGGCTACTACGTGGTCGCCTGCGGCTTCGCGCTGCTGACCCTGGCTACCTTCAACGGCCATGCGGCCCACTACCTCTGGCCAGGCAACCCGTGGCTGATCGAACATAGCTACCAGATTGCGCCAGCGCTGTGGCTGGCCTTCAGCGGCCTGTTCGCACGGGCCTTCCTCGCTATCGCCAGCCGTTCACCGCGGGTCGACATCGCCCTGAAGCTGGCCATTGCCGCCGCCCTCGGCAATGCCCTACTCGGGGTTGCGGGCTTCACCAGTGTGTCCCACCGCAGCACGGAAATCATCGCGCTGGCCGGCTCCCTGCTCATGATCGTCGTCAGCTTCCGCAGCTGGCGCCGGGGCTACGCCCCGGCCCTGTGGTACATGCTCGCGATCGGCGCGCTTTTCGTGACCATCGGCCTCACGGTGCTCGTCTCCTGGGGCCTGGACGACTCGGCTTTCCTCCTCGGCAATGCCCTGCAAATGGGCATCCTGGCGGAAATGGTCGGCCTGGCCATGGCCCTGTCGGCGCGTATCCGGGGTATGCAGGCGGAAAAGCTCGAGCTGACCCTGCGCTCCCGGGTCCTCGCCGAGGCTGCGGCCACCGACGCTCTCACCGGGGTGGCCAACCGCAACGGCCTCGCCGAGGGAGCGCGGGAAATCCTCGCGCGCCCGGGCGAGCACGCGCTCATGCTCCTGGATCTGGACCACTTCAAGGAGGTGAATGACACCCGGGGGCACGCCGCCGGTGACGCGGTGCTGACCGCCGTGGCCGGGCGCCTTCGCCAGCAACTGCGGGAATCCGATCTCATCGCGCGCTCTGGTGGCGACGAGTTCGTCGTGCTGCTAGGGGCGAGCCCGGGCCGGGCGCAGCTCGAAGCGATGGCCCAGCGCCTTGCCGAGCGGCTGTCGGAGCCGGTGTCCTGGCAGGGCGTGGAACTCAAAAGCCCGGCAAGTATCGGTATCGCCCTCGGCCCTCAGGACGGGCACGATCTCGATGCCCTCATGCTGGCTGCCGACCGGGCCATGTACCACAGCAAACGTAGCCGGGGGGCCTACGCTTTCTTCGATTCGCTAGCCGGCGGGCAGGGGTCCTAGGCGAGACGGCTCGCCACGGCGGCCTGACGGCAGGCAGCCACCACCGTGTTACGCAGGAGGCAGGCGATGGTCATAGGGCCGACACCGCCAGGTACCGGCGTGATCGCGCCGGCCACTTCCCGCGCCTCGGCAAAGGCCACGTCTCCCACCAGCCGGGCCTTGTCTCCCTCCCCGGGCAGGCGATTGATGCCGACGTCAATCACCACGGCGCCGGGCTTAAGCCAGTCGCCGCGCACCATCCCGGGGCGACCCACGGCGGCGACGACTATGTCCGCATGGCGGCAGAGCGCCGGCAGGTCGCGGGTGCGGGAATGGGCGATGGTCACCGTGCAGCTCTCCTGCAGGAGCAGCTGCGCCATGGGTTTGCCGACGATATTACTGCGGCCGATGACCAGTGCATGCTGGCCGGCCAGGTCGTTGTCGAACTGCTCGCGAAGAAGGAGCAGGCAGCCCACCGGCGTGCAGGGCGCGAGGGCGCCGGGGTCGCCGTTGGCAAGGGCGCCCGCGTTCAACGGGTGGAAACCGTCGACATCCTTTGCGGGATCGATAGCACAGATCACCCGCTGCTCGTCGATCTGTGGCGGTAACGGCAGCTGCACGAGGATGCCGTGCACCGTGGGGTCCGCGTTCAGGTCCGCCACGAGGGCGAGCAGTTCGGTCTCGCTGGTGTCATCGCGCAGGCGATGCGTGTGGCTGAGCATCCCCGCCTCAACGGTCTGCCGGCCCTTGTTGCGCACATAGACCTGACTCGCCGGGTCCTCACCGACCAGCACGACCGCAAGCCCCGGCTGCAGATCGTCGGTCTCGCGCAACCGCGCCACCTCTGTCGCGATCTGCTCGCGAAGGGCGGCAGCGGCCGCCTTGCCGTCAATGATTGCCGCGGTCATGGCTCCTCCGTAAATAGCTGCGTGAGTGGCTGCGTGGGCGCCTGGGCTGACGAGGTGCGTATGCTAGCAGCAGTCGGCGCCCACCGCATCGCACAGGTCACCAAGGCGCATCGCGAAAGAGCGGCAGCGGGGCTGCCGCAGACACCGGGAGTACCGGCTCCCGATAAGACCGAAAAGACCTTGCTATTGCGCCTGGCTCGCTGCTGCGCTTAGAGGATGACCGTCCGCTGACCGTTCAGGATCACGCGCTGCTCACAATGCAACCTCACGGCCTGCGCCAGTGCTGTGGCTTCGATATCGTGGCCGTAGAGCACCATCTGCTGCACCGACACCTGATGGTCGATCGGCCGCACCTCCTGGGCGATGATCGGGCCCTCGTCGAGGTCCGATGTAACGTAGTGAGCGGTGGCGCCAATCACTTTCACGCCCCGCTCGTAAGCCTGATGGTAGGGCCGGGCGCCCTTGAAGCCGGGCAGGAACGAGTGGTGGATGTTGATTGCCCTGCCCTCGAGGCGGCGGCACAGGTCATCTGAAAGAATTTGCATATAGCGGGCCAGCACCAGCAGGTCGACCCGTTGCCCCTCCACGAGCGCATGGAGCTGCGCCTCCTGCTCGCGTTTATTGTCCGCCGAGACCGGCAGATGATGGTAAGGCAGACCGTGGAACTCGACCAGCCGGCGGCAGTCCTCGTGGTTGCTCACCACGGCGACGATGTCGGCCGGCAGGGCCCCGGCCTTCCACTTGGTCAACAGCGCGCTGAGGCAGTGGTCATAGCGGGACACCGCTACCAGCACCCGGGGTCGCTCGCTCACGGGCCGCAGCGTGTAGTCCATGGCCATGGTGCTGGCGAGCGCCTCGAGGCGCCGGGCGAGCTCCGCGTAAGGCACGGTCATGGCGCGGTCGTCGAAAACGCAGCGCAGGAAAAACATTGCTGTGACCGGGTCGCTGTAATTGGATACCTCCGTGATGTAGGCCCCGCAGTCGTACATGAGGCCGGAATAGCGAGCCACTACCCCCAGGCGGTCGGGGCAGCGGAAGGACAGAACGTAGGCCCGGGGCGGGCTCTCCGGGGCGGCAACGGCCATGGCAATTGGGGTTCCGGGTCAGGGGCGCCCATCATCGCCAAGGCTCTGCCACAGTTCAATAGAAACGGAAGGAATGACAGCGTTGCACCGCGTGGCACGAGGGGCGACTATTGGTCCTGCACGCGACCGGCGACGCCCGAACCCCGACAGCGAACAGCGAACAATAAGGAAGCCAGCATGCCTCAGGTTGAAACCCGCGTGGACGGCCACATCCTCCACATCCACCTCACCCGCCCGGAGAAGTACAACGCTCTCAGCCTTGAGATGTACCACGCGCTGGCCGAGGCCTACTACCGCCTCGACAACGACCCGGAGCTGCGGGTGGCTGTGCTCTCGGCGGAGGGCAAGCATTTCACCGCCGGGGTCGAGCTGGACCAGTGGGCGTCGATCTTTTCTTCCGGCGAGGGCTTTCCAGCCCGCGCTGGGGAAATCGATCCCATGGGTACTGCCGGCGCTCTGCACCGCAAGCCAGTGGTCATCGCGGTCCAGGGCTACTGCTTCACCTGGGGCGTGGAAGCACTCCTGAATACCGAGATCCGCGTTGCCGCCAGTGACACGCAGTTCCAGATGCTCGAGGTACAGCGCGGGCTGTACCCCTGCGGCGGCGCCACCATGCGCCTGCCCCGGGAGATCGGCTGGGGCAATGCCCAGCGGGTGCTTCTGACCGGGGACCGCTGGAGTGCCGAGGAAGCCCTGCGCTGGGGCATGGTGCAGGAGCTCACCGAGCCCGGCGCGCAGATCGACCGGGCCCTGGCCCTCGCCCGACGGGTCGCCGCTGCGGCCCCCCTCGCCGTGCAGGCCTGCCTGCGCGCCACGCGCTTCAGCGAAGAGAACGACCGGGAGAGCAGCGTCGCACAGTTCCTCCGCGACCTGGTGCCGGTGATGGCGAGCGAGGACGCCGCCGAAGGCGTGCAGTCCTTCATCGAGCGACGCCAGGCAGTTTTCAAAGGGCGCTGAGCGTGCCGGACGCAAGCTTCAGGCCGGCGGGACGCCGCGCGCACACCCGCGCGGTCTGAAGAAGGCCCGACCATGACCTGCTGGCTGCTGAAAACCGAACCCGACAGTTTCAGCCTCGACGACCTGGCGGCGCGGCCCGGCGGCATCGAGCCCTCGGACGGGGTACGTAACTACCAGGCCCGGAGCTTTCTGCGCGACGCCACGCACACGGGGTCGGCGGGCAGCTAGCGAGGCGCCGGAGGCAGATGCTCCGCGAGAAAGCGCGCAACGTTACCGCCCATGACCTTGCGGATCGTCACCTCGTCCATGCCCTCGCGCAGCATCGTGTCGGTGAGTACCGCAAGCTCGGCGGTATCGAAGGGGACCGTGGTGGCACCATCATAGTCCGAACCCAGGGCAACGTGATCCGCGCCCACCAGATCGACGCCGTAGCGGATTGCCGCCACAACCCCCGCTGCCGACACGTCACAGACTGCCGCGGCCCAGTAGCCCACGCCGATGAGCCCGCCCCGGCTGGCGATAGCCTGCATCAGTTCATCATCAAGATTCCGCGGCGTGTCGCAGACGCCGCGAAAACCCGTGTGGCTGACCACCACCGGCCGCTTCGTGAGTGCGAGCACGTCGCGCACACTTTCCGGCGAAGAATGGGCCACGTCTATGATGATGCTGAGCGCATCCAGGCGTTCGACGACCTGGCGGCCGAAGTCCGTGAGGCCATGGCCGCCGGTGCCGTGAAGAGAGCCGCCGAGTTCGTTGTCGAAGAAATGGTGAAGGCCGATCATGCGATAGCCGGCCTCATAGAGACGCTGGATGTTGGCAAGCTTGCCGTCGAGGGCATGGGCGCCTTCGATGCCAAGCAGCGCACCGAGGGTCTTCGCACCGTCCCGTCGCGCCGCCAGCAGTTCCGGGACATCATCTCCGTGGCGCAGGATTCGCAGGCTCTCAGGCTTTTTGGCGGCGAAACGGCGCAGTTTGGCAGCCTGGTGCAGGGCGCGCTCCGCTAGGCTGTCCCAGGTGCGTGGCGGCCAGCGCTGGGCCATGGCCAGCAGCGTGATGTTGTCGCGGGCATCGCTCGCATTGGCCTCGTAGTTCTGTCCCGCAGGCGTTCGGGTCACCGCTGTGAACACCTGCAGCGCGACATTGCCCTCGCGTAGCCTGGGCAGATCGACATGGCCACGGTTCGAGCGCTTGTGCAGGTCGCGCCGCCAGAGCAGGCTGTCTGCATGCAGGTCCCCAACGATGAGGTCCGCATGCAGGGCCGCAGCCGCAGCCGATAGCGTCACGGGCTCGTGGGGCAGTACCCGGTTCATACCCTCCTCGACCATGCGCGGGGCGAGGGCGAAGAACAGCCCTATCACGAACGTAGCCAGAACGAGCAGTAAACGGGACGCTTTCATTTAAAGGTGGAGGGCAAAGTCATCGGCATCCAGGTGCCCAGGGAAACGCGCTCGGTAGGCCTCAAGCGCCCCGCCATCGAAGATCACGGTCTCGAAGCCCGGCCGGTCGCGGAGGTCCGCCAGGTACTCGCCGCGGGCATCGATGGCCACGCTATCGCCGGCGTACGCGAGCCCGTTGGCATCGCTGCCGATACGGTTGACCCCGACCACACAGGCCAGGTTCTCGATGGCCCGGGCCGGCAGCAACGCCCGCCAGTGGGCGCCGCGCACCGCCGGCCAGTTGGCCACGTAGAGCAGAAGATCGTAGTCGCCGCGGTTGCGGCTGAACACGGGGAAGCGGAGGTCGTAGCAGACCTCCAGCTTGATACGCCAGCCGCGCCAAGGAACGATGACCCGCTCCGAACCCGGGGCGTAGCGCTTGTGCTCGCCGCCCATGCGGAACAGGTGGCGCTTGTCGTAGTGGACGACACCGTCCGGCGTCGCGAAGAGCATGCGATTGTAGACCGCCTCACCCGAGCGCACGGCGATGCTGCCCGTGAGCGCACAGTCCCGGCGCCGGGCCAGCTCGAGGAGCCACTGCTCCGTCGGACCGCCCGGCTCTTCCGCATTGGCCACAGCATTCATGGAGAAACCGGTGGTGAACATTTCCGGGAGCACAATCAGGTCCGTGTCGTCGGAGACGGTCTCCAACAGCTCACCGAACTGGCGCCGGTTGTCCGCCGGCGCCTCCCAGGCGAGTTCGCACTGAACCAGGGTGACAGTCAGATCGCGCATAGCCGTTTTGCGGCCTCCTCCAGTACCTCGTCGCTCTTGGCGAAGCAGAAGCGTAGCAGCGTCTGCCCCGGCGGCGGCTCCGCCTGGAACACGGACACGGGCACGGATGCGACGCCGTGCTCCCGGGTCCAGCGCTCGCAGAGCACGGTGTCAGGCTCGTCGCTCACCGCGCCGTAGTCAAGGAGCTGAAAATAAGCCCCGGCCGCGGGCCGGAAGCGAAAGCGGGAGCCGGCCAGGGCCCCGAGGAAACGGTCCCGACGCGCCTGATAGGCTGCGGCCAGCGTGCCCGGGTAGTCCGGGTGCGCCTCAAGGAAGGCGGCCAGAGCGTGCTGCACCGGCGTGACCGCGACGAAAGCCACGAACTGGTGCACCTTGCGCAGCTCCTTCGTCAGCGCCGGCGGCGCCACGCAATAACCGGTCTTCCAGCCGGTCACGCTGAAGGTCTTGCCGAAAGAGTAGTGCGCGAAGCTGCGGGCGCGTAGCGCCGGGTGCTGCAGCACGCTTTGGTGCGCCGCGCCGTCGAAAACCAGGTGCTCGTAGACCTCGTCACTGCAGACAAGAAAGTCGTGGCGTTCCGCAAGCTCCGCCAGCGTAGCGAGATCCTCCCCGTTCACGGTACTACCGCAGGGATTGTGAGGGCTGTTCAGCATGAACAGGCGCGTGCGCGGGGTAATCGCCGCGCGGACCCGGTCCCAGTCGATGGCAAAATTCTCCGGCGTCAGCGGCACATGCACCGTGCGGCCGCCAGCCAGCGTAACGGCAGGTTCATAGCTGTCGTAGGCGGGATCGAGGACGATCACCTCATCGCCGGGGCGCACCACGGCAGTGATCGCACAGTAGAGGCCCTCCGTAGCGCCGGGCACCACCGTGAGCTCTGCCTCCGGGTCTACGGTGACACCGCGGTAACGTGCGAGCTGCGCCGCGAGCTGCGCCCGCAGCTGCGGCAGGCCCGCCAGCGGTGGATACTGATTGTGGCCGGCGCTAGCGGCCTCGCCGAGCGCCGCGACCAGCGCGGCCGGCGGATCGAAATCCGGAAAGCCCTGGGACAGGTTGATGGCACCGCATTCCTGCGCCAGCGCCGTCATGGTGCTGAAGATCGTGGTGCCGACCCCCGGCAGCTTGCTGTCTACGCTGACGATCCCGGCCATGGCAACCTCGTTCTACAACCGATACAGCAGTATACAAGCTCGTAGCAACCGCGCCCTGAACGCCCGGGAGGGCCCCGGGGCATAACGCTTTTTGGCAGCCTGACTGCACTTCAACGGTCGAAGGCGGCGTCGCTTTCCCCGTCCTCCGCAGCCAGGGCGGGGTAGATCTCATCGAAAGTCGCGAAGATCGCATCCAGAGGCAGATCGTCGAAGCTGCCGCGCTCGCGGACATACTCCATATGCCGGCGACCGCGCGCATCATAGGGATGCATGAGGGCCCCCTGCACCGGATCGAACTCCAGCGCCTTTACGCCAAAGCGCTCGCAGAGCTCCCTGTTGAAGGCGGTGGACAACTTCACCCAGCGCCCGTCGAGCCAGAGCTCCGCGTAACCGTGCCAGGCGAAAAGGTCCGTACCCATGCGCTTGCTGAGCTTGTCGCTGGTGAGGTGGTTGAGCACATCGGCGAAGCCCAGGCGCGCGGGAATGCCCCGGGCGCGGGCGCAGGCGGCGAGGAGCACGGATTTGGGCACGCACCAGTTGCTGTCGGCCGAGGCGATTGCGCTGGCGCAGTAGGCGGTCCGGTCCCGGGAGACGCGGTAGGGATCGTAGCGGATGCCGTCGCGCACGGCGTAAAACAGCCGCTCAGCGAGCGCAACTGAGTCTTCCCCTTCGCCACCGGCCTCGGCCGCCCAGGCGCGCACAGGCTCGCTATCACTATCGAGAAACCAGGTAGGTTCCAGGGTCAGGGGACCGGGGGCCATCGCTGTCTCCATGGCATGTGGCCCCCAAGGTTACCGCGCCGGGGCGACCACCGCGACCCGGGCGCGCGACACCCGGGCCGGAGCAAAAGCCGCGCGGAAAACGCTTCCCCCCCTTTGCGTGGCAGGGCCTCTGAGACCGCTTAGCTTGCCAGACTGACCGGCGAAAATCGCAGCCCTTGAACACACAAAGCGCATTTTTCAAGGGGAAATTGTGCCGTTGTCCATCCTTGCGACAATGCTGGTGGCCATCTAGCTTAAGCTCCCCGGGCTGCAAACCGCCATAGAGCGGATAACAACAACATTCACCGCAGTCCATGCCTTGACTACAGAGGGATTTTCACATGAAGCCATCACCCAGCAAAAAGCAGACGCTCGCACTTTTTGTCGCCGCCGCCTCCGCGGCGCTGGCCACTACGGCCCCCACAGCGCTGGCCCAGGAACCGACCGGCGCCATGCTCGAGGAAGTGGTTGTCACCGGCACCCGTCGCTCCGACCGTTCTGTCCTCGAGAGCGCGGTACCCATCGACATCATTTCCGAAGAGATGCTGACCTCCACCGGCATCACTGAGACCAACCAGCTGCTCAACCGGCTGCTGCCGAGCTTCAACTTCCCGCTGCCGTCCATTACCGACGGAACAGACCATGTCCGGCCGGCGACGCTGCGCGGCCTGGCTCCGGACCACACCCTTGTGCTGGTCAACGGCAAGCGCCGCCATGCCTCCGCTCTGCTCAATCTCAACGGTTCCGTGGGCCGCGGTTCCTCTGCGGTAGACATGAACATGATCCCGGCCAACGCCATCAAGCGCATCGAAGTCCTGCGTGACGGCGCCGCCGCCCAGTACGGCTCTGATGCCATCGCCGGTGTCATCAACGTTGTTCTCAAGGATGCACCGGAGGGCTTCAGCAGCTCCGTGATCTACGGTGAGTACGATACAAAGATGGACGGCTCACCGGAACTCAGCGGCGTCAGCATCGGTCCGGACGGGACCCTGCAGCTCAACGAAGGCGGCGACCGCCAGGTCTCCGACGGGGAGACGCTGACGGTCCGCGCCAATGGCGGCATCGGCCTTGGCGAGGACGGCTTCCTGAATATCTCCGGGGAGTTCCGGGACCGCGACCCGACCAACCGCTCCGGCTATGACCCGCGCAACAACTACGCCAGCCTGCCGGACGGCAGTGCCGACCCGCAGGAGCTCGGCTTCGACCGTATCAACCACCGCTTCGGCAACGCTGATGTCGAAGACATGGCCCTTTTCTACAATGCCGGCCTGCCCCTGGACGGCAACTGGGAGCTGTACAGCTTCGGCTCCTACGGCGAGCGGGAGGGTGAGAGCGCCGGCTTCTACCGCCGCGCTCAGGACAGCCGGAACATCCCCGACATCTACCCCAACGGTTTCCTGCCGCTGATCACCTCGGAGATTACCGACTACAGCGCCGCCGTGGGCGTTCGCGGCGACTGGAACGGCTGGGCCGTCGACAGCTCCCTGCTGATCGGCAGCAACGAGCTCGAGTACAACATCCGCAATACCTTGAACGCGTCTTTCGGCCCCACCAGCCCGACGGAGTTCTACGCCGGCACGCTGACCAACGAGCACCTCGTGTTCAATGCCGGCGCCTCGCAGCTCTTCGACATGGGCGGCATGCCCGTTAACGTCGCCTTCGGTATCGAGTACCGGGACGAGACCTACAAGATCGACGCCGGCGAGCCGGGCAGCTATGAAGATGGCGGCTTTGAGGGCAAAGCGGCCGGCAGCCAGGTGTTCCCGGGCTTCACGCCGGAATCGGAGGTCGAAGGCGACCGCGACAACATCAGTGTCTACGTCGACCTCGACGCCGATGTGACGGCGCGCTGGAATGTCGCCGTGGCCGCACGCTACGAAGATTACTCGGACTTCGGCTCGACGGTAACCGGCAAATTCGCCACCCGCTATGAGATCACCGAGAACTTCGCATTGCGTGGCTCCGTCGCCACGGGCTTCCGCGCGCCGTCCCTGGCGCAGCAGTACTTCACCTCCGTTGCTACGGTCTTTGTCGACGCGGTACCGACGGAAACGGGTACCTTCCGCCCGGACAGCGACGTCGCCCGCGCGCTCGGTTCGCCGGGGCTCGAGGAGGAGACGAGTATTTCCTACTCTGCAGGCTTCTCCTGGCAGCCCGTCGACGGCCTGTCCGTGACCGTGGACTACTTCCACATCGAGATCGACGACCGGATCGTGCTGTCCGAAAACCTCTCCGGGGAAGGCATCGAGCAGCTGCTGGCGGGCACCGGCGCCAACCGCGCACGCTTCTTCCTGAACGGTATCGACAGCGAGACCAGCGGCTTCGACATCGTCGCCAACTACGATCTGGACCTTGGCGACTGGGGCCGCATGGCGCTCAACGGTGGCTACAACTACACCGACAACGAGGTAACAGACGTGCTCGCGCCGCCGCCGGAACTGGCCGCCGTGGGCGTCACAGAGGACAACCTCTTCGCTCGCCGGGAAGTGGCACGCTTTGAGGATGGCGGCCCCGAGGACAAGATCAACCTTGGCGCCACCTGGTACTATAATGACCTGAGTGTTGACCTGCGCATGACCCGCTTCGGTGAGACCATCGATCCGGGCCTCACTGCGGAAACGGACGAGAAGCTCGATGAACAGTGGATCACTGATCTGGAAGTCGCCTATGACATCACCCAGAACATCTCCCTGGCCGTCGGCGCGAACAACCTGTTCGACGTCTATCCGGACGACACGGTCTCCAATGACCTTGCGGCTGGACTCGTCCCGTCGACCTTCGACCGGATTTTCCCCTACTCCGGCTTCTCGCCCTTCGGCTTCAACGGCCGCTTCCTCTACGGCCGCCTGGCAGTGCAGTTCTAGCGCTGCCCCGGCCCGCCGGCGCGTCCCCGCAGGGACTGGCGCACCGGCGGGCCACTCATCCCCCACGGAGCAGCTCCCGCGCAGGCTTTCTGCGTGAGACTGCTCCACTTTCTCCCGAACCTGCTTACCGGCAGCCGGCTCCTGCTGGCCCTGCCCCTCGCCCTGGCGATTTTCGAAGGGCGCTTCTCCACCGCTCTGATCATCGCGGCCATCGCCGGCCTCACCGATGCCCTCGACGGTTTCCTCGCACGGCATCTCGATGCCCGCTCACGCCTTGGCGCGGCCCTGGACCCGATCGCAGACAAGATCCTGATCTTCGCCGTGTTTGCCAGCCTCGCCGCCGTGGGGCTGATGCCGGTCTGGGTTGCAGCCGTGGTCATCCTTCGCGATGTGGTCATCGTCTCCGGAGCGCTGGCCTACCAGCTGGTGGTCGGGGAGCTGGAGTTCTCACCAACGGCCCTGTCGAAGGCCAACATGGCCGTGCAGGTGCTGTTCCTGGTGACGATCCTCGGCAACGCGGTCGGCGGCTGGCTGCCGGCTCCCGCGCTGGTGACCCTGACCACGGTGGTGCTGATTCTTGCCATCGCCAGCGGCCTGCAGTATGTCGTGCTCTGGTCGCGCAAGGCCGGCGCAGTCCGCCGCGAGCGCTGACGCCATGGCCCGGGAAACTGCAATCAATGTCCTGACCTACAATATCCACAAGGGCTACTGCAGCGGCAACCGCCGCTTCGTCCTCGACGCCATTCGTGAGCGCATCACCGAAACCGGCGCTGATATCGTCTTCCTCCAGGAGGTGCACGGCCGTGCCGAGAAGAGCGAGGCCCGGCGCCGGCGCTTTTCCTACCCGGACCAGCCCCACTTCGAGTATCTCGCGGAACAGGTCTGGCCGCATTACGCCTATGCGCGCAACGCCATCTACCGCAAGGGCGACCACGGCAACGCGATCCTCAGCAACTACCCGATCCTGGCCTGGGAGAACATCGACGTGTCGATCTTCCCGCGCTCCAGCCGCAGCATCCTCCACGGCGTGATCCATCTGCCGCAGAGCGACGTCCGGCTGCACGCGCTCTGCGTGCACCTGGGGCTGCTCGAGCAGGAGCGAAAGGAACAGCTGCAGGCCCTCGCCCAGCGCATCGAGGATCACGTGCCCCATGACGAGCCGATGATCCTCGCCGGCGATTTCAACGACTGGCGCCGGCGTGCGGAGCGCCACCTGCAGCTCAGCCTGGAGATGGAAGAGCTCTTCGTGACGCTCCAGGGTCGCCATGCCCGCACCTTCCCGGTCTGGGCGCCGCTCTTCCCTGTCGACCGGATTTACTTCCGGGGGCTGACGCCCATCGCCTGCGAGCGCCTCGGGGAGGGCCACTGGCGGGACCTGTCGGACCACGCGGCGCTCCTGGGGCGCTTTGAGATCAACAGGCCAAAGGCCCCCAAACGCTGACGCGGGCCAGCACTGCTGAATTCAGAGACTCAGGAGAGCGACAGCGGGCCGGGAGCAATCGCTCCCGTCAGAAGTCTCATGACCTGCGTCGCACCAGGGGCCGAAACGCCCGGGTAACTGTCCACCGCAGGGTTCTGGTCCTTGCGGACCACAGCATCAAAGCGGGACAGGTCGAGGCTGGCCGCCAGGGACGCCCCCGGGGAGAGGGCGCGCAGGGGCCACGGTGGGCCGCCCTAGGGTTTCTCGCAAGTCTTCGCGGCGCGGGCGGAGCAGAGCTTGTAGCGAATGGCCGCGGCCCAGAG
This sequence comes from Pseudohaliea rubra DSM 19751, assembly GCF_000764025.1. Classification (GTDB taxonomy): domain Bacteria; phylum Pseudomonadota; class Gammaproteobacteria; order Pseudomonadales; family Halieaceae; genus Pseudohaliea; species Pseudohaliea rubra. The sequence continues at coordinate 2,245 of NZ_KN234763.1, read as the reverse complement.
ATCCATGATGTTGTAGACATCGCCCCAGCTCTGGAGCGTCTCGGTATTGATCGCGTTACCGCCCACGCGGCGATCGATAGAGGCTACCCAGACCTCTCCGGTACTTGCGTCAGACAGCTTCGCTTCGATGGTCGCCGAACCCTGGAACATCGGCTCACCGGAGATCTTGCTCGCTGCCGTACTGAGAATACGCGCAGGAGCCACTGCTTTTGTTATCAAGTCCCGCTTCACATCGGCTGCTTCAGCGGAGGTCAACGCCACCTCGAAGCGCAGGGTCTCAGGACCCGCTTCTTCCACCATACGGTAGTCATCCGCCAATGCCGTGTAGAGCGTGGCATAAAAGCGCTCGCCCAGTTCGCGGCCCTGCTCGTCGGTGAGGCCTTCGTCATCGGCCGCCAGCCACAGCTGAACCGGCTCGAGCATCATCGCATCGCTCGCCCGGATCGCGTCGCGCGCGCCCGGACTGCGATAGACACGCAAACCCTCGTCGTCGTTGCCTGCGCGCATGCGTGGGTACCATTCTGCGAGGAACCCCGAACCTTCTACGGTTTCGGCATCACCCCGCTCGGTGGTCGAACAACCCACAAGGCCTGCGAAACATCCCGCAAGCAGGCACGTCATGAGTGACACTTTTAATTTTTGCACGAAGGGACTCCGCTCCTGTGATGAGGACACTGTCACCACAGCGGCAGTCTCTGCGCTTCATTGGTGTATTCGGCGCAACGATGTCGAAAGCAACAGCGGCTGCGAGAAACGGCCCGGGGCGCGGACCCTAGCATGACCATCCGTGATATACCATTGCATGCCGTCGACTTGAGAACCGAGTCTCATTAACAAGCGCTGCTCAAAACACCGATCAGCAGCACAGGGTATCCAGCCAGGCGGCTGAGCGAAGCGGCAGCCAGTGGCTGCTTCCGTTCCTCGTGACCGACAACATGGTGCCTTCCTGTTCCACAAAAAGGCACCGGCATCACTCTTCTTCCAGGTTGAACAGCTGCGTGTTGCCCCCCTTCGCAACCACGTTGTCCGTGCGCGTTTTCTCCGTGGCAAAGCGCGGCAGGCAGTGCGGACCGCCGGCCTTGGGGCCGGTCCCGGAGAGGCCCTGACCACCGAAGGAATTCACGCCGACAATCGCGCCGACCATGTTGCGGTTGATGTAGGTGTTGCCGACCCGCGTGGCCTGGAACACTTCCCGGGCAAAACCGTCGATCCGGCTGTGCACACCGAGGGTGAGGCCGTAGCCACTGGCGTTGATCGCTTCATAGACCTGCGGCAGCTCTTCCACCCGATAGCGGATCACGTGCAGTATCGGACCGAAGACTTCCCGCTCCAACTGCTCCAGTCGCTCGATCTCATAGACCCGCGGCGGGAAGAAGTAACCGCCCTTGCCGTCGGCAGGGGCTTCACAGGCCGCCACCAGCCGGCCCTCGCTGTCCATGCGCTCAGCGTGCCGCTCCAGGGTCTGCCGTGCCGCAAGGTCGATCAGCGGCCCGATATCCGTCGCAAACTCGGACGGGTCGCCGAGGCGCAGCTCAGCCATGGCCCCGGCGAGCATCTCGAGCACACGGTCGGCGATGTCGGCCTGCAGATACATGACCCGCAACGCGCTGCAGCGCTGTCCCGCGCTCTGGAAGGCGGAGATGATCACGTCGTCCACTACCTGCTCAGGTAGCGCCGTGGCATCCACGAGCATGCAATTGAGGCCGCCGGTCTCGGCGATGAGTGGCACGATAGGACCGTCGCGCTCCGCCAGGCTCCGCTGGATATGCCGGGCCGTGTCCGTGCCGCCGGTGAAAGCGACCCCGCTGACCCGGGTGTCGCCCACAAGCTGCGCGCCGACAGCACCGACACCGGGCAGAAGCTGGAGTACGTCGCCAGGCACGCCGGCGGCGTGAGCCCAGCGCACGACCTGCGCCGCCACCAGCGGCGTCTGCTCGGCGGGCTTGGCGACCACGGCGTTGCCGGCAACCAGCGCCGCCACGGCCTGCCCGGTGAAGATCGCCACCGGGAAGTTCCAGGGGCTGATACAGGCGAACACGCCACGACCGTGAAGCGACAGCTCGTTGACCTCGCCCGTGGGGCCCGGCAGGCGCTTCACGGCGAAGCCGGCGCGCGCCTGCTGTGCATAGTAGCGGCAGAAATCCACGGCTTCGCGCACTTCGGAGAGGCCATCGTCGATGGTGCGGCCGGCCTCCGCGGCAAGCAGCCCCACCAGCTCGCCGCAGTTCGCCTCCAGGGCCTCCGC
>NZ_KN234762.1 GCF_000764025.1 Pseudohaliea rubra DSM 19751 | reverse complement strand
GGCTGCAGCGCTGGCGTCCGACCCGGCGGGCGGTGCTTCCGCCGGCGGCCGGCAGCCGGCCAGCAGCAGGGCCGTACAAAGCAGCCCCGGGCCCACCCACCTGCCAACCCTGTGGGAGGCGCGTCCTCGCGCCGACCGGGCTGGCATATTTCCCGGGCCTGTCGCGGCGAGGACGCCGCTCCCACGGGTGCCCCTTCCACGGGTGCCGCCTCCACGCGTGCTGCTGCCAGGGGTAAAAAGCGGATTCATCGGCGGGCGAGGCGCGCGGCGAGGGGTTCGCGGTACTGGTCAAGGAGCACCGCGATGATGATCACCGCGCCGGTGATAATCCGCTTGCCCGGTTCCGAGACGCCGAGCTGGGCAAGGCCCGTTTGCATCACGGCGATGATCAGCACGCCGAGGAAGCTGTTGACCACGGAGCCGCGGCCGCCGGAGAGGCTGGTGCCGCCGATGACCACGGCGGCGATGGCGGACAGCTCCAGGCCAATGCCGGCATTCGGGTCTGCGCTCTGCAGGTAGCCGAGCTGGAACACGCCACCAAGGGCGGCGAGGAGGCCGGCGATGGCGAAGACCAGTGCCTTCCAGCGTCCGGTGTTGATGCCCGAGAGTCGCGCCGCTTCCTCGTTGGTGCCGATGGCCACAAGGTAGCGGCCGAACACGGTGCGCAGAAGCAGGAACTGCGCGACGGCGACCACAACGAGGGCCACGAGGAGCGCCGGAGACAGGCCGAGACCGGGCAGCGGGTCGCCGATGGCGCCGACGGCGGCACCGAGGTAGCGGGTCTGCGAGTCGGTGACGAGATAAGCACCGCCACGGGCGATCTCCAGCATGCCCAGCGTCACGACGAAGGAGGGAATCCGCCAGTGGGCGCTGATCACCCCGTTGGTCAGCCCGCAGGCCAGCCCCGCCGCGAGGCCCGCAACGAGCGCCGCGGGCAGCGGCCAGCCTCCGTCTACCATGAGTACGCCCATCAGGGCAGCGCAAAGTGCCATCACCGAGCCCACGGAGAGATCGATGCCCGCGACCAGCAGCACGTAGGTCATACCCACGGCGATTACCGTGAGCGCAGGGATCTGGTTGGCGAGGGTGCGGAAGGTGGCGCCGGTGAAGAAGTAGTCGCTCTGCAGGCTGAACAACAACACCAGCAGCCCGAGCACGACGACAAGGCCCAGGGAGTTCCAGGGCAGGCGGATGTCAGAGCGTGGCAGCACGGTTTTGTTCCTCTCGGCCGTGATGGCGGAAACAGGCGGCGAGCAGGGCCTCCTCGGTGACCGTGGCGGCATCGAAGTCCCCGGCCACCCGGCCGCGGGAAAGGGCGAGGATGCGGTCGCTCACGGCAAACAGTTCGTCGTTCTCGCTGGAGACCACAACCACGCCGCGGCCGGCCCGGGCGGCCTCGCGGATCAGGTGATGGATGCGCGCCTTGGCGCTGGCATCGACGCCGCGCCCGGGTTCGTCGAAAAGCAGTACGGGAAAGTCCCGGGCCAGCCAGCGAGCGATGAGTACTTTCTGCTGGTTGCCCCCGGACAGTTCCCGCACCGGCTGACCGGTACCCGCGCAGCGCACAGCCAGCGCATCGCAGTAGCGCGCCGCGAGGGCGGTCTCCGCGGAGCGCTTGACCAGCCCCAGGGGCCCCTGCAGCGACCGGTAGCTGGCCAGGCTGATGTTTCGATCGATGCCCAGGGGAAGGAGGAGGCCCTGGTCCCGCCGGTCCTCGACCACCAGGCCGATGCCTGCCGCCATGGCGTCTGCGGGGCGCCGGAAACGCCGCGCCGTGGCGAAGCCGTCCGTGGCCAGGCGCAGCGACCCGCGGTCCGCCGGGTCGGCGCCGAAGATCGCGCGCAGCAGCTCCGTGCGGCCCGCGCCGATGAGCCCGGCGATACCCAGCACCTCCCCCGCATGCAGCGTGAAGCTCACGTCTGCGAAGGCCCCGTCCCGGCCCAGGCCCTCCACCCGGAGGAGCGGCGCGCCGGCCCGGCCGCTCGCGCCCCGCGCAGGCCGCTCGAGGGGCGCGCCGGCCATGAGTTCGACGATCCGGTCGCTGTCGAGGTCCGCTGCTGCTGCCGTGGCCACCAGCTCGCCGTCGCGGAGCACAGAGACCCGGTCGGCGATCTGGCAGATCTCGTCCATACGGTGAGAAATGTAGATGATGCCCGCGCCGGCCTCCCGCAGGCGCCGCAGCTCGCCGAAGAGCCGGTGAATCTGCGGATCCGTGAGGGAGGCCGTGGGCTCATCGAGGATCAGCAGTGCGGGCTCATCGGCGAGGGCGCGGGCGATCTCCAGCAGCTGCCGCTGACCGACCCCCAGGCGCGCTACCGGCAGGGACGGGTTGAGGCCGGCGAGGCCAACGCGGGCCAGTGCCTTTTCTGCCCGGGCCGCCAGGCGGCGCCGCGACAGCAGGCCCAGGCCGTTGCCCAGGCGCTGGAAACAGAGATTTTCCGCGATGCTCAGGGTAGGGAAGAGGTTGAGCTCCTGCATGACCATTCGCACCCCGAGGGCTTCCGCTTCGCGCAGGGAGCGCGGCCGGTGCGGTCGGCCGCCGAGGGTCAGGGCACCGGCATCGGCAGCCAGAAGCCCCGCGATGATGTTGCAAAGCGTGCTCTTGCCCGCACCGTTGCTGCCCATGAGGGCGTGGATCTCCCCCCGGCGTACCGTGAAGTCAATGCCGCGCAGCACCGGTGCGGCAAAGGCCTTGTGCAGGCCGCGCACCGAGAGCAGGGTCTCCATGGCGCGCCCGCTCAGAGCTGTGCCGCGGTGATCACATCGACGGGGGTTTTACGGTCCGCCGGGTCCGTGCCCTCCTCGAGTACCTGCAGGGCGTACTCGATACCGAAGACCGCGAGCTGGTGGCCATACTGCTCGGCGGTAGCAAACATGTCGCCGCCGGCAATGAGGCCCCGGGCGGCAGAGATATTGTCGAAGCCGACCACCGAGACCCCGCCCCGCCGGCCAGCCTGGCGCACGGCGGCCACAGCGCCCAGGGCCATGCTGTCGTTGGCGCAGAGCAGGGCGTCCAGCGCCGGGTTCTCGTTGAGGATGGCGGCGGCGACGGTGGCCGCCTTCGCCTGCTCCCAGTCCGCCGCCTGCTCCGTTACGACGGCTATGCCGGCCTCGGCCATGGCGTCGCGGAAACCCGCGGCGCGCTGCCGGGCGTTGAAGGCGCTGGGAATGCCGCCGATGATGGCGACTTCGTCCCCGGGCTCCAGCGTTTCCGCAAGGGCGAGGCCCACGCGGTAGGCCCCCTCACGGTTGTCCGGGCCTACGAAAGGGATGCGCAGGTCCATGGTGGCGAGGGCTTTCTCGTCGAAGCGGTTGTCGATGTTCACCACCACGATGCCCTGCTCCACGGCGCGCCGGGCGACCGGGAGCAGACCCTGCGAATCAGCCGGCGCGATAACGATCACATCCACCTGCGAGGCCATCATCTGCTCCACCAGTGCCACCTGCTGGGCGAGGTCGCTCTCGTTCTTGATGCCGTTGACGATGAGTTCGTAGCGGTCTGCGTGCTCGGCCTGGTGGGCCCGGGCGCCGGCCGCCATATTGATGAAGAATTCGTTGGCCAGGGACTTCATGATCAGGGCGACCCGGGGCTTCCCGGAGGACTCCGGCTGCGGTTCGCCCCCGTCCCCGCAGGCGATGAGGAACAGGGCACTCAGGCAGGCAGCGCCGGCGGCGCGCAGGCGGCGGGGCAGCGTCATGGTGTTCTCCCGGCTGTCGCAGTGGTGTGTTCTGGCGGAGCCGTGAGTAAAGCAAGTTCCCTCCGCCGGCGCAATCGGCAGTGGGTTCTGCTCTGCTATCCTTGCGCCCTTTTCCCGGTCGCCCTTTTCGGTTTGTCCCAGCTTTTTGAGGTTTGCTCATGCCGCCTGCGCCGCCCGTCGAAACACCGCCGTCGCAGCTTCGTGCCGTGGCGGCGACCGCGCTGCTCATTGCCTGCACGCTGCTGGGCCTGGCGGGTACAGACCTGGTGCTGCCCGCCGTGCCGGCGCTGCCGGCGGCGCTCGGCGGCAGCGCCGCGCAGGCGCAACTGGTGCTGGCGACCTTTGCCGCGGGCACCGGCGTGGGTCTGGTGCTCTTCGGTGAGATCGGCGCCCGCCACGATAACCGTCCGTTGCTTGTGCTGGCGCTGGTGCTCTACGGTGCCAGTTCCCTGGCCGCGGCGGCCGCGCCGACCCTGACCGCCCTCGTGCTGCTTCGTTTCCTGCAGGGGGTGGCGGCCGCCTGTGCCGCCGTAGTCGCGCCGGGCATGGTGCGCGCCCTTTTCAGCCCCCGCGGCGCTATGCGCGCAATCGGTTTTATCGGCAGCGTCGAGTCGCTGGCCCCGGCCCTTGCACCGATCATCGGCGTGTGGCTGCTGCAGTGGGGCGGCTGGCAGGCGTCGTTCCTGCTGACCGGCGTGCTCGCCCTCGCCCTGGCGGCGCTGGTGGCCCTGGCCGGACACATCCTGCCGGCGGTAGCGGCGCGGCGCAGCGGGCACAGCTACGTTGTGCTTCTCACCAACCCGGTCTTTCACCGCTACGCTCTCAGTCAGGGCTTCGCCCTTGGCAGCCTGCTGGTCTACGTCTTCGGTATGCCGGTGGTGCTTACCGGGTCCCTGGGCGGCACCCTGGCCGATTTCATCACCATGCAGCTCTTCGGCATTACCACGTTCATCATTGCCGCAAACGTGGCAAGCCGCCTGGTCGGGCGCTTCGGCGCCGAGCCGGTGATCCTGGGGGGTAGCCTGCTCTCCCTCGCCGGCCTCCTGGCGCTTCTCGCTTACGGCGTTGCCGGGGGCCGTGACATGGCCGTGGTGATCGGGCTCTTTCTACCTTTTAATGCAGGCTTCGGCCTGCGCGGACCGCCGGGCTTCTACTGCGCACTGCAGGCTTCGGGTGGGGACGACGCGCGGGCCTCCGCCCTGGTGCTGCTGTTTGTCATGGCGACCACCGCCGGCGGTACGGCCCTGGCCGCACCCCTCGTGACCAGGGGGCTGGCGCCCCTCGCGGCTGTCGCCTTTGCCCTGGGCGTGGTCGGCATCCTCTGTCTGGCGCTGCTGCCGCGGCTGCCGGGGGCGGGCACAGCGGAGGCCGGCGCCGGCGCGGGGGAGGGCGCTCGCTGAATGGCTGCCGCGCTGGCAAGTAATTTGCTAACGTTTATTGCTCAGGTAACGCGAGAGCATTGGACACAGTGCAGCTGACGGTTAACGGAGTACCCATCGACGCTACGGGCAGTGCGCCATCGCAGACCCTGCTGCGTTTTCTACGCACCCGCGCGGGCCTCCCGGGCACGAAGGAAGGCTGCGCTTCCGGCGACTGCGGCGCTTGCACGGTGCTGCTCGCCGGACCCGGCGAGGCGCCCCGGGCGGTCAACAGCTGCATCACGCTCCTCGGCAGCGTCGCCGGCGAGACGGTAGTGACCGTGGAGGGCCTCGCCGGCAGCGAGGGGCCGGGGCGGCACCCGGTGCAGGCCGCCATGGTCGACTGCCATGGCTCTCAGTGCGGGTTCTGCACGCCGGGCTTTGTCATGTCCCTGGCGGGGCTCTACGCCGCCGACGGTCGCGGCGATGACGCGATCCGTGAAGCCATTGCCGGCAACCTCTGCCGCTGCACCGGTTACCGCCCCATCCTCGAGGCTGGCCGGCGGATGTATGACTATCCCCCGGCCCCGGTCGTGCCCGAATGCGGTGCATTGGCCGCTGGGCTGAACCACAGTGGTGCACTGCCCGCCGGCTATCACCGGCCCCGGGATGAGGCGGCCCTGCAGAGGCTGCTTCGCGAGTACCCGAAGGCCTGGCTTGTGGCCGGCGGCACCGACGCTGTACTTGAGCTCACCCAGCGCTACGCAGCGCCGGATCCTGTGCTCGATCTGTCCGCCGTGGCAGAGCTCTGCACGATCGATGACGGGACCGACGCCCTGCGCCTCGGCGCCGCGGTACCCTACAGCAGGCTGGAGCAACTGTTCGCGACGCTGTCGCCGCCGCTGGTCGCCATGCTCGAGCGTCTCGGTTCGCGGCAGATCCGCAACCGCGGAACCCTGGGTGGCAACCTCGCCAATGGCTCGCCGATCGCCGATATGCCGCCGGTGCTCCTCGCCTGGGATGCCACCGTGGAGCTCGCCGGGGCCGACGGCGGCCGCCGCTCGATCCCGGTGGCTGCCTTCCATCGCGGCTACCGGGACACGGTGCTCGCGCCCGGCGAGTATGTGGCTGCAGTGACAATTCCCCGGGCCGCCCTGGCGCGGCCGCACCGAATCTTCAAGCTCAGCAAGCGCTTCGAGGACGACATTTCAACGGTACTGCTGGCCGTTTCCATGGAACGCGAGGGGGAGCGCCTGGGCGCGGCGCGCGTGGCCTACGGGGGCATGGCCGCCACGCCGCTGCGTGCGGCGGCCGTGGAGGAAATCCTGACCGGAGCGACCCTCGACGACGCCACTATCGAACGCGCCTGCGCTGCGGCGACAGCGGTCTTCACGCCCATCGACGACGTGCGCGCCAGCGCTGCTTACCGGCGCGCCATGGCGGCGGCGCTGCTGCGCCGTGCGCTGCGGGAATTGAGGGAGGGCGTTGATCTCGACATCGACGCTGTGGAGGCCCTTCATGCGTAAGCTGGCAGCGCAGGGACCGGTGCCGCCGGCGCGCGAGGGCGCGACGGATCCGGTTGGCCGGGGGCTGCCGCAGGACTCCGCCTGGCGCCATGTCGCCGGCACTGCAGTCTATGTGGATGACATGCCGACCTACCCGAACCAGCTCCACGTTGCTACCGGCCGCGCAACGGTAGCCCGGGGCCGGCTGACCCGCCTCGACCTGTCCCGGGTGCGTTCGGCGCCGGGCGTGGTGGATGTGGTCTGCGCGGCGGATATCCCCGGCAACGGCGATATCGCCCCGGTCTTCGACGGCGACCCGCTCCTCGCCGACGGCGAGTTGCTTTACCTCGGCCAGCCGGTCTTTGCCGTGGCGGCGACCAGCTTCGAGGCGGCGCAGCAGGCAGTGACGCTTGCGGAGATCGACTGCGAGCCTCTGGAAGCCATCGTGGCGCTCACCGCAGCCGTTGAGAGCGAATACTACGTGCTGCCACCTCACGAGTTCTGCCTGCGCGAGCCCGAGGCTGCGCTGCTGGCGGCGCCGCTGTCCCTGGGCGGTGAGTTGCACATGGCCGGGCAGGAACATTTCTATCTCGAGGGTCAGGTGGCGACCGCCGAACCCACGGAGGAGGGCGGGGTGCACGTGTACAGCTCCAGCCAGCATCCGAGCGAGGTGCAGAAGCTCGTGGCCGGTGTGCTCGGCCTGCCGATTCACGCGGTGCAGGCAGAAGTGCGGCGCATGGGCGGAGGCTTCGGCGGCAAGGAATCCCAGGCGGCGATGCCCGCGTGCCTCGCCGCGCTCTTCGCCGTGCGCACGCGTCGCCCGGTGCGCCACCGGCTGCCCCGGCGCGACGACATGGTGCAGACTGGCAAGCGCCATCCGTTCTGGAACCGCTACCGGGCCGGCTTCGATGAGCAGGGTCGGCTGCATGGCGTGACCATGCGTCTGGCCGGTGACTGCGGCTGCTCGCCGGATCTCTCCCAGGGCATCGTCGACCGCGCCATGTTCCACGCCGACAACGCCTACAACCTGCAGGCTGCACGTATCCAGGGGGTCTACTGCCGCACTGACAAGGTTTCGAATACCGCCTTTCGCGGCTTCGGTGGCCCCCAGGGGCTGATTACCGCCGAGGCCATGCTCGATGATGTGGCGCGCCGCGTCGGTCGCGATCCCCTCGACGTGCGCCTCGACAACCTCTACGCCGAGGGTGATCTCACCCCCTATGGCCAGCCCATCGAGGAGTCGGTGCTCCCTGACCTGATGCGGCAGCTGGCCGATGACTGTGACTACCGGGCCAGGCGGGAAGCCATTGCGCGCTTCAACGGGGAGAACAACGATGTGCGCCGGGGCCTGGCGCTGACGCCGGTGAAGTTCGGTATCTCCTTCACCGCGAAGCACCTGAACCAGGCCGGGGCGCTGGTGCACATCTATACGGACGGCAGCATCCACCTGAACCACGGCGGCACGGAGATGGGCCAGGGCCTGCACACGAAGGTGGCTCAGGTCGTTGCCCGGGCCCTGGGCGTGCGCTTCGAGCGTATCCTCGTGAGCGCTACACGCACTGACAAGGTGCCGAATACCTCGCCGACGGCGGCGTCCTCCGGGGCGGACATGAACGGCATGGCCGCCCTCAATGCCTGCAACCGCATCAAGCGCGGGCTCGTGGCCTTTGCTGCCGAGCATTTCGGCTGCGACGAGGGCGAGGTGGTGTTTGCCGACGACCGGGTGGGCGCCGGCGGTGATAGCCTGCCCTTCGAGGCGTTCATCAAGCTGGCTTACCTGGCGCGCGTGTCCCTGAGTGCCAACGGCTTCTACCGCACGCCGGTGATCGACTTCGACCGTGACGCCGCCTGGGGGCGCCCCTTCTACTACTTTGCCAACGGTGCCGCCTGCAGCCAGGTGCGCGTCAGCGCGCTTACCGGCGAGTACCGGGTGGAGCGGGTTGATATCCTCCACGACGTCGGCGACTCCCTGAACCCCGCCATCGACCTCGGGCAGATCGAGGGCGGTTTCGTGCAGGGGCTGGGCTGGCTGACCACCGAGGAACTGGCCTGGGACGACACGGGGCGCCTCGTCTCTGACAGCCCGGCAAACTACAAGATACCGACAGCCTTCGATCTGCCGGAGGCCTTCAACGTGCGTCTCTTCGATCGGGCCAACCACGCCGAGACCATCTACCGCTCGAAGGCCGTCGGGGAACCGCCGCTGATGCTCGCCGTCTCTAGCTGGTGCGCGCTGCGCGACGCCTGCGCGAGCTTCTGCGACTACCGCTTCAATCCGCGCCTGGATCCGCCGGCGACGCCCGAGCGGGTTTACTGGGCGATCGAGGAAGCGCGCGCCGGGGGCGATCGCTGATGGCCCTGCACGGCGGCAGCTGGGCGACGGCGGCGGCGGAGCGTGAGCGCTGCGGCGACGCCTACGTCCTGGCCACGGTGCTGAGCACCGCTGGCTCCACGCCGCGGGAAGCCGGCGCCAAGATGGTCATCACCGGTGAAGACACCTGGGCCAGCATCGGTGGCGGCCAGCTGGAATTTCTGGTGATTCAGCGGGCCCGGGCGCTGCTCAGCGCTGGCGCTACGGTGCAGCGGGTGGAGGGGATGCCCCTCGGGGCCGAGGCGCGCCAGTGCTGCGGCGGGAGCGTCAGCGTGCTTTTTGAGGTCATCCGGCCCGGCGTGGGAGATGTGGTCGTGTTCGGTGCCGGGCACGTGGCCCGCGCGCTGGTGCCCCTCCTGGCGGAGCTGGCCTTCCGGGTGCGCTGGGTCGACAACCGGCCCGAGCTGCTGGCCTCGCCCCCCGTGGGGGTGCACGGCGAGTGCCTGGCGGACCCCGTGGCGGCGGTGCCGACGCTGCCGGATGGCGCCGAGGTCCTCGTGCTCACCCACGATCATGAACTCGACTACCGCCTCGTTCACGCGCTCCTCAATGACTTCCGCTGGCGCAGGGTGGGGCTGATCGGCTCTCACACGAAGGCGGAGCGCTTCCGCACGCGCCTCGCCCGCGACGGTCTTGCGCCCGCACTGATCGAGCGCCTGGAATGTCCCGTGGGGTTGACGTCAATCCCCGGCAAGCGGCCCATGGCCGTCGCCATCGCCATCGCCGCCGGACTGCTCCAGCGCAGCGGGGAGGCCGACGAAGAAACGGGCGAGGCGCTGGACTGGCGCCAGCTGCGCCGCCTGCTGGAGCACGCGACCGAATGATGACCCTTCACGAGTTCAATGCGGCGCCGGTGGAAGACGCGCGCCGCCTCCTGGTACACGCCTGCCACTGCACGCCCTGGGTGGAGGCGATGCTCGCCGAGCGGCCCTTCGCCGACCGCGAGGCGCTGTACCGTGCGGCGGCCCGGCACTGGCAGCGTATGAACGAGGCGGCTATGCTCGAGGCCTTTCTGGGCCATGCGCGCATCGGCGATCTTGCGGCCCTGCGTGATCGCTTTGCCCCGGCGGCGAAGGAGCAGGGGCAGGTGGCGGAGGCTGAGGAGCCCGTGCTGGCGGAGCTCCTGTCCCTGAACCGCGCGTACGAGGCCCGGCACGGTTTCATGTTTATTGTCTGCGCCAGCGGCAAGTCGGCAGCGGCCATGCGCGACCTGCTGCGCGAGCGCCTGCCGAACGACCGCGCCACGGAGCTTGCCAACGCAGCCCGGGAGCAGGCGGCGATCACCCGCCTGCGCCTCGACGGCGCCCTTGCCAGCAAGGAGACACCCTGATGGCGGAAGCGGCCACCCTCAGCAGCCATGTGCTCGACCTCGGCCGGGGCCGGCCCGCGGCGGGCCTTGCTGTGCAGCTTTACGACGGCAGCGGCGCGGCGCTGGCCAGCGGCGTCACCGACGACGACGGCCGCGTGGCCCGCTGGAGCGCCGCGGCGACCCTGGCGCCGGGCGTCTACCGGCTGGTCTTTTCGACCGGTGCCTGGTTTGCCGCCCGGGGCGAAGACACGCTTTATCCGGAAGTGACCATCGCTTTCCGCATCGAGGGCGCCGAGCACTACCACATCCCGCTGCTGCTCTCGGCCTACGGTTACAGCACCTACCGTGGCAGCTGAGGCGGCGCGGCAGGCATTCCGCGGCCGCTTCCTGCATTGCCTGCCGGAGGGTGGTGGCGGCTATCGCGTGGAGTACCTGGAGGACGGCGTGCTCGTGGTTGAAGGTGCACGCATTGCTGCACTCGCCGCAGCTGGCGCAGCCGAGCTGCAGGGCCTGGACCTCGCGAGCTGTATCGATCTCGGGGGCGATCTTGTGGTGCCCGGCTTCGTCGACACGCACGTGCATGCGCCGCAGCTTGATGTCATGGGCTCCCATGGTGAGCAGCTTCTCGAATGGCTTGAGCGCTACACGTTTCCGGCGGAGGCGCGCTTTGCCGACGAGGCCTTCGCCCGCGTAGCCATGGCGGACTTTCTCGATGCGCTCCTTTGCCAGGGCACGACCAGCGCCATGGTCTATGCCACCAGCCATCACCACGCCACCGACGCGCTCTTTGCTGCCGCCGAGGCGCGCAGGCTCTGCCTGATCGCCGGCAAGGTACTGATGGATCGCAACGCCCCCGAGGCGCTGCGCGACAGCGCCGTGGGCGGCATCGCCGAGTCCCGGGAGCTGATCGAGCGCTGGCACGGCCGCGGGCGCCTTGCCTACGCCGTCACGCCGCGCTTTTCGATCACCTCATCGCCTGCCCAGCTGGCCGGTGCCGGGCAGCTCCTGCGCGACCACCCGGGCGTCTACCTGCAGACGCATCTGGCCGAGAACCCCCAGGAGGTGGCGGCGGTGCGCGAGCTGTTCCCCGAGGCGGCGCACTACCTCGACACCTACGATGCCCACGGCCTGTGCACGGAGCGCTCGGTGTTCGCTCACTGCCTGCACCTGGAGGCCGCCGAGATCCGCCGCCTGGCCGAGACCGGTGCCGCCGTTGCCTTCTGCCCCAGCTCGAACCTCTTCCTCGGCAGCGGCCTGTTCAACTGGCAGGCCTTCGCCGCTGCGGAGGTTCCGGTGACCATTGCGTCGGATGTCGGCGCCGGCACGGACCTGTCCATGCTCGGCACCCTCGTTGACGCCTACAAGGTTTGCCAGCTCGGGGGCCACGCGTTGCCGCCGCTGGAGGCTTTCTACGCGATCACCCTGGGTAACGCCCGCGCGCTGGGGCTGGAGGCTCGCATCGGCACCCTGGCCCCGGGCTCGGACGCCGATTTCCTGCGCCTGAACCCCCGGGACGTGCCGCTGCTGGCCGGGCGCGTAGCCGCCTGCCGGGACATCGCCGAGGAGTGGTTCGCCTACCAGATCCTCGGTGACGACCGCCTGGTGCGCGAAACCTGGGTTGCCGGGGAGTGTCGCAAGCGCGACGGTCGGCTGGCCGTGGGGAACTGACGTGGAAGCGACGCTGTGGGATTTCGCGGCGCTGCTGGTGCGCTGGGCACATCTGATCTTCGGCATTGCCTGGATCGGTGCCAGTTTCTACTTCATCTGGCTGGATAATTCCCTGCAGGCACCACCGGAGCACAAGGCTGAGGCCGGCGTTGCCGGCGACCTCTGGTCCTTCCACGGCGGCGGCATCTACGAAGTGAGCAAGTACCGGGGGGCGCCGCCGGCGATGCCCGAGCGGCTGCACTGGTTCTACTGGGAGGCCTACGCCACCTGGCTGTCCGGCTTCCTGCTGCTCTGCCTTGTCTACTACCTTCAGGCGCCCACACTGCTGGCGGGCGAGGGTACCTGGGTGTCCGGCCCGGGGGCGGCGGTGCTTGCAAGCCTGTTGTTTCTGGCAGCCGGCGCGGTGGTGTACGAGATGCTCCTGCGCAGCGCCCCCGGCGGGCGGCTGGCGCTCTTTGCGGGGCTCATGGTGGCCCTGACGGCCGGTGCCTGCTGGCTGGCCTTTGAACTCTTCGCCCCACGGGCCGCGGCCCTGCACGTGGGCATGCTCCTCGGGACCATTATGGCCGGCAATGTTTTTCTGGGGATCATCCCGGCGCAGCGTGCCTTCGTGCGCAGCCTGGAAAGTGGCGGCGAGCCGCCGCTGGCGGGGCTGGCGCAGGCCAAGCTGCGCTCGACGCACAACAACTATTTCACGCTGCCGGTGTTGCTGTGCATGATCAGCAATCACTATCCGGTGCTCTACGGCCACCGCGCCGCGCCGCTGGTGCTGTTTCTGCTGCTCGCGCTGGCGGCCTTCGCCCGCCACTTCTTCAACCTGCGACACCGGGGTATCGTGCGTCCGTCTATCCTCGTGCTTGCGTTCGCGGGTTTCCTGGCGGTGGCCGGCTGGCTGGCCTGGGACGGCAGCCGGGCGGTGGCGAGTGCCGGGCCTCGGCTCTCCGACGAGGAGGCGCTGGCGCTCGTGGAGACGCACTGCACGGTCTGCCACGCGCAGGCGCCCAGCTGGCCCGGTATGGCCGCCGCTCCGCTTGGGCTCGAGCTGGAGACCCTGGCCGCGATCGATGCGGCGGCAGCCCGTGCAGCGACCTCCCTTGGGACGAATTACATGCCGCTGGGTAACGTCACGGGTATGGCGGACGAGGAGCGTGCGGCGCTACTTGACTGGCTACGCGGACGTTAGCGTTCGCGCGGGGGAGAGGCGCTGTTCAGACGCCAGTCGTAGGTCAGGAAGCGCACCGGGAGGTCGCCGGCCTCGAGGGCCATGTGGTTAACGCGGCGCGGGCCGAGGGCGTCGGCGTAGAGCGCGAGGAAGGCGCCGAGGCTGTCGGCGCCGCGCCAGCCGGCGGTAAAGTCCTCCCGGTACCACTTGAATAGCGGCGAGACGGCCACGGCGTCGTCCGTGACCCGGTTGCGGCTCTCGTCGCCCAGGAAGCGCCGGGCCTGGTCTTCCAGCTGTTCCTCCAGCCGGTCGCCGAGGTAGGCCTCCCGGCGCAGCGCGGGGCAGCCGATGCTCGCGCAGTTCACCGCGAAGTGTATGCGCGGCTCGCCGTAGCGGCCGCTGCCGCGGATGAGCCCGTGCTCTACATCGTCCAGGGAGCGGCGCTCGCCGAGGAGGCGGAAGAAGCGCTTCTCCCAGGGTGTGCGCAGCCAGCCGCCGAGGTCCTTGATCGATTTGAGGTCCGGCCAGCCCGACAGCACCAGGACAATGGTGTAGCCGTTGTAGGCGTTGATCAGGAAGGCCAGCCGCTCGTCGGCGGACCAGCGGTCGAAGTCCGACCGCGTGACCGCCGAGAGACGGTCGAGGTAGCGGTTGAGAGCGAGCCGGTCCCGGGCGAAGCCGTCGTAATCCACGACGGTGCTCGCACCGTCGCCGGTCGGTCGCACGTGGGCCTCGAGGAGGGCCGTCCAGGGTGTGTGGTCCGGCGGGGCGGCCAGCACGGCGCCCGGTAGCGCGACGGCAAGGAGCAGGACGACAAGCAGCGAGCGCACCATGGCAGGCGTCTCAGCGGTCGTAGCAGTAGCGCATGTAGGTGATGCCCGGGCTCAGCACCAGGCGCCAGGCCAGGCCCACATCCTCGTCGTACGCCGGATCAAATTCCGCTACCGCCGCCGCCAGGGCGTTCACCCAGCGGGTGTAGAGGTCCGCGGGGATATCGTGCTGGGCGCGGCTGTGCACCGCCGCCAGGCGCCGCAGCTCCGGCGTGAGCACGCGATTGCGGTAGAAATCCACCAGTGTGAACAGGGAATCGTGCAGCATGGTTTTCTGCGCGCTCATGTCCGTATTGGAAAAGCGGTCGGCGATAGCCGGGTCCCGCCCCAGGAAAATCTCGTAAAAACGGGTGGTGAAAGCGGGGTTGAAGGCGCCGTCGCCAAGGATGCGGTGAAAGCTGGCGTCAAAAACGTCGCCGTAGTTGATGGTCGCGTTGCCCATGCCTGTATTCCCTGCCGCCGGCCGGGCGGGGAGGATATCACGGCGTCCGTTTCGGTGCTGTCACTTTCGGTCAATCGACCGGAGCGCTGGCGTCATTGTCCCGGCGCCGTCGCGGGGGGCAGAATGCAGGCTCTTGTATCGACCCCACGGGATGAGAACATGCCGAACGAAGCCTACATTTACGACGCCGTGCGTACCCCGCGGAGCAAGGGCAAGGCGAGTGGCACGCTGCACGAGGTCAAGCCCATCGACCTCGGCGCCGGCCTGCTCCGCGCCCTGCAGGCGCGTCACGAACTGGACACCGCCTACGTCGATGACGTGGTCATGGGCTGCGTCACGCCCATCGGCGAGCAGGGCAGCGACATCGCCAAGATGATCGCCATGAACGCCGACTGGGATGAGTCCGTGGCCGGCGTCCAGCTCGACCGTTTCTGTGCCTCGGGGCTTGAAGCCGTGAACATCGCGGCACAGAAGGTGGCCTCCGGCTGGGAGGACCTGGTGGTGGCCGGGGGCGTTGAGAGCATGTCCCGGGTGCCCATGGGCGCCAACGGCGGCCCCATGGGCGGTGATCCGGCTTTCGCCGCGAAGACCGGCTTTGTGCCCCAGGGTATCGGTGCCGATACCATCGCCACCCTCGAGGGCTGGCGCCGCGAAGATGTCGATGCTTTCGCCGTCGAGTCGCAGCGCCGCGCCGCCCACGCCCGGGACAGCGGCTGGTTCGATCGCTCCGTGGTGCCGGTGGTGGACGAAAACGGCCTCACCATCCTCGAGCGCGATGATTTTATCAAGCCGGGCACAACCCTGGAGGCCCTGGCCCAGCTCAACCCGTCCTTCGGGATGATGGGCGGCATGGGCTTCGACGACGTTATCCTGGCGAAGTACCCGACCCTGGATCGCGTTGACCACGTGCACACGCCGGGCAATTCCTCGGGCATTGTCGACGGTGCCAGTGCGGTGCTCATCGGCAGCGATAAGGCCGGTAAGGACCTGGGCCTTACGCCGCGGGCACGCATCGTCGCGACCGCTGTCCTCGCCACGGACCCCGTGATTATGCTCACGGGCCCCGGCCCGGCCGCGAAGAAGTGCCTGAAGAAAGCAGGCATGACCGCCGCCGACATCGACCTCTGGGAAATCAACGAGGCCTTCGCCTCTGTTGCGCTGCGCTACATGCGCGACCTCGATATCGACCACAGTGTCACCAATGTCAACGGCGGCGCCATCGCCATGGGTCACCCGCTGGGCGCCACCGGCGCCATGCTGGTGAGCATCATGCTCGATGAGCTGGAACGTCGCGACCTCAAGCGCGCCATGCTGTCCCTCTGCGTCGGCGGCGGCATGGGCATTTCCACCATCATCGAACGCGTCTGACACACCCCAGCCACCCGGGACAAGGATTCAAAGCATGAGCGTATTCCACTACGACAAGGACGCCGACGGTATCGTGACCGTCACCATGGATATGACCGGGCCGGTCAATGCCATGAACGATGAGTACCGCGAGGCCATGGGCGAGACCGTTGCCCGCCTCGAAGCGGAAGAGGGCCTGGCCGGCGTTGTCATTGCGTCGGCCAAAAAGGTCTTCTTCGCCGGCGGCGACCTCAACGAGCTGCTGGCGGTGACGCCGGCGGATGTCGAGCGGTTCAAGGGCGGTATCGACACGGTGAAGGACCAGCTGCGCCGCCTCGAGAGGCTGCCGGTGCCGGTAGTCGCGGCCATCAACGGCGCGGCCCTTGGCGGGGGCTTCGAACTTTGCCTCGCCTGCAATCATCGCATCGCCTGGGACGATAAGGGCGTGCAGCTCGGTCTGCCCGAAGTCACTCTGGGCCTGCTGCCCGGCGGCGGCGGCGTCGTTCGCCTGACCAAGCTCCTCGGTCTCGAGAAGGCGCTGCCCTACCTGCTGGAGGGCACCCGCATCGCCCCGGGCAAGGCCCTGGACGAGGGCATGATCCACGATCTGGTGCGCGAGAAGGATGAACTCGTGCCGGCGGCGAAGGCCTGGATCCTTGCCAATCGCGACAAGCCGGATACGGCGATGCAGCCCTGGGACCGCAAGGGCTTCCGTATTCCCGGCGGCGATGCGAACTCGCCGAAGGTCGCCCAGCTTATCCCGGTCGCGACCGCCATGTTGCGGCAGAAGACACGGGGCCTGCTCCCGGCACCGGAGAAGATCCTTGACGTGGCCGTGCAGTCGACCCGCCTCGACCTCGAAACCGCGCTGGTGGTGGAATCCCGTGGTCTGACTTACCTGGTCACCACACCCCAGGCCAAGAACATGATCAGTACGTTCTTTTTCGGGCTGAACAAGGTGAACGGCGGCGCCAGCCGCCCCGACGGTGTGCCGAAGACCAGCACCAGGAAGGTCGGCGTACTGGGCGCCGGCATGATGGGGCAGGGCATCGCCTACGTCTCCGCCATGGCCGGCATCGAGGTCGTGCTGAAGGACGTCTCTCGCGAGGCCGCCGAGAAGGGCAAGGCCTACGCCGAAAAGCTCCTCGACAAGCGCGTGGAGCGCGGCCGCATGACGCCGGAGAAGCGCAGCGAGGTGCTGGCGCTGATCACGCCCACGGCCGAGGACGCGGACCTCGCCGGCTGCGACCTCATCATCGAGGCGGTGTTCGAGAACATGGCCCTGAAGCACGAGATCACCCGCAGCAGCGAGCAGTACCTCGCCGAGGGCGGCGTCTGGGGCTCGAACACCTCCAGCCTGCCCATCACGCAGCTGGCCGAGGCCAGCGACAAGCCGGCGAACTTCATCGGCATCCACTTCTTCTCGCCGGTGGACAAGATGCCCCTGGTGGAAATCATCATGGGCGAGCAGACCTCCGACGAGGCGCTGGCAAAAGCCTTCGACTACACGCAGCAGATTCGCAAGACGCCGATCGTGGTCAACGACTCCCTCGGCTTCTTCACCTCGCGCACCTTCGGCACCTACCTGGACGAGGGCGTGCGGCTCCTCGCCGAGGGCATGCACCCGGTGCCCATCGACAACCTGGGCAAGGCCGTCGGCATGCCCGTCGGCCCGCTGCAGGTCTACGACGAGGTGAGCCTGGAGCTGACCCGGAAGGCTCAGCAGACCTGGGAGGAGATGGGTGTGCTCGACAAGTGGGGCGACGGCACCGTGACCCGCGGCGTGATCAATACGCTGG
The DNA here is from genome assembly GCF_000764025.1 of Pseudohaliea rubra DSM 19751. Taxonomy (GTDB): domain Bacteria; phylum Pseudomonadota; class Gammaproteobacteria; order Pseudomonadales; family Halieaceae; genus Pseudohaliea; species Pseudohaliea rubra. Next base: position 39,887 of record NZ_KN234762.1, on the reverse strand, counting down.
TGGAGGAGTACGGCCGCGGCGGCCGGCACCACGGCGGCGGCTTCTACGAGTACGCGGAGGACGGCAGCCGGGCCATCTGGCCGAAGCTTCTCGAGCTCTACTACAACCCGGAGGTCTGTGTGCCTGCTCAGGACGTCAAGGACCGGCTCCTGTTCCGCCAGGTGATCGAGTCGCTGAAGTGCCTCGAATCGGGCGTGCTGCGCTCCGAGGAGGACGGCAACATCGGCTCCATCATGGGTATCGGCGCGCCGCCCTGGACCGGTGGTTTCCTGCAGTTCGTGAAGACCTACGGTTACGGCCGCTTCGTCGCCCGCTGTGAGGAACTGGCGACTGCCTATGGCGAGCGCTTCGAGGCGCCGCAGATCGCCCGGGAGCGGGCTGCCGCGGAGACCCCGGCCGCCGCCTGAACGGACCCGGGCCGGTGGGGTCCGGACACTAAAGCGGCAGGGGAATGAACATCGACGACGCCGCGTGCACCGCCCGGGTGACGCGGCGGTCGCCGGCGTCCCCGGCGATGCGTGCCATCATGTCCTGCAGGGCGATGAGTTTGCCGAAGAGCCGCTCGAAGGAGAGGTTGTCCACGACGCCGCGGTATTCGCTGGTGACCAGGAAGGGGCGGCCGTCGGCATGGCGCGTGTGCCTCAGGCGCCAGAGCAGGATCTCGATGTTGCGTGCGCTGGCCCTCAGGGCCTCGGGCTCCAGCGGTTCGGAGAGGAGGTAAGTCTGCGTGTTGTAGCCGTAGGCCTGGCGCAGCATGCCGCCGAGGCCTGCGACCAGGGCGAAGACGCGGTCGCCGTCGAAAGCCGGGTTGAAGACCACCTCGAGGGCGACGATGCCCGTGCGCCCGCCCAGCTCCGGAAACACCAGCGCCCCCGGTGTGTCTCTGAGCAGCTGCAGGCGGCGCTCCACAGTCATGCCCGGTACCTTGCGCAGCTCCGCCGGATTGCGGGCGTAGAGCTTCTCTGCCAGCTCCTGCATCAGGCCCCGGGTTTCGTCAATGAACTCATCGGTGACCAGATCGATGTCGGACTTGGCGATGTTCCTGAATTCGTAGCCGCCGCAGCCCCCCAGAAGCAGCGCTACGAGCAGCAGAAGCGGGCTGATGCGGGGGCGCATGGCGTCCGGCGTCGCCAGCCGGCCTAGTCCGCTGCTTTGCTGCGGGCGTCGGCGGCCAGCTGCGCCAGTAGCTCAAAGGCCTGCTCGGGGTTTTCCCGTTTCAGCGTGAGGAGTCCCAGTTCCAGCTCGCCGCCCATGGCAATTTCCGGCGTCCCGGCCTCGAAGCCGGCGACGATCGCGCGCACACAGTCACCGACCGGCATGCCCCCGGCAATGTCCTCATCGTCCCTGCCCAGGGGTGTACCATCAGCTGTGAGGGCGTTGCGGGCGACCTTGGTCTGAATGAAGCCCGGCGTGATCGTGGTGACGGCGATGCCGTCGGCGGCCACCTCCGCGCGAAGGGCATCGAAGAAGCCCATCACCGCGTGCTTGGCGGCGCAGTAGCCCGTGCGCAGAGGCACGCCGGCCTTGCCGGCGACGCTCGAGGTAACCGCGATGTGGCCGCTGCCCTGGGCGAGCATGACCGGAAGCACCGCCTGGGTAAGGGCAATCTGGCCCAGCACGTTGATCTCCATCATCTGGCGGTAGACGGAAAAGTCCGTATCCACGCAGAAGGAACGCTGGGAGATACCGGCATTGTTCACCAGCAGGTCAATGCGACCGAAGTGTTCGACGGCCGCCCGGGTTTTCGCCGCCATGGTGTCGTAATCGATGATGTCGAGGGGAAGCACCAGGGCGTCGGGGGAGCCGTCGGCCAGGCAGGCATCGCGCACGCGCGCAAGCTCTGCCTCCTGGCGCGCCGACAGCACGAGCTTTGCGCCCTTCGCTGCGGCCTGTCGCGCGAGCTCCTCGCCGATTCCCGAGGAGGCGCCGGTGATCCATACCACTGCGCCGCTGAAGTTGAAACCCTTGTTCATACTTTTGTTCCCGGGCGGAATGAATGCAGGAAGCAAAGATAGCATGGTCGCGGGGTATCGGTGTGCCGCGCTGGACTCGGCGCTGCGGCGGCGGTAACTTCGCGATACTAACCGCGCTCAAGGAACCAGCCGATGCCGCAACCGACTCAGATTGCCGATTGCATGCGGCGCAAGCCGCTGACCATCCATCGCGACGCCAACCTCGTCCAGGCTATTGAAACCCTGGTGGAGTACAAGCTCACCGGGGTGACCGTGGTCGACGATCACGGCCGGCCGGTGGGTGTTCTCTCGGAACTCGACTGCATCGAGGCGGTGCTCGCCGCCATCTATAACGACGGTGATCCGGAAATGTCCTTCGTCCATGAGGCGATGACCGCTGACATCAATGACTGCCGGCCCGGAGACAACATTGTCGAAGTCGCTCAGGATATGCTGCGCACGAAGCAGCGCCGGCGCCCCGTGATCGAAGACGGCGAGCTGGTGGGGCAGGTCAGCTCCAGTAACATCCTCTGGGCGCTCATGGAGCACTCCCGCCGCAAGCTCATAAAGCGGCCGGCCTGAATAACCGGAAGGCGGAAAACGAAAAGAAACGCGGGGCCGCAAGGCCCCGAGGACCTCGGGCAGGAGCGCTAGCAAAAACTGCCCGACGGTTCCCGCTGTCCGAAGCACGTGCTCGCATGTCGGCGACCCATGTCGCCGCCGACACCCTGCGCGCGGACAGCCTTGAGAGGATGAGGAGCACGCCGCCCGCCCCGGGACGACCCTATGCTGAGCCTGTCCCGGACCCAATGGCTGGACGACGCTCCCTCATGGGGGTTTCACTCCACCCTTGCCTTGATGACGGATCGTCGCGGACTTTATTCCAGCAACCGCAGCTTTTCAGGTGAATCGCAGTTTTCCGCGGCGGATGCCGGCAGAGAGCTAGGGGGCGTCTTGCCAGTCGCTGGCGATAAGTGCCTGTTCCTCGCCGGCACCGAGGGCAATAGCGGCGGCGTTGCGGGCAATGAAGCCGGCGATCTTGTCGCTGTCGCTGTCGCCGGCGCCGGCGGGGCGATAGGCCTCGTCGCTGCCGAAGAAGGTGTCCCGGGCGACGACCTGCGTCTCCCAGCGTCCCGATGCCCGGCAGGCCACACCGCGCCAGTCCTGATCGTTGTCGCGGAGCAGGAACTCGCGACACCAGTTGCCGTTGCGATCGGGGAAGGTGAGTACCGGCTGCAGCGCGCGGCCGTCGGCCAGTGTGAGCCAGCTTTCGGCCCGGGACGGTTCCGAATCCAGTGCCTCGGCAAGGAGCGTATCGTCACCGGTGAGGGGCGACTGGCCGTCCTCCCCCGGCACCAGAAGCAGCGCCGCCGCCGCGATCAGCGAAGCGGCCAGCGCGGCCGGCCACGCCGCGCGGCGCGGGGGACGACGCAGCGCTACAACATTTGTGTCATCGCTGAGCAGGGCGGCGACATGCGCGGGAACGGTATCCGTGGCGGCTGAGCAAACGCTGGCCGCAATGCTGCTGTCGAGGCGACGGAGGCGTTCGAGGAGATCTGCGAGGTCCGGTTCCGCGGCAAGCCGCGCCTCCAGGGCCGTGAGCGCTCCTGTTTCCAGCTCGCCGTCGATGTACTGCGAGAGCAGTTCGTAGTCCCTGTCTGTCATGGTCGTTATCCCGTCGTGCCTGCCCTGGATTCAAAGGTCCCGGAGGGCGCTGTCCGTCAATAAGTTCTTTCGTGCCCGGGCGATGCGGCTCATGATCGTCCCCACGGGCACCTGCAGGATCTCCGCTGCCTCGGCGTAGCTCTTGCCGTCGATGGTTACCAGCATGAGGGCCAGGCGCTGATCCTCCGGTAGCCGGCCGAGGGCCTCGTTCACCGCCCGCAGATTGCGCTCGCCGCCGGCCTGGGCCTCCGCAGAGGGCGTCGTGTCATCTGTGCCTGCCTGTACCGCCGGCGTGTGGCGCTGGCGAACCTCCCGGGACCGCAGTTCGTCGATCCAGATATTCTTGCACACCCGGTAGACCCACTTGGCGGTGTGCGCGTCCTCGGGCATGCCTTTATCCAGCATGCGTTCCACCGTTGCCTGAAGAAGGTCATCGGCGTCGGCCACGGCCCCGGTCAGGGACAGGCAGAAGCGCCGAAGACCCTGAAGTTCGGCCATCAGGTCATTGCGCTGCCTGGCGTTGAGCGACGACATGCTTTCCCTGCTACACTCTGAGGACGGTTGGGTGCGCCAGTTTATTCCACCGGGTGGAATTTATCTGCCCCCCGGTCCGTCATCACAGCGCACCCCGGGCTCGACAGCCCCGCCGCAGGTACTAACCATGGATCGATGTCCGGAATTCTCTTTCTTCCCCGTACGCGCCCCGGCGTGCGCCAGTGCCCTGGCGCTTGCCTTCCTGCTCCTGCTGGCGCCGGCGCCGGTGCAGGCGCAGCTGCCCGTCGGCGGCTATCTCGGCGCCGAACCCGTCGAAGAGGACATCGAGGAACAGGTCGAGGAGCAAGTCGAGGAAGCCGTCGAGGAAGCTGTTGAGGACGAGGTGGCCACGGTGGTCGAGGACCAGGTCGAGCAGGTTACCGAGCAGAATATCCAGGAGAACATCGAGGAAGAGATTGAGGAGACCATCGAGCAGTCGGTGGACGACACGGTCGAGGAAAACATCGAGGAGAGCGTCGCCGAGGCCGTCGAGGAATCCGTTGAGGACGAGGTCGCCGCGACCGTCGAGGACTCGGTGCAGGATTCTGTTGAGGATAGCGTCGAAGCGTCCGTTGAAGAGGAAGTCGCCGCGAATGTCGAGGAGACCGTCGAAGCCTCGGTGGAAGAGTCTGTGGAGGCCTCGGTCGAGGAGACGGTAGAGGAGACGGTTGAGGAGACAGTTGAGCAATCGGTAGAGGAATCGGTAGAGGAGAGCGTCGCCGAGGTCGTCGAGGAGAGCGTTGAAGAGTCCGTCGCCGCCAATGTCGAGGATGAGGTGGAAGCGGGCGTTGAGGATGCCGTTGAGAGCGCTGTCGAGGAGGACGTCGAGGCCCGGGTCGTCGCCGCCATTGAAGAGCGCCTGGAGACGGAGATCGACGAGATCGTCGAGGACCTTGAAAGCCACCTCGAGGTCAATGAGGATCGCATTCTCAAGGAGCAGTGGCTGGTCATGGCCGAGCCCGCGGTTTTCGAGGAACTCGACAAGCAGGGGTATCTCTTCGACACGGTGACGGAGCTGCCGGGGCTCGGCCTGCGCCTGGCGGAGGTCGCCGCACCCTCCAGCTTCGACATCACCGAGATACGTCAGGGCGTCCTCGACGTGGTCGGCAAGGATCGCGCCGAGGTGGACCTCAATCACATCTACACGGCCGGTGCGCCGCTTGCCTCCCCGGGCGACGGTATGCTGCCGCGTGCGGCCATGCCGCCGCCGGCTGATCTCGACAGCCTCTCCCTGCGCGTCGGCATGATCGACAGCGACGTGGATTTGACCCACCCGGCACTGTCGACGTCGCAAATCAGTACGCGTTCCTTCGCCCGTCCCGGGGCGAAGATGCCCGCGGAGCACGGCACGGCCATTGCCTCGATCATCGTCGGCAATGCTGCGGATTATCAGGGCCTGGCGCCCAGCGCGGAAGTCTTCGCGGCGTCGGTTTTCGAGCTTGATGGGCGGCAGGGCGAGATCGCCAGCACCGTGAGCCTGATCCGCGCAGTGGACTGGCTCATGTCCTCCGGTGTGGATGTGATAAACATCAGCCTGGCCGGCCCGCCGAACCGTCTGCTTGAGACCGCCCTGGAGCGTGCCGCCGGGGATAACGTGGTGATCATGGCGGCGGCAGGCAATGGCGGTCCGGTCGCCCGGCCCATGTACCCCGCCGCCTACGGATCCGTGGTGGCGGTGACCGCCGTGGATGCGAGCCGGCAGGTGTTCCGCCTGGCTAACCGCGGTGCCTACCTGGCCCTCGCTGCGCCGGGGGTTGACCTGCGCCACGCCCGCCCGGGTGGCGGCTACGGCGCATCGTCGGGCACGTCCTTCGCCGTACCCTTCGCGGTGACGGCAGCAGCGCGACTGCGCCAGCTTCAGCCGGCGGAGAATATCGTTGATCTGCTCTATCGCAGCGCGCTGGATCTTGGCCCGCCCGGGCGGGACGACATCTATGGTTACGGCTTGCTGACGCTCACCAGCTCATGAACTACCAGCCGTAGCTTAGCCGCGCACCGACAATCGTCTGAATGAAGTCTGCCCGGGGCAGGTTGGATTGGTAATCCCCGTAGCTGGCGTAGGTCTGCAGCGCCAGGCGCCGGGTCAGCGGCACTTCCAGGTCCAGCTTCCAGCGCGAGCGATCATCTTCCCGGTCTTCGCCGATGCTTGGCGTTGGTGACAGGTAGCGGCGCGCTTCGAAGCGCCAGGCCAGCTCGACCTTGGCTTGCCGTTCGAGCAGGTCGAAGCGGCGTATGTAGCGCACCTTGAGGCCGTGGGAGCGGAAATCGAAGCGTGCAGCCGTGGCGTCCTCGTCGCGGTAACGGTAGCCGATATTCAGGTAGCTGCGCAGGCCGCGGTGGAAGTAATAGAGGTCCGCCTCGGCGGAATGGGTGGTGGCGTCCCGTGCCTCCCGCTCCTCGATGAGGCGCTCGGAGTACACATAGGCGCTGCGGGCGAACCATTTTTTTGCCAGGAAACCGGACACCGAAGGTGACAGCCGCATAAATTCCAGGAAGGGCTCGCCATCCAGGCGCGAGTTGATGTAATAGGCGGAAATGCCAGTGTTGGCCTTGCCGAGATCCGTTCCCAGGTCGGCGCCTAGGATGTGGGTCTGCCGGTCGACACGGGAGAAGCGCTCATAGCTTGCCTGGCTGAAATCGTAGTTGAGGTTCAGGTTGCTGCGCTCGCCGACGGGCTGCTTGACTCCCAGCTCCAGGTCGACGAGCCAGGCAGAGTCAGCCTCCCCGGAGCTCACGTCTACTTCGCTCACGGAGACGTTGGTGTCGTACTCGGCGCCGACACCGACCTCACCGCGCCACTCCCGGGCCCGGACCTCGCTTTCCTGCGCGCCAGCGCCCGCAGCCAGCGCGGCGAAAACGAGCAGGGAAAGGCATCGGGCGATGGGCATGCTGGCTTCGGTTCCTTCAGCCTCGGGTCAGGGCGCCGGGGCCCGCGCCCCGCAGCGGCGGCCGGAAGCCACGGGAAGACAATGGTAAACTCCGGGCCTCACAAATACTACGGAGACCGGGCCCATGGCCGAAGACAAGCACGAACAGCACCAGGCGTGCATGGAGCGCTTCATCGAACTTGCCAACACCATGAAAGATGAGGGTATCGGCGTCGATGTCGTGTCCTGGTCTCTTATGTCGGCGTCGGCGGTGCACGCTAGTTACACGGTGGCGGGGAACGAAGGCGGCCTTACGGCGTCCGGTATCGACAAGATTGCTGAGGCCTACAAGCAGAACCTTGCGCAGCTTCAGGCGCTGAAGCAGCGGCAGCAGTAGCCAGGTCCTCAGGCCTGCTCGAACTGCAGGTCACCGCTGGCGAGCTTTTGCGTGAGGCGCTGGATCTGCCGTTCGAAATAGGCCGGCTGCAACAGGGGGCGAAGCTTCTCCAGCGGCACCGGTGCGCTGAACAGGTAGCCTTGAATCACATCCGCGCCCTCGCGCTGGAAGAAGGCCAGTTCTCCAGGGCTCTCCACGCCCTCGACGACGATCTCCAGGTGCAGGCTCTTCGCCATGGCGATGATGCCGCGCACGAGCTCGGCATTGCGCTCGCCGCTGGCAAGGCCGAGCACGAAGCTGCGGTCGATTTTCAGTTCGTCCAGCACCAGCCGGGTGAGGTAGCTGAGGGACGAGTAACCGGTGCCGAAATCGTCGATGGACGTGCGCACGCCCAGTGCCTTCAGTTCCTCGACGATGCGCACGGCGCCTTCCTGGCTGCCGATCATGATGCCCTCGGTGAGCTCGAGCTCCAGAGCCTCCGGGGGCAGGCCCGTTTCCTTGAGGACGGTGTCGACGAGGTGCACAAAGCTCTCGGTGAACTGGAGCGCAGAAACATTGACCGAGACTTTTGGCAGCGGCAAGCCTTCTTCATGCAGGCTGGCGAGGTCCGAGCACGCCCGGCGCAGCACCCATTCACCGATCTCGTTGATGATGCCCAGCTCTTCGGCCAGGTCGATCCACTTGAAGGGCGGCACCATGCCGAAGTCCGGATGGTGCCAGCGCACCAGGGCCTCGGCGCCAACCACCGCGCCGCTGCGCGAGTCGACCTGGGGCTGGTAGTGGAGCAGCAGCTGCCCGAGATCCCGGGCTTTGCGCAGCTCCGTTTCCAGCTTGAGGCGCTCGAGGTTCGCTCCTTCCATGTCCTCCCGGTAGAACAGGTAGCGGTTCCGGCCCTGGCGCTTGGCATTGAACATGGCCGTGTCGGCGGCCCGTAGCAGCCCCTCCACGTCTTCGGCGTGCTCCGGAGAAACGGCGATGCCGATGGAGCAGGTGATGACCACCTCCTGGCCGTCCAGGGAAAAGGGCCGGGCGATGGCCTTGGCGAGCCGCGCCGCAACCCGGCTGGCGCTTTCGGCGTGGTCGAGCTGGTTGAGAACCACCGTGAACTCGTCGCCACCCATGCGGGACAGGTCCATGCGCGCCTCGTCATCGGCATTGCGGTGGATCACATCGGAGTCCCGAACGCAGCTGGCAAGACGGTCGCCGATCTCGCGCAGGAGTTCGTCGCCGGCGCGATGGCCCAGGGAATCGTTCACGCGCTTGAAGTTGTCAAGGTCGAGGAGCAGAAGGGCGACCTGCTGCTTGTTGCGGGCGGCGAGCTTGAGGAGCAGTGATAGCTGCTCCGTGAACAGACGGCGGTTCGGCAGGGAGGTCAGCGTGTCGAAGTAGGCCAGGTGCCGGAGGCGCTCCCGGGTCTCGCTGACCCGCTTCACCGCCTGGTCGAGTTCCTGCTGGCGTTCCGTGAGCTGCGCGTCGCGCTCATCCACCTTCATGCTCAGGAGCCGACGATCCGTGTGCATGCGTTGCTTCTCGCCCTCCATGCCGGCGATAACCGTGTTGAGGACGTTGGCGATATCGCCGATTTCCCCGCTGCCGCGGATCTTCAGCATGTGGGTCTGCTTGCCGGCGGCGATGTCGTCGGCGACGGCCGCCAGTTCGCCCAGGGGGCGGGTGATCCGGCGCGTAGTGAGCTGGGCGATCAGGGCGCAGAGGAGCACCACGGCGAGCCCGAAGCCTGCAGAGAGAGCGACCGCGGGGATAGTCCGGGCGAGCAGGGTCAGGCTGCTGATGCCAAGGTCTATGTAGCCGCTGACAAAGATACCGTTGACCTGGTCGGGGTTGGCCAGGGTCAGGGCAAAATCCTGCCGCGAGAGCCCCGGGGCGGTGGGGTTGACCAGTGAGGTGATGGGCAGCATCAGCTCGGCGACGGTCTCGCCGCGGGTAATCGCAGTCACCAGTTCAAAGCCGGGCGGAGCCACCGGGCTGTGATGGTTGAACAGCGACTGTTCAAGAGGAGATTGCTGCCCCCGGGCTTCGCTGAAGCGTGGTAGTACCGCGCCTTCCGCCCAGGGTCGATCGGCGCGGGCAATGATGTCGCCGACGCTGTCCCGGAGCACCGCATGGCGCAAGGCCGGCGAAAGCCCCAGGAACTGCTGCAAGGCGGCGGCAATCTCGGCGGGGTTGCGGAAGTAGAGGGTCAGTTGCAGGTGTGGCTGGCTCGAGACGGCGGTGGAGGCCTGGAGGACCAGCTGATCGCGCTGGTAGGCGTACTCGCGCTGACCGATGAAAAGGACAAGGATAATGCCGGCCGCCACCGCAAGGGCGGTGATCAGAAGATTGATCTTGCCGGAAATAGACAAGATCAGGGGCCCGCGCCTTGGGCGGGCTGCATTTGGCGCCTGGGCGCCGTCATGGCTGTCATCGTTACCCCCGATTCCCGGGAACAGTTTTTCAGGGTAATGCGTCTGGCGCGTTGTGCTGCTCCGGCGGCTTGCTCAAACCCCCTCGTGGTCCCTGCACGAGAACGTTGTCGGGGCATTGCGCCGGGGTGTGCCGCTATGGTGTTGTTTCAGGTTGCCCTTGGGTTTGTATCAGGCTGATAAGAAAGTAGCATGGAGGTTTTCGAGCGTCCAGCGCACCGGTTGCCTGCAGGGAGCGCCGGATGTGGGCGCGGCCCACGGCAGAACAGCCGGCGCCTGACTCGACGACGCTTGAGGCGCAGCTGCCCCGCTAGCGCCCCACGGCCGTGTAGGCAAAGCCGGCGGCTTCGATCAGTGCGCGCTCGTAGACGTTGCGCAGGTCGACGAAGACGTTGCCACGCATGTGCTCGCGGACGCGGGTAAGATCAAGGCCCCGGTACTGATTCCACTCCGTGAGCAGGACCAGCGCGTCGGCGTCTTCCAGGGCTTCCTCCATCGTCGCCGCGTAGCGCACCGTGTCCGGGAGCAGGCCGCGGGCTTCTTCCATGCCCTCGGGGTCGTGGGCGACAACCTCTGCGCCCTTGTCCGCCAGCGCCGGCAGAATGGCCAGGGAGGGCGCATCGCGCATGTCGTCTGTTTCCGGTTTGAAGGTCAGGCCCAGCACGGCAATACGCTTGTCTGCCTCGCTGCCGCCGAGGGCCTGGCGGATCTTCGCCACCATGCGCGCCTTCTGCGAGGCGTTCACTTCCACCGTCGCCTCGACGATGCGGCTCGACAGGCCGTGCTCCTGGGCGATGCGGATCAGGGCGAGGGTATCCTTGGGGAAGCAGGAGCCCCCGTAGCCTGGCCCCGCATGAAGAAACTTCGAGCCGATGCGCCCGTCCATACCCATGCCCTTGGCGACCAGGTTCACGTCCGCGCCGGTGGCTTCGCAGAGCTGGCTGACTTCGTTGATAAAGCTGATCTTCGTTGCCAGGAAGGCATTGGCGGCGTATTTGATAAGTTCGGCGCTCTCGAGATCCGTGACCAGGATCGGGGCCTCGATGAGGTTCAGCGGGCGGTAGAGCTCGCGCAGCCGCGCTTCGGCGCGCGCCGACTCGACGCCGAGGACCACCCGGTCCGGGCGCAGGAAGTCGCCGATGGCCGAGCCCTCGCGGAGGAACTCGGGGTTCGATGCCACATCGAAGGCTGCGTCAGCGTTGGCTTTGCGCACCAGGCGCTGGACTTCCCGGGCGGTGCCTACGGGCACGGTGGACTTGTCGACGATTACCGTATAGCCCTGCAGGTGGTTCGCCAGCTCCGTGGCCGCGGCATATACATACTTGAGGTCAGCGTGGCCGTCGCCGCGGCGCGTCGGCGTGCCGACGGCAATGAAGATGAGGTCTGCCTCGGCTACCGGGCCGGCAAGCTCGCTGCTGAAATGCAGTCGACCGCCGGCGACGTTGCGTGCCACGAGATCATCGAGGCCGGGCTCGTAGATGGGAATCTCGCCGCGCTTGAGGGCGTCGATGCGCTCGGGCTGCTTGTCGACGCAGGTAACGCGGGCGCCGAACTCGGCAAAGCAGGCGCCGCTGACGAGGCCGACGTAACCGGCACCGATCATGACTACGTTCATTTTCGGCTGTTTTCCTCTCGTTGTTCGTAATAGTCCCGGTACCAGGCGACGAAGCGCGCCATGCCCTCGGCGAGGGGTGTTGCGGGGCGGTAGCCGGTCCAGGCGCCGAGGGCGTCGATGTCGGCGCAGGTAGCGGTGACATCCCCCGGCTGCATGGGCTGGAAGTCCTTCACGGCTTCGCGGCCGAGCACGGCCTCGATGGTAGTGATGAATTCGAGCAGCCGCACCGGCTGGTTGTTGCCGATGTTGAAGACCCGGTAGGGCGCGCAGCTGCTGCCCGGGTCCGGTGCTGTGGGTGACCAGGCAGGGTCCGACACCGCCGGGCGATCCAGCACCCGCACTACGCCCTCAACGATATCGTCGATATAGGTAAAGTCCCGGGCCATCTCGCCACCGTTAAACACCTTGATGGGCCGGCCCTCGAGGATGGCGCGGGTGAACAGGAAATAGGCCATGTCCGGCCGGCCCCAGGGCCCGTAAACCGTGAAGAAGCGCAGCCCGGTGGTTGGCATGCCGTAAAGATGCGAGTAGCTGTGCGCCATGAGCTCGTTGGCTTTCTTGGTTGCGGCATAGAGAGACACGGGATGGTCGACGTTGTCGTGAACGGAGAAGGGCATGTGGGCATTGAGGCCGTAGACCGAGCTCGAAGAAGCGTACACGAGGTGCTCTACCGGATGCTGACGGCAGGCCTCAAGTACCGCGAGGAAGCCGTTGACGTTGCTGTGGGTGTAGGCGTGAGGGTTTTCCAGGGAGTAGCGCACGCCGGCCTGGGCTGCCAGATGGACCACCGCTTCGATTTCGCTCTTTGCCAGGAGCGTGCGCAGCGCCGCGGCGTCGGCGATATCCAGCTCGACGACTTCCAGCTTGCTCACGCCGGTGGCGGCCAGCGTTGCCAGCCGGTCACGCTTCAGCCGCACGTCGTAATAGTCGTTGAGGTTGTCGACGCCGAGGACGCTGTCACCCCGGGCCAGCAACGCCCGGGCGACATGGAAGCCGATGAAGCCGGCGACGCCGGTAACGAGAATCTTCATGACGCGCTGCGCTGTCTCCAGGGCCCGGCGGGATCAGCCGCTATGGTAGCAGCCGGTGGCCGCCCTGTGACGGGGGCGCGGGCGCCCCGTCGCGGCCCTGCCGGCGCTCAGTCTCGCGGTCCCTGGAGTACCCGCCGGGCCTGTGCATCCTGCTCCACGGCCGCCCGCTCGAACAGAACGGGTCGCCACTGCTTGGCCCGGTAGAGTGCCGTCTGGTCGCTGAACCAGGGTGAGGCCGGGTCGCCGGCCTGGCTGTAGGTGAGCAGAGCTTCGCCCACCGGTCCGGCATCCTCGAAGGCCAGGGTAAGAATGAAACTGCTGCCGTGAGTGATGGGATAGCCCGAAGCCGTCAGTAGCGGCGAGTCAGCCACCGGGGCCGTGTCGAGATCGCCATTGGGGTGCCCTAGATCGGACGGCTGCAGTGGCTCCCCGGGCTCCGCGGAAACCTGCAGGTTGGCCACGCCCTCGTGGCGATTGCCGCCGTGCACCGGGATGCGCTGGTCCCCGCGGTAGGCGGCCTGTGCCGCGCCGAGGGATGCATCAAGGGGAAGCCCCGCGTGCTCAAGGACCGAGATCGCCTCGGCCAGGTGTTCGAGGGCGATCGCCTCGTCTGCGAGCTGCGCCGGTGTAGCCACCGGTCGCGCTGCGTCGAAGGGCTCCGCGAAGAGACTCCCGGCGTCGAAGTGTTCCCGATAGTCGTAGCGCACCAGCCACTCGCGGAAGAGCACCGCGCCGCGACTGTCTTCGTCGTAGCGTCCGTCGAAGGCATCGATGACGTCGCAGGCTGCGGCCAGGTCGCGCGATCCGCCGTCCACGGTCAGCACCGGCGTTGCCCGGCAGGCATCCACCAGGCTGCCGCGCAGCAATTCCGCAGCCAGGCTGCGGTTGGAGAACAGGGCCTCCTGGACTTCCCGGCGGTTGAAGCGGCCATCATTGCCGGCGTAGTTATAGGGGCTGTCCGGGGCAAGCAGCTGCACGTTCATGCGGGTGCGCAGGCTGCGGGCGGTAGCCTCGGGTCCGTAGAGCGGAGAATAGCCGGTCAGCGGCGCCGCCGGCTGCGTGAGCCAGTAGCTGTCATTCGCGTTGAAGATGTAGTCGCGGCGTTCGAGTCGCGGCCGCCGGTCAAAGGGAACCGTGCCGCGGACCGGCGTGCCCGGGATATCGACCCAGGCGAAGCGGCTGTCGCTGCCGTCGAGGAGAATCATGCCGCGCTCGGCATAGAGGTTTGCCGCGCGGGGATCGCTCGCCAGGCGCTCGCGCCACAGGGCGATCGCCTCTTCGCTCAGGTTGCCCACGGTGGAGTTGTCCAGATAGAGGGCGCGGCCATCGGCACTCGCCGCCATGGTGTTTACCCAGGGCATGGCGTTCCAGCGCCGGTGGGCCTCGATGAAGGCATCGAGATCCGTGGCCAGGTTCATGGCGCGCCACTGGGAGAGAAGGTGAGTGTTCTCAGCGTTGGCGTCCCGGGCGGTGAAGGCCTGCGCGTCCGTCCAGGGCATGCCGGGCAGGGTGAGCATGGGACCCAGATGGCTGAACCAGAGGGTGCGCTCGACCTCGGTGATCATGCCGTCGTTCCCGAGCACGGGCACGCTGACCGTACGCGAGGTCATGGATCGCGGTTCGCCGTCGAGGAAATAGCGGGTGGGTTCCCCGGGCACGAGCTCGAGCTGGTAGAGCACCACCCGTTCGCTGTCGGATACGGTGTGGGACCAGGCGACACCGCGGTTGAAGCCGATGGCGACGCCCGGGGCGCCGAGGAGGTGAGCGCCGTAGACATCGAGCTTGCCGGGAATGGTCAGGTGCTTTTCCCAGAAGCGGTTGCCGCCGTACCAGGGGTAATGGGGGTTTGCCAGAAGCAGGCCGCGGCCGTTCTCCGTGCGCTCGCTGCCCAGGGCCCAGGCGTTGGAACCGAGGCCTGCAAGGGACATGGCGTCTGCGGCCTCGCGGACCAGCGCCGGCGCCACCGCGGCCGTGCTTGCCGCTTCCGGCGGTTGTGCGGCGGCCAGGGCACCGGCCATGCGCGGCAGCGTCTGCGCCAGCAGCACCATCCGCGCCATGAAGTCTTCCGGGGTGACGGCGCGCACCCAGGCTGCGCCGGCGCACCAGCTGCCCGGCGCATTGTCGCCCTGCTCGCGCAGGTACCGGTTGTAGCCGGCGCTGTAGCCCGTGAGCCAGTCGCGGTTGGTGGCGTCCTGGGCGGCGAAGGCGGCCTGCGCCTGCGCCGGTATCCCGAGTGCGCGCACGACACCGTCGGCCACCACATTGCGCTGTTCTTCACCGGGGCCGAAGTAGCGGGCGAGTTCGCCGCGGGCCTGCACCAGGCCGCGGGCGATCTGGCAGCCATGGTCCTCGGCCGCGGCGTACCCCTCGCCATAGCCGAGGCTGCCGAAATCGTCGGCGGTGATGTGGGCGACGCCGTGGCTGGTGCGGATCAGCTCCGCGCGGTAGGCGCTGTCATCGGCGGGGCCGCCCTGGCAGGCCGCGAGCACGAGGAAGCAGGCAGGGATAAGGCGGGTGGCAAAGCGGGGGGCAAGGCGAAGCGGGGCATGCATGGGCGGTGTCCTCTTTTTTATTCGGGACGCTAGCCTAGCACCGGATGCTGCTGCCCGCTCCCCCGACTTCCGATCCAGCCGTCCACCCGGCGTTTGAGCCGATGCGCAGCTAAGGTGCCGCCGGCGAGAAGAAAGCGTGGAGCGAGCGAGGCGGGGCAGCGGGTGATGGGCGGCAGACGCAGGAAAAGCGCCGGAGGGGAAGGGTGTTGTGCTGTCGTCTATGCGTAAGCGATTCGAGAGTAAGGGCGTGATTATGTCGCGCAGTGCGACCATGTATGCGACGCAAAAAGCCTCAAATGTGTGACTGGGGCGCAGGATTGTGATGAGGCGCCCAAATCTCTCAAGGCGCAGCCAATCCCCCTTGCACCGGGGAGGCCATGAGACGACCCTTAGGCCGCCGCAAAAGAGGAAAACCCATGGCATCGCGCCGTCACCAGCACTATCAGGCCAGGCTGCCAGCAAGCTTCCGCTGCGCGGGGCTGACGCTGCTCGAGCTGATGATCGCGGTCACGGTGCTTTCGGTGGTGCTGGCGATCACGGTGCCCTCCTTCCGCGACTACAGCGACAAGAAGGCGCTGCAGCGTGGCGCCGAGACCGTCGCCGGCTTTCTCGAGCGCGCCCGCGGCCATGCGCGCGCCGGCCAGGTGCCGGTTGCTGTGGCGGTCGGGGCCCAGTGCCTCGGGGCCCGCGTTGGCAGTGCCCCTTGCGATTGCAGCGACAGCGCTGCCAGTTGCACGCTTACGGAAGCGGGCACGGCGGTACAGGCTCTCCTGGCGCCTGCGGAGCTCGGTACTCTCAGTCTTGAAGCGGCCGGTGACGGCCTGGTTTTTCAGCAGCCGCGGGGCGCGGTCGTTGCCCCGGCGGGTGGTACGCTCGCGTCGAGCATGACCCTGGCCGCGGGTCGCTGGACCCTGCGCGTGGATCTGAGCGGCCTGGGCGCGGTGCAGCTCTGCCTGCCCGCCGATGCGCCGGTGATCGGCGGCTACGGACGCTGCCTGTCATGACTCGGCGCCGTCCCCCTTTCCAGCGCGCCCAGCGCGGTCTCACGCTCGTCGAGCTCCTGGTCGGTCTTGGCGTCAGCATGGTTGTGCTCGCCGGCGTGCTCTCGATCATGGTGCGCATCGGTGTCGAGGGGGGGCAGACCCTGCAGACCGCGCGCCTCGGCAACGAGCTGCGGGAAGTGCTGGATTTCACCGCACGGGATCTGCAGCGCGCAGGCTACGTCGCCTGGGACCAGCGCTGCGGTCTCGGCGCCGGTGGCAGTGCATCGCTGGCGGTGGATGAGTTCTATAAGTGTGCCGTGCCGGCTATGGACGAGTTCGGCCAGGTTGAGCTCTTTGCCTATGATCCCCGGGATGCCACGGCGAGCCCCGTGGCCTGCAGCAGCGGCTGCAGCTGCATCCTCTATCGTTACGACCTGAACGGCGATGGCCTGTTCGGCAGCGGTAATTTCGAGGCCTTCGGGTTGCGCCGCAATGGCGAACGCCTGGAGCTGCGCGCAGAGGGCAGTGGCCACGCCTGCGACAGCGGCACCTGGGTGCCCGTGCACGGGGCCGACCTGGCCATCACCAATCTGTCTTTCGATCTTGCCTACGCCACGGCGCCGGGCGCTGGCAGCTATGCCGGGGCCTTCGCCCTGGCCAGCAGCGCCGGCGACTGGAGCCCGGGGAGCACCGCGAACAGCTGCAACCCGACGCCGACGGATACGGCAAACCCGATTCCCGCGACCACTGGCGACCAGGTGTGCCTCTGGCGCCGCAGCGTCGCTATCTCCCTCGCCGCCCGCCTTCCCGGTGATGAGGCGGTGACCGCTGCGCTCACAACCCGCGTGCGCCTTGCCAATGATTTCTTCGACGGTATCGACAATGACAGCTGATCGCATTCCTCACCGCGGAGCGCGTCGTCAGGGCGGGGCTGCCGTACTGACCATGACGCTTATCCTGCTGGGTCTGGCCACCTTTGGGGCCCTGGCCGTGGCCAGCGGCACGCTTTCCAGTCATCGCGGTGCCGGCACAGACCAGCGCGGGAAAGAGGTGTATGCAGTCGCCACCGGGGGTCTCAACCATGCGCTGGCCTGGTTCGAGGAGCATGCGGGCAGCCTTGCCTTCAGTGATGATGACGCGGGAGGGGTGTGGCGCAGTGCCGGTGCCGGTACTACGAGCCCGGTGACGGCGACGGCTTACGTTGACAAAAGCCTGGGTACAGACGCGTATGACCTCGCCATCGAGTACGAGCTGCTGTCGACGCTCAGCGCTACCGATCCGTCCGACCCTCTTCTGGTACGCGCCCGTGCCACGGGCCGCGCCGAAGGTGACAGCCACGTACAGCGGACCGTGAGCGTCGATCTGCTGTTGACGAGGAAAAGCGTGTTTTCACCCCTGTTTGCCGCTGCTATTGATAGCTTCTCCGCGCCTGCCGTGCTGGTTGAGGATGGCCTCAGTGGCATTACCGGCACCCCCGAAGCCTACCCGCTGGTGGACGACGGCATTGCCATCGGGATCACCCGCGGCGGTACCGCCGACGTGGCCACGGGCAACCTGTCCCTCGAAGACGGCGGCAAGGTCGGTGCGCTCAGCGGTACCCCGAGCCTCAGCGAGGCTGTCTTTGGCCTGTCGCCGAGCGGCTATGACGGCGACGGCAACCCTGTGGGTGCCAACGCCGCGGAGCAGATGCTGCGCGCCCTGGCCGAGCGCCATCCTGACGCGGTGAAGGTTGTGGACAGCAGCGCCAACTGGCACCAATCGCTCGGTAGCGCCGATGAGCCGGTCATTGTCTTTTTCACCGAGGAGGCCGGCTGTCCGAAGATCAACGGCAACACCACCATTCACGGCCTCGTTTACTTCGAGACGCGGGATTGCCAGGCGAACGGCTGGGGCAAGGCAACGATCTACGGTTCGGTTGCCTTCGCCGGTGCACCGACGAAACTGAGCGCAAATACCGAGTTTCATGCACGGCAGCTGGACTTCAGCTACCTCGCTGAGGCTGAGGGTGGCGGTAACCGCTTCGCTTTAGGGCTCGCCAAGGCGGAACTGGTGCGCATCCCCGGCAGCTGGAGGGACTTCTGATGGTGCGTAGGTTGGCGAAGCGTAGCCCCGGGCATCGTGCGCAGGCAGGCCTGACCCTGGTTGAAGCCCTGATCGCTTTTGCGGTCCTCGCCATCGGTCTTTTGTCGCTGGTGGGCTTTCACGGCGCCAGCCAGCGAGAGCTTGCCCTGGCCCGTGCCCGCGCCGAGGCCTCGGCCCTCGCTGAGCAGAAGCTGCACGAGCTGCAGTCCTTTGTCGATGTCGGTGATATTCCCCTGAACGACCCCGGTACCGATGCGGTTGCGGGGGTCACTGCCTTCACCCGGCGCTGGGAGATCGAGCGTCCGGCCGACGGCGCTTTCGGCGACGCGCCGGCCTCGGTGCTGCTGGCGGAAGTCACCGTCGACTGGACCGACTCCCTGGGCCAGGAGCAATCCGTTGTGGTGGCATCGGAGCTGCTGGAGACGAGCCCGACCCAGGATGCCGAGCGCCTGCTCGCCGCCCTCGGGGCCACCGGCGCGGCCTGGAGTACGGCGAGCTGGGAGGTCGATGAGGAGTCCGAGGACGATTGCTCCGGAGATGACAGCAGCTGCGCAAGTAGCAGTGAGAGCGACAGCGACAGCGAATCCGGTGACGATTGCTCCGAGGAGGACTGCGACATCGACGGGTACCGCAATGGGACCCGCTACACGGTGTCCGGCAACCTCGACGGCGACCGGAGCGAGGTTGATGGTATCGAAGGCGATGGCATCAGCTGTAGTTTTTCGGGCGGCAGGCGCAGCTACAGCTGCGAGACATCTCCGGTGGCCGCGGGGGGCACCTGGTCGGGGGAGTTGGCCTTTGATCTGCGCGGCGGCAGGCGCCTTTGCAATGATGAGTTCGGCGTCGTGATCCGCGACCGGGATACCCTGGTAATCGATGGGATCTCAGAGGACGCTACCGTCGATCTCTCCGTGAGTCGGTCCTGTCCGCGCAAACTGATCATCGAGGGATCCTTGACCGGCGAGGTTGGGCGAGTACGGACCGATCGTCCTATTCGGGTGAGGGAGCAGGACCCAGGCTCCGCCAACATGAACTGCGAGTTTGTGGGATCAAGTGGTTTCCGCTGTGAGTCCAATGCGTTCAGCAGCAACCAAAAATGGGAGGGTCTGCTTGTATTCGCGGTGAAGGGCGGCCGGAGGCTTTGCCCGAATGGCGGTTCTCTCGATTACGAGATGTATGATCGCCGTTTTATCGAGGTCGGTGACGTCGGCAGTAGTGGCACTATCCAGCTCCGGGTGGCGCGGCGTTGCGGCGACGATGATTGATCGCCGGCCGCGCGGGTCTGGCGCTGCCCAGCGCGCCGTAGCGGGCTTTTCCCTCATGGAACTCATGATCGCCCTGGTCGTCGCCGGCATTCTGCTCACCATCGCCCTGCCGTCCTTCCAGCAGGCGCAGCGCAAGGGCCGGCGGGCCGATGCGGTGGATGGGTTGCTCTCGATCCAGCTCGCCCAGGAGCGCTGGCGTGCCAGCCACGCGAACTTCAGTACGGACCCGGCCGAGCTCGACATCGGCGGAAGCCCCTCCGGTGATAACTGCCGGCTGACCCCGCAAGCTTACTATGAGCTGTGCCTCGGCGAGGACCCGGGCGGTGCCTCGCTCGCCGTGGCTTACGAGGTTGTCGCCACCGCCCGCGGTGCCCAGGTGGGCGATACGGCCTGTGCCACGCTCCGGCTCCGGGTCACGCCCACGGCGCCCCGCGGCCTGCGCTTGCCCGCTGAGTGCTGGCCCTGAACACGGCGCTGCCCGGGGTCTTCCTCCGGCGCTGCTGAAGTCGCCCCGGGGCTCGCTGCTCCGCACGCCTCTCGACTACAATGATCGCCCTCGCGGGCCGGCGCGCCCTCGCCCGTTCACCCTTGAAGGAGCGCAGATGGACCCGCTGACCCAGGGCTTCGCCGGTGCGGCCCTGCCGCAGGCCGCCGTACGGCGCACCGGGGCGGCAACCGCCGGGCTCCTGGGCTTCCTGGCCGGTATGGCGCCGGATCTCGATGTGCTCATCCGCTCCAGCGAAGACCCGCTTCTGTTTCTCGAGTATCACCGGCAGTTCACCCATTCGCTGGTGATCATCCCCTTCGGCGGGGCGCTTTGCGCGCTGCTCCTGCACCCGCTCCTTGGCCGACGCCGGGGCCTTACGCCACTCACCACCTGGCTCTGCTGCACCCTCGGCTACGCGACCCATGCGCTCCTCGACGCCTGCACGACCTACGGCACCCAGCTTTTCTGGCCCTTCTCCGATGTGCGCGTCGCCTGGAATGTGGTCTCTATCATCGACCCGCTTTTTTCCCTGCCACTGGCGCTGGCGGTGGGCCTTGCCGCCCGGACCGGGCGGCGGGGCTTCGCGGTCGCCGGCCTCTGCTGGGCGCTCGCCTACCTGGGCCTCGGGGTGCTGCAGCGGGAGCAGGCCCGCGCCCTGGGGGAGGCGCTGGCGCGGGAGCGCGGCCATGCGCCGGTCGAGGTGGTGGCCAAGCCCGGCTTTGCCAACATTCTCGTCTGGAAGACGGTCTATCGCGCCGAGGGACGTTTCTTCGTCGACGCCATGCGCACCGGCTGGGCGCCCCTGCAGTGCCCCGGTGAGTCCCTTGCGGTCCTCGACCGTGCCCGGGACCTGCCCTGGCTCGACCCGGCCTCGCAGCAGGCCCGGGATGTGGAGCGCTTCCGCTGGTTCAGCGCCGGTTATGTGGCCCTGGCCGCGCCGGGCTCGGACCGGGTCATCGACATCCGCTATTCGCTGGTGCCCAACGAGATCGACGCGCTCTGGAGCCTGCAGCTCAACCGGGCGGCGGAACCGGCAGCCCATGGCGCCTACAGGGTACACCGGGGCGATAGCCAGGCAGCGCTGCCGCGGCTCTGGCATCTGCTGTGGGCGGCAGACTGTTGAACGCCCGCCGGCCTCCTTGCTTTATACTCGACTTTCTTTTGAACTGACCGACCCCTTCTGGAACCGAATCGCCATGGACGACGACAAGAGCCGCCAGGCTGCCCGCGAGGCAGCGCTGCGTTACCACCGCTATCCAAAGCCCGGGAAGCTTGAGATCCGGGCCACCAAGCCGCTGGCCAACGGCCAGGACCTGGCCCGCGCCTATTCTCCCGGCGTTGCCGAGGCCTGTCTGGAGATCCGCGCCGATCCGAGCCACGCGGCCGATTACACCGCCCGCGGTAACCTCGTGGCCGTGGTGACCAATGGCAGCGCCGTGCTCGGCCTCGGCAACATCGGTGCCCTGGCGTCGAAGCCGGTCATGGAGGGCAAGGCGGTGCTGTTCAAGAAGTTCGCCAATATCGACTGCTTCGATATTGAGTTGAACGAGGCCGATCCGGAGCGTCTTGCCGACATCATCTGCGCCATGGAGCCCTCTTTCGGTGCCGTGAACCTCGAGGACATCAAGGCGCCGGACTGTTTCGTGGTTGAAAAGATCTGCCGCGAGCGCATGAACATCCCGGTCTTCCACGACGATCAGCACGGGACCGCCATCGTGGTCGGTGCCGCTGCCACCAACGCGCTGCGTATCGCCGGCAAGCGCTTCGAGGACATCAAGGTGGTCTCCACCGGCGGTGGCGCTGCGGGCATTGCCTGCCTGAACATGCTCCTGAAGCTCGGCGTGCGCCGGGAGAACATCTGGCTGGTGGATCTGCACGGCGTGGTGCACGAAGGCCGCAGCGAAGACATGAATCCGCAGAAGGCTGCCTTTGCCCAGCCGACAGCGGCGCGCACGCTCCTCGAGGTGATCGAGGGCGCCGACCTGTTCCTGGGTCTGTCCGGCCCCGGCGTGCTGACCGGGGACGTGGTCGCGCGCATGGCCGAACGGCCGATTATCTTTGCCCTGGCCAACCCGGTCCCCGAGATCATGCCCGACGAGGTGCGCGCGGTGGCGCCGGACGCCATTATCGCCACCGGTCGCTCGGATTACCCGAACCAGGTCAACAACGTGCTCTGCTTCCCGTTTATCTTCCGCGGCGCCCTTGATGTGGGCGCCACGGAAATAAACGACGCCATGCAGCTTGCCTGCATCGACGGTATTGCGGCCATGGCGCGGGCGACCACCAGCGCCGAGGCCGCCGCCGCCTACCAGGGGGAGCAGCTGGTTTTTGGGGCGGACTATCTCATCCCCAAGCCCTTTGATCCGCGGCTCATGGGCGTCGTCGCCACCGCCGTGGCCCGCGCAGCCATGGAGTCCGGCGTCGCGACGCGCCCCCTGGATGACTTCGAAAGCTACAAGACCCGTCTCGACAGCTCCGTATTCCGCTCCGCAATGCTTATGCGCCCCGTGTTTTCCGCGGCGGCCCAGTCGCAACGGCGTATCGTCTTCGCGGAAGGGGAGGACGAGCGGGTGCTGCGCGCGGCCCAGTCCATCACCGAGGAGATGACCGACCGACCGATTCTTATCGGCCGTCCGGAAGTGATCCTTAGCGGCTGCGAGCGCGCCGGGCTGACCATGCGTCCCGGCGAAGATTTTGATATTGTCGATCCGGCGAAGGACAAGCGTTACCGCACCTACTGGGAGACCTACCTGTCCCTCATGGCGCGTCGGGGTGTGACGCCGGACCTGGCGAAGGTGATCATGCGCACAAACACTTCAGCCATTGCCGCGATCATGGTGCACCTCGATCATGCGGACTGCATGATCTGCGGGACCTTCGGCCAGTATCTCTGGCATCTCAACTACATCCGCCAGGTGCTTGCCCGCGACGGCCGCCACGCGGTCGGCGCACTGTCGCTGATGATCATGGAAGATGAGCCCCTGTTTATCGCTGACACCCATGTGCACCCGGAACCGACGCCGGAGGAGATCTGCGAAACGGTGATCGCCGCCGCGCGGCACGTGCGCCGCTTCGGCCTCAAGCCGAATGTCGCCCTCTGTTCCCACTCGCAGTTCGGCAACCTCGACATCGATACCGGTCGACGCATGCGTGCCGCCATGGAGCTCCTGGCGCTGCGCGAGCCGGACTTCGACTACGAGGGGGAGATGCACACCGATGCGGCCCTGGACCCGGAGCTGCGCAGCCGGATTTTCCCGCACTCGCGGCTGAAGGGGCCTGCCAATGTGCTCGTTTTTGCCAACGGCGATGCGGCATCCGGGGTGCGCAATATCCTCAAGATGCGCGCCGGTGCGCTGGAGGTGGGGCCCATCCTCATGGGCATGGACAACACGGCACATATCGTTACGCCGTCCATTACCGCCCGGGGGCTGCTGAATATCTCCGCCCTCGCCGGGACGGACGTGTCCCACTACGCGTGAGTTGAAGTGGGAACGGGAAGCCTGCGGTGAGCGGAGCGACAGCGGCCATCGAGGAACTCGGGGACGCCCTGGGCCGCGCCCGCGCGGTGCTCTTCGTGACCGGCGCCGGTGTCTCCCTGGCGTCGGGTATCGATACCTTCCGCGGTCCGGAGCCGGGCGCCGTTTGGAAAAACGACATCATGGAGAAGGCCACGCTCGGCCATTTCCGCCGCGATCCGGCGGATGCCTGGGCCTGGTACCTGGCCCGCTTCGAGCGGGTAACCGGGGCCGAGCCCAACCCGGCGCATCATGCCCTCGTCGCCCTGGAGGATGCGCTGGAGGCCCGCGGCGCGAGCAGCCTGCTGGTCACGCAGAACATCGATGGCCTGCACCACCGCGCCGGCTCCCGCGCCCTGGTGGAGATTCACGGCAAGGCGCGCAAGGTGCGTTGTGCGTCGCCGCGCTGCCCCGAGGGGGCCTTCGGCACCCTGGACTTCGAGGCGCCCGCCTTCGAGGCCTTCCGCGGTGCCGGCTCCCCTGAGCAGCTGCCGCGCTGTCCGCACTGCGGCGACGGCCTGCTGCGCCCCCACGTGCTCTGGTTTGACGAGCACTACCAGAGCCACCCGGACTATGGCTTCGAGCGCGTGCTGGCCTATCTCCCCACCGCCGACCTCGTGCTCTTCGTGGGGACGTCCTTTTCCGTCGGCATTACCGACTGGATCGTCGAGGACTCGCGCGCAGCGGGGCGGGGCTGCTGGTCCATCGACCCGTCCGGGGAGGCACCCGCAGGGGTCCGGTCGATCTCCGGGCATGCCGAAGAGCTGTTGCCTGCGCTCGCGCAGGGACCGGAATAAAATCGCCCGGCGGCGAGGAGGGCGGCTTGAAAAAGCGCAGTGGTCGGAAAGCAGGTGTCCCTCGCCCTGCACGGGTCCCGCTGCGGAGATGGTACCGGAGACCGGACTCGAACCGGTAAGCCTTTGCGGGCGGGGGATTTTGAATCCCCTGTGTCTACCAATTCCACCACTCCGGCGCGGACGGGGAAGGCGCGGGATTATAGCAACGGAGCGCGCGGGCGCAACGAACGTTGTTTGATCTCCTGCTCGCAGGATCTTCCCGTGCAGGTGCTTAACCTGACGGGCCTTTCCCGGTATGCTCCGCATCCCATCCGAGTAACGCCCCCCGGGGCCACGAACGCGAAAGGAAAACGCCATGGGCATGAAGCTGATCAAGAAGACCGCCGAGTACCGCATCTACCAGCGCCGCGACGAGCGCTACGCCGTTGAGAGTGCCCATGGCAAGCCGGTGAACGGCGACGAGAAGGTCGCCATTCTGCTGGCCGAGGGCCTGGTGACGGCACCGGCCGTGAAGCAGCCCGAGCCGGAGGCCGCCGCGGAAGAAGCTGCGGCTGACGAGGGCGCTGAGGCGGCCGAGGAAGCGCCCGCCGAAGACAGCGCTGAGTAAGCGGTGTTCCGGGGCCTGCGGGCCCCGCTCCATGCAGCGCTCCGACTTCACTTACGACCTGCCGGAGGAACTCATCGCGCAGAGGCCGCTTGCGGATCGCGCGGCGAGTCGCCTCCTGTGCCTTGATGGCGCCCGCGGCGTCATCGCGCACCGGCAGTTCCGTGACCTGCCCTCGCTGCTTTCGCCCGATGACCTGCTGGTGTTCAACAACACCCGCGTGCTGCCGGCCCGCCTCTGGGGCCGGAAAGGCACCGGCGGTCGCGTGGAGGTGCTGGTGGAGCGCCTGCGCGGTGACGACGAGGCCCTGGTGCACCTGCGCGCGAGCAAGCCCTCGGCACCGGGTACCGTCATTTACCTCGCCGCGGACCCGGACGCAGAACCGGGCGACGAGTGCCTCGAGGTACTCGGCCGTGAGGACGACCTTTACCGCGTTGCGGCGCCCGGCAAGCCGGTGACCCGCCTCCTTGCCGAGCTGGGCCACATGCCCCTGCCGCCCTATATCGAGCGCGCCGACGACGCTGCCGACCGCGAGCGCTACCAGACGGTGTATGCGAGCCGTGACGGCTCTGTGGCGGCGCCGACGGCGGGCCTGCATTTTGATGACGCGCTGTTTTCGGCCCTCGCCGGGCGCGGCATCGCGCGCACGGAAGTGACGCTTCATGTGGGCGCCGGCACCTTCCAGCCGGTGCGCGCCGACGCGATCGAAGACCACGTGATGCACGCGGAGTACCTCGAGGTGGGGGAGGCCGCCTGTGCCGCCATCGCTGCCGCCCGCGCCCGCGGGGGCCGCGTGGTGGCGGTGGGGACGACGGCGGTGCGCAGCCTCGAGACGGCCGCGGCCGACGGTGGGCTTGCCCCCTACCGTGGCGACACCCGCCTGTTCATCTACCCGGGCTACCGCTTCCGCTGCGTCGACGCCATGGTCACCAACTTTCACCTGCCCGAGTCGACGCTGCTCATGCTCGTCAGCGCCTTTGCCGGCCGCGAGGCGGTGCTCGCCGCCTACGAGGCCGCTGTGGCGGAGCGCTACCGCTTCTTCAGCTATGGCGATGCCATGTTCCTGACGCCCTGCGCGGGCGCCCGGGAGCCCGCGTGAGAGAGGCCTGCCACCTGCGCTTCGAGCGCCTGGGGTCCGATGGCGCGGCGCGTCGCGGGCGGCTGCACTTTCCCCGTGGCACCGTGGAAACACCGGCCTTCATGCCTGTGGGCACTTACGGCACGGTGAAGGGCATGCTACCGCGGGACGTCGCTGCGACCGGCGCCGAAATCATCCTCGGTAATACCTTTCATCTCTGGCTGCGCCCGGGCACGGAGATCATCGCGGCCCACGGCGACCTGCACGACTTCATGGGCTGGGAAGGACCGATCCTTACGGACTCCGGTGGCTTCCAGGTGTTCAGCCTCGGCGCCATGCGCAAGATCACCGAGGCCGGGGTGTCTTTCCGCTCGCCCGTCAATGGCGACAAGGTCTTTCTCGACCCGGAGACGTCGATGGCGGTGCAGCGGGCCCTCGGCAGCGACGTGGTGATGATCTTCGACGACTGCACGCCGTACCCGGCGGCCCGCGATGAGGCCGCCGCGTCCATGCAGCTGTCCCTGCGCTGGGCGAAGCGCAGCCGCGACGCCCACGGCGACAGCCCGGCGGCGCTCTTCGGCATCGTCCAGGGCGGTATGTACCCGGACCTGCGCCGCGAGTCCCTCGCCGGCCTCGAGGCCATCGGCTTCGACGGCTATGCCATCGGCGGCCTGTCTGTCGGTGAACCGAAGGACGAGATGCTGGCAGTCCTTTCCGATCTCGCTCCGGCACTGCCTGCCGAGACGCCGCGCTATCTCATGGGCGTGGGCACGCCGGGGGATCTAATCGAAGGGGTGCGCCGCGGCATCGACATGTTCGACTGCGTCATGCCCACCCGCAACGCGCGCAACGGCAACCTGTTCACCTCCGTGGGCCAGGTGAAGCTCCGCAACGCGCGCCACCGGGCCGACACGGGGCCGCTGGACCCGAACTGCGACTGCTACACCTGCGCCAACTTCTCCCGCGCCTACCTGCACCACCTGGAGCGCTGCAACGAGCTTCTCGGCTCGCAGCTCAATACCCTGCACAACATCCATTACTACCAGCGCCACATGCAGGGCATCCGCGCCGCCATCGAGCGCGGTGAACTGGATGCCTTCGCCCACGCGTACTACGCAGCGCAGGAGGAGTGACCGTGTACAAGCTCTGTTTCTATGTGCCCGCCACCCATCTCGAGGTTGTGAAGGAAGCGGTCTTCGCCACCGGCGCCGGGCGCATCGGCGACTACGACAGCTGCTGCTGGCAGGTGGCCGGCCAGGGCCAGTTCCGGCCCCTGGCGGGGAGCCAGCCCTTCATCGGCAGCCACGGGGCCATCGAGCAGGTGGAGGAATACCGCGTGGAGCTGGTGTGTGCCGACCAGGTGGTGCGCGCGGCGGTGGCCGCGCTGTACGAGGCGCACCCCTATGAAGAGCCGGCCTGGGACCTGGTGGCCCTGGCCAATGACGATCTCGACGTGCTCTGACCGGCGCGCGTTGAAAGGCAAGGAGTAAGTCCATGCAGTATCGCCTCGGTGACAGCAGCCCCCGGCTCCTCGGTGACGGCCACTACATCGCCCCCAACGCCGCCGTGATCGGTCGCGTGACCCTTCACGCCAACGCCAGCGTCTGGTTTTCCTGCGTGCTGCGCGGTGACGTTGAGGCTATCGAGATCGGTGAGGGCAGCAACATCCAGGACGGGACGGTGATTCACGCGGACCCGGGCTTTCCCGTGCAGGTGGGGGCGAAGGTGACCGTTGGCCATAACGCCATGCTGCACGGCTGCCACATCGGCGACGGCAGCCTTATTGGCATCGGCGCCGTGGTGTTGAACGGAGCCCGCATCGGCCGAAGCTGCCTCGTGGGCGCTGGTGCGCTGGTCACGGAGGGCATGGATATCCCCGACGGCTGCCTGGTCCTCGGCTCGCCGGCCAAGGTGAAGAGAACGCTGTCCCCTGAGCAGCAGCTGGCCCTCGCCCACAACGCCGACCATTACGTCGGTAACGCAAAACACTTTTTGGAAGACCTGGAGGCCCTGCTATGAGTGACCTGGGAGAGCCCGCATCCCCCTGCATCTCGGTCTGTGCGCTGGATGCCAACGATATCTGTATGGGCTGCTATCGCAGCGCTCAGGAGATCACCGATTGGTGGATGGCGAGCGCGAAGGAAAAGCAGGACATCCTCGCCCGCTGCGAGGAGCGGCGTCAGGCCGACAGTCCGATCCGCCTCCTCTAGCGGGCCCTTACGGCAGGCGCACCCCTGCAGGAGGCGCGTTGTCGCGCCGGGTGTCGCCGGAGGCGGTCGCGGCGAGGACGCCGCGCTCACAGCAGCGGGCAGGCCCTTCGCGGGGTGGTCCTCGCTAGGCTGTCTCTGGCCGGGCGCGCACCGTGCGTACAATGTTGCCGCCGAGCTCGAGGATCTCCAGCCGGTAGCGGGCCACCGTGAGGCCCACGGCGCCCTCGGGGAAGGATTCCAGGTACTCCAGCACCAGCCCGCTCAGGGTCTTCGGGCCGTCCGTGGGCAGTTCCCAGTCCAGCGCCCGATTGATGTCACGGACGCTGGTGGTGCCGGTGATCAGGTAGCTGCCGTCGCGCTGCGGGAAGATTTCGTCATCGGTATCGGAGAGGTTGGAGGTGAACTCGCCGACGATTTCCTCGAGGATATCAGCCAGGGCTACGAGGCCCACCACGTCCCCGTATTCGTCTACCACGATGCCCAGGCGGCGCTTCTGCTTCTGGAAGTTGAGCAGCTGCGTGTGCAGTGGCGTGCTTTCGGGGATGAAGTAGGGCTTGTCCATCTCGCGCTCGAGCGCTGCGCGGTCGAGGCGCCCGTCCGAGAGCACACGGCCGGCGTTGCGCAGGTGCAGCACGCCGGTGACGCTGTTGATGTCATCGCGCCACACGGGCAGGAGCGTGTGCGTGCTGTTCTGGATGGCCGCCAGGATGCTGTCGTCGTCATCATCGAGGTCGATGCCATAGACCTCCGTGCGCGGCACCATGATGTCGTCCACGGTGATCGCCTCGAGATCCAGGATATTCACCAGCATGCCCCGGTGGCGCTGGGGTATCAGGGCGCCGGCCTCGGTGACGATGGTGCGCAGCTCCTCGGTGGAAACATGCTCGTCGCCGCCCCGGCTCGGGTCCACGCCGAGGAGGCGCAGCAGCCCGTTGGTCACCGTGTTCACGGTCAGCACTAGCGGGTAGAGCACCTTGAGCAGCGGCAGCAGGATGACGCTGGCGGGAAAGGCTACGCGCTCCGGGTGCAGCGCGGCGATGGTCTTGGGGGTGATCTCGGCAAAAATGAGGATCACCAGCGTCAGCAGGAACGTGGCAATCACGATGCCCGCGTCGCCGTAGAGGCGGATGGCGATGACCGTGGCAATGGCCGAAGCGGCGATGTTCACCAGATTGTTACCGATGAGGATCAGGCCGATAAGCCGGTCCGGGCGGTCGAGGAGTTCGCTGGCGCGCCGGGCGCCGCGATGATTCTGGCTGCGCAGGTGTTTCAGGCGATAGCGGTTCAGGGTCATCATGCCCGTCTCCGAGCCGGAGAAAAAACCGGAGAGGAGGATAAGGGCAGCGAGAACGGAGAAGAGGAGACCCAGCGGTGCCTCGTTCAAGGGTGGTGTTGACTCCGGATTACCATCGAAAAAGTATCTTGAAGAAAAATGCCGGGGGCAGCAACCCGGCCTGCGGACCTACTCGACGCCCAGGATCAGTTCGAGCACGAGCTTCGAGCCGAAGAAAGCGAGAATCAGGAACAGGAAGCCGGCCAGCGTGAAGCGCACGGCTGTCTGCGCGCGCCAGCCGAGCTGATAGCGGCCCCAGAGCAGCACCGAGAATACCACCCAGGCGACCATGGAGAGCACCGTCTTGTGTACCAGGTGCTGTGCGAACATGTTCTCCATGAAGATCATGCCGCTGCCGATAGCCACTGTGAGGGCGATCACGCCGATCCAGATCAGCTCGAAGAGCATGCTCTCCATCAACTGCAGCGGCGGCAGGGAGCGGGCGATACCGTGCATGTTGCGCTGGCGCAGCTGCCGGTCCTGCACGGCCACCAGCGCCGCCTGGGCGGCGGCCAGCGTCAGAATCGAGTAGGCGAGGATCGAGCTGCCGATATGCAGCAGGATGCCGGGCGAGAGGCTGCTGCGCGCATGGGCTGTTTCCGGTCCCAGGGTCGCTACCACCATGGCCAGGGCGGAAAGGGGAAAAAGGCCGATAAGCAGGTTCTGCAGAGGGCGCTTGAGGAGCGCGGCCACGCAGGCGATGTTTACCGCCAGAAAAGACAGGGACAGGGCCCGGTAAAAGCCAACGGCCATGCCCTGTCCGCTGTTCAGTGCGTCCCAGGTTACCAGGGCGTGGCCGATGAGTGCTGCCACGGCCATACCCATCACCGGCTTCGACAGACGCTGCCGTCGCTGGGCCATGTGGGTCAGCTGCAGGCCGGCCGCCGCCAGATAGAGGAGGGCGGCGACAACGGCGATAAAGGCGATGGGCATCAAGGTTGGGACGGCAACCGGGGTCACGTATACTCGCGCCTTTGTACCGATTTGTCCCGGTACAATCAATAGACATTATCAGCAGCCAGTAGCGCCCATCGACTGCGCCGGCGCGGCGCCCATGGATTTACAGCATGTTCGAGAGCCTTTCAGACCGCCTCACCCAGAGCCTCCGCAGCATTACCGGCAAGGCCCGGCTGACGGAGGACAACATCCAGGGCACGCTCCGGGAGGTGCGCATGGCGCTCCTCGAGGCCGATGTTGCTCTGCCGGTGGTCAAGCAGTTCGTGGAATCCGTCAAGGCGCGAGCCCTGGGTCAGGAGGTCATGGCGAGCCTGAGCCCGGGCCAGGCTTTCCTCAAGATTGTCCAGGCGGAGCTCGAGCAGGTCATGGGGGGCGTCAATGAGGGGCTGGACCTCGCCACCCGGCCGCCGGCGGTGATCCTCCTCGCGGGTCTGCAGGGGGCGGGCAAGACCACCTCCGCCGCCAAGCTCGCGCGGCTGCTCAAGGAGCGCGACCGGAAAAAAGTGATGATGGTGAGTGCGGATGTCTACCGCCCTGCAGCTATCCGCCAGCTCGAAACCCTCGCCGGCGAGGTCGGGGTGGACTTTTTCCCCAGCGACGAGACCCAGAAGCCCGTGGCGATCGCCCGGGCTGCCCTCGAGAAGGCCCGCATCAGCTTTGCCGATGTGCTCATCGTTGACACCGCCGGGCGGCTGGCGGTCGACGAGGCCATGATGGCCGAGATTGCCGAGCTTGAGCGCGAGCTCACGCCGGCGGAGACCCTGTTCGTGGTCGATGCCATGACCGGCCAGGACGCCGCCAACACCGCCAAGGCCTTCGGCGATGCCTTGCCGCTCACCGGTGTGATCCTCACCAAGGTCGATGCCGACACCCGCGGCGGTGCTGCGCTCTCCGTGCGCTCGGTGACGGGCAAGCCGATCAAGTTCCTCGGTGTCGGTGAGAAGACCGCGGCCCTGGATCCTTTCCACCCGGACCGGCTGGCTTCGCGCATCCTGGGCATGGGCGACATTCTGTCACTCATCGAGGAGGCCGAGCAGAAGGTCGACAAGGCCAAGGCCGAGAAGCTCGCGCAGAAGGTCAAGAAGGGCAAGCGCTTTGATCTCGAGGATTTTCGTGACCAGCTCCAGCAGATGAACAACATGGGCGGTATGGCGGCCATGCTCGACAAGATGCCTGGCATGGGCAACATGGCCCAGGCTGCCCAGCAGGCCGTCGACCCGAAGCTCTTTGCGCGCATGGAGGCAATGATCAGCTCCATGACCCCGAAGGAGCGCCGCAACCCGGACCTCATCCAGGGTAGCCGGAAGCGGCGCATTACCCGGGGTTCGGGCACGCAGGTGCAGGATCTGAACCGTCTGCTGAAGCAGCACAAGCAGATGCAGAAAATGATGAAGAAGATGAAGGGCGGCGGCATGCAGAAGATGATGCGCGGCCTCGGTGGCATGATGGGGCCCGGTGGCGGCGGGCCCGGTGGGCCGGGCGGTGGCGGCATGCCGTTCCGCTAGGCGGCCTTCTTCCCGGTGGGAGGTGCGGCCCTGCGCCGAAAGGGTGGGCGGCTGCGCCACGGGCCGTCGCGGCGAGGGCGCCGCTATCACAGCCGCCCTTTTTCGCCCGGGGCGCTGATATTTTCCTAACACCGCGCCAGTGTTGAAAAATCCCGCTGCAGGGGGCTTTTCACGAGCAGGTGATTTCCGTATGATACGCGACCTTTCCGGCAGCGGGCTGGCCCGCGCTGTCGAGTAGCTGTGGGCCCGCCGGCAGGTTTTCCGGTGTTACCGCGACGTTCAAGGGACATACAAGCTGATGGTAACAATTCGACTTTCCAGATCGGGCGCCAAGAAGCGTCCGTTCTACCACGTGACGGTCACCGACCGCCGCAATGCGCGCGACGGCCGCTTCATCGAACGCGTGGGTTTCTATAATCCCGTGGCTCGAGGCCAGGAAGAGCGCCTTCGCATCGATCGCGAACGCATTGCTTACTGGCAGGGCCAGGGCGCGCAGCTTTCCGAGCGTGTGGCCAAGCTGCTTGCGCAGAAGCCGGCTGATGATGCCGCGGCCAGCGCCGCTGCCTGAGGGCCTGCTGACGGTCGGTCGCATTACCGGCTGCTACGGAATCAAGGGTTGGCTGCGGGTGCACCCGTACACCGACCGGGCAGAGAGCCTGCTCGACTTCCCGGCCTGGTGGCTGGGCAGCGCAGAGGAGCCCAGGCCGGTGGTGATTGATGCCGGTCGTCGTCAGGGCAGAGGGCTCGTGGTGCACCTGCGCGGCATCGATGACCGAAACGCCGCGGAGGCGCTGCGGGGGGCTGAGTTCCTCGTGCGCAAAGCCGCCCTGCCGCCCCTTGAGCACGGTGAGTATTACTGGCACCAGCTGGAAGGCCTTGAGGTCTGGTG
The DNA here is from genome assembly GCF_000764025.1 of Pseudohaliea rubra DSM 19751. Classification (GTDB taxonomy): domain Bacteria; phylum Pseudomonadota; class Gammaproteobacteria; order Pseudomonadales; family Halieaceae; genus Pseudohaliea; species Pseudohaliea rubra. The sequence continues at coordinate 7,149 of NZ_KN234762.1, read as the reverse complement.
CCTGGGCGAGGAGGGCGAGCAGCTGCTCGGCCGCGTTGCCTACCTGCTCGAAACCGGGGCCAACGATGTGCTTGTGGTCCGCGGCAGTCCCGGCAGTATCGACGACCGGGAGCGCCTGTTGCCCTATCTGCCGGGCGACGTGGTAAAGCAGATAGATCTGGAAGCGGGGCGCCTGACCGTAGACTGGTACCCGGAGGCCTGAGCGGCCTCGGCGCCGTGGGGAGGGAACGGTGCACATTGCGGTGGTAACCCTGTTTCCGGGGATGTTCGAGGCGGTCACCGGCTACGGTGTGACCGGCCGGGCGGCGACCCAGGGTGGCCTTGTGGTGACGACGGTGGATCCGCGGGACTTCACCGGGGACCGCCACCGCACGGTGGACGACCGGCCTTACGGCGGCGGCCCCGGGATGCTCATGAAGATAGACCCGCTGCGGCAGGCCCTGGGCGCCGCCCGGGAGCAGGCGGGCGCGCCGGCGCGGGTCGTTTACCTGTCCCCGCAGGGGCGGCGTCTGGACCACGGTCGGGTGAAGGCGCTGGCGGCGGAGCCGTCGCTGGTGCTGCTGGCGGGACGCTACGAGGGGGTGGATGAACGCCTCCTCGAGAGTGAGGTGGACGAAGAGCTGTCCATCGGTGATTACGTGCTGAGCGGCGGCGAGCTGCCGGCCATGGTGGTGATCGATGCCGTGGCGCGGCTGTTGCCGGGAACGCTCGGTCATGCGGACTCCGCGGCGGAGGACTCCTTCGCGGCGGGCCTGCTGGATTACCCGCAGTACACGCGGCCCGAGATCTTCGAGGGCCGGCGGGTGCCGGAGCTTCTGCTCAGCGGCGACCACGAACGGGTCCGCCGCTGGCGCCTGAAGCAGGCGCTGGGCCGGACCCGGGAGCGCCGCCCGGACCTGCTCGCAGGGCGGGACCTGGGTCCGGAGGAGGAACAACTGCTGGCGGAGTATTGCCGCGAGCATGGGATAGACAACTGATTTTGACAACTGACAGGGCCGCAAGGTCCGGGAACGATTCAAGGAGTGCCCCATGAGCACCAATTCCATTATCTCCCAGCTCGACGCCGAGCAGATGGACAAGGACCTGCCGGAGTTCAATCCCGGTGATACGGTTGTGGTTCAGGTCAAGGTGAAAGAGGGCAGCCGGGAACGCCTGCAGGCTTTCGAAGGCGTGGTCATCGGCAAGCGCAACCGCGGCCTCAACTCCGCCTTCACGGTGCGCAAGGTCTCCCATGGTATCGGTGTCGAGCGGACCTTCCAGACCTACAGCAGGCTCCTGGACAGCATCGCAGTGAAGCGTCGCGGCGACGTGCGCCAGGCCAAGCTGTACTACCTTCGCGAACGTTCCGGCAGGTCCGCGCGCATCAAGGAAAAGCTGTCCTCCTGAGGACCGGCTTTCGCCCCGCGCGGTGGCGGTTTAAGCTGCCGCGCATGGACACTTACGCGGATACCCATCCCGAAATCGAGCGTTACATCGACGCGCTCTGGATCGAGAAGGGGCTCGCGGATCATACCCTTGACGCCTATCGGCGCGATCTGCGCCAGTTCGATGCTTTCCTCGGCCGTGAACTCCGCGGCAGCCTGCTCGGGGCTAACCGCGAACAGCTGCAGCGCTATCTCGGTGCGCGCCTCGCGGCCGGCCAGTCCCCGCGTTCGACGGCCCGGGTGATGTCCTGCCTGCGCGGCTTCTACCGCTATCAGCTCCGCGAGGGGCGCCTGACGGTCGACCCGACGCTCGACGTGGAGAGCCCGCGCCTCGGCCGGCCGCTGCCCAAGTCGCTCTCCGAGGCCGACGTGGGCAGGCTCCTCGCCGCGCCGGATCTCGATGACCCCCTGGGTTTTCGCGACCGCACGATGCTTGAACTCCTCTACGCCTGTGGCCTGCGTGTGTCAGAGCTCACGGCGCTACAGCTGTCGCAGGTCAGCCTCAATCAGGGGGTGCTGCGGGTTTTTGGCAAGGGCAGCAAGGAGCGGCTGGTGCCCATGGGGGAGCCGGCACTGCGCATGCTGCAGCGCTACCTCGCCGGCCCCCGCGCGGAACTGCTCCGCGGCATGCCCTGCGACGCGGTCTTTCCGAGCCGCCGTGGACGCCAGATGACTCGCCAGACCTTCTGGTATCGTATTAAAATGCATGCGCGCACTGCGGGTATCAGCAAACCGCTCTCGCCGCACACGCTGCGGCACGCCTTCGCAACGCACCTGCTGAACCATGGAGCCGACCTGCGGGTCGTGCAACTGTTGTTGGGCCACAGTGATCTGACCACGACGCAGATCTACACCCATGTGGCCCGCCAGCGTATGCAGGACCTGCATGCTGAGCACCACCCGCGGGGCTGAGCCGCCCTCGGGTTGAACCCGGCGCACGGCCCGCGGTCAACCGGGGGAGGGCGCCGACGTGGCGCCGACGACGATAAGGTACAGTCCATGACAGTTTCCCGATGCATCACTGCTTTTTTCTTCGCCCTGCTCGTGCTCTCGGGCCCCGCTCGCGCAGCTGATGCGGTAACCGGCGACGCCCTGGAAGCGCTCCGGGCTGCCCTGGAGGCGCCCGGGGGCCTGAAGGTCGAGTCCGCCCGGCAGTCCCCGGTGCCGGGCCTGCTGGAGGTCAGGCTCGCCGATGGTCCCATCGTCTACGCCACGCCCGATGGCGACTTTTTTGTCCTAGGCGACCTCTACGCCGTGGGCGCGGCGGGCTACGTGAACCTCGCTGAGCAGCGCCGTAATGGTGAGCGCCGGGAGGCCATCGCCGCGGTCGATGAACAGGACATGATCGTGTTCCCGGCGGAGGGCGATACCCGGGCCAGCATCACCGTATTTACGGACGTCACCTGCTTTTACTGCCAGAAACTGCACAACGAAGTGCCCGAGCTGAACCGTCGCGGCATCGAGGTACGCTACCTCGCATATCCCCGCGCCGGGGTCGGCTCCGAGGGTTTCCGCCTGCTGGCGACGGCCTGGTGTTCCGGGGATCGGCAGCGCACGCTTACGCGCCTCAAGGCGGGGGAGGACGTCGAACCGCTGGTCTGCCCCGGCAACCCCGTAGCCGACGAGTACGCTCTCGGTCAGGATCTCGGTGTGCGCGGCACGCCGGCCATTATCATGCCGGACGGACAGATGGTCCCCGGCTACCGCCCCGTCGACGACCTCGTCGCCGCCCTGGGACTGGACTAGACTCGTGGAAGAACAATTTCAGCGCATCCAGCGCCTGCCCCCGTATGTCTTCTCGATCATCGGCGATCTGAAGCAGCAGGCCCGCGCCCGCGGCGATGACATCATCGACTTCGGCATGGGCAACCCGGACCAGCCCACGCCGGAGCACATCGTGCAGAAGCTGGTGGAGACAGCGCGCCGTGGCGACACCCACCGCTACTCCCAGAGTCGCGGTATCCCGCGGCTGCGCAAGGCGATCTGCGATTGGTACGCGCGCCGCTACGGCGTCACCCTGGATCCGGAGAGCGAAGCCATCGTGACCCTCGGCTCGAAGGAGGGTCTGGCCCACCTCGCCCTGGCGACCACGGGCCCCGGCGATGCGATCCTGGTGCCGAACCCCTCCTACCCGATCCACCCCTACGGCTTTGTGATCTCCGGTGCCGATATCCGTCATGTGCCCATGGCGGACGACGCGACCTTCTTCGAGGAGCTCGAGAGCGCCATCCGCAACAGCTGGCCGCGGCCGAAGATGCTGGTGCTGAACTTCCCCTCCAACCCCACTGCCCACTGCGTCGAGCTCGACTTTTTCGAGAAAGTCATCGCCGTGGCCCGGGAGCATGGCATCTGGGTGGTGCAGGATCTGGCCTACGCCGATCTATGCTTCGATGGCTATCAGGCACCCTCGATCCTCCAGGTGCCGGAGGCGCGGGAGGTTGCGGTGGAGTTCTTCTCCATGTCCAAGAGCTACAACATGCCCGGCTGGCGCGTCGGCTTCTGCTGTGGCAACAAAACGCTCGTGGGCGCTCTGGCGCGTATGAAGTCCTATCTTGATTACGGTATGTTCACCCCCGTGCAGGTGGCCGCCATCGCTGCCCTCGAGGGCGACCAGAGCTGCGTCGACGAGATCCGCGCCATGTACCAGGCGCGCCGTGATGTGCTCTGCGCCGGCCTTAATGCCGCGGGCTGGCCTGTGGAGCCGCCGAAGGCCACCATGTTTGTCTGGGCCCGTATCCCCGAGCCCTACCAGGCCATGGGCTCGCTGGAGTTCAGCAAGAAGCTCCTCGAGGAAGCGAAGGTGGCGGTGTCGCCGGGCGTGGGCTTCGGCGAGTATGGCGAGGGCTATGTGCGCTTCGGCCTGATCGAGAACGAACACCGCACGCGCCAGGCGCTGCGCAATATCAAGCGCATGCTGCGCGCGGAGCAGGGAGTGACACAGTGACGGCTATTCGGATCGGGCTCTGCGGCATTGGCACTGTCGGCGGCGGCGTGCTGGAACTTCTCGGCCGCAACGGAGAGGTGCTCGCCGGTCGCGCCGGTGCACCGCTGGAAATCGTTCACGTGGGCGCGCGTCGCGACCGCGAAGGAGTCGCTACCGGCAGTGCGACCGTAAGCCGGGACGTACTCGCCGTGGCCGCCGACCCGGCCGTTGATATCCTGGTCGAGGCCATCGGCGGGACCGAAGATGCCCACGAGCTGGTGAGCCGTGCCTTGAAGGCAGGCAAGCACGTGGTCACGGCCAATAAGGCACTTATTGCCGAACACGGCAACGAGTTGCTCGCGCTGGCCGAGGCGCAGGGCGTCAGCCTGCGCTTCGAGGCAGCCGTTGCCGGCGGCATCCCGATCATCAAGGCCCTGCGCGAGGGGCTTGCCGCGAACCGGGTGTCCTGGCTCGCCGGTATCATCAATGGCACCGGCAACTTCATCCTCACGGGAATGGCTGAGGAAGAGCGGGAGTTTGCCGACGTGCTGGCGGAGGCTCAGGCGCTGGGTTACGCCGAGGCGGACCCGACCTTTGACGTCGAGGGCATCGACGCCGCCCATAAACTGGTGATCCTCGCCGCGATCGCTTTTAACACCTCTCTGCGCTTCGATGCGGTCTATACCGAGGGCATCAGTGCCCTGACGCCGGAAGATCTGGCCTATGCTGACGAGCTCGGTTACGTGGTGAAGCACCTGGGCGTCGCCCGGGAGACCGGCGATGGCCTCGAGCTGCGCGTGCATCCGACGCTGCTGCCGAAGGAGCTGCTCCTGGCCAAGGTCGCCGGGGTCAAGAATGCCGTCCTCGTGGAGGGCGACGCCGTGGGTCCGACCCTGTATTACGGCGCCGGTGCCGGCGGTGGCGCCACGGCCTCGGCGGTGATGGCGGATGTCATTGACCTGGCCCGGGAGCTGTCCCGGGGGCAGCGCTGCCCGCTGCCGTCCCTGGGGCTGCCCATGGGCGAGCTGCGGGAGCTGCCGATCCTGCCCATGGGCGAGGTGCGCACGGCGTGGTACCTGCGCCTGGAAGCGGCGGACCGGCCCGGGGTCATGTCCCAGGTCTCCCGTATCCTCGGCGACCAGGGCATCAGCATCGAGGCCCTGATCCAGAAAGCGCCGCAGTCGGGGCAGACCCGGGTGCCCGTGGTCGTGGTGACCAATGTCGCCAGCCAGGGCAACCTCGAGCGCGCTGTGCTGGCCATCGAAGCCCTGGAGAGTATTGCCGGGCCGGTGACGCGGATCCGTATCGAGTCTCTGGACGGGTAGGGGGCGCCATGCGTTATCTCAGCACCCGCGGCGCCGCGCCGGCTCTGTCCTTCGAGGACGTGCTGCTCGCCGGTCTGGCCAGTGACGGTGGCCTCTATGTGCCCGAGACACTGCCGCGTTTCTCCCGCGACGAGATCACGGCGCTGCGCGGTCTGTCCTACCCTGCCCTGGCCGAGCGGGTGATCGCGCCCTTCATTGCCGGTGCCGTGCCTGAGGACGACCTGCGTACGATCCTTGAGGACTGCTACGCCGTGTTCCGCCACGGCGCCGTGGCGCCGCTGGTGCAGCTCGGCCCGAACCAGTGGGTCATGGAGCTTTTCCACGGTCCGACGCTGGCCTTCAAGGACTTCGCTCTGCAGCTCCTGGGCCGCCTCCTCGACTATATCCTGGAGCGCCGCGGCGAGAAGGTCGTGATCATGGGCGCCACCTCCGGCGATACGGGCTCGGCGGCCATCGAGGGCTGCCGGCGCTGCGAGAACGTCGATATTTTTATCCTGCACCCGCACGGGCGCGTCTCCGAGGTGCAGCGGCGGCAGATGACCACCGTCCCCGGCGAGGGCATTCACAACCTTGCCGTGGAGGGCAACTTCGACGACTGCCAGGCCATGGTGAAGGCCAGCTTCGGCGCTCAGGGCTTCCTGCCGGACGGCCGGCGCCTGGTGGCGGTAAACTCCATCAACTGGGCGCGGATCATGGCCCAGGTGGTGTACTACTTCCATGCGGCTCTGGCTCTCGGCGGGCCGGACCGCCCGGTGGCTTTCTCCGTGCCGACGGGCAACTTCGGTGACATCTTTGCCGGTTACCTGGCCCGGGGCATGGGTCTGCCGGTGTCGCAGCTGGTGATTGCCACCAACCGCAACGATGTGCTGCACCGGGTGCTTACCAGCGGCCTCTATGACCGCCAGCCGCTGGAAGCCAGCCTGTCCCCGAGCATGGACATCACCGTATCCAGCAATTTCGAGCGTCTCCTCTTCGATCTCTATGGCCGCGATGGTGAGACCGTCGCCGGGCTCATGCGCGCCTTCGACGACGGCCAGGTCCAGCTCTCCCGGAACGCCCTGGCCGATGCGCGTGCACTTTTCAGCAGTCATCGGGTGGACGATGACGGCACCTGCGCCGAGATCGCCGGCACCTGGGCTGCCAGCGAATACCTCCTGGACCCGCACACCGCCATCGGGCTCGCTGCCGCCCGGGCCGCAAGCCGGGACCCGGCGGTGCCCATGGTCACCCTGGCCACGGCGCACCCGGCCAAGTTCCCGGATGCCGTGCGCCGCGCCGGTGTCGAGCGGGAACCGGCGCTGCCGGCGCACCTGGCGGATCTCTACGACCGCGAGGAGCGCTATACGGTGCTGCCGAACGATCTTGCCGCCGTGCAGACCTTCATGGCGGACAACCTCCGCGCCTGAGGCGCAGGGCATGCGCGCCGCTGACAAGCAGCTCCGGCGCCGGCCTGTCCCCGCCGCCGAGCCCCTGGCGG
>NZ_KN234761.1 GCF_000764025.1 Pseudohaliea rubra DSM 19751 | reverse complement strand
GCCCCGCCCCCCCGCGACCGCGGCCAGCAGCGCGCCGACTTCTTCACCAGCATCCATCGGCGGCCGCTCCTCGAGCACCGCGGCCAGGTCGCAGGCGAGGGCCTGCGGCGCACCCGGCGCTGCCGTCAGCAACAGGTGGGCGAGCCGCGGATGCACAGGCAGCGCCAGCATGCGCCGACCGTGGTCGCTGATCCGTCGCAGACCGCCGCTCACGGTGAGGGCGCCGCAGCGTTCGAGGAGCTCGCAGGCAGCGGCGAAGGCAGCCGGCGGCGGCGCCTCCAGCCAGGGGAGCTCCGCGGGGTCCTGCGCACCCCAGGCGTGGAGTTCCAGGGCCAGGGGCGCAAGATCCGCATGCCGGATCGGTGGCGTCCGCTGGAGCTCCAGGCGCTCATGCTGCTCGCGACTCCAGAGGCGATAGCAGCGCCCCGGCCCGATGCGGCCGGCGCGCCCCGCACGCTGATCCGCACTCGCCCGGGAGACCCGGCGCGTCAGCAGCCGCCCCATGCCGGTTGCGCGGTCATAGCGCGGCTCCCGACACAGGCCACTGTCGATCACCGCATCAACGGCGGGCAGGGTCAGGCTGGTCTCGGCGAGGTCTGTGGCAAGGATAATACGCCGTTCTCCCGACGCCGGCGGCGCAAGCACCGCCTGCTGTCGGGGCAGGGAGAGGCCACCGTGGAGCTGCAGCACTGACGCCGGGACGACACCGAGAGCCGCGGCGACGCGCCGGAGCTCTGCCTGCCCCGGCAGGAACACAAGCGTATCACCGGCGGCATCCGCCTGCGCCTGCCCCACCGCATCGATGAGCGCCTCCAGCGGCAGTTCCCCCGCGACGGCTGCCGGACCGTAGCGAAGCGCCACCGGGTGGGCCCGGCCCGCGCTGTGTAACAGGGGCGCCTCCGGAAGCACCGGAGACACAGCAAGGCCGTCCAGGGTGGCGGACATGAGCAGCAGTCGCAGCGGATCCTCGTCGCGCAGCAGGGACCGCGCCTGCAGCAGCAGGGCGAGGGCGAGATCCGCGCCAACGCTGCGCTCATGAAATTCATCGAGAATCACAAGCCCCGTGTCCTCGAGGGCCGGGTCTGCCTGCAGCAGGCGCAGGAACACACCATCGGTGACCACCTCGAGGCACGTGCGGGGGCCGATGCGGCTGTCGCCGCGCACACGGTAGCCAACCCGCTCCCCCGGGGCCTCACCGAGACTCGCAGCGAGAAAAACGGCAGCGCTGCGGGCGGCCAGGCGCCGCGGCTCTACCAGCAGGATCTTACGGCCCGCGAGCCAGGTCGCGTTGAGAAAGTGCAGCGGCACACGGGTAGTCTTGCCCGCCCCCGGCTCTGCCTGCAGCAGGGCCTCGCCCCGCCCTGCCAGCGCAGCGGCAAGCTCGTCGAGAATGGCGTCGACGGGAAGGCGGCCCTCGCTATCCCCGGCTGGGCGTTGCATGATCGGTCTCCACAGCTTCGCGGCCGCATGATACCGACACCGGGACGGCAACCCCAGCTGCCGATGCCTGAGGGGTAGCCTGGCGGCGACAATTTGCTATGCTCCGCACTTTCCTGAATAAGTGGGACGCCGTGCCAGCGCCCGACAGCCCCGATCAGCGTCCCGCCCAGACGTTGCACGCCCTTGCCCTGGCCGCCTGTCTGCTGCTGGCAGGCTGCGGCAAAGGTCCCTGGAACAATCCCCATCCGCCGCCCGACGGCGACAAGGTCACCTACTATTCGGTGATGTCGCCGGCGCCCCCCAAGCATCTCGATCCGGCGATTTCCTACGCCTCGGACGAAGCGCTGTTTCTGATGCAGATCTACGAGCCACCCCTCGGTTATCATTTCCTCAAGCGTCCCTACGAGCTTGAGCCCCTGGGCGTCGAGCGCATGCCTGCCGTGAGCTACCTGGACGCAACGGGTAAGCCACTGCCGGCAGAGCGCGTCGACGAGGCCGCCTTCACGCGCTATCACCTCACGGTCCGCGCCGACGCTCGCTACCAGCCGCACCCCGCCTTCGCTGTCGCCGAAAACGGCGGGGCGCGCTATCACTTCGACGATCCGGCCGAAGGTCGCCGCTACCGCCAGATCACGGACTTTGCGCACACCGACGCGCGACCGGTGCGCGCAGAGGACTACGCCTATGCCATCAAGCGCCTCGCAGATCCGCGGGCCGGATCGCCCATGATCGGCTTCATGGGACGGTACATCGTCGGCATGGAGACACTTTCTGCGGAGCTGGACGCAGTTTCGCGGGACGGCTGGCTGGACCTGCGTGAGTTCGATCTCGCCGGTGTGGACGTCCTCGATGAGCGCAACTACACCATCACCATCAACGGCCGCTATCCGCAGTTCGTTTACTGGCTGGCTATGCATTTCTTCTCACCGGTACCAGCTGAGGTGGACCGTTTCTACCACAATCCGGGCTTCGCCGAGAGCAACCTCACCCTCGACTGGTGGCCCGTCGGCTCCGGCCCGTTCATGATGGTCAGGAACGATCCAAACAGCGAGATCGTGCTTGAGCGCAACCCGAACTACCACGGCGACGTGTACCCGAGCGAGGGTGCGCCCGGCGACCGGGAGCGAGGTTTCCTGGAGGATGCTGGCAGGCCCATTCCCTTCATCGACCGCGCAGAGTTCCGTCTGGAAAAGGCCGTACTGCCGCTCTGGACCAAATTCCTCCAGGGCTACTACGACCGCTCCGGCGAGGTCCACGGCAATACCAACAGCGTCTTTGACCGCGCCTTCGTCGTCGGCCCCGAGGGCCTCGAGCTCGCCGATGATCTCGCCGACCACGGCATCACGCTCTCGCCGGATGTAAAGCCGGGCATTTACTACTACGGCTTCAATATGCGCGACCCGGTGCTCGGTGGCTACACGGAGGAGCGGCGCAAGCTGCGCCGCGCGCTGCAGATCGCCTTCGACGTCGAGGAGTATCTGAACATCTTCTACAAGGGCAACGGCATCGTGGCCCATTCGCCAATCCCGCCCGGTATCCCGGGGCACAAGGGAGGAGCCGAGGGCATCAACCCCTACACCCATGACTGGGTAGACGGCGAGGCCCGGCGCAAGCCGATCGAGGAAGCCCGCCAGCTCATGGTCGAGGCCGGCTACCCGAACGGGCGCGATGCGCGCACCGGTGAGCCGCTGAAGATCTTCATCGATGTACAAAGCCAGGCCATTTCCACCACCAGCATGAACTGGATCGACCGCGCTTTCTCGCGCATCGGTGTACAGGTGGAATTCCGCCCCGCGGACTGGAACCGCACCCGCGAGAAGCTGCTCACGGGCAACACCCAGATCTTCTCGCACGGCTGGCTGGCGGACTATCCGGACCCGGAGAACTTCCTGTTTCTGCTTTACGGACCGGAGAGCCCTCTCCTGTGCAACTGCGACGGCGCGAACAACGCCAGCTACGAGCGCCCGGAATACGACGAACTGTTCGAGGCCATGCGGGTAGCTCCCCCGGGGCCTGCTCGCGCGGCCATGGTCAAACGCATGGTTGAGCTCTACCGGGAGGACGCGGTCTGGCTTTTCGCTTACTACCCGAAGGATGTGTATCTGAATAACGCCTGGGTGCACAACACCAAGCGCCACGGCATTTCCAAGAACACCCTGAAGTATCTGCGCATCAATCCCGCACTGCGGGAACAGAAGCGCCGGGCATGGAACCAGCCGGTGACCTGGCCGCTCTATGCCGGCGCGGCCCTGATCACCGCCCTGCTCCTCCCCGCTGTCATCGCCTACCGGCGGCGGCAGCGGGCGACGGCGCGCTAGCGGAGTAACCGACATGTTCGCCTACATCATCCGGCGCCTGCTCTACGCGATCCCGATTCTTATCGGCGTGAACCTGCTCACCTTCGTTCTGTTCTTCGTGGTCAACTCGCCGGACGATATGGCCGTCTCCCAGCTCGGGGCCAAGTACGTCACACCGGAAGCCATCGAAAACTGGAAGGCAAAAAACGGCTACGACAAGCCACTGTTCTACAACGCCGGCGCCGACGGCCTGGAGACCGTCACCGAGACCATCTTTTTCGCTAAATCGGTACGCCTCTTCGCCTTCGACTTCGGCCGTTCTGAAAGCGGTCGCGATATCAGCACAGACGTGCGCCGGCGCATGGGGCCCAGTCTGGCCGTGGTCCTGCCTACCTTCCTTGTGGGGATCGGTGTCAATATCTGCGTAGCCCTCATGGTGGTCATGTTCCATGCCAGCCGCCTGGACCGCGCGGCGGTGATCGTGTTCGTGGCGCTGATGTCCATTTCCTACCTCTTCTACATCATCGGCGGCCAGTACCTGGTGGCCAAGACCTGGCGCCTCGTGCCCATCAGCGGCTTTCTGAGCGGTGCGGAGGTCTGGAAGTTTCTGCTGCTGCCGGTACTCGTCGGCGTGGTCGCCGGTATCGGCGCCGGTGCTCGCTGGTATCGCACACTCTTCCTCGAGGAAGCCAACCAGGACTATGTGCGCACGGCGCGGGCCAAGGGCTGCAGCGAACTCGCGGTGCTGTTCCGGCACATCCTTCCCAACGCGCTTATTCCCATCCTCACCGGGGTAGTCGTGCTCGTACCGATGCTGTTCATGGGCAGCCTGCTTATCGAGTCCTTCTTCGGTATCCCGGGGCTTGGCTCCTACATGCTCGACGCCATCAACGCCCAGGACTTCGCCATCGTTCGCAGCATGGTGTTTATCGGCTCCATTCTCTATATCGTAGGCCTGATCCTAACCGACATCTCCTATACCTGGGCCGACCCCCGGGTCCGCCTGTCCTAGGAAACGGCGAAGTCCATGAAACCCGTCATACTCTGGTCCGATGCGCTGATCTTCCTGCTTGTGGCGGCCCTGGTGCTGTTCTTCTGGCGTCTGCGCCGGGATCCGCAGACGCGGGATCGCTGGCGCCAGGTCTTTGCCTCCCGCCTCGGCATGGCCGCCTTTACGGTTATCCTCGCCTACGTCGGCGTCGCCCTCCTCGACTCACTGCATTTCCGCAGGGCGCTGCCGCCGCCGGATGGAGTCAGCACCGGGGAGGTCTTTTACGACAATCAGGTCAGCAGCGTTCTCGATACGCTTACCGCGGGCATGGGTGAGCGCTTCGAGCGCACCTACTCGGCGCCCTTCGCCCTGCGCTCCTTCGAAAAACAGACCCTCAAAGACGAGGCCGGCAACACCGTGCGCGACTTCCCGCCGCTGCGCCACGCCGGCGCGCAGCTCGCCGACCCTACAGAAAAGTGGGCCGACGTGGTCCGGCGCAGCGCGCCGGCCCTGGGCGGGGGGCTCGCCCTCGCTGTATTGCTGATCCTGCCGCAGTGGTGGCTGCTACGCGGCAGCAGCCTGCCCTGGGCCAGTAGCTGGTTGGTGCAGGGTATCCTCGCCTGCACTGCGGTGTGGCTGGTGAGCATCAGCCGCCATTACCACGTCCTCGGCACGGATCTCGGCGGCGCCGACGTGCTCTACCAGTCGCTAAAGGGGGTCCGCACCGGGGTACTGATCGGCGCCCTGTCCACCCTGATCATGCTGCCGATCGCCGTCACCCTCGGCGTCTGTGCAGGCTATTTCAAGGGCTGGGTGGATGATGCGGTGCAGTACCTGTACACCACGCTGAGCTCCATACCGGGCATTCTCCTCATTGCCGCGGCGGTGCTCCTGTTCCAGGTCTACATCGACCTGAACCCCGATGCCTTCCCGACGGGCCTTGAGAAAGCGGACGCCAAGTTCATCGCCCTATGCTTCATCCTCGGCGTTACCAGCTGGTCTACCCTCTGCCGGCTGATCCGTGCCGAGACCCTGAAGATCAGCCAACTCGGCTACGTGCAGGCCGCCCACGCGTTCGGCGTAAGCCATGGGCGCATCCTCCTTCGCCACATCCTGCCGAACACCGTGCACATCATCCTTATTACTTTCGTGCTGGACTTCAGCGCCCTGGTGCTCGCAGAGGCCGTGCTCTCCTACATCGGCGTCGGCGTGGACCCGAGCATGGGCAGCTGGGGCAATATGATCAACGGCGCGCGTTCGGAGCTCTCCCGGGAACCGGCAATCTGGTGGACCCTGAGCGGTGCCTTCCTGTTCATGTTCCTCCTCGTGCTCTCTGCCAACCTGTTCGCGGACCTGGTCCGCGACGCCTTCGACCCGCGCACGCGGCTCGGACCGGAGGCCGCATGAACACGGAAGCCGATACGCTGACCCTTGAGGGCCTTTCCGTAATATTGACGGAAACGGCCGAGGCCCTGGTCAAGGATGTCGCCATCCACCTGCGCGCCGGCGAGATCTTCGCCCTGGTCGGTGAATCCGGCAGTGGCAAATCCATTACTTCCCTCGCCGGCATGCGCCTGCTGCCGGAGGCGCTCCATATCGGCAGCGGTCGCGCCCTTATGGGCGCTACGGACCTCTTTGCCCTGCCGGAAGCGCGCATGCAGACTATTCGCGGTCGGCGCATGGCGATGATCTTCCAGAATCCCATGAGTGCCCTGAACCCGGTAAAGACCGTGTTCCGTCAGGTCGCGGAGACGCTCCGGCTGCACACGAAGCTGCGTGGAGCGGCGCTCCGCGACCGGGTCACCTCGCTCCTTGAGGAGGTGGGCATCCCGGACCCCCGGCAGCGCATGGATTTTTACCCGCACCAGCTCTCCGGTGGCCAGCAGCAGCGAATCATGATCGCCATGGCCCTGGCCTGCGAACCGGAGGTGCTCATCGCCGACGAGCCGACCACGGCCCTCGACGTGACCATCCAGAAGCAGGTCCTCGAGCTGATCCAGAAACTTGCACGCTCGCGGCGCCTCGCGGTACTGCTCATCACCCACGACATGGGCGTGGTGCGCCAGAGCGCAGACCGTGTCGGGGTCATGTATCGCGGGCGCATTATCGAGGAGGCCAGCGTTGCGGCCTTCTTCGCGGCGCCGAAGGAAGCCTACAGCCGGCGCCTGATCGACGCCCTGCCCCGTCAAGACACCTATCGGGCGCCGATCCAGGCGCCGCCGCTGCTGTCGGTGACGGAGCTCCGGGTACACTTCCCCGTGCGCGGTGGACTCCTGCGACGGGTTCAGGACGTCACCCGGGCCGTGAATGGTGTCTCCCTGACCCTGGCCCGCGGTGAGACTTTTGCCCTCGTCGGCGAATCCGGGAGCGGCAAGTCAACCCTGGGCCGGGCGATCCTCGGCCTCGAGCACGCCAGCAGCGGCGAGATCCACTTCGACGGCACCCGCATCGACGGCCTGGCACACAAGGCGAGGCAGGCCTACCGGCGGCGCATCCAGGTGATTTTCCAGAACCCCTACAGCTCCATGAACCCACGCATGGCTATCGGCGCGATCATCGCCGAGGGCATGCTCAGCCTGGGCGTGGAAACCTCCGAGCATCGGCGCGAGGCACGGGTGGCCTCGCTCCTCGAGCGCGTGCGGCTCCCGGCCGACTGTGCGCGGCGCTATCCTCATGAGCTGTCCGGCGGGCAGCTGCAGCGTGTCGCCATCGCCCGCGCTCTGGCCGTGGAGCCGGAACTGATCATCTGCGACGAACCCACCAGCGCTCTCGACGTCTCCATCCGCGCCGACGTGCTCGACCTCCTGGCTGAACTGCAGCGGGAAGACGACGTGGCCATGCTCTTCATCACCCACGATCTGTCGATCGTACCGGGGCTAGCCCACCGCGTCGGCGTCATGCGCAATGGTGAACTCGTGGAAACCGGCAGCACAGAGCAGATACTGGGGGCGCCGGAGCATCCGTATACGCAGGCACTGCTGGCCGCCGTACCCCGCGCCGGCGACTGAGAACAGCGCAACAATCGGACGCCGGACATTGCCGGCGTGGCACCGGTGTGCCGATAATGACGCCATGTTCGACGTTCTCACGCGCCAGCTCTTCGCCACCCCCCCGCGGGAAACGCTCTACCACTACACGTCGCTGGCGGGCGTGCTCGGCATCGTCGGCAGCGCCGAGCTGCGCGCCAGCGACATACGCTACATGAACGATTCCACGGAGCTGCGGCACACCCTGGACCTGCTCGGCAGACAGGTAACCCGCCGGATTCTCGCCGGCGTCGACAACCCCGCCCTGCTCAATGCCTTCCTGGAATGGCTGTCGCACCGGGTGGTCAGCGGCCCCATGCTCTTCGGCGCCTCTTTCCGCGCCAACGGTAACCTGCTCAGCCAGTGGCGCGGCTACAGTGTCCATGGCAAGGGGGTGAGCCTGGGCATGGCCCCGGCGCATATCCTGGCCTCCGCCGAGGCCCAGGACTTCCAGGTGGGGCGCTGCATTTATGCGCCGAGCGAGCAGGACCGGCTCATAGGAAACATCATCGATGCGGTGGAACAGCTCGGTGCCGCCTTTGCCGGCGAGGAGCGCGGTGAAAACCCCTGGTTGCCCCTGTTCCAACGCATCGAGGGCGACCTGCTGCGCATTGCCGCGGTGCTCAAGCACCCCGCCTTCGAAGAAGAACAGGAATGGCGCATCGTCTCACCGGTAATCACCGATGTGGCGTCGGACCGGGTGGCCTTCCGCGAGGGGAGTTCCATGCTCATCCCCTACTATCCCTTCGACCTGCGCGACGACGACGGCCGGCTGTCGCTGGAGCACTGCTACCTCGGCCCCACCGGCAACATCGACCTGTCCATGAATTCCCTGCGGCTCTACCTTGACGGCCAGGGCGCGCGGCCGCGCCGGGGAATCACCTATTGCGACATCCCCTATCGGAAGCGCTAAGGCCCCGGCTCAGCCACGCCGTGACCAGGGAAAGAGCACCGGCGTGCGTTCCAGGTAACGGCGGTAAGCCGGATCGTCGCCCCAGCGCTCCCGGCCGCGCTTCTCCAGGAGGGGCACACCGCTGACCCGGGTCAGCAGCAGGTAGACGAACAGCGGCGACACCAGCGTCACCAGCTGCCACCCCGAGAGCAGCGGCAATGCCGCCACGGCCACGCCAAGCCAGAGCAGGATTTCGCCGGCGTAGTTCGGATGGCGGGAATAGCGCCAAAGGCCCTCTTCAACAAAAATCCCGGCTCCCGCCCGACGCCTGAAGGCACGTTTCTGTGCATCAGCAACGACCTCCAGCGTAAAACCGGCCAGCCAGAGCCCGGCACCGCACAGCGTCACGGGATCGAGCGTACCGGGGGCGGCGCTGCCAAGGGCCGCCCAGGCTGCGCCGGCGGTCACCAGCACCCAGAGCCCCTGCAGCGTCCAGGTGAAGAAAAAGCGCGGTCCGTTCTGTTTGATACGGTCAAAGCGACCGTCGCCGCCATCCTGGCGCACGCGGCGGAAGAGGAAGGTGCCCAGGCGCAGGGCCCAGAGCAGGACCATGGCTGCCAGCAGCAGCCGTGCCGGCCCGCCGGGGCCCGCGAGGTAGGCAACCACCGTCAACAGCAGGTAGGTGCAGCTCCCGGTCAGGTCATAGAAATGTTCCGTGCGCGCCAGAAAGGACGGCACGAACACCAGCCACTGGATAAGGAACGCGCCGGCGGCACAGAGCGCGAACACCGGCAGGCCCAGGGTGCTCGCCCCCTGCCAGCTGCCGGCAACGGCAAGGCCTCCGGCAAGGACAAGAACGACGAGCAGGGCAGCCGCGAGGCGCATCATCGCTGCGGGCTAATCAGGAACTTCTGCCCCGTGGCCTGACGTCCATAGACCGCGAGCGCCTCGAGAGAAAGTGCCTCAGCCAGGGAAACGCGGGCCGTGTAGTGACTGGCAAAGGTACTCGTCAACTCATCGGCCACGCGCCGCTGCATACGCTGCATGCGCTCGCCGCCGGCGCGTTGCAGAAAGTTCGGCAGCAGCCAGCCACCCAACGCCCAGGCGAAACCGAAATTGCGATTGAGCGTGGTGGGGGAGAAATCCAGGGCCCCATAGACGTAGACCTGCTTGAAAACGTCGGAGCCGTAGCGACTGTAGGCCCCCATCTGCTCCACGGCAACGGCTTCCATGCAGCCCAGGATCGTGCTCGCCAGACGGCCGCCGCCAATGGCATCGAAGGCCAGGGTCGCGCCCGTTTCGCGCAGCGCGGCCGTGAGGTCATCAACAAAGCTGTCGGCGCTGCTGTTGACCACGTGGCGCGCACCGAGTTCGCGCAGCAGTGCCGCCTGCTCGGCCTTGCGCACGATATTGACGAGCGGAACACCGTCGGCAAGGCAGATCCGATTGAGCATCTGGCCCAGGTTCGATGCCGCCGCGGTATGCACCAGCGCCTTGTGCCCCTCCATGGTCATGGTCTCAACCATGCCCAGGGCCGTCATCGGATTCACGAAACAGGAGGCGCCCTGCTCTGCCGTTGTACCCTCGTGCAGGGGCAGGCACTGCGATGCCTTCACGCAGCGGTACTGGCTGTAAAGTTCCCCGCCGAAGACGCCAACGGTCCTCCCGAGCAGCGCCTGCGCCGCCCCGTCGTCGCCGGCCGCAACCACCGTGCCGGCTCCCTCGTTGCCGACGGGCAGCGCCTGGCCGAGGCGACCGGCCATCATGTGCATGGCGCTCGCCGGTACATCGGCCTCGATGACGGGCAGCTCCGCCGTACCCGTGGCGCGGGCGGTGCTCATGTCAGCGGCGCCGAAGAGCAGACCCAGGTCCGACGGATTGATCGGTGCCGCCTCGACGCGCACAAGCACCTCGTCCGCTGCAGGCGTGGGCACGGGCACCTCGGCCAGGCGCACCTCAAGCACCTGGTCTTCACGCAGCAGGGACTGGATCTGCAGGGCCTTATCAGTCATGGTCTTGTCTCTCGGTTCCCGGGGAAGATCGCTGGACTTTAGCCGACTTCGCCGCGCCCGTGAAGCCGCCCTGCGCGCCGCGCCCTGCCCGGCTATACTCCGCCGTCAGCCCCGAAGGAGCGCAGGCAATGCTGCCCCACCAACTTCTGGCCACCGACAACGAACCCCTGGCCGACGCCGAGGCCCGCCGTCGGCACGTCGAGCGCGCCCTCTCCGTTCGCCCGGCCGGCGGCTGGGAGCTGGCGCTGGCCTACCGCTGCATGCAGCAGTGGTTCAGCCCCATCGTAGTCGGTGCCGAGCGGCTCCCGGAAGAGCCCTGCCTGTTCGTGGGTAATCACGGGCTCTTCGCCGTCGATGGCCTGGTCGTGCTGCCGCTCATGCTCCACGACTACGGCCGCTTCCTCAGACCCATGGGTGACAAATTCCTGTTCACGGCGCCGCGCCTCGCCGATTTCCTGGTCAGCCGCGGCGCGACCATGGGACACCCGGAGGTCTGCAGCGCTCTCATGGCCGCGCGCCAGGACATCCTCGTCTTCCCCGGCGGCGCCCACGAAGCGGTCAAGAGCAAAGCCGAGAAGTACCGGCTGCAATGGAAGGACCGGCTCGGCTTCGTACGGCTGGCGGCGCGGCACGGCTACCGCATTGTTCCCTTCGGGCTGGTCGGCCCCGACGATTTTTACGCACACCTCGTCGAGGGCGAAAGCCTCGCGGAAAGTTTCCCGGCCCGCTGGCTCTCGGCCCGGGGTCTCTTGCCAAAGGACCTGCGCCGGGACCTCGTGCCACCGCTGGCGCGGGGTAGTCTCGGCACCCTGCTGCCCCGGCCGCAGCGCTGCTATCTGGGCTTTGCTGAAGCGCTTGACCTCTCGGCGCTGCGCGGCAAACGGGTCGGCAGGGCGCGACTGGAAGCGCTGCGCGATGAGGTTGCCGGGCGCATCGAGGTACAGCTGGAAGGGCTGCTCGCTGCCCGGGAGCAGGACCGCGGCCAGGAAGGGTTGCTGCGGCGGGTGCTGAATCTCTAGTGATCCGGTGCAGTGACAGCCGGGACACTGACAAGCGCCTGCGGGGCTATTCCGCCAGGGCGCGGGCCAGCCGGTCCGGGTGACGCCAGTAGCCGCCGACTACGCGCCAGCCGTAAAGCACCGCATTGACGATGAGTGTGGCGACGAAACCCCACCAGCTCACCAGCGGGCTTACCGCGAGTCCCAGGATCAACCAGAACTGCAACGCCAGCATCACCAGGTGCACGACGATGGAGGTGCCCATCATCCAGCGCGTGTCTCCGGCGCCGCGCAGGGTGCCACCGCAGACCAGAATCACCGCGTCAGCCATCACGTAACAGGCCATACCCACCATCATCGGCTGACCGATGGCCAGGATCGGCGCGAAGTCTGCACCGGGGGTTGCGAACACCTCGAGTAGCGGCACGCGGAACAGCAGGAAGCACAGCGCCAGCACCCCGGAATAGCCGAGGCCGAGCAGCAGCCCGGCGCTGATCACCTGGGTGGCCCGGGACAGATCCCGGGCGCCGACATAGCGTCCGATCAGACTCATTACGGCGATATTCAGGCCCATGAGCGGGACAAAAGAGAGCATGTCCCAATTGAACACAATGGCCATCGCCGCCCCCTCCGCGACGCCGTAGGACTGGTACAGAAGGAGGAAGAGATTGAAGGTGCCGACGCCGATGAACACCTCCAGCCCCGACGGGAAGCCCAGGCGCAGGAAGCGGCGGAGGATGCGGGCATCGTAGCGGAAGGACTCGTAGACGCGGAACTGCGCTGCGTGCACGGCGTTGAAGTAAAAGAGCGCGTAGAGTCCGATCGTGAAAGCGCCGGCGATCACCGTGCCCAGCGCTGCGCCGGCAATCCCCAGGGCCGGCAGCCCCAGCTTGCCGAAAATGAACAGGTAGGACAGGGGAATGTTCAGGCAGACACCGGTCACATCGCAGATCATGACCACGCGCGTGCGCCCGATACCTGAGAAATAAGAGGCCAGGGCATTCTTGAGGAGAAACAGGAAGGCACCGGCGAGCAGGGTCAGAAAATAGCGCCGCTCCAATTCCGCAAGCGCAGGTTCGTGGCCCATCCACAGGAACAGGTCGCCGAGGAGAAGCGCGGCGAGCAGGATCAGCGGCTGGCTGCCCAGGGCAATCAGGGCTCCCTGGGTCACAACCCGAGGGCAGCGCTCCAGCTGACGCTGGCCGTAATACTGAGCGACAAGGGCGTTGCCGTAAGACAGGATGCCGTTAAAGAAGCAGACCGTGAGGAAGAAGGTCACACCGCCGCCAAGCGACGCGGCCACGTGGGTGGCGTCGATACGCGACAGGAAAAAGCGGTCCGCGAACATCATCAGGGCAAAGGCGCCCTGGGACACAACCATCGGCAGTGCCAGGCGAAACAGCTCCCTGAGCGTGGCAAACGAGAACACGAAACCCCCCGGTCTTCAAGAGGCCGCGTATTCTACGCCGTTGCCGCGCCGGCGCTAGTACAGCGCCGGCGCTCGGATCACTGCCGGGGCACACCCAGGGTCTCGAGGCGGGCGATCATGTCCTCCGCCGAGGTGCTCGGCCGCACGGAGCGGTCGATAAAGGCGATCTTTCCGTCGCGATCGATATAGAAAGTATGTCGCTTGGCAAAGCCCATGGTGTAGACCCCGTAGGCCCGGGCCACGTCCCCCTCCGGGTCGGACAGCAGCGGAAAGTCGGCCTCCGTCTCCTCGGCAAAAGCCGCATTCTTCTCCACCGGGTCCGTGCTCGCCATGAAGTAGCTGACATCAAAGCGGCGAAGCGCACCGCCGCTACGCGCCAGGGACTTGCACTCGACGGTGCACCCGGAAGTAAAAGCCCGCGGGAACCAGGCCAGCACCACCGGCTGCTCGCCGCGGAAATCGGCAAGGCGGTAGGTCCGGCCATCGGAGGCCTGGAGCTCGAAGTCCGGCGCCGGGTCGCCCACGGCGAGCTCCGCGCTGGCGGCGGCGGGCCGCAGCAGGACCAGCACGGCCAGGAAAATGATGGCGGCCGGCAACCGCAGGGACCTGGTCAGGGTGCCGGGTGGCGTCCCGGGCAGAGTCGTGGGTAGAGTCATGACGGTTTCCTCTCAGGGGCTGTGGGTAAGCTACGCACCGGGTCGGCTTCGGATCACGGGGTGGGGGACGGTCCTTTACCCGTCCGGCCTTTCGTTATAGCCTCCTCTGACGGTTGGCGGGTTCACCGCCCCGGCGTGGCGCAGTGTAGTGATCCGTGCCCGCGATCGACAACACAATCGACAACGGACATTCAAGGAAGGGGATAGCGAGATGAACGCGAAAACCGTACTGGGCGCACTGCTGGTATCCACCCTGGCCCTCGCTGGCTGCAGCAAGGACGACGTGGACAGCGCGACCAACAGCATGAAGGAAACCGCGGACAAGGTCGGCGAGTCCACCAAGAGCGCGATGGACAAGGCCGGCGACACGACCAGGGAAGCCATGGATGAGGCCGGTGAAGCGGCCAGGGAAACCATGGCCGAGGCCGAGGACATGGCCGGCGCTATGACGGGCGAGGCCGAGGAAGGTGCAGAGGAAGCCGGCGACGCCATGGAAGAGATGGCCGAGGATGCCAAGGCGGGTGCCGAGGAAGCCGCTGACGAGGCCGAAGCCGCGATGGATGACGCCATGAACGGCTGATCCGCCGCCGCGACGAGCCGCCGCCGGGCCCCTGCCCCGCGGCGGTTTTTTTGGCTATTCGCAAGAGACCCGGGCGAGTGCGGGATAGTCCCTTAGCGTTGCCTGGGCGGGACCCCCGACGTTTTCATCATCGCAAATTTCCGGGCCGACGGCCGGGGGATGCCCCCAGTCGCTCCCCGATACACGCTTGGTGGGGGCATCCCCCAGCCGCCGACCCTACCGCTCTGGAAGAGCAACCCGGCGGAAAGTAAGCAGGGCTTCAGGGGCGAGTGCGGGAACCTTCGCTCACAAAGCGTGTATCGGGGAGCGACTGAGCGAAGGTTCCCGCACTCGCCCCGGAACTGTGCGACATAGAGATCTCAGCCCCCGCGACAAAGACAGGCACCCCGCCCCTCACGTTGATCCGTGTCAATTTAAGTTGCCAATGTCATGTGTTAACTTTAATTGACAGTCAGAGGGAGGTACGGGCCCATGCGAATCGTTTTTGTCCATCCCAACTACCGCTCCGGCGGTGCGGAAATCGCCGGCAGCTGGCCCCCCGCGTGGGTCGCCTACCTCTCCGGACACCTGCGCAAGGCCGGCTTCAACGACATTCACTTCATCGACGCAATGACCCACAACCTTGAGGAAGACGAGGTCGTGCGGCGCCTGGTGGAACTGCAGCCGGATGTCATCGGCACCACGGCCATCACCCCGTCGATCTACATGGCCGAGCGGCTCCTCGAGCTCGCCCGGGAACATGTGCCCCAGGCCCTGCGGGTTCTCGGCGGCATCCATGCGACCTTCATGTTCAAGCAGGTCCTCTCCGAAGCGCCCTGGGTCGACGTGATCGTCCGTGGCGAAGGTGAAGAGATCTTCACCAACCTCATGGAAGCGGTGAACCGCGGCGAATACCTGCAGACCCGGGACCAGATCCGCGGTATCGCCTACCGGGATGGCAACGAGATTGTTGCAACACCGGCGGCGCCCACCATCAAGGACCTGGATGCCCTCGATCCCGACTGGTCTCTCCTTGAGTGGGACAAGTACATCTACATCCCGCTCAACACCAAGGTCGCTATTCCCAACATGGCGCGGGGCTGCCCCTTCACCTGCTCCTTCTGCTCCCAATGGAAGTTCTGGCGGGACTACCGCGTGCGTGACCCGATCAAGGTAGTGGACGAGATCGAGAAACTCGTCAACGAACAGGGCGTGGGCTTCTTCATCCTCGCGGATGAGGAGCCGACCATCAACCGCAAGAAGTTCATTCAGTTCTGCGAGGAACTTATCGCCCGGGGCCTGCCCGATAAGGTCAAGTGGGGCATCAACACCCGGGTGACGGATATTCTCCGGGACGAAGAACTCCTGCCACTGTACCGTCGCGCAGGACTGGTGCACGTCAGCCTCGGGACCGAGGCGGCCGCGCAGATGAAACTCGACCAGTTCAACAAGGAAACCAAGGTCGAGGACAACCGGCGGGCCATTGAACTGCTGCGCAACGCCGATATCTTCATCGAGGCGCAGTTCATCGTCGGCCTCGACAACGAGACCGCCGAGACCCTTGAAGAAACCTACCGCATGGCCTGGGACTGGCAGCCGGACCTGGCCAACTGGGCCATGTACACGCCCTGGCCCTTCACGCCGCTGTTCCAGGACCTCGGCGACAAGGTCGAGGTGTTCGACTTCTCCAAATACAACTTCGTGACGCCGATCATGAAGCCTGAGGCCATGGACCGGGGGGAGCTCCTCGACCGGGTCATGAACAACTATCGTCGCTTTTACATCAAGAAAGCGTTGTTCCACTATCCCTGGCGCGGCACCGGTTTTCGCCGGCGCTACCTCCTCGGCTGCCTGAAAGCCTTCGCCAAGGCCGGCTTTGCACGCACCTTCTACGACCTGGGCAAGGCGGGCTACTGGGGGCCCCAGTCCAAGAACAAGGTGGACTTCCATTTCGATACCACACGGAAGATTGCCAAGGCCCAGCTCGACGACTGGCAGTCCATGCAGGATCGCGCCGCTCAGGCGCGGGCTCGCAAACAGGCCGAGCAGACAGATGCCTATGACATGCTGGCGACAGACGCCGTAGTCGCAGACAGTGCCATCAAGGCCTGCGGCGGCGGCGACGAGCAGCTCAGCGAGGCAGAGATGGATGCGGCAGGGCGCGCTTGAGGTGGCGGCCCCCCGGGGAGCCGGCAACGCCGGCGCCGGTGGCGCCCGCATCGGTCCGAACAGCGTTCTGCAGCTTGTGCCCGTGCTGGATGCACAGCTTGGCCCCCTTGCCAGGCATCGACTGCTGGCCAGCGCGGGACTCAGGGAGCTGCCCCCGGACGATGGATTGATGCCTGAGGAGCCGGCGGCGGCGCTGCACCAGGCGCTGCGGCGTCAGTACCCGGCCCAGGCCGCAGAGCTCGCCCGGGAGGCCGGTGAGCGCACCGGCGACTACATCCTGGCGCACCGCATACCGCCCATTGCCCGGCAAGTCATCCGCAAGATGCCCTCCTGGCTCGCGGCACCGATCCTTGCCAGCTCGATTGAAAAGCATGCCTGGACCTTCGCGGGCTCGGGCCGCTTCCGGGTGGTGTCGCGACAGCCTCTGGTCTTCGAGCTGGTCGACAACCCCGTGGTGCGGGGTGAGCACGCCGACCGCCCGCTCTGCGACTGGCACGCGGCGGTGTTTCAGCGTCTCTTCAATGTGCTCGTGGACAAACACATGAAGTGCGTCGAAACCCAGTGCTGCGCCACGGGCGCAGAGAGCTGCCGCTTCACGCTCACCTGAGCAGCGCTTGCATTCCCCCGCGGGCCCCGTATGCTCGCGGAAAATCACCGCCTCGAGGTCACCGATGGGCAGTCACCGGGACGGCGCCTGGCCTTTTCGCTGGGACCTGCTGCTACGCTACCGCTACATCGAGATCATCACCCTGTGGGAAGGGCGCCTGACGACCCGCCACCTCTGCGAGACTTTCGGCATCGGGCGCCAGCAGGCCAGCAAGGACATCAACAGCTACCGGCGGGAAGTGGCCCCGGACAACATCGAGTACGACAAGCACCTCAAGGGCTACATCCCCTCCCCCACCTTCACGCCCCGGGTGACCGCCGGGCTTGCCGATGAGTACCTTCAGCTGGCGGCCCGCAACAATGAACTCGCCAACGTCTTCGAGTCACTATCCCTGGGCCTCGACAACATCGAAGTACTGGGGCTGCCCGTGCGCGATGTGCAGGCCGCCACGCTGCGTCCCATTCTGCAGGCTGCGCGGCAGCAGCGACGCATCGACGTCGACTATGTCTCCGTGAACAACCCGGACCGGGAGGGCCGCATCATCGTGCCGCACACGCTGGTCTACACGGGCCTGCGCTGGCACGTGCGCGCCTGGTGCGAAAAGAACGCCGGCTACCGGGACTTCGTACTCAGTCGCTTCCGCGGCGAGCCCGACATGATGGACAGCTCCCCCCGGGGCGCCGCCGGAGACGAAGCCTGGCAGAAACGGGTGCAGCTGCGGCTGTGTCCGGACCCCCGGCTCTCGGCGGCGCAACAGACCGTGGTCGCAACGGACTACGGCATGACGCACGGTGAACTGGTCATCGAGACCCGGGGCTGCCTTGTACCCTACGTACTGCAACGGCTGCAGCTGGACCCGGGCCGGGAGCCTGCAGCGCCGACAGCGCAGCAGGTGGTGATCAGCGACCCCACCACGATCCGCCGCTGGCTCTTTCCGGGGGAACGGGCGTGACCGATCGTCCCACGCTGCGCCAGCTCGAGTATTTCATGGCCGTCGCCCGCTGCGGCAGCCTGCGCCGCGCCGCCGACGAGCTCGCCATCAGCCAGCCGACCCTGACCGCGCAGATCGCCCGGGCGGAAGCCACCCTGGGGGTGACGCTGTTCGAGCGCACCCGCAGCGGGGCCCGCCTGACACCCACAGGCCGGCGGCTGGAACCGCATGCCCGACGGGTCCTTGAGGCCGCCGAGGAACTCGCCAGTGCCGCCGACGCCTCCCGCGGCGGTGCCGCAGGCACCTACCGCCTGGGCGTGAAGTCCACCCTCGGGCCCTATCTGCTGCCGCGGATTCTGCCCCGGCTGCATGAACGGTACGAAGACCTGAAGCTCTACGTGCGTGAGGATTCCGTGCGCCGCCTCGAAGAAGGACTGGAACGCGGAGAATACGACATGATCGTGACCGCCCTGCCGATCAACTCGCGGGACCTGCAGTCCGAAACGCTCCTGCGCGAGGACATCCGCCTGGTCATGCCGGTCGATCACCCTCTGGCACAGAAGCCACGTCTGATCGGCAGGGACCTCGCCGGGCAACAGATCCTGACCACAGAACAGGGACATCTGTTCTCGCAACTTGTGGAACAGGCCTGCGCACGCCTCGGCGCTGAGCTGCTGCGCGATTATCAGGGAACGAGCCTTGACGCGCTGCGGGTCATGGTGGTCATGGGTATGGGCCTGGCGTTCCTGCCCGCACTCTACATCGCCTCGGAAATCGACGACGACACGGGGCTTGCGGTTCGCGATATCGAGGGCGAGGGCATAGCCCGTATTCTCGTGCTCGCCTGGCGCAGCGGCTCCCCGGCACGGGCCTTCTATCGGCGCCTGGCCGCCGATATCCGGGAGCTGACCCGGGAAGAGGTAGGCGATGTGGTGCAGGTCATGGACGGCGCCTGACGGCCGCAGCAGCTGCAGCCGACGCTGCGACGTCCTCTTTCAAGAAGTCCGCGGGTGATAGCTATTTACTATATTAATTACTCAGTATTTATGTCAGGTATTAGCCTCCGCCGTGGCATAGTCAGAGCTCGACACATGCAGTGAGCATGACATCCAGTTTCCGGCCCCAGGGCCGACACAGTCCCTCCCCTCGGCGCTACCCCCCCCCCCCCCTTTTGGTAGCGCCTTTTTTTTGTTTTCGTACAGCGGCTGTCCACACATTCCTCGCGCCGCACCCGCTCCCTACCCTGTGCTGGCGGGCTCCCCACGCACGCCGCGACGGCTGATCGCCACAGCGCCAGCCTGAGGCCCGGGTGTTGGGAGCTTGCCGGGGAAACTGCGCTATCATCACGCGCTCCCGCTATTCCGGAGCAACACCATGACAGTCGCCGAAGCACCGGCCCAGGCGCTCGTTTTCGGCGCCAGCGGCTATATCGGCAGTAACCTTGTACCCTACCTGGCCCGCGCCGGCGTCCCCGTGCGTGCCGCCGCGCGCAGCTACGAGGTGCTCGCGGCCCGAGGCTGGCGCGACGTGGAGCTGGTGCAGGCCGATGCACTGCAGCCGGCGACGCTGCGCGCGGCGGTGGCGGGCGTGGATACGGCCTACTACCTGGTTCACTCCATGGCGGCGGGGAGCGCCTTCACGCGCCTAGACCTTGAGGCGGCAGCGAACTTCGCAGCCGCCGCCGCGGAGGCCGGCGTACGTCGCATTGTCTATCTGGGCGGGCTCCTGCCGGAGGAAGCGAGTGGCGCCCACCTGGCCTCCCGCCGCGAAACCGGCGAGGAGCTGCGCCGGGGCACGGTGCCGGTAACGGAATTACGTGCCGGCATTATTATCGGTGCCGGCTCCGCGGCCTTCGAGGTCATGCGTGACCTGACCCTGAACCTCCCGGTGATGCTCACGCCGCGCTGGGTGCGCGCCAAGTCGCCGCCCATCGCGCTGGACAATCTCCTCGAGTACCTCCTGCAGGTGCCGCGCTTTGAGGAAACGTCCGGTGCGATCCTCGATGCCGCCGGTCCCGATGTCCTCAGCTACACTGATATGATGCGCCTGGTCGCAGACGTGGCCGGCAAGCCGCGCCCGCGGATCATCCCCGTGCCGCTGCTCACCCCGCAGCTCTCCTCTTACTGGCTCGGGCTCACCACCGCCGTCCCCGTAGATATCGCACGGGCGCTCATAGGCGGTCTCCGGCACGACTTTCACGCCGACGACAATACACTGCGCCGCCTGATACCGCAGCGCCTCCTGGGCGTACGGGCAGCCATCGAGGCCGCCTTTGCCGCAGAGCGGCGCCACGCCGTCGCGGCGCGCTGGACCGAGGGCGTCTTTGCCCACCGGGGCTACCGCCATGACACGGCCTTCTACGCCAAGCGCGCTGGCGGCTCGGCCCTCGCCGCGGCGCCTCCGGCGGCCGTCTGGGCGCAGTTGATCCGCCTCGGCGGCCACAATCGCTACTACTACATGAACTGGCTGTGGACCCTGCGCGAACTTGTCGACTGGCTGGCCGGCGGCGCCGGCTTCAGCCGCGGCCGGCGCGATCCCGATGACCTCCGCCTCGGCGACGTCATCGACTACTGGACCGTGATCGGCATCGATCCGCCGCGGCACCTCACACTCTACTTCGGCCTGAAAGCCCCCGGAGCCGGCGTGCTGGAATTCGAGCTCAAGCCGGAGGGAGACGGCCGGACGCGGCTGTCGGTCAACGCCTACTGGCACCCCCGGGGCGTCTGGGGCCTTCTTTACTGGTATTCGCTGGTACCGGCTCACCTGTTCCTGTTCCGCGGCTGGACCCGGGTCATCGCCCGGCGCGCGGAGACCGCCGGGGCTGCCTGAGGCCTCTGTCCACAGCACTGCCTTCCGGTACACTGCCCCGCAGATGCTCCCGCTACCGAGGAGGCCCCATGGCCAGCACCTTGTTTTTTGCGCTGCATGCCCTCGCCCTGCTGGCCCTTTACGCCGCGGGCCTTGATCGACTGTTCACCTGGCTCCTCTTCCTGCTGCTCCTGGGGACCTTCGGCCTCGGTCTATACGACCTTACGCAGAGGGAGCACAGCCTTCGGCGCAACTTTCCCCTCTTTGCCCGGGCCCGCTGGCTGGCCGAGTATCTCCGTCCCTTCGTGCGCCAGTACCTGCTGGAATCGGACATGGACGGCGCACCGATCAACCGCATGTTCCGCTCCATCGTCTACCAGCGCGCCAAGGGCGATCTCGACACCATTCCCTTCGGTACCCGCGTCGACACCCACCACGAGGGCTACGAATGGATCGGGCACTCCATTGCCGCCCTTAATCTGGCGGACCTCGACAAAAACCCCCGGGTCCGCATCGGCGGCCCGGACTGCACACGGCCCTATGAAGCCTCGCTGCTCAACGTTTCCGCCATGAGCTACGGCGCGCTGTCGGCAAACGCCGTCCGGGCGCTGAACAAGGGCTCACAGCTCGGCGGTTTTTATCAGAACACCGGCGAGGGCGGGCTCTCCGACTACCACAGGGCCTACGACGGTGACCTCACCTGGCAGATCGGCACCGGCTACTTCGGCTGCCGCAACCCTGACGGCAGTTTCTCATCGGAGCGCTTCGCCGACACGGCAGCCCTAGACGCGGTGCGCATGATCGAGGTGAAACTCTCTCAGGGCGCCAAACCCGGCCATGGCGGTATCCTGCCGGCGAGCAAGAATGGTCAGATCATCGCCCGCATCCGCGGCGTCGAGCCGCACACGGAGGTGGTGTCGCCGTCCGCTCATACGGCCTTCGACTCGCCCCGGGGGCTGCTTGAATTCATCGCGCAGCTGCGCACCCTGGCCGCGGGCAAGCCCGTGGGCTTCAAGCTTTGCGTCGGCCGGGAGAGCGAGTTCATCGCCATCTGCAAGGCCATGGTGGAAACGGGTATCAAGCCGGACTTCATTACCGTAGACGGCGGCGAAGGCGGCACCGGAGCCGCGCCCCTGGAATACAGCAACTCCGTTGGCATGCCCCTCCGCGACGGGCTGGCCTTCGTGGTCGACTGTCTCATCGGCTTCGGCCTGCGCGACGACATCCGTGTCATCGCCTCCGGCAAGCTAATCACCGCCTTTCATCTCGCCAAGGCGCTGGCCCTGGGGGCGGACCTCTGCAACAGCGCCCGGGGCATGATGCTGGCCCTGGGCTGCGTGCAGTCCCTGGTCTGCAATACCAATCGCTGCCCCACGGGAGTCACCACCCAGGACCCGCGGCTGACCCGCGGCCTGGACGTGGAAGACAAGGGTGAACGCGTCGCACGCTACCAGCGCGAGACCGTTCACGCGCTCCTGGACATGGTCTCTTCGGCAGGGCTGCGCAAGCCTGGGGAGCTGAACCGGTCGCACATCTACCGACGCGTCGATGCGGAGCGCGTGGCCCGCTACGATGCCCTTTACCCTTACCCGGGCACCGGCGACTTCCTTCACCACACGGTCTCCGGCCCCTACGCGCCTTTTATCGAGGAGGCCAGCAGCGACTGCTTCCTGCCGCGCAGTTACGTGTTCGCCAGCGAGGCCTGAGCATGTCGGAGCTGCACCGGCTCAGCGCCCGGATCGCGCAGGTCTTCTCCGCGAGCTGCACCCCGGGGAGTGAGGGTGTAACCGGCCCCCTCGCGAACGGCCCGGACCCCGGGTAATGCTGTGGCGCAGTGCCGCCATTCCGGTACACTGCTGGCAAACGTATAAGAGCAACGAGGCGAGGAGCACCCATGCGCCGCATTGACCTGACCAGTGCCGGCTTCCTCCTCCTGG
The DNA here is from genome assembly GCF_000764025.1 of Pseudohaliea rubra DSM 19751. GTDB lineage: Bacteria > Pseudomonadota > Gammaproteobacteria > Pseudomonadales > Halieaceae > Pseudohaliea > Pseudohaliea rubra. Next base: position 36,663 of record NZ_KN234761.1, on the reverse strand, counting down.
AGAAGCGCGAGACCCCTATGCACGTGGGCGGCATCAACCTGTTCACGCTGCCCGGCGGCGCCTCGGAGCGCGAGTTCCTCGGCGATTTGCGCGAGTTGCTCCGCGGTACCACCGCGTTCAGAAAGCCCTTCGGCGAGTACGTGGTCACCGGCAGGACCGGGCTGCACTGGGAGAAAGATGAGCACATCGACCTCGACTATCACGTGCGCCACTCGGCACTGCCGGCACCGGGTCGCTACCGGGAGCTATTCGCCCTCGCCTCCCGGCTGCACACCACCCTCCTCGACCGCACCCGACCGCTCTGGGAGCTGCACCTCATCGAAGGCCTGCAAAACCGCCAGTTCGCCGTTTACAACAAGATTCACCACGCCGCCATCGACGGCGTGGGCGCCATGCACCTGACGCGCAGTATGTGCGCTGAGGATCCGAACGAGCGCATCGACTACGGTCCCTTTTCCCTTGAGGCCTATGAGCTCTACAAAGAGCAGCGCTTCGGTTCGCGGAGCAAGCCGGCTCCGCCGAAGCAGGCAGAGTTGCGCAACGTGATCGAGGCCGTAAAGCATCAGTACGATTCCTCCATGCACCTGGTCACGGCCATGCGTCGCTTCGGCGCTGCCTTCGTCGGCCGGGGCGGCAACCTCGCCGTGCCCTGGCACAATGTCCCCAAAACCACGCTCAACACCCGCGTCTCCGGCGCCCGCCGCTTTGTCGCTCAGTCTTTCGACTTCCATCGCGTGCGCGCGGTGAGCAAGGCCATGGATGCCACGGTGAACGACGTTGTCCTGGCCATGTGCTCCGGCGCCCTGCGCCGGTATCTGCTGACCCGCGACGAGCTGCCCCGCCACTCCCTCAAGGCCATGGCGCCGGTCTCCCTGCGCGAGGAGACGGACCTCGACTCTACCAACGCCGTCGGCTTTATCACCGCAGACCTGGCCACGAACGTCTACGACCCGGAGAAGCGCCTGCGCACAATCCAGAACTCCATGCGCGCCGGCAAGGACCTGCTGCGCTCCCTGTCCCCCCGGGAGGCGGCACTGTTCATGCAGCTCACTCAGCTACCAGCCCTGCTGACCTCCGTACTCGGCCTCGCATCCCGCTACCCGGCCTTCAGCACCGTAGTCTCGAATGTCCCGGGGCCGCGGGAACGCCTCTACTGGAATGGCGCGCGCCTCGACGGCATCTACCCTGCCTCTATCGTCTTCGACGGCTTCGCCATGAATATCACCATGGTCAGCTACGTTGATAAGCTCGACTTCGGCATCGTCGCCTGCCGCCGCTCGCTGCCGCAGGTCCAGCGCATGATTGACCATCTCGAGGAGGCCCTTGTCGAGCTGGAGGTGGTCGCAGGGACCGCGCCGGCACCGGCACGCAGCCGCCGTGCCGGGGTCCCCAGGAGCGGCCGTCCGGCGCGAAGAACCGGCGCCGGTGCGGAGAGCAAGCCCAAGCTGCCAGTCGGCCGCAAGGCGGCGCCCACGCAGAAATCCGGACCTGGAAAGAAAGCGCCGGGGAAGAAAGCCCCAGGGAAGAAAGTCACACCCGGGAAAGCCGCCGCGAAGAAAAAACCGGCACCGAAAAAAACGGCGCCCGGGACAACTGCCGGCGCAGGCAACGACCTTTAGCCTCAGCGGCGCTTCGGCGCCGGCAGCATGTTCGAACGCGGGTAGCGCGGCCGCTTGCCGGTGGCCAGGTAGCGCTGGATCGCCTCCTGGGAGCGCAGGGCCGCCGATTTTTTCCGTCTTGTGACGAACTCGTTCTTCTGCAGCGGATCGATGATCCGCGCCTTCTGATTGTCGTGCCACTGGATATCAAGGACATCCTGCAGCACACGCTGCGCCCCGGCGTCGAAGATCGGCACCAGAACTTCCACCCGGAAGTCGAGATTGCGGGTCATGAGGTCAGCCGAACCGAGGAAATAACGCGGCTTGCCGCGGTTGTAGAATACGTAGACCCGCGGGTGCTCGAGGTAGCGATCGACAATGCTGATACCAGCGATATGGTCCGAGCGGCCGGGCACGCCGGGCAGAAGCGAGCACATGCCGCGGATGATCAGGCGCACTTCTACTCCGGCCTCGCTGGCCTCATAGAGCTTCAGGGACAATTGCTTGTCGACGAGATTGTTGCACTTCAGGGTGATCGCCGCGCGGTAACCCTTGCGCGCATTGCGGATCTCCGTGTCGATCATGTCGAGAATCGCGGGCCGCGTGGAATGCGGTGAGACGAGCAGCAGCCGGTACTCGGGGCGCTTGTAAGTGTACTTCAGGAAATCGAAGACATTGGCCACGTCCTCGCCGATGGTCTGGTCGTAGGTGAGCAGCGTGAAGTCCGTGTAGAGCCGTGCTGTCTTCTCGTTGAAGTTGCCGGTGCCGATATGGCTGTAGTAGCGCAGGCCACCCTGCTCCCGACGCTCAATGAGCAGCAGCTTACTGTGCACCTTGAGGCCGGGGATTCCGAAGATGACCTCGATGCCCCCCTCCGTGAGGCGCTGCGCCCAGTTGATGTTCGCCGCCTCGTCGAAGCGCGCCGCCAACTCCACCACCGCCCGTACCCGCTTGCCGTTGGCAACCGCGTTGAGCAGCGCATCCACGACCCGGGACTCGCTGGCCACCCGGTAAAGGCAGATCCTGATGGACTCGACCGCCGGATCCAGGGCCGCGGTCTTCAGCAGGTCGATCACGTAATCGAAGGGATGGTAGGGATAGTAGAGCAGAATATCCTTCTCGCGGATGTTCTCGAAGATGCTGTTAGCTGCATCGAGCTCGGGCACGCGAACCGGCGACAGCGGCTTGAGTTCAAGATATTTCGGCCCTATCCGGGGAAAGCTCATGAAGTCCTTGGAATTGTGATAGCGGCCGCCGGGGATGAGACTGTCGTACTTCCCCAGATCGAAGCGCGCCACCAGAAAATCGAGCAGGTGCCGGGGCATGCTGCCGTCGTAGACGAAACGCACCGGGTCCGCCCGCTGGCGCTGCTTCAGGCTGGTCGCCATCTTCTCGATAAGACTCTCGGTAATGCCGGCGTCGAGCTCAATTTCGGCGTCGCGGGAAAACTTGAAGCAGAAAGCGGAGGCCTCTTCGATCGACAGGATCCCGCGGAACATCTGCGGCAGACAGGCGCGGATCGCATTATCGAGGGCGATGAAAACGCGGCCGCTCTTGCCCTTTCGCCGGGGGATCTCGACAAAGCGGTTAAGCCGATCCGTGGGTACCTCGACCACCGCGTAGGTATGGCGCTTTTCCGCCACGAGATCGATGGCGAGGTACAGGGACTCGTCATTGAGCACGGGGATAGACTGACCCTCGTAGAAGAGAATCGGGTCCAGCTCCGGCAGGATTGTGCTGGTGAAATACTGCTGCACGAACTCGGCCTGGTTTGGCTCCAGCTGACGCTCGTTGACCATGTAGATCCGTCGGCGCTGCAGGGCCTTCATGACCTCGTTGTAAACGCGCTCGAAATCACGCTGGGAGGCGACCACCGAATCCTGGATCGCAGCGAGGAGGTCCTTGGCCTGCTGCCGGGTCGAACCGCGGGAGACGGAGATCAACCGACGCACCTCGGCCACGCGCACACGGAAGAACTCATCGAGGTTGTTGGAGAATATGCCGAGGTAACGCAGCCGCTGGATTTCCGGCACCGATGGATCCGCCGCCTCCTGTAGCACGCGATCATTAAAGCGGAGCCAGGACAGCTCCCGAGGCATGAAAAGCGTCTCGTCAAGGTCCGCAAGGCGCGGCTGGATGGGGCTGGTCATGGTGCTCCTGTCCTGCTGCCACCGGGCCCGTCCCGGTATCGCAGGCCAATATGACAGGAACGGCGCGGCCCTTCCACCGCGTCATCGTGACGGACCTCAACAGCCGGGCTTGAGTGCCAGCACGTCGGTGTTCAGGGTCTGCAGCACAGCCTCGGCAGTGTTGCCGAGAAGCCTGGCCTTCACACCGGAGCGCCCGACGGTGCCCATCACCACAAGCTGTGCTCCCGAACGCGCTGCCTCGGCGGTGATCACCTTGGCAACCGGGCCGCGCTTGGTGCGGAAAGTCCTTTCCGCCAGGCCGTACTGAGCGGCGAGCCGGTCGATACGCGGTTGCATCGCCTCACGCTGCTCCTTCGCATAACCATCGGCATCGACGATAGTGAGGTCCGCGAGCAGGGTCGGGAGCTCGATGGCACCAATGATACGCAGTTCGACGCCAAGGGCACCGGCGTAGGCCTGCGCACGGGCGAGCACCGCTGCGTTCAGCGCCTGCTTTACCCGCGAGCGGCTGCCCAGATCGAGAGCGGCAAGGACGGGTTTTGTCCGGCTCCATTGCTTCTCGCTGGCAATGAGCACCGGTGCCGGGCACTCACGAAGCAGGTGCCAGTCTGTTGAGGTATAGGTGAAGGTGCCGCTGCGGTTAACGGTCTTTACCACCAGCTCGTAGCTGCCGCTGGCGCAGCGCTTCCTGATCCAGTCGTGAATATCCTTCATCCAGATCACACGCAGGGACACGTCCTGGCCCGGCCTGGCGTACCTGTCGATACGCTCGCGGAGCGCCAGCTCACGTCGATCAAGAAGCTGGCGTTTGAGCATCTCCTGCTCTGCCCTGTCGCCCGTGAGCCGGCGCAGGGACGCGTAGGTAAAGGCGACCACATCGACCCGGTGGCCCAGCTTGTGCGCCAATTCAAGCCCCCGCGCCGTGGCGACGCACTTATCGTCAAGATCGGCAATGACCAGCAACTTACCCACGATGACCTCATACCCTCACTTTGCGCCGATTATAGACCGGGCACGGGTTGGAACCAGCCTCAGACCTTCACCCGCGACAGATAATCGAGCACTCGCTGTGCGGCCGGGGCCGGATGCTCCAGCGGAAACAGGTGTCCGCCGGGGCTCCGGTGCAGCTCCGCCCGCCGCTGCAGACGCCCCCAGCGAAGAAACATAGCGGCCGTAAGCGTGTCGGAATGCTCCCCGCGCAGGCCCAGGGTGGGCAGCCGCAGGCCCGCAAGCTGAGGCCAGACAAGCGGCGCACTGGCGTAGATGGCCGCCTCCCAGGCCGCGGGAAAAGCGAGTTCGACGCCGCCGGCGGCAGCGGGCCGGCAGCTTGCCGCGACGTAATCAGCGAGCGCTTCATCATCGAAGGCGCTGAAGGCGCGCTTTCCGCGATAAAAGGCGAAGGCCTCATCCCGGTCGGTGAAATGCTGCGGCCGCGCCAGGGTCCGGCGGATCATGGGCATGCGCTCAAGACGCCGCCGCGGCGCGAGGCTCGAGGCCAGCACGAAGCGCGCGGGCAGAAAAACCGGGTCCAGGAGCAGCAGCCCGCGGAAGCGCTCTGGCGCCTGTCGGGCGGCGAGGAGGCCGATGGTGCCTCCCATGGAGTGACCCAGCAGCCAGGGACGTTCGAGTCCGGTGCCTTCGAGAGCCTCCAGCAGATCACCGGCGAAGGTGGACCAGCGCAGGCGACCCGCCGGTGGCTCCGGCGCACCCCAGAGGGGCCGGTGGCGCACGGCGAACACCCGGCAGACCGTCGTCAGGCGCTGCAGAAACCGGCGGTAGCTGGCCGGCGGGTAGCCGTTGGCATGGGCAAAAAGAACCGGTATCCCCTCGCCGCCGAAATCCTCAATGCGTTCGTTCATGAGCCCTCCCTCGATTGCGGAGCAAGGGTACTCGAAGCGCAGCTGCCAGGGCAGCCCTCGAAATCACTCGCCGGCTGCGTATACTGCCGCGACAACCAGCAGACACAATACCGCTGCGACCCACCGCAAGGAGATCACCATGGCCCTGGAAACCCTCGCCGCCAGCCGCTGTTTCGATGGTGAGCAATTGCGCCTTCGCCACGCCGCCACCACTGTTGACTGCACCATGACGTTTTCCGTCTTCCTGCCGCCGCAGGCGCGCCAGGGGCCGGTACCGGTGCTCTACTGGCTCTCGGGACTGACCTGCACGGACGAGAACTTCGTCACCAAGGCCGGCGCCCAGCGTTATGCCGCCGAGGCCGGCATCGCTCTGGTCGCTGCGGACACCAGCCCCCGCGGCGACGCGGTTCCCGATGACCCGGAGGGGGCCTGGGACTTCGGCCTCGGGGCCGGCTTCTACGTCAACGCCACGGAAGCCCCCTGGCGCGACCACTACCGCATGTATGACTACGTGGTGCACGAATTGCCGGCCCTGGTGACGGCGGAGTTTCCCCTGCGCGACGGGCAGGCAGCTATTGCCGGTCATTCCATGGGCGGCCATGGTGCCCTGGTGGCAGGCCTTCGCAATCCGGATCGCTATGCGAGCATCTCGGCCTTCGCGCCCATCAGCGCGCCGTCGCAATGCCCCTGGGGCCGCAAGGCCTTAGGCCACTATCTCGGCCCGGACCCCACCCGATGGCGCGCCTGGGACGCGGAGGCCCTGCTCCGCGACGGCGCGAGCGCCCGCCCCCTGCTGGTGGATCAAGGCGGGGCCGACGGGTTTCTGGAAGAACAGTTAATGCCAGAGCGGCTGGCCGCTGCCTGTGCCGACGCCGGTGTAGAAGCGACGCTGCGTCAGCAACCGGGCTACGACCACAGCTACTATTTCATCGCCAGCTTCATAGGCGAGCACATTGCTTTTCACGCAGAACGACTCGGGGCCGCCTGATCCGCCAGCGGCAGGCTTGTCACCCCCTGCCCGGGCCGCCGCCATCGAAGCCAGCTCAGGCGGGAGGGGCGCGGGCAGGGTTCTTCTCTCACAAAGCGAATATCGTGGAGCGACTGATAGAAGAACCCTGCCCGCGCCCCGGCGCTAACTGAGAAAAGAGCCTTGCCCGCGCCCCGGACTATTCACAGGCGGGATAAAGCAGCCGGGACCAGTCCCGGGGCAGGAAAGGCCGCCAGTCGTCGACAGGCTGCGCCAGGCGCTCGGCGACGAGAAACCAGATCGCCGGGTTGAGGGTCATGCCGCAGTGGCTGCCGCGCACCTGAATGCTCTGAGCACAGGGATGCGCCGCCTCCACGGCCTGCCGCGCTGTGCGCCAGTTGCAGATGCCGTCGCCCTTGGAATAGATGGCCGTGGTCGGTACCGGGGGCGCCGTCGGCAGCAGCGCCTCCGCAATCGGCAGGTCGTCCCGGGGGTTGAGACTGGCGAACAGGCGCGCCGGGTAGGAACCGCTCCAGCGACCCTCGCCGAAGGGACTGCCGAGGGAAATCACCTGGCGAACCCGCGCCGGCACTTCCCGGGCCAGCTCCCGGGCAAAAATACCGCCGAGGCTGTGGCCGATCAGGGAGATGGGGCCGCCATAACGCGAGCCGAGGAACTCCACGCGCTCCACCAGGGCCTCCAGCACACCCTCCCGGGGCCCCAGGTTGCGGCCCTGGGCCCAGCCATGGACCGCGTAGCCCTGTCGGGCGAGGTAGCGGCGGAAAGCTGCGCTGTAGCCATCGGAGCCGAGGAACCCCGGCAGGATCATCACCGCATGGCCGTCGCCGGCAGGGGCGTTGGCAAGCAGCCCGCGGGCCAGGCGCAGTGACAGCACCTCAAGGACTACGCGATGCGCCTCGGTGAGCGCCAGCAGCGGGTGCGGCGGCGGCACCTCGGAATCGGTGAGTGGCCGGACCCGGTCCTCGACCGGTCGGGCCCCGGCAAGCGCCTGGTTCAGCCTGGACCTCCTGCACAGAGTGCGGGGCGCTTCTTGCGGGAAGCGGGTAATCGTGATGAGACGGGAGCATAGCGCACGCCGGCCGGCCGGGAAAGACGCCGGCCGGCCTGCGGCTTTCCTCAAAGGCAGGAAAAGGCCTTGTTCAAACGGTAGCGCCGGGAGGTCACATAGCGCTCCATAGCCTCGACCCGGCGCAGGGCGCCCTCCAGGCGCTCCTGGGCCCGCTCGAGGCGGACGCTGGCACTTTCGCTGTAGCGAAAAGGGCTCTGCGGTCGGAAATCATGGCGTCGCTCGTCGTACTCCATGGGCCGGTGCAGCGCCGCTTGCGCTCCCCCATCGAGGCTTTCCCCCCGCGGCCGGGGCGCCAGCAGCAGCCAGCCCGCCAGATAAGTCCAGAGGGCCAGGGTCCCAGTGAACAGGAATGCGGCGATGAACAGCAGCCGCACCACCCAGTGGGCGACGTCCCAATAGTCGGCAATGCCGGCGCAGACGCCGGCCAGGCGACTGCGCCGGGTGTTGCGGTAAAGGCCCATACCCCAGCCCTCGCGCCTGCGCGCAGCAAAGCTGCGCTGGTGACTATGACTCATGATGGAACCTCCTCACTGCGACTGCGGCCGTCCTGCTGCCGCCAGTCGGGGTGTTCGTCATCCAGGATCGACTCAAGGGTGCCGATACGCTCCGTCAGCCGGTCTACGGTTACCAGCATATCCTCGATACGCAGCCGGTCGCCTTCAGGCTGCGGCTGGAGCGGCTCACGCTGCGGTAATGCATGGTGATCCAGATTGGCGCCACCACCACCAGGAAAAGAATGGTGGGGACAAACATGAATTGCCAGAATTCCATCGGTCGGTCCTATACTCGAAAATGCTCAGAGGGTAAGCCAGGCGTACCGCCTAAGCCTGACCCCCACCCGTTCTGCCCTCGCCCGTGACTTCGCGCCGCAGCCGGGCCAATTCATCGTTCAGGCGCTCGTCTTCCTGCAACGCGTCGATCTCCGCGGCCAGGCCCGGCGACACGTCCCGGCCAAGATCCATCACATCGAGCTGGCTCTCGAGGTTGTCCATCCGCCGTTCAAAGTGCTCAAAACGCGTGAAGGCATCATCCAGCGCCTCCCGGTGCACCTGGCGCTTCACCTTGATGCGCGAATCCACGGTCGCGTTGCGCATGGCCAGGGTCTTCTGCTTGGCCTTGGCGTCGGACAGTTTTTGCTGCAGCTGGCCGATCTCCTCATTGAGGTGCGCCACGTGCTCATCAGTGGCGGCCAGCTCAGCGTCCACGGCGCTGATCTCCTCCTCCAGCTCCCGTTTCTCCTGCAGCGCCGCCCTGGCGAGGTCCTCCCGGTCCTTGCGGATGGCCAGCCTCGCCTTTTCGTCCCAGCTGTCGGCTTCACCGCGCAGCTGCTCGACGCGCCGGGCCGCCTGCTTCCGATCGGCGAGGACCCGCGCAGAGGAGGTGCGCACCTCCACCAGCGTATCCTCCATCTCCTGGATGATGAGTCGGATCATCTTCTCCGGGTCTTCCGCGCGGTCCAGCAGCGAATTGATGTTGGAGTTGATGATGTCAGTCATGCGGGAAAAAATACCCATGGTCACTCTCCTGTGCCTGCCCGGAAAAGGGCTCTCTGTGGCGAGCGGGCCGGACTATCGGCCGCATCACAGGACAATAAACAAGAGCCAGGCCAATTTATATTGTTGCGTTTTAAATCAATATCTTAAGACACCTAATTAATGAATTATTCATACACATACCAGAAATACTGGCTTTTATAGCCTTAATTAAGGCTGGAAAAACCATCCTGATAGGTCTAAAAAGCCACTATGCGCGCACCCGACAGCATCATCGGCAATTCCGAGGCCCTCGCCACCGCCCTGGATCACCTGTCGCGCCTCGCCCCCGTGAACCGGCCGGTGATCGTCGTCGGCGAACGCGGCACCGGGAAAGAACTCGCCGCAGAGCGGCTGCACTTCCTCTCGACACGCTGGGAAGCGCCGTTCATCAAGGTCAATTGCGCCGCCATGGCCGAAGCGCTCCTCGAGTCGGAGCTCTTCGGGCATGAAGCCGGTGCTTTCACCGGTGCCACGGCGATGCACCGGGGGCGTTTCGAGCGCGCCGACGGCGGCACCCTGTTCCTTGATGAGCTCGGTACCACCTCCGCCCGGCTCCAGGAGAAACTCCTGCGCCTGGTCGAATACGGAGAATTCGAACGCCTCGGCGGCCAGCGCACGCTCCGGGTGGACGTGCGGGTAGTGGCGGCGACCCACGCCGATCTGCCCGCTATGGCCGCCGCCGGTGAATTCCGCCACGACCTGCTCGACCGGCTCGCCTTCGATATCGTGTACCTGCCACCGTTGCGCGAGCGCCGCGAAGACATAGCCGGGCTCGCCGAGCATTTCGCTATCCAGATGAGTGCCGAGCTCGGCTGGCCCCTGTTCCCCGGTTTTACCGAGGCGGCACTGGCGCAGCTTGAGGCACATTCCTGGCCCGGCAACGTGCGCGAGCTCAAAAATGCCGTTGAGCGCTCAGTGTACCGCTGGGGCGACTCCGGGGCAGCGGTTGCAACGGTAGCCCTGGACCCTTTCGCCGATGCCCGTCCACGGGAGACCACAGCTGCAGTGCCCCTCCTCACGGAAGCTCCGGCAGACGCGGAGGCAGCCGCCGGCGAGGTGCCGCTGCGCGAGCGGGTCGACGCCTTCGAGCACCGTCTCCTCGCGGAGGCGCTGGCCAGCCACGGTCACCACCAGAAGCGTACCGCCGAGGCCCTGGGGCTGTCCTACGATCAGCTCCGCGGGCTCTTGCGCCGGCACGGCTTGCGTTCCCGACGCCCGCGGCGCGACACTGCCGGTCACAACTGAATCAGGAGCCCGACCATGGACCTTTCTCTCCGCGACCCCTCCCTGCTCAAGACCGGCGCCCTGGTCGACGGCGCCTGGATCGATGCGGACGACGAAGCGCACCTAACGGTCAGCAATCCCGCCACCGGCGAAACGGTGGCCAAGGTCGCCAAAGTGGGTGCCGCCGAGACCCGCCGTGCCATTGAGGCCGCTGAGCGGGCCATGGCCGACTGGCGCAAGCGCCCCGCCAAGGAGCGGGCGAAGCTGCTTCGCGCCTGGTATGACCTGCTCATGGACAATCAGGAGGACCTGGCGCGGATCATGACCGCTGAACAGGGTAAGGTCTTGGCCGAGTCTCGCGGCGAGATTGCCTACGGGGCCTCCTACATCGAGTGGTTCGGCGAACAGGCCAAGCGTATCGACGGGACCATCATTCCGGGGCCGGCCCCGGGCAAGCGCATTCTCTGCCTGCGAGAGCCCGTGGGCGTGGTCGCCGCGATCACGCCCTGGAACTTCCCCAACGCCATGATCGCCCGCAAGGTAGCCCCGGCGCTGGCGGCCGGCTGCACGGTAGTCATCAAGCCTGCCAGCGAAACACCACTGTCGGCCCTGGCCATGGCTGAGCTGGCGCTCCGTGCGGGGATTCCCGCCGGCGCCGTCAACGTGGTCGCCGGGAGCTCGTCGGATATAGGCGGTGAGCTCACCGGCAACGCGATCGTGCGCAAGCTCACCTTTACCGGCTCCACCCCCGTCGGCAAGACGCTGGTCGAACAGTGCGCAAAGACCCTCAAGCGCACCTCCATGGAGCTGGGCGGTAACGCCCCTTTCATTGTCTTCGAGGACGCAGACCTCGACGCGGCAGTGGCCGGCGCCATGGCCTCGAAGTACCGCAACAGCGGCCAGACCTGCGTCTGCACCAACCGTTTCCTGGTCCAGGACAGCATCCATGATGCCTTCGTCGAGAGGCTGGTCGCTGCCGTTGCCGAGCTGCGGGTGGGCAACGGCATGGAGGAAGGCGTTGCCCTGGGCCCGCTGGTCAATCGCAGTGCCGTGGAAGACGTGCACGCGCTGGTCTCCGCCAGTGTCGACGCCGGCGCCCGGGTCGCCCTGGGCGGAAAGCCCCACGAGCTGGGCCCCTGTTTCTATCAGCCCACGGTGCTCACGGAGGTCAGCGCAGCAATGCCCGTATTCCAGACCGAAATCTTCGGCCCTGTGTCGCCGGTTACCCGTTTCAGCGACGAGGCCGAGGCCATCCGGCTCGCCAACGACACACCCTTCGGCCTCGCCAGCTACTTTTACACCCGCGATCTCGGTCGCGCCTGGCGCGTCGCGGAGGGCCTGCAGTATGGCATCGTCGGTATCAACGAGGGGTTGATCTCCAACGAAATGGCACCCTTCGGCGGCGTCAAGGAATCGGGCTCCGGTCGCGAGGGCTCCCAGTTTGGCATCGACGATTACACGGAAATCAAGTACGTGCTCATGGGCGGACTCGGCGGCTGAGGGGGCGGCGCGGTGCTTTCCCTGCTCGCGGCTTTCTTCCTGGTCGCTATCGTCACGTCTTTCCTGTGCTCTCTGTGGGAGGCGGTGTTGCTGTCAATCACACCGGCCTACGCACAGCTGCAGCTGCAGGAAGGCGGTCGCACCGGTGCACAGCTGGAGCGCTTCAAGCGCAACATCGACCAGCCCCTGGCGGCAATCCTCACGCTGAACACCATCGCCCACACCGCCGGTGCCATCGGCGTGGGTCAACAGGCGGCGCTTATCTGGTCCGATGCCAACCCGCTCATCACTTCCCTGCTTGTCCCTGCTGCCATGACCCTGGCCGTGCTCATCCTGTCCGAGATCATTCCCAAGACACTGGGCGCAAGCTACTGGCAGCGCCTGGCGCCCTTCACGGTGCGCTCCCTGGCCTTCATCATCGCCACCCTCTATCCGCTCGTCTGGGGCTGCCAGCTGGTGACCCGGAGCCTCAACCGCAGCGAGTCCGCCTCCGTGCTGACGCGCTCGGAGTTCGTCGCCCTCGCGGAGCTGGGTGCCCAGGAGGGCATTTTCGCCCGCGGAGAGACCGCGATCATCCGCAACCTGCTGCGCTTCAAGGATGTGAGTGCCCGCAGTGTCATGACGCCGCGCATGGTCGTGCGCAGCGCCGACGAGAACCGTACCGTGGAGGCGTTCCTGGAGGAAAACCCGGGGCTGCGCTTCTCGCGCATCCTCCTTTACCGCAGCGGCCGCCCGGAAGACATCACCGGCTACGTGCTGCGCAGCGAGGCCCTGGAGCGCCAGGCCGCCGGGGAAGGCGCGCTCCACCTCGGGGCGCTGCTGCGGCCCATCCAGGTGGTACCGGAGCACTGCCCGCTGCCGGAGCTGTTCACCAGCTTCCTCGAAAACCGGGAGCATATCGCCCTGGTCATGGACGACTACGGGGGCATGGCCGGCATCGTCACCATGGAGGACGTCATTGAGACCCTCCTGGGCCTTGAGATCATGGATGAATCAGACGCGGTGGCAGACATGCAGCAGCTGGCGCGCCGCAACTGGGAGTCCCGGGCCCGGGCCCGGGGCATCCTCGAGTGGCCGGAGGGTGCGGCGGAGCCGCGGCAGCCACCGTCTGCGGACTGATCAGCGCAGCGTGCGCTCCAGGGCGGTTTCCCAGGACGCCCGGCGGCGGCGGCGCGCAGGCGCGGAAAGGCGGACCCGGAACTCCTCCCCGGCCTGCCAGCCGCGGCGGATATCCGCGGTCCCGCGCCACAGCCCGATACCGATGCCGGCAAGGTAGCTCGCGCCGGCGACGGTGGTCTCGATGAGCTGCGGGCGAAGGAGCTTGCGCCCGAGCACATCGGCCTGGATCTGCATAAGGAGGTTGTTGGCGGAGGCGCCACCGTCCACGCGCAGCGGGCGCATGCGCCGGCCCAGGTCTTTCTCCATGGCGCGGAGAATATCGGCGTTCTGCAGGGCGATAGCATCGAGGGTAGCCCGGGCGATGTGGGCCCGGGTGGTGCCCCGGGTAAGCCCGGTGATCACGCCCCGGGCCTCCGGCGCCCAGTGCGGTGCGCCAAGCCCCGTGAGGGCCGGCACGAACTCCACCCCACCGTGATCCTCGACCTTCGCCGCGAGCGCCTCCACGTCCGCCGCGCGCCGGATCAGCTTGAGGCCATCGCGCAGCCACTGAACGGCCGCCCCGCAGATGAAGGCGCCGCCCTCGAGCGCGTAAACGGGCTTGCCCCCCTCCCCCAGCTGCCAGGCCACCGTCGTCAGCAGCCCGGCGTGGGAGTGGAGCGGCTCGCCACCGGTATTCATGACGATAAAGGAGCCTGTACCGAAGGTACATTTGGCGTCACCGACGGCGAAGCAGGCCTGGCCGAACAGAGCCGCCTGCTGATCACCGGCCATGCCGGCGATGGGGATTCCGTCGGGCAGACCCCGCACACCGCGGGTATGACCGAGCAGGCCGCTGCAGGGCACGATGGCCGGCAGGATTTCCCGGGGGACTTCAAACAGCTCCGCAAGCTCGCTATCCCAATCCAGGGTCTTCAGATTCATAAGACTCGTGCGCGCCGCATTGGAGACATCGGTGACGTGCTGCTGCCCCCCGGTGAGCTGCCAGACCAGGTAGCTGTCCACCGTACCCCCGGCGACTCGGCCCGCGGCGAGCCTGCGCTTGATCCCCGGCGTGTTGCGCAGCAACCAACGGAACTTACTGGCCGAGAAGTACGGGTCCAGCACGAGGCCCGTCTTGCGGCGGACGGCCTTCTCGTGGCCGGCGGACTTCAGGGCTTCGCAGAACTCCGTGGTCCGCCGACATTGCCAGACCACCGCATTGTTGAGGGCCTCGCCGGTCTCCCGGTCCCAGAGCAGCGCAGTCTCGCGCTGATTGGTAAGCCCGACAGCGGCGATCTCGCTGGCCTTGCATACCCCCTTGCGCAGTACGCCGCGGATGCCCTTTTCCACGGAAGCCCGGATATCATCGACTCGGTGATCCACCCAGCCAGGCTTCGGATAATGCTGCGGAAACTCGTGGTTTACGCTCGCCCGCAAACGGCCCGTCGCGTCCATAAGCGCGACAGTGGTACCGGTCGTGCCCTGGTCGATGGCAAGGATATAATCCCCCACCGGTCAGGTCCCGTAACCCTCGATGGCCTTGATCTCAAGGAAATCGGTAAAGCCGTGTGCGCCCCATTCGCGACCGTTACCGGATTGCTTGTAACCACCGAACGGCACGGCGAAACCGCCCCACTGATTGTTGATATGGATGTTGCCGGCGCGGATCTGCGCCGCCACCCGACGCGCGTGTTCGATATCCTCGCTCTGCACGTAGGCGGCGAGGCCGTAGGGCGTGTCATTGGCGATGCGGATCGCCTCCGCCTCCGTGTCGTAAGGAATCATTGCCAGCACCGGCCCGAAGATCTCTTCCCGGGCAATGGTCATGTCATTGTTGACCGCGGAGAATACCGTCGGCCGGACATAGTAGCCACGCGCCAGGCCTTCGGGCTTGCCCGGACCGCCACAGACCAGGGTCGCGCCCTCTTCAATGCCGCGCTCGATGAGGCCCTGGATCTTGTCCCACTGTACCTTCGAGACCACAGGTCCGACCTGCGTACGGTCATCGGCCGGGTCACCGACCACTACACCCTCGGTTACCCGCCGGGCGATATCCTCAGCCTCGGTCAGGCGCGCGCGGGGTACCAGCATGCGTGACGGCGCGTTACACGACTGCCCGGTATTCTGATACATCTCCTCGACGCCACTGGCCACAGCTTTTTCGAAGTCCGCATCCTCAAGAATGATGTTCGGCGACTTGCCCCCGAGCTCCTGAGTCACGCGCTTGACGGAGGGCGCAGCGTTCTGTGCCACCAGGGTTCCGGCCCGGGTGGACCCGGTGAACGACATCATGTCGATCCCCGGGTGCTTCGCCAGGAAGGTGCCGACGCCGGGGCCGTCGCCGTTGACCATGTTGTAGACACCGGGGGGCACGCCGGCTTCGTCAAGAATTTCGCTGAAAATCCACGCAGACAGCGGCGCCACCTCGCTGGGCTTGAGCACCACCGTGCAGCCCACGGCCAGCGCCGGCGCCACCTTGCAGGCAATCTGGTTGACCGGCCAGTTCCAGGGCGTGATCAGGCCGCAGACGCCGATCGGCTCCTTGACCACGCGGTGCTCGCCGATGGCCTCTTCGAAGGGGTAGTCGCGCAGCACCTTCGCCGCTTCCTTGAGATGTCCGAGCCCGGTGAAGGCCTGGCTGCCACCGGCGAGGCCCTTCGGTGCGCCCATCTCCTCGCTGATCGCGGCGGCAATATCAGCGAAGCGCTTTTCGTAAACCGCAGCACAGGCCTCGAGCAGTTCCACCCGCTCTTCCCGGCTGCTTTGCGCGTAGCTGTCGAAGGCCCGGCGGGCAGCTGCCACCGCACGGTTCACGTCTGCTTCACCGCCAAGGGAAATCCGCGCGCAGCTCTCTTCCGTTGCCGGGTTGATCACCTCGAGGGGGCGGGGCTCGGCCGGGTCGACCCACTGGCCATCAATGTAGAAACGGGTGTAGTCGCGCATGGCTGTCTCCCTGTCTTTGCCAAGGGACATGAGCATAGCGGCAAACAGCGAAGGTACGCCAGCCGTGAAACGGCGCCGGCGGCGGCACGCTTCGGGACATCGTCATCAACCGAGAGCCGCAGACACGCAGAGGCGTCATCTACGAAGTCATCTACGAAGAGGTGGCGCTCCTGGGCGGGTTTTTCGTGGCCGGGGGTCTATCCCTCGCCAACGCCTTTGAGGACAGTTTCCTGCCGGTCTGGCTCAGCGTGGGCGGCGGGCTCCTGCTCATGTTTCAGCTCAAAGGGCTCACCCATCACTACCACTGGGCCTGTCCGCCCTGTAAAGCGACTTCAAAGCAGCCAGCGCCACCAGATGAAAAGAAGAAGAAAACCCAGGAGGTAGGTCAGGCCGAGGCGGGCCAGCCAGACAAAGGCCCGGCCGGGGCGCACCGCCTCAGGCAGCGGCGTGCGGAAAACGAGCAGGTAATTCAGCCAGGCGAAGAAAGGCGTCGTCAGGAAGGCCATGATCATGGCGAAGTTCATCATCGGCATGAGCGCGGTGGAGAAAAACACAAGGATTGCCACCGCCGCGAGCGCCAGCCCAAGGATCCAGCGCAGCGCCGAAAACTCGCTCGGCGCCGCCGCCTGCCGGGTGAGCCGCTGCCAGGCCTCCGCGAGAACCCGTGCATAGCCGTCGAGGGCCGTGATGGTACTGCCAAAGATGCAGAGAAAAGCGATCAGTGCGATCAGCGGCCCGGACCAGCTGCCGATCGTTGCCGCATAGAGACCGACCAACTGCCGGGCGAAGCCGATTCCCGACTCCGCGAGCTCGACCCCGGTGCCATAAAGAATCAGCGCGCCCAGGGCCAGGAACACGACCGCGAGCACCGTCGTAACGACGTAGCCGATATTGAAATCACGCAGCGCAGAAGCAGGCGTCACCGCCTGGAGTTCACGCTGGCGCTTCAGCCACTGCGAGGTGATGCTGGAAATCTCGATCGGCGCGGGCATCCAGCCCATGGTTATCACGATGAAGCCGATGGCCGCGGCGGAGAGGGCTCTCGGTGCCACGAAACCCGGCGTCGGCACGGCGGCCTTGCCCGCTGCTATCGCCACCGCGGTCAACGTTGCGGCGGTGAGCGAAATCATGATCCCCTTGGACAAGGCGCTGAGAGCCCGGAAACGCCCGGCAGCAAGCAGTCCAAGGCAGGCCAGGAGCGTCAGGCCGCTGAGCAGCTTCAGGCTTGCGGTAAACGGCAGGAAGTAACCGAGCAGGCTGGCACTGAACAGGGTCAGGGCGGCGACATTGACCATACCGCTGATCAGCGCCAGCGCTGCAAAGGCAGTGAGGTAGGGCCGACCCAGGCGCGCATAGCCCTCCACGAGGCTCTCGCCGGTGCCCATGGTGTAGTGAACCCCGGCGCGGAAAAACGGATACTTGAACAGATTGACCAGCAGCACCAGGGCTAGCAGTTGCCAGCCATAAATGGCACCGGCCTTGGTAGAGGCGACGAGGTGGGAACCGCCGACGGCAGCGGCGGCCATCATGATACCGGGGCCGAGAGAGCGCAGCAGTGGAATGCCCTCCGGCACGACAGCACCCGCCAGACTTTCAGACCTATCCATCGCCAACACAGCCTCCCCGACCGCTATACTCAGCACACTTCGCCGCCGCAGCCTGCACCAGTTTTGAGGCGAGGTAAATTTTTAGTCATACTTCTGCGATCCAGTTGGCATTGTCCAGCAGCACCAACCTGAAACACAGAGGAAGCCCTCATGACCCAGGACGCCGGTCTTGAAACCATGCAACTGTTCCGCGACATGGCCCGGCGGGCCTTCGAACAGGAAATCAGCCCCCATTTCGAGGCGTGGGAAGAAGCGCACCTCGTGCCGAGGGAGCTCTGGCGCACCCTGGGCGAGGCAGGACTGCTCTGCCCCGACGTGGACGAAGCCTACGGCGGCGCCGGCACCTCTCCCCACGTCACCCTGGCACTCATCGAGGAACTCTCGGCCATGGGCTTCGGCGGCATCGCCAGCGGCTACGGTATCCACTCGAACATCGTCGCGCCGTACCTGTCGCGCCATGGCACCGAGGCACAGAAACAGCAATGGCTGCCGCGCATGGTCACCGGCGAGGCCGTAGGCGCTCTTGCCATGACCGAGCCCGGCGCCGGCTCCGACGTGCAGGCGATCCGCACCAACGCAGTCCGCGACGGCGACGGATGGATCCTCAACGGTTCCAAGATCTTCATCACCAACGGCATTCACGCCGACCTGGTCATCGTGGCGGCGATCACGGATCCGGGCAAGGGCGCCAAGGGCACCAGCCTGTTTCTCGTAGACGCCCACTTGCCGGGCTTCGAGAAGAGCAAGAAGATCGAAAAAATCGGCCAGCACAGCTCGGACACTGCGCAGCTGTTCTTCCAGGACGTGCGCCTGCCCGCGGACGCCCTCCTCGGCGAGGAGAACCGGGGTTTCGTGATCATGATGGAGGAACTGCCCCGGGAGCGCCTGGGCATCGCCGCGCAGGCCGTGGCCGCCGCAGAGGGGGCACTGGCCCTCACCGTGGACTACGTGCAGGAGCGCAAGGCCTTTGGCCAGACCATCGGCGCCTTCCAGAATACGCGCTTCAAGCTCGCCGACGTGAAGACGGAAATCGCCCTCAACCGGGCGCTCTACGAGCAGTGCGCCGACGAATACGCCCGCGGCCAGCTGACCGCCGACAAGGCGGCAATGCTCAAGCTCGCATCCTGTGAAATGCAGTGCAGCACCGTGGACGACTGCCTGCAGCTCTTCGGCGGCTACGGTTACACTGCCGAATACCCGATCTCCCGCTTCTACACCGACGCGCGCATCCAGCGCATCTATGGCGGGTCCTCGGAAATCATGCGCGAGCTGGTGGCCCGCACTATGCTCGGCAAATAGCCGCGTCTAGGCGATCACGCCTTCGGCACGCAGCGCCGCCAACTCCTCACCCGACAGGCCGAGTAGTCCGCCGAGCACTTCCTCGTTGTGACTGCCAACGGCCCCGCCGGGCCACTCGGTGCGGCCCGGCGTTCCCTCCAGGCGCGGTAGAATTGCCGGTATCTTAAGCGGCTTGCCGTCCACTTCCACCGTTTCGAACAGACCGCGTGCCCGATAGTGCGGGTCCGCCACCATGTCGGCGACGCTGTAGATAGGCCCCACGGGGACTCGCGCCGCCTCGAGCTGCTCGATCACCTCGGCCGCAGCGAGCCCGGCACACCACGCGGCCAGGGCCGCGTCGATAGCCGCCTCGTGCTGCACCCGCCCCGCATTGTCGGCCAGCGCCGGGTTCTCGGCCATGTCCGACCGGCCGGCGACGACCATAAGGCGCTTGAAGATGGAGTCACCGTTGCCGCCGATGATCACATGGCGTCCGTCGGCGCAGCGGTAGGTATTGGTCGGTACGATGCCGGTGATGGTCGTACCGGAGGGCTCCCGGATCACGCCGGCACCATCGAATTCCGGAACGATGGCCTCCAGGAGATTGAAAATCGATTCGTAAAGCGCCACGTCGACGGTCTGTCCCGCACCGCTGCGCTGGCGCTCGATGACGGCGAGGGCAATGCCCAGGGCCGCGTGGATCGCCGAGAGGGTATCGCCGAGGGAAATATTGGGGCGAACCGGCGCCTCGCCGGGCTCCCCGTTGATATAGCGGAAGCCGCCAAAGCCTTCGGTCACCGATGCATAGCCGGGCTTGTTCGCATTAGGCCCGGTCTGCCCGTAGCCGGAGATCCGCGCGTAAATAAGCCCGGGGTTGCGCGCCTTGAGCACCTCGGGCCCGAGCCCCCACTGCTCCATGGCCCCGGGCCGGAAGTTCTCCACGAGCACATCGGCGTCGTCGAGAAGCGCCAGGGTCAGGGCCCGGCCGCGCTCGCTCTTCAGATCCAGGGTCACGGACTTTTTATTGCGCCCGAGGCTGCGGTACCAGAGCGAGGTGCCGTCCCGAACCTCGCGCCAGCCGCGAATGGGGTCACCGCCGGGAGGCTCGACCTTGATCACCTCGGCGCCGAAGTAAGCCAGGATGGTTCCCGTAAAGGGCCCCGCCAGCAGTTGCCCCAGCTCGATGACCCGAAGACCCTCCAGCGGACGCGTTCCCTCGCTCATGGACTCCCCTCCCCGTTGGTCCGCGCCGCAGTTTACCCGCCGCGCGCGGGGCTGGCGAGCCGCGTAGACCCCGGGGGTCCTGCTGGCGCCGCCCGGGGCATCTGTTAGCATAGCTGGAGCGGCGGCGAACTGCCGGCGCGCCCCTTTTAAGGCCAGAGGAGAAACCCGCCCATGCCGATGCCCCTGAAACGCATTCTCGCCGCGACAACCGTCGCCGCCACCCTCTTCACAGCACCGCTCGTCAGTGCGCGCCTCGATTCCAAGGAGCCGCTGCAGTCCTATCGGCAGTCCTACTTCGCCATCGTCGCCATGAACTTCGGCCCCATCGCCGACATGGTCAAGGGCGATATCCCCTGGGACCTCGAGATGCTACAGGGCTGGGCGAAGGATCTGGAAACTGTCACCGAGCTAAACCTCCTGCGCGGCTTCGCGCCGGGCTCCGAAAAGGGTACGACCCGCGCCAAGCCCGCGATCTGGGACAACATGGACGACTTCGAAGCCAAGCTGACGGACCTCAGCGACGCAGCCAAAGCCCTGGACAAGGCGGCCGAAGGCGGCGACCGGGCGGCCATTGCCGAGGCCGTGAAGGCCACAGGCGGCACCTGCAAGGCCTGTCACGACGACTACAAGTCCAAGGACTACCTGTACTGATTCCGGGAGGCGCCGTGGCGGGAGCCTCCCCCGGCCGCGCGGTCTTCGTCGCCGGCGCCAGCGGCTATAGCGGCCGTGCGCTGGTGCGCGAACTCTGCGCCCGGGGGCACCGCGTAGTCTGCCTGGTACGGCCGCGAAGCGGCGTCGGCGGCCGTGACAGCCCCGAAGACCTCGCCCGGGCTCTCCCGGACGCTGAGTTCCGGGTAGGCGACGTCTCGGATCCGCACAGCCTGCGCGAAGACGGTTTCGCCGGCGAGTCCTTTGACGCCGTCTTCTCCTGCCTCGCCACCCGCGGCGGCGGCGTCCGCGATGCCTGGACCGTGGAGTTCGAGGCCAACCGGGTGCTGCTGGACGCGGCGCTGACGGCCGGCGTTCCCCACTTCGTGCTGCTCTCGGCGATCTGCGTGCAGCGACCGAAGCTCGCCTTCCAGCGGGCCAAGCTGACCTTCGAGGCATTGCTCGCGGCCAGCGGCCTGCGCTACTCCATCGTCCGCCCCACCGCTTTTTTCAAGTCTCTGGCCGGCCAGCTTCCACGGGTGCTCGCCGGCAAGCCCTACCTGCTTTTCGGCAACGGCGAACTGACCGCGTGCAAGCCCATCAGCGAGCGGGACCTGGCCTGCTACCTCGTCGACTGCCTGGACGACCCGATGCGGCACGACGCCATCCTGCCCGTCGGCGGGCCCGGCCCGGCGCTCACGCCCCGGGCCATGGGGGAGCTGCTGTTCCGGCTGAGTGGCCGGCCCCCGCGCTACCGCAGCGTCCCGCCGGGGCTGTTCACCGCGGTCGGCGGCGTGCTCGGCGCGCTTGGCCGGGTAGTTCCTTCACTGGTCGACAAGGCAGAGTTCGCACGCATCGGGCACTACTACGCCACCGAATCCATGCTGCTCTGGGACGAGACGCGCGGCGCCTACGACGCCGCGGCGACGCCATCCTTCGGCGAAGATACGCTAGAGGCCTTCTACGAGCAGGCGCTGGCAAAGGGACTTGCCGGCCAGGAACTGGGCGACCACGCCCTGTTCTGACTCAGCGCGCCGCGGCTACCACCAGGACGACACCGGTTCCGGCGCCGCGGCGAAGATCGCGAGCAGCGCCAGCGCCACCAGGTCCAGGATCAGCAGAGCCCGCCAGAGCGGCGCCGCCGGCCCGGTGCCGACGCGACCGGGCGCACTACCACGGACCATCGGCACGAGGAGCTGCTCACCGCGGCGCCATTGATAGAACAATACGGCCGCCACGTGGAGGCCCACAAAGGCCAGGATGCCGTTGAACAGCCAGCCGTGGACCGCACCGAGCTTGTCAGTGACCGCCTCGTCGGCGGCGTGGTACAGCGGCCCGTCAAAGAGAATCCCGTCGCTGTTGTAGAGACCGGTCAGGGCCTGTACGAGCAGCAGCGACCACAGCAGCATCGCCGACCAGCCACCAAGGGGATTGTGCCCCGGCGTGTCACGTCGGCCCTCACGCAGATAGGCGATAATGGCGCCAGGACCGCGCAGGAAATCGGCAAAGCGCGCCTGGGGGCTGCCGAAGACGCCCCAGGCGAGGCGCGCAAGGACCAGGGTCAGCACCGTATAGCCGATCCAGGCGTGCAGCTCGAGGTGCCCCTCCTCCGCGGTCCACCAGGCCGCGGGCAGGCACAGGGCAATGAGCCAGTGAGACACGCGGACCGGAAGGTCCCAGAGGGGATAGCGGGCTTCAGCCGCTGTCATCACGGGCTGAGGCCTCTGGCGACAAGCGGCACACACTCTTCAGGCAGGTCGCTGCATTGATAGATCCACTGCCGGCCCTCAAGCACACAGCGGTGGCGCGGCCCTGCGGCCGCCGGATCTCCACCGGCATAGGCGGCATCCCCCGGGTAGAGGGTGACCGGCCGTTCCCCCTCCCGTCCGAGCACGGGCTCTACCCGGGGCACGGGCGAGCGGGCCTCGGCAGCGAGCACGCCGGCAAGATCCCGATAGCGCACAAGGTTGAGCAAGGTGATATAGGTCGGGGGCATCAGGTTGAGCGCCCCGGCGGCGTGGGCCGCCAGGGCCTCGCCAAGGCCCAGCCAGCGCGCTTCATGAATCTCGCCGTGATCGATGGTGACCTCGGCGTCGGCCGCCAGGGGCGCGGCGAAAAACCAGGTAGCGAAACGGCGCTTCTCCACCGCCGGCGTAGTCCAGTGACTCAGGGAGACCATGGTCTCCGGGTCAGCCGCGACCCCCGCCTCTTCCCAGGCCTCCCGGGCAGCCGCCAGCCGGGCAGCGCGGTCGGGATCACCCCCGGCCGCAGCGCGGTCGCCATCATCGATGGCGCCCCCGGGAAAGACCCAGAAGCCGCCCGCAAAGAGCAACGCCTTGTTGCGCTTCAGGAGCAGCGTCTCCAGCCGCCCGTCGTGCTCGCGCAAGAGGACGACGGTACTCGCCGGGCGAACCGGTACCACGTCGGACAAGGTCAGCTACCGAGCAGCTCGAGCAGCCCCGTGACCGTCGCTTCAACCCCCAGGGTAATCGACGGCTCCGGCGCCACCTTGAACAGCGGCGAGTGGTGCGAGGGCACTGGCGGCCCGCCGGCCTCCGCCGCGTCGAAGACGGCCTGCGGCGTGCCACCGACCGCGAAGTAGGTACTCGGGATGTAGGGATCGGTGACAAAGAAAGGGAAGTCCTCCGCACCCATACCCTGGCGCTTGGCCGTGTGGAAGACGTCCTCGCCAAAGCGCTCGCCCCAGGTGGCCGTGAGCCGCGCGGTGAGCGCCGGGTCGTTGAGGGTCGGCGGCGTACTCTCGTCGGAAACAATGACCTCGGGCAGAAGGTCCTCCGGCAGACCCGCCGCGCGGCCCGTATGCTCGGCGATGCGGCGGATACCATCCAGAAGCAGCTTGCGTGCGGCGGCGCTCTCGCTGCGCACCGTGAGCTGCAGGTGCGCGCGGTCGGAGATGATGTTGTGCTTGGTGCCGGCGTGGAACGCGCCGACGGTGATCACGCCAGGCTCCCGGGGGGCCAGGCTGCGGCTGACCACGGTCTGCAGCCCGAGCACGATCTGCGAGCCGACCAGGACCGGGTCGATGCCCGCGTGCGGGCTGGCCCCGTGGGCGCCGACACCGTGCACGATGATATCCACCGTGTCCGAGCCGGAGTAAGGCGCCAGCGGCGCCGACAGCTTGCCTGCAGGAATACTGGAGGCAACGTGGAAGGCCATGGCCTGGTCCGGCTTGCCAAAGCGCGCCCAGAGATCGTCTTCCATCATTACCCGGGCCCCGGCGATGAGCTCTTCCGCCGGCTGGCCGATGAGCATGAGCGTGCCGGACCACTCGTCCCTTCGGGCGCCCATCTGCCGCGCCGTACCCACCAGCGCCGTGATATGTACGTCGTGTCCGCAGGCGTGCATTACCGGTACCTCATTGCCGTTGCGGTCCACCTGCATCGCCTCCGAAGCATAGGGCAGGTCGGTCTTTTCCGGCACAGGCAGGCCGTCCATATCGGCGCGCATCATCACCGTCGGCCCCTCGCCATTCTCCAGGATGGCAACAATACCTGTGCGGCCGACGCCCTCGGTGACCACATAACCGGCATCGCGCAGCTCCGAGGCGAGCCGCGCAGCAGTCGCGGACTCCATGAAGGACAGTTCCGGGTTGCGGTGAAAGTGTTCGAAGAGCGGCGCAAGGTGCGCGTCGTAATCGGCCTGAACCGCGTCGGCAAGCTCATCAGCAATGACCGGCGCCGCGGCAAGCGGCAGAGTCAGGCAAAGGATACGGACAATGGATTTCATGCAAGCTCCCGCTGGCGTGACGTTGGAATCGGCGGCCGCTCCGCCGGACGGACAGAGCACCCTCAGCGCCCGGACATGGACACATCGAAGCCGAGGCTGCGGGCGTGCTCCCGCGCCGACTCCTGCTCTTCAGGTGCGCGGCTGGAAATCCACAGGTTCGTGGACCGGGTGCCACTGCGGCAGAACGCGAGGACCGGCCGCTCGCCGTCATCGAAGAGTCGGGCAATGGCGCCGACATCGTCCCCGGGGTAGTTGAAGGCATTGAGGGGATAGTAGTGATACTCGAGGCCCGCGGCCTCGGCGGCGGCGGCAAACTCTGCGGAGCTGGGCTGCTCGAGGGCCTCGCCATCCGGTCGATTGTTCACGATCACCCGGTAACCGGCCTCGGCCAGTGCCGGGAACTCCGCCGGGCTGATCTGTCCGGAAACGCCTACGGTGTCGGTGAGCTTGACGATCTGCATGAATACTCCTTGCTGGCTCGGGCCGCGCCGCCGACGCTGCCCTGTCGTCCTGCGGGGGCAGCATTATAGCCTGCGGCCGAGCCCGACTCTAGGGAGCCGGCACGCCGCTCACGCCCAGCCCTCCAAGGCCGTCGGCGCAGAGTTTGATACCAACGACCACGAGGAAGACGGAGATGATCCGGTAATACACCGCCGGCCGGGACAGGCGTACCAGCCAGTGGCCGATGCGCACACCGACAGGCGCCAGCGGCACCAGTACCAGAGAGTACAGGAGGTTTTCGGCGGAGAACTGCCCGAGCAGGTAATAAGGAAGCAGCTTCAGCGCATTGACTACGGCGAAAAACAGCCCTGCCGTGCCGGCGAAAACCAGGGGCGGCAGCCCCTTGGGCAACAGGTACATGGTGAGCGGCGGGCCCCCTGCGTGAATCGAGAAGCTGGTAAAACCCGCGAGACCCCCGAAGAAACCGGCGGTGCCCGGGTGATGCTCACGGCCGGTCATGGCCTGCAGCCCAAGCAGCGTGAGCACACCGAAGCTTCCGGCAACGGTCCCGACCAGCAGGCGCAGCCAGTGCTCGTTCATGACATCCAGGGTCAGATAACCGAGCACGATACCGACCGCTGCTCCGGGCAGGAGCAACCGCAGGGCCCTGCCGTCGAACTGGCCCCAGTAGGTGCGCACGACTACCGCATCCATCACGCACAGGATCGGCAAGAGGATCGCCGCAGCCTGGGCCGGTGGCATGACCAGCGCCATAAGGGGCACGGCCAGGATCGCCACGGCGCCGCCGAAGCCGCCCTTGGCGATGCCGTAAAGCAGTACGCCGGGGATGCTGACGGCATAGAAAGCCGGGTCGACGAGCACCGGTCAGTCCAGCAGGCCGAGTTCGTCGGCGAGTACTCCCGTGAGTTCTTCCCGCGGCCGTTCCGGCACCGCCAGACGCTCCCCGGTGAGCCGTTCAGCCAGACCCCGGTAGCTGGCCGACACCTGCTCGAAAAGTGCTCGCGGCAGAATCCACTCCCGGGCGAGGGCCTGCCGGGACGCCATGCGGCCCTTGTCGAGGAGCACCGCGGGATCGGGCGCACCGGACAGCAGTGCCTGACGGAAGGCCTCCTTCGAGAACTCCACCACTTCTCCCGCGCGATAGCGGGGCCCGTCCCAGATCCGGGAGGAGTCGGGGGTACCGACCTCGTCGAGGTAGATCAGCTGCGCGGTGCCCTCGGCGGTGTCCACATAGCCGAACTCGAACTTGGTATCGACGAAGACCAGGTCCAGCGCCGCGAGCTCACGCTCGATGAGCCGGAAGCCGGACGCGAGAAGCGTGGTGTAGTGGTCGACATCGCCCGGGTCCTCAAAGCCGAAGGCCGCACGGTGCTTGAGGAGCTGCGCGCGACTGATGTTGACATCGTCCGCTTCGGGCACTCCCGGGAGGCCGCGGAGCACGCCCTTCGTAGAGGGCGTCATGAGCAGCTCGGGCAGCCGCTCATGAGCGCCCAGGCCCTCCGGTAGAGCGATACCGCAGAAGCTGCGCTCACCGGCCTCGTAGGCACGCCACAGAGACCCCGTAATGTACTGCCGGGCAATCGCCTCAAGGGCCAGAGGCCGGGCCCGCTGTACCACCCAGAGAAGCGGGTGCGGAGCTTCCAGCAGGTGTGCCGGCGCAAGGCCCGCGGCGGCGAAACTTCGGAACCAGTGCGCGGCGATGGCATTGAGAGCGGCCCCTTTTCCCGGCACACCGTCCCAGCCGCCCTCGGCACGCCAGAGGCAGTCAAAGGCCGAGAGCCTGTCCGAGATCACCATGATGCCCAGGGGGGCACCCGGCACCACCCGGTAGCCGCGGTCTTCGGCGAGGCGCCGGGAGTCACGCTCCGTCAACCAGTAGACAGCCCGCACCTTGCCGCTGTGCACCGGGGCGCCGGTGCGGATGGGAAGATCATCGTTAACCGCAAGTACCTGCGCTGCGCTGTCCATGGCGGGCCTCCAGCCGGGGGGCGCATGATAGCAGACGGGGCCGGGACGCGGTTTTCGTCCCAGCTGCAGAGCTTTGTTATAGTGCCGCGCCACTGTGTTAAAGGATCTGCCATGTCCCGCTGCCGTGCCGCCCTGCTCTTTTTGTCCGGTCTGATCGCCGCTCCGGCAACCGCTTCCACGGCTCTTGAGGAAATCATCGTGGTCTCTCCACGCCTCGACAGCACCGTGCAGCAGACGCCCTTTGCGATCACCGCCGTCACTGGAGACGATCTTCAGCTCGGACGCCAGCAGATCGGCATCGACGAGGCCCTGGCGCGGGTCCCCGGAGTCTTCTTTCAGAACCGCTATAACCTCAATCAGGATCTGCGCATTGCCATCCGTGGCTTCGGCGCGCGAGCGCAGTTCGGTCAGAGTGGCATTCGCCTCGCGGTAGACGACATCCCGCTCACTACGCCGGACGGCACCAGCCAGGTGGATGATCTGGACATGGGCTCCATGGGTCGTATCGAAGTGTTGCGGGGGCCCTCGGCCGCTCTCTTCGGCACCGCCGCCGGGGGCGCCATCAACATTTACAGCGAGCAGCCGCAGGAGCAGCCCACGGTGGAGACGCGGGCCACCGTCGGCGACTACGGACAGCGGCAGCTGCAGCTCAAGGCCAGCGGTACCAGCGGCGACCTCGGCTACCTCGCGAGCGTCCGCCGCCAGGATCTGGAGGGCTTCCGCGACCATTCACAGGCCGACACAACCACCTTCAACTCCACGTTCCACTACCGCATCGATCCCACGCTGGAGCTGACGGCCGTTTTCGCCGCCCTCGACAAGGAAGCCCGTGACCCCGGTGCCCTGACCCCCGCGGAGCTAGCAGAAGGTCCGCGGGACCGCGCCCGGCAGCTGAATGTCGACTGCGGCGTGCGTGAGACGGCGGACCAGTACCGGACCGGGGTTGTCCTGCGAAAGAGTCTCGGTGAAGGCCAGTCGCTGCGCCTTCGGGGGTACCTGCTGGACCGCCAGTTCGACGCCCGGCTGCCCTGCCCCTTCGTCGATCACACGACCTTCGACCGGCGTTATATCGGTGGTGGCCTTGAATACCAGCTCGCCGGCACCGTCGCAGGACGCAGCAACCGCTTCATCGCCGGGATGGAAGTCACCGCCCAGGAAGATGACCGGGAGCGCTTCGATGCAGACCGCAGCGGCAACCGGGGCGCCCTGACCCAGCGCCAGCGCGAGGCGGTCGATAGCGTCGCCATCTACCTGCAGGATGAGCTGACGCTCAGCGAGACGGTGATGCTGCGCCTGAGCGGGCGCTACGAGGCACTGGACTTCAAGCTGAGCGATGAGTTCCTCGAGGACGGTGATAACTCCGGCGCCATACAGTTCGATGAGTTCACACCCATGGCGGGA
This sequence comes from Pseudohaliea rubra DSM 19751, assembly GCF_000764025.1. Taxonomy (GTDB): domain Bacteria; phylum Pseudomonadota; class Gammaproteobacteria; order Pseudomonadales; family Halieaceae; genus Pseudohaliea; species Pseudohaliea rubra. The sequence goes on along the minus strand of NZ_KN234761.1, from coordinate 8,364 downwards.
CTGCTCTGGTCGCCGACGGCCTGGGCCAACCTCTATGCCAACCTGTCCACTTCCTTTGAAACACCCAGCCTGAACCAGCTCGAGGACCCCGCCGGGCCCGGTTTCCTGGAATCCCTTGAGGCTCAGACCTCTACCAACTATGAAGTCGGGGTGAAGGGCCTTGTCGGCGGACGGCTGAGTTACGAGCTGGCGCTCTTCCGCATCGACCTCGAGGATGAACTGGTACCCTTCGAGACCGCCGGCGATGTATTTTTCCGCAATGCAGGCAGCTCCACCCGGGAGGGGCTGGAACTCGCTGCGGAAGCGCAGCTTCGCGAAGGCCTGCGCCTGACCCTGGCGTACAGCTATAACGATTTCCGCTACGATCGCTTCCGGGCGGGCGGCGAGCGTTTTGACGGCAACATGCTCCCGGGCGTACCGGAGTCGCAGCTTTTCGCTGAGCTCGCCTGGACCCACAGCGACGGCTGGTATGCCACCTGGGACCTGCTGCGCGTCGGCGAGCTCTATGCCGATGACGCCAACAGCCCCGCGGCGCAGGTAGACGGCTACACGGTCAGCAACCTGCGCCTCGGTCGCCGCTACCAGAGGGGCCGGCTGGCCGTGAGCCCCTACCTCGGCATCAACAACCTGTTCGACGAGGCCTTCTTCGCCAACGTGCGCGTGAACCAGACGTTCAACCGCTTTATCGAACCGGCGCCGGGCCGCAACTTCTACGGGGGGATCGGCCTCAGCTACCGGCTCTGAGGGAAGCCTCAGGCATCCACAGGCGCGATGCCGACGGCCTCGCGCACCCGCTCCATGAGCGGCACCGCTACGGCCCGGGCGCGCTCGGCGCCGGCCTTCAGTACCGCCTCGATGTAGCCCGGGTCGGCCAGGAGCGCCTCATAGCGTTCCCGCGCGGGGGACAATTCCTCGTTGATCAGTTCGAAGAGCTGCTTCTTGGCCTCGCCCCAGGCTATGCCCGCGGCAAACTCCCTGCGCATGCGCTCCACCTCCGCCGGCGGCGCGAAGGCGGACCAGATCTGGAATACCGTAGAGCGCTCCGGGTCCTTGGGCTCACCGGGCTCGAGCAGGTTGGTCTTGATCTTGTTGACCGCCTTGCGCAGCTTTTTCTCGCCCTCGAAGAGCGGAATGGTGTTGCCGTAGCTCTTGCTCATCTTGCGTCCGTCCAGGCCCTGGAGCACGGCGACGCTGTCGTCCACCACCGCATCAGGCAGCGTGAACAGCTCGGCAAAGTTATGATTGAAGCGCTGGCCGATATCCCGAGCCATCTCCAGATGCTGGAGCTGATCACGCCCCACGGGGACGTGGGTCGCATTGAACATGAGAATATCCGCGGCCATGAGCACCGGGTAGTTGAACAGACCCATGGTGACGCCGTAATCCGGGTCCTCCCCCGCTTCCTCGTTCGCCTGCACCGCGGCCTTATAGGCATGGGCCCGGTTCATGAGCCCCTTGGCAGCGCTGCAGCCGAGGATCCAGGTAAGCTCCGGGATCTCCGGTACGTCGGACTGGCGGTAGAACACAGCCTGTTCCGTATCCAGGCCGAGGGCGAGCCAGGTGGCGGCGATCTCCCGGGAGGAGCGCCGCACCTGCGCGGGATCCGTGCATTTGATGAGAGCGTGGTAGTCAGCCAGAAAAAAGAAGTAGTCGGCTCCGCCAGCGTTCACCGCCTCGATCGCAGGCCGGATGGCGCCGACATAGTTGCCGAGGTGCGGCGTCCCGGTCGTAGTGATGCCGGTGAGATACCGCTGCTTGCCCATGCCTTGCGCCCCCTGGAAAAAGCCGCCAATGATACCGGGTTTGCCGGCCATTGCTATCGGTCGAAATCCCGCACGCTCACGCAGTGCGCGTGAGGCGTCAGGGCCGAGAGTCCGCGCCCGGGAACAGCGGCTCCGGGGCCTCGTAGAACGCGCGCAGCACGCGGCAGAGCGCCGGGGCGTCCTCGCTGCCCGCGGTCTCACGGATCGAGTGCATGGCAAAGGTAGGCACACCCACATCCAGCGTGCGCACACCGACCTCCGCAGCCGTGAGCGGGCCAATGGTGCTGCCACAGGCCATATCCGTCCGCGTCACGAAGCTTTGTACGGGCACAGCGACCTGCTTCGCAAGCTGCCGGAACAGCGCCGAAGTCTCACTGTTGCTCGCGTAGCGCTGATTCGCATTAAGCTTGATCACCGGACCGCCGCCGAGCCGCGGCCCGTGGTTGCCGTCGTGTCGATCAGGGTAGTTCGGGTGTACCGCGTGGGCGTTATCCGCGGAGATAAGCAGGGAGCGGTCGACCAGGCAGGAGAAGGCCTCGCCGTCGCCCGCAATGCGCTGCAGCACGGAGCGAAGGAACGGGCCCTGCGCGCCGGCGGCGGACACGCTGCCTACCTCCTCATGATCATTGCACACCAGGAGACCGGGCTCGCCCTCCTCGCTGTCGAGGAGTGCGCGCAGCCCCGTGTAGCAGGACAACAGGTTATCGAGGCGCGCGCTGGTGATGAACTGCCCCTGCAGCCCGACCCGCGCCGGCGGCTGTGTGTCGTAGAGGTTGAGTTCGTAGGCGAGCACCTCGGCGGGGGCGAGGCCCCGGTCCCGGAGGTGCTCCTCGAGAAGTGCGCGCAGCGCTGGCTCCTCGCCGTCGCCGGGCAGGCAGAGCAGTGGCAGAATATCCGTTTGCGGGTTGACGCTGCGACCGCTGTTGGCCTCCCGGTCCAGGTGGATAGCGAGGCTCGGGATCACCGCGAGGGCTTCGCGCAGATCGACGAGCGCTGTCCCCAGAGTGCCATCCTGGCAACTAAAACTGACTCGACCGGCGATCGACAGGTCGCGGTCGAACCACGGATTCAACAGCGCGCCGCCGTAGACCTCAACGCCCAGCTGATAGCAGCCGTGGCGTGTAAGGTCCGGGTTCGGCTTGATCATGAGGCACGGGCTGTCCGTGTGTGCTCCCACCATGCGCAGACCCGCAGTCCGCTCCCTGCCGAGGCGGAACGCTACCAGACTGGAGCCGTTACGCGTGGTGTAGTAGCGCCCCCCGGGCGCGAGGGACCAGCTGCGGTCCTCCGGCAAGGCCGTGTAACCCGCAGCCCCGAGGGCCTCAGCCATGGCCTCCACGGCGTGAAAGGGCGTCGTCGCGCGGGAGAGGAAGGCAAACAGACCCTCGTTGAAGGCGGCGCTGCCCATGTCAGCGCTCCTCCGGGCCGAGATCGGCGATGGCGCGCAGCCGTGCAAACAGGCTGGAAGTGTCCCAGCGCCCGCCGCCCATGTGCTGCACGTCCGCGTAGAAACTGTCTACCAGGCTGGTCAGAGGCAGCCCGAGCTTGTGCCGGTTCGCCTCCTCGAGCACCAGGCCGAGATCTTTGCGCATCCAGTCGACAGCAAAACCATGCTCGTAATCGCCGGCAAGCATGGTCTCGTAGCGGTTCTCCATCTGCCAGGACTGAGCGGCCCCCTGGGCAATCACTTCTACCACCGCCGCGCCGTCAAGGCCTGCGCGCTCGGCAAAGGCCAGACCCTCGGCCAGTCCCTGAACGACACCGGCAATGCAGATCTGGTTGACCATCTTGGCCAGCTGTCCGCTGCCTGCGGGACCGAGACGCCGGGCACAGCGTGCGTAGGCGGCGAGCACGGGCTCGGCATGGGCGAAGGCATCCTCATCACCGCCGGCCATGACCGTGAGCGCGCCCTTTTCAGCGCCGGCCTGGCCGCCGGAGACCGGCGCGTCGAGGAAGGCAACGCCGCGCGCAGCCGCTGCGCCCTGCAGCTCCCGGGCGAGCCGCGCGGAAGCGGTAGTGTGATCGACCAGCAGGCTTCCCGCCGCCATGACCGGCAGCGCGCCCTGCTCCCCGAGAACCACCGCGCGCACATCGTCATCATTGCCGACGCAGACAAAGACCAGGTCCGCGCCGTCGGCGGCCTCGGCCGGCGTCGCGCCGCGAGCGCCGCCATGTTCGGCGCACCAGGCCTCAGCGCGGGCCGCCGTGCGGTTATACACGGTCACGCCGTAGCCGGCCGCGGCAAGGTGCCCCGCCATGGGATAGCCCATGACGCCCAGGCCGATAAACGCAACCTTCATGGTGTTTCCCCGCCCGATAAAACGATCATTATGCCAACCACAGGGCGTACAGCACCAGCGAGAGGCAGACCCGGTAAGCAGCAAAAGGCAGAAGGCCGATACGATCGACCCAGCGCAGGAACAGCGCGATGCAGCTGTAGGCGCAAAGGCCGGCAAGGAGCGCCGCCAGGGCCAGCGGCAGCCAGGGGACCGCTGCGGGCGCCGAGGCCAGCTGTGCGACCTTTAAAAGCCCCGCCCCGGCTATCACCGGGATCGACAGCAGGAACGAGAAACGGGCCGCCGCCGTGCGCCCCACGCCGAGGAGCATGGCCGCGGTCATGGTGATGCCGGAGCGGGAGGTGCCGGGAACGAGCGCCAGCACCTGTGCCAGGCCGATGGCCACGGCCGCGACGAGCGTGACTGTCGTGCCCCCGGCCCGCCGACTCGCCCGATGCGCAGCGACGAGCAGCAGCCCGAAGAGCAGCGTCGTGCTGGCGATGACCGGCAAGTTGCGCAGCCGCGCCTCGACAAAATCGCCGGCGAGAAAACCCGCCAGCACAACCGGCAGCGTGCCCAGGGCCAGCGCCAGTACCTCCCTCGCCGGCACCGTCAGACGCCGCTGGACCAGGGCACTGCCGGTACCCACAGCAAGCTCCGCGAGATCACGCCGGAAATAGAACAGCACCGCGGCGAGGGTGCCGACATGCACGGCCACGTCGAAAGCGAGCCCCTGATCCGGCCAGCCGAACACGAGCCCCGGAATCACCAGGTGCGCCGAACTGGAGATGGGCAGGAATTCCGTGAGCCCCTGCACCAGCGCGAGGAGCGCCGCCTGCCAGGGCTCGATCACCGGGCCCGGCCCTGTTCGGCCAGGGTCTTCCAGCGGTCGCCGCCCTGGACATAGAGGGGAGCAACGCCGGCCGCGCTGCCTGCCTCGCCCGCGGCGAGGCAGGCCCGGGCCAGCGGCACCAGGTCCTCAGCCTCCGGCAGCAGTGCGGGCGCCGAGCCCGCGAAGGCCGGCAGGCCCGCGGGCATGGCATCGGCAAAGGCCGCCCCGGAGCCGACAAGATAAAGCGGACGCCCGGAGGCAACCTCGGCGGCAAGCCTTGACACCGGGAGTGCCTCCGGCCGGCATACGGCCGGTTCGGACAGCGCCCGGGGCAGTTCATCGGTGCAATCGTACAAAGCCCAGTAGAGCTCGCCGATGCGTGCGTCGATGGTACTCAGAATGACACTGCCCGGCGCGGCCTCGCCCCGGCGCAGCGCCGTTTGCGCCTGAATAGCAAGCGTCGGCACACCGGCGATCGGGAGACCAAGGCTGAAGGCGAGACCCTGGGCCGCCGCCGCAGCGATCCGCAAACCGGTAAAGGAGCCGGGGCCGCGCCCGTAGGCGATCAGGTCGAGGCCGAGCGCCGCCAGGGGGGCACTGCCGGCGAGCTCGTGGATCATCGCAAAGAGGCGCTGCTGATGCTGCCGCGGCACCACCTCGTGACGGCTGCGGAGCTCCCCGCCGAGAGCGAGGGCGACACTGCAGGCATCAGTCGCCGTTTCCACGGCGAGCACGGCGGGGCCGTCGCTCATGGCTTGCTCCGGAGTCGCGAGTCGGTGGGCAAGTATCCCATACTTGGCTGGCACTCACCCAGGAGATCACCATGCCCACCCCCACTGCTGCCGAGCCGGTACTCGGCCTGCTCCTGGCAGGCGGCGCCGGGCACCGTGTCGGCGGTGCCGACAAGGGAATGCTTCCCTTCGGGACCAGTACCCTTGCCGGCACCGTCGCCGCACGGCTGCGCCCGCAGGTCGACCGGCTGCTGGTCGCCTGCAACCGCCATGCGACCCGCTACGCGGCCCTCGGCGACGGGGTGGTCAAGGACCGGCGACCGCTCCACCAGGGCCCGCTGGCAGGCCTCGAAGCCGCCCTCGCGGAGCTGCCCCCAAACTGGCTGCTGGCCCTCGCCCCCTGCGACGTCCCCGCCCTGCCGGTGGACCTCGTGGCGACGCTCCGCGGCGCCCTGGTCGCCCGGAGCGATGCCGTGACCTGGGCTCGCGCCGGCGGCCGCGACCACTATCTCTGCGCGCTGCTCACGGCGGAGGCAGCGCACCAGGTGGGAGCCTATCTCGATGCGGGGGGGCGAAGTGTCCGGGGCTGGTACGACACGCTGGCGGGAAGCGCCGTGGGTTTTTCCGACGAAGCCGACGCTTTCAGCAACTATAACCAGGGGCCCGGAAGCGGCAGCCGCGGAGCGGTGCTCAGCTGATACCGAGGGCGTTGAAAACGCGGGTGCGAATATCGTCAACGGAACCGACGCCCTCGACCCGGTGATAGTCGGGCGCACTCTGCCCCTCCATCTCCCGGTAGAAAGCGACGAGGGGGCTGGTCTGTTCGTGGTAGACCGCAAGACGCTTGCGTACCGTATCTTCCCGGTCGTCGTCGCGCTGCACCAGTGCGTCGCCGGTCTCATCATCGACGCCGGGGACTTTCGGTGGGTTGTGCTCCAGGTGGTAGACCCGTCCGGACGGCGGGTGCACGCGGCGCCCGGAAAGACGGCCGACGATCTCCTCGTCGTCCACGGCGATCTCTAGCACGTGGTCGAGATCGACACCGGCATCGACCATGGCCTGGGCCTGGGGAATGGTTCGCGGGAAACCGTCGAAAAGAAAACCATCCGCGCAGTCGGGCTGGGCAATGCGTTCGTTGACGAGACCGATGATGATGTCGTCCGAGACCAGGCCCCCGGCATCCATTACCGCCTTTGCGGCAAGACCGAGCTCGCTCTCGGCCTTGACCGCGGCGCGCAGCATGTCGCCGGTGGAGATCTGGGGGATCCCGAGTCGCTCGGTGATGAACTTGGCTTGCGTGCCCTTGCCGGCGCCGGGAGCACCCAGGAGTATCAGACGCATGTATTTTCCTCGTCGTTGCAGTCGCTGGGAAGACGTGGCGGCAGGTACTGGGCGCCGGCCCCGTCGAAAAGGTGCCCAACCTTACACAGCGCCTTCGACAGGCACAAGAGCGTGGCTACCCGCCTTTGGTCGAAGCGAGTGTCGCCTTGGCTGCCGCCCAGCGCTGCTCCAGGGCTTGCGCATCCAGGTTCTCAAGGCGCCCGCCCTCGGCCTGCACCGCCTCCTCCATGGCCCTGATCCGCGCCTCGAACTTTGCATTGGCGCCGCGCAGCGCCGTCTCGCTGTCCACTTTGAGCTGCCGGGCCAGATTCACGCAGGTAAACAGCAGGTCGCCGACCTCCTCGCTGATCGCTGCACCTTCGCCCGCTGTCACCGCCGCACGCAGCTCAGCGAGTTCCTCGTCGAGCTTGGCGAAGACCCCTGCAGGATTCTCCCAGTCGAAGCCGACCCGCGCGGCCCGCTTTTGCAGCTTTTGCGCTCTCGGCAGGGCCGGCAGGGCCCTGGGCACATCGGCGAGGACATGACCCTGGTCGCGGGCGCGACGCTCGTCCGCCTTGATAGCCTCCCACTGCGCCTTGACCTGCTGCTCGTCGAGGTCGCCCCGCATGACCCCCTCGATGGCGCCGGCGGCAAAGACGTGCGGATGGCGGCGCACCAGCTTGTCGGCGAGGGTGTGCACGATCCCCGGGAAGTCGAAAAGCCCGGCCTCGCGCCCGAGCTGGCCGTAGAACACAACCTGAAACAACACATCGCCGAGCTCCTCGGCCACGTGGTCGAAATCGCCCTGCTCGATCGCATCGGCGAGCTCGTAGCACTCCTCGATCGTCGAGGGGACGATGCTCTGGAAATCCTGTTTCAGGTCCCAGGGGCAGCCCGTTTCCGGGTCCCGGAGTCGCTCCATGATACGTAACAGATCGTCGAGGCCGTAACAGTCTTGGTCGGGCACGGAGGCTCCTTCAGCGGTTCAGGCGGGCGGCAGAAATCACGTTCTTCAGGCGGTTGAGGCGCTCCAGTAGCTTCGCAAGGGAGCCGAGATCGGTAATCTCCACCGTGAGGCGCATGGTCGCCGTGTGCGTATGCTTGTTCGACAGGGTGTTGATGGCCAGGACGTTGGTGCGCGCATTGGCGAAGAGCTCGGTCACATCGCGGAGCAGCCCCTGACGATCATAGGCTTCGATAGCGAGATCCACCTCAAAGCGATCGCCCTCGGCCGCGCCCCAATCGACCTCGATAATGCGCTGCGGGGCCTCTTCCTGAAACTGCATGACCCGCGGGCAATCGGCCCGGTGCACGCTGACGCCCCGCCCCTGCGTGATATAGCCGACGATCCGGTCTCCGGGCAGCGGTTTGCAGCAGCCGGCCATGTGCGTCAGCAGGTTGCCCACCCCCTGCACCTCGACCTTGCCGCCGCGACCCCGGCG
>NZ_KN234760.1 GCF_000764025.1 Pseudohaliea rubra DSM 19751 | reverse complement strand
GGCGTCGGTGCGAGCCCGGCCGCCGCCGCTGCCCCCTGGATGGCGAACTCCTCGGCCCGGTTCAGCCCCGGCGCCGCCGGATCGACGCCGTCGAGGCGCAGCACCAGGCGCTGATCGCCCCAGGCCAGGAGCCAGCTGTCGTTGCTTTCACCGCCGGGCAGCGGGCGCAGCACCCGGGGACTCCCGGGGGGCCGCGGTTCAATCGCCCAGGCCCGGCAGGTCGCGAGCGCCGCAGCGAGCGCGGGCGGCATCAGAACCGGTAGGCGACGCTCCCGCCGAGGACGCGGGGCTCGCCATACTGGTAGTAGGGCTCCACCGCATAACCCTTGCGGGGGTCGTTGCCGAAGCTGCCGAAGCCGCGGATGGTGTAATCCTCATCGCCGAGGTTGCGCACCCAGAGGGAGGCGTCCCAGTGCGTTGTGCGCAGGCCGCCGCGCAGGTGAAAAATGTCGTAGGCACCGGCGCGGGCCGCGTGCCGGTCCGAGAAATAGAAGCCGTCCTTGCCCTCGGCTTCCGCGCGCACATACCAGCCGCCGGGCGACGTCCAGGTGACGCCCGCAGCGTACTGGTAGTTTGGTGCGTGGGCCTGGTCGCGGCCGTCGAGGTCGTCGCCGGCGGCGTTCACATAATCGTCGAAGGTGGCATCGAGCAGGCCGAGGCTGGCAAAGAACGCCAGGCTGTCCGTGGGCTGCCAGTTGAGTTCCCACTCGAGGCCGAGGTTGGTACCGGTGTCGGCGTTGTCGGTGTAGTCGATGAAGGCCGTACTGCCATCGGGCCGGGGCAGCACCAGGGAGCCGCGGACCTGCTGGTCCTGCCGATCCATCCAGAACAGCGCCAGGCGGCTGGAGAGCCGGCCGTCGGCGAGCAGCGCCTTGTGGCCGAGCTCGTAGTTCCAGAGCCGCTCCTGGTCGAAGGTCGTGTTCGCGGCGAGCACCGGAGCGCCGTCGTTCACGGAGCCCGGGTCTGTGGCCAGTACGCCGGCATTGACGCCGCTGGCGCGGTAGCCGCGCGACACGCTGGCGTAGAGGAGGCCGCCGTCGGCGAGGTCCCAGGCCAGGGACAGCTTGCCGCCCCAGAGATCGTCCGAGGGCGTGGCGTCCACGCCGTTGCTGTCGCCGTAGTCCATGGTGCGGTGAGCGACGCGCAGGCCCGTGGTCAGGGTCAGTACGTCGCTGAGCGCAACATCCAGCTGGCCGTAAGCCGCGGCCGTGCGCGCCTCGAAGCGGCTGTTAAAGTCGCTGGCCAGGAAGGTGTAGCGGCGGCGCAGCGTCTCGTCGTCGCTGAGGCCATAGAGGCCCGCCACCCACTCCGTGGGCCGGCCGAGGAGCACAAGCGGCTGCCTTGAAGATAGGCGCACTTCCGCGCTTACGCTGTCGCGCTCGCGACGGAATTCGTCAAAGGAGCTGTACTCGAGCTCCGGGGCGATACCGACGAAAGCCCAGTCCTCGTCGTAGGCGTAGGCCGTGTCGGTGCTGGCGACACTGAGGAAGGTCTCGAGGTCCACCGCATCGCCTTCCCGGTGCCACTTGAGGCTGCCCGCGAGGGCCTCGAGGGTGTCGCGTCCCGGCTGATCCGAGAGCGTGCTGCGGGTGTTGTCGAGGGAGAAGGCGTCGTAGCCGTTGTTCACATCGACGGCGAAGAGGTGCAGGTCGACGCTGTTGCGGGTATCCGGTAGCCAGCGCAGCCTGGCGCTGGCGTTGGTCTCGTCGCGGTTGTTGGTGTCGTCGCGGCCGAGCCAGGCGTTGTCCATGTAGCCGTCGCTCTCGTTGTGGCCGAGGCTCAGCCGGTAGCGCAGCGTGTCGGTGAGCGGCCCCGTGAGGGCTGCGCCGAGGGTGCGGGTGTCGTAGTCCGCAGCGCTGACCTCGATGCGCCCGCCGGTCTCCGCGGCCGGGGCGGCCGTGCGCAGGTTGATCAGGCCGGCGAGGGCATTGGCGCCGTGCAGCGTGCCCTGGGGCCCGCGCAGGACCTCCACCTGCTCCACGTCGAAGAGCAGGGCGGCGGTGCCGAGGCCGGAGAAATCCACGCCGTCAATACGCAGGCCCACGGAGGGGTTCAGCGGCTCAACGAACTGGGAGCGCTCGCCGATACCCCGGACCTGATAGAAGCGCGCGCGGGAACTGCCCCCGGCGAAGTTGACGTTCGGCGCCAGGTTGAGGACATCCTCGAGGTGCCGGGCGGCGCGCTGACGGATGGTGCGGCTGTCGACGACGCTGGTGCTGGCGCTCTGCTCGAGGAGCGGCGTGTTGCGCAGCTCCGCGGTGACTACGATTTCCTCGAGGGGGGCTGCGCCCGCGCCGGCGGCGAGGCAGGCCAGGGCAAGCAGGCCGGGGCGGCTTAGGGTGACAGGGTGCTTCATGGGATCCTCCCTCGACGGCGGGGGGAGGGCGGCCACGGCGGACCTTCGACACCATCCCTACGCCGGTATTGTCCGGTTCAGGTTCGAAGGGTTCGCTCGCGAGAGCGTCTCAGGCCGTGGCCACCCCTTGGCAGGCGCTGAGTATACGGCCGCGCGAGCGGCGGTGTAAACTCGCATGCTCGGCGAGCGGGGGCCACGGCGTGAGAGAAACGAGGCAGCAGGCTGGGGCGCGACGCGCCGGGGAACGCGTGAGCGTTGACCGGGCGCTTTTCGAGCACGTGCTCCATGCTCATCAGCGCCTCCAGGGCAAGCTGGACTTCGGCCAGCTGGTTGATTTCCTGGTCGTCGAGCTGCCCCGGCGCCTCGGGCTGCCCGCCGCCGAGCTCCAGCTGGCGGACCCGGACGGTGAACTCGCCGCGCTGCTGCCGGAGCGCCTGCTCGGCCAGCGTTGCCTGCAACTCGCCGTGGACCCCTTCGACCTCGAGAGCCTGTACCTGGCTGTGCCCCAGGTGGAGGTGGTGGAGTTCGGCGACGAGCGCATGTTCCGCATCCTCGCCTGGGACGACAAGGCCGGCGGCGCGGTGCTCATGCCGCTGATCGAGGCAGGGCACCTTCTCGGAAGCTATCACTGGGGCCTGCGCTCGCCGCAGTGGGAGGCCGGACGCCCGGACCACGAGCTCATGCGCAGCCTCACCCAGTCCATCTCCGCCGCCTTCGTGCGTATCCGCCAGCACCAGCAGGCGGATCAGTACACGCTGCTGGATCCGGTGACCGCGGTCGGCAACCAGCGCGCTTTCCGCCGCGCCCTCGGTCGGGAGCTCGCCCGCGCCGGGCGCTTCGCCCAGCCCATCAGCCTGCTGTACCTGACCCTCGATGAACAGGAGGATCTGTATCGTCAGTATGGCGAGGCCGCCTGCCGCTTTGCCCTCAAACGCGTGGTGCAGCGCTTGAGTTCTGATCTGCGCGAGACCGATTCCCTGTCGCGCATCGCCGACGACAAGTTTGCTGTGCTGCTGCCGGCCTGCAGCGAGCACCACGGTCACGATATTGCCGAGCGCATGTGCCGCGATATCGAGGATTTTGCCATTGACGACGGCCGCGGCGGTGCGCTCTATTCCACCCTCAGCATCGGCGTTGTTACCTGGACCCCGGACACCCTGCCGGCGGAGAACCTCGAGCGGCTGTCGGTGCTCCTGCAGGCAGAGGCGGAGACGGCGCTCGCCCAGGCCGTGCTCGCCGGCGGCAACCGCGTTTCCATGGCTCGCCTGGGCGTGCTGATGGTCTGAGCCCAGCCGTGAGGCCGCCCGGCGGCCGTGTTATCATCCACGTCGCGACGACTGGCCCCGGAGGGACCTCGAGCCGTGCAGCTGCTGTTTGTGTTGCTGGTGCTGTTTGCCGCCCTCGCCCTGCTGGTGCTGCTGGGGGAGCGCTATGGGCGGCCCCCGAGTCCGGGGCAGCTGGCGCGACTGCGGCGCTGGATCCTGCCGCTGGTGGGCGCCCTGCTGGTGCTGTCGCTCGTTGATTACTACTGGGCCTGAGGGGCCCGCGCGATGCCTGCTCCCCTGCCCGGAGCGGGCCCGGATAAGGACCTGCCTACATGACGGAACAAAAAGCCACCAACGTGCACTGGCACGAGGGTGATATCGGTCGCGCCGAGCGCGGCAAACTGCTGGGCCACGGCGCCGCCACGATCTGGTTCACCGGGCTGTCCGGCAGCGGCAAGAGCACCGTGGCGGTCGCTCTCGAGGGCGTTCTCCATGAACAGGGCGTCCTCGCCTATCGCCTCGACGGCGACAACGTGCGCCTGGGCATCAATCGCAATCTGGGCTTCAACGCCGAGGACCGCGCCGAGAACATCCGCCGCGTCGGCGAGGTCGCCAAACTGTTTGTCGATTGCGGCGCCGTCGCCCTGAGCTCCTTCATCAGCCCCTATGCCGCGGACCGGGACAAGGTTCGTGCGCTGCACGAGGAAGCCGGCCTGCCGTTTATCGAGGTCTTCGTCGACTGCTCCCTCGAGGCGGCCGAGGCCCGGGATCCGAAGGGCCTGTACAAGAAGGCCCGGGCCGGGGAGATCAAGAACTTCACCGGCATCGACGATCCCTACGAGGCGCCGGCGAACCCGGAGCTTCACCTGCACTCCGACCAGCAGTCGCTGGAGGAAGAGGTGGAAGCGATCCTGGCGCTGCTGCGTGAGCGCGGCATCATTCCCGCCGCCTGACGGCGCCCCGGCCCCTCAACACCCAAGGAGACCGACCATGATCAAGCCCCACGGCTCCCAGGAGCTCAATCCCCGCTACGTCGCCGACGCGACGGCGCGCGCCGCCCTGGCCGAAGAGGCCGAGGGGCTGCCGAGCCTGCTCCTCAACTCTGCGGCCGCCGCGAACGCGGTGATGCTCGGTGCCGGCTATTTCAATCCGCTGCCGGGTTTCATGGACCTCGCCGACGCCCTGTCCGTGGCCGAGACCCTGCGCACGAAAGAGGGCCTTTTCTGGCCTGTGCCCATCCTCAACTTCACCGATGACGGGAGCATCGAGGCCGGCACGCGCATCGCCCTGCGCGACCCGAACGTCGACGGCAATCCGGTGCTTGCGATCATGGATGTCAGCGCCGTGGAGCCGGTAACGGACGCGCAGGTTGAGGCCATGGCGGCGAAGGTCTTCCGCACCCTGGACCCGGAGCACCCCGGCGTGGCCACCTTCACCACCCTTGGCCGCCGCCTTGTGTCCGGCCCTATTCAGGTGCTGAACTTCTCCTACTTCGAGAAGGACTTCCCCGAGACCTTCCGCACGGCCGTGCAGATCCGCGACGAGATCGCCGCCCGCGGCTGGGAAAAGGTCGTCGCCTTCCAGACCCGCAACCCCATGCACCGGGCCCATGAAGAACTCTGCCGCATGGCCCTGCAGGATCTCGATGCCGACGGCATCCTCGTGCACATGCTCCTCGGCAAGCTCAAGCCCGGCGACATTCCCGCGGACGTGCGCGATGCAGCGATCCGCAAGATGGTCGACGTATACTTCCCCGAGAACACAGTGATGATCACCGGCTACGGTTTCGACATGCTCTACGCCGGCCCCCGGGAAGCCGTGCTGCATGCGGTCTTCCGCCAGAACTGTGGCTGCACGCACCTGATTGTCGGCCGCGATCACGCCGGCGTCGGCGATTATTACGGCGGCTTCGATGCGCAGGACATCTTCGATGACGAGGTGCCCGAGGGTGCCCTGGCGCTGGAGATCTATCGCGCGGATCACACGGCCTACAGCAAGAAGCTCGACCGGGTGGTGATGATGCGCGATGCGCCGGACCATACGAAGGAGGATTTCGTGCTCCTGTCCGGCACCGCCGTGCGCGATATGCTCAGCCGCGGGGTCGCCCCGCCGCCCGAGTTCTCCCGGCCGGAGGTGGCGCAGATTCTCATGGACTACTACCGCTCGACGGTGTCCTGAGCCCGGGCGCCAGGCGGAAGCCGGGTTGCTCGTAGAGTTCCGGGGTGAGTGCGGGATACTTCTCTCAGCCTGACCCGGCCGGGTCGCTCCCCGATACACGCCTTGTGAGAGATGTATCCGCACTCACCCCTGGCGCCTTGCGTACTGCCGGCAGGGCAGGGGTCTGGCACGGTTGCCGGGCTTTTCACATTAGTGTCACAATTTTGCCATTCAATGGGCACCCCCGTGGGTGCTCCCTGCGGGGTGCACCGCCGTGCTCGCGGCGGCTGCAACGCAGGTGAAGGTCCGGAGGACGTGCGTGCCGCAAACGTGGCGGGAAACCCTGACGGCCGGCCTGGCCGGTGTCGGTCAGCGGGGACAGGCTGTCGTGCTCTACTGGGCCCGGCCGGAGCGCCTGCGGCGTCTGCAGCAGGCGCTGCTGGTGCTCCTCGCCGCCTGGGTCTGCTTCTCCCTGGCCCGCCTGGGCTGGTCTTTCCTGCCGACCCCCACAGCCCCCATGCCCCCGGCGAGCGCCCTCGTCAATCCGGCCAGCCGTGCCGCGGCGCCGGCCGCCGGGCCCGCCGTCGACATCGAGGCCGCCGTCAGCTGGCACCTGTTCGGTGAAGCGGGCGCGCTCACGGAAGAGGCCCTTGCCGAGCTTGCGCAGCAGCAGGCGACAACCGCAAAACCGAAGGCCGGCATCGAGGACGGTGCCCGGGAAACGCGCCTCGCTCTCACCCTGACCGGCATCGTCGCTACGGACGAGGACGGCCTTGGCTTTGCCATGATCGAGCACCGCGGTGCGCAGCAGGTCTATGCCGTCGGCGATGAGCTGCCCGTGGGCGGGCGCGTGGTGCTCGCCAAGGTGCTGCCGCAGCGGGTCGTGCTGGACAACGGCGGCACCTATGAACTCCTGACGCTGTTCGAGGCCAGTGAACTCGGCGCGCAGCTGGCGGGGGCCGCGCCGTCGACGACTCCGGCGAGGGCCCCGGCGCCCGCCGGCGAGGCGCCGGAACGGGAAACGTTGAGTGTTGCCCCCCGCGCCAGCGGTCTTGCGACGCAGTACCGCGAGCGCCTGTACAATGATCCGCAATCCCTGGCCGACGTGGTGCGCATAACCGCGGTGCGCCAGGATGACCAGCTCGTCGGCTACCGGGTCAGCCCCGGCCGCGCCAGCGAGGACTTCGCCGCCCTCGGCTTCGAGCCCGGGGACATCGTCACCGGGGTGAATGGCCTCGCGCTGACGGACCCGGCGAACACGGTCCGCCTCTATCAGGCCATGCGCGAGGCCCGGGAGGCGGTATTCGACCTGACGCGCGACGGCGAGGCGCTGTCGCTCAGCGTGCGGCTGGCCGCCGCCGGAGACACCGATTGATGCAACATCTGCCCCGCCTGCTTGTCCTGCTCCTCGCCTTCGCCCTGGCCTTCGCGCGTGTTCCCGCGACCTCCGCCCAGGACTTTACCGTCAACCTCAAAGACACGGATATCCAGGAGCTGATCCAGTTCGTCGCCGAGGTCACCGGCACCACGATCGTCGTGGACCCGGCGGTGAAGGGCAAGGTGAAGGTCGTGTCGTCGCGCCCGGTGAACCGCAGCGAGCTCTACGATCTGTTTCTGTCGATTCTCGACGTGCACGGCTACACGGCGGTGCGCTCCGGGGAGGTGGTCCGCGTGATCCAGTCCAAGGACGCGCGCTCGGCCTCACTGCCGGTGGAGGACGCCAGCGGTCGCGTGTCCGACGAGTACGTGACCCAGGTTATCCGCCTCGACAACATCTCGGCGGCCAAGCTGATCCCGGTGCTCCGGCCCCTGGTGCCGCAGCAGGCGCACATGGCGGCCTACGCCCCGAGCAACGCCATCATCATCTCGGATACCGCGGCCAACATCCGCCGCATGGTCGATATCATCCAGCGCATGGATCGTTCCGCCACGGCGGAGACGGAGGTCATCGCCCTCACCTACGCCGTCGCCGGCGAGGTGGTCGATATATTGAAGAAGCTCAACGACCCGGCGCAGAAGCAGGCCGGGGAAGCGGAGCCGGAGGTGCTGCTGGTGCCGGACCAGCGCACCAACAGCGTGCTGGTCAACGGCGATGAGATACAGCGCGCGCGCATCCGTCGCCTCATCGATTACCTCGACACGCCGCTGCAGCAGACCGGCAACGTCAAGGTCGTCTACCTCGAGTACGCCCAGGCAAAGGACGTATCGGAGGTGCTCACCCGCGTGATGCAGAACATCAGCCGCCTCGACAGTCCCGATGGCAAGGGCGGGCGCAACAGCGAGGCGACCATCGAGGCCGATGAGGGCACCAACAGCCTTATTATCACTGCGGACCCGAATCAGATGGCGGCGCTGGAGTCGGTGATCCACCGCCTCGATATCCGCCGCGCCCAGGTGCTGGTGGAGGCGATTATTGTCGAGATGGAAATCACCGACGGCGCGGACCTCGGTCTGCAGTGGCTGTTCGCCAACGATGACGGTGTCTTCGGCAGCAACGTCAACGCCGGCGATGCCCGGGCGAGGAATATCGCCGGTGCCATTCTCAACCCGGACGGTACCGAGGCCCAGCCGCTTAACACCACCGGCGATTTCAATGTCGGCGCCCTGGCCGGCGCCCTGGCCCAGTCTCCGGGCATGACCCTCGGCTGGGGTGTGGTCGATGACAACCTCAGCATGACGGTGATCCTCAACGCCCTGCGCGAACGCACCAACGCCAACATTCTTTCCACGCCGTCGCTGCTGACCCTCGACAACCAGGAGGCCTACATCACCGTGGGCCAGAATGTGCCTTTCGTCACCGGCTCCTTCACCAACACCGGCACGGCGAACGGCGCCCAGAATCCCTTCCAGACCATCGAGCGGCAGAATGTCGGGATCACCCTGGCGGTCAAGCCCCATATTAACGAGGGCGATGCGGTGGTGCTGGATATCGAGCAGGAAGTCTCCAGCCTCACGGGCCTCACGGGCGCCCAGGCCATGGCCTCAGACCTGATCACCAACGAGCGCAAGGTCCAGACCAAGGTCCTCGCCGAGGATCAGCGCATCGTCGTCCTCGGCGGCCTGATCAAGGACGACGTGCAGGATTCCCAGCAGAAGGTACCGATCCTCGGCGACATCCCGCTCCTGGGGCGCCTGTTCCGCAACGACTCCGTGAACGTGACCAAGACCAACCTGCTGATCTTCATCCGCCCGACGATCATCCGCGACAGTGCGGCGCTGGAGGGAGCCACGGCGCTCAAGTACAAGGAGATCCGCAACCAGCAGCTCAAGCGCCGGGAGCAGGGGCTCATGTTCATTGACGACGCCGACTTCCCGGTGCTGCCGGAATGGGAGGCCCAGATCCAGCAGCTCGAGGAGCTCCGCGAGGAGTCGGCAGGAGAGGACGATGGACAGCGCTGAGGCCGCCTTCGCTCCGCGCCCGGCCACCGCGGCCCCGGACGCTCCCGCGGCACCGCGACGGCTGCCCTTTGCCTTCGCCCAGCACTACGGGGTGCTCCTCGAAGACGGCGACGAGCCGGTGATCTACCATCTGGGCCCGCCTGCCTATGACGTGCTGGTGGAGTTGCGCCGGGTGATCGGCGGGCCCTTCCGCCTGCGGCCGCTTGAGGAGGCTGCCTTCCAGCAGCGCCTGAGCCAGGCCTACCAGCGCGATAACAGCGAAGCCGTGCAGATGGCCGAAGACATCAGCGCCGACGTGGACCTGGGCCGCCTTGCGGAGGAAATCCCGGACGCCGGCGACCTCATGGAGGCCGAGGACGACGCGCCGATCATCCGCCTGATCAACGCGATCCTGTCCCAGGCGGTGCGCGAGCAGGCCTCCGATATCCATATCGAGACCTTCGAGCACCGTCTCTCCGTGCGTTTCCGCATCGACGGGGTGCTCAGCGAGGTGCTCTCGCCGAAGCGCATGCTCGGGCCGCTGCTCGTGTCGCGGCTGAAGGTGATGGCGCGCCTCGACATCGCCGAGAAGCGGGTGCCCCAGGACGGGCGGATTTCCATCCGCATCGCCGGCCACGCGGTAGACATCCGCATGTCCACGATCCCCTCGGCCTATGGCGAGCGCGTGGTGCTGCGCCTTCTCGACAAGCAGGCCGGGCAGCTGGAGCTTGCCCAGCTGGCCATGCCGGAGCGCGTGCACAGCGGCTTCCGGCGGGCCCTGCAGAGCCCCCACGGCATTATTCTCGTGACCGGCCCCACGGGTTCCGGCAAGACCACCACGCTCTACGCGGGCCTCGACGCCATCAACGACACCGAGCGCAACATCCTGACTATCGAGGACCCGATCGAGTACATGCTCCCCGGCGTCGGTCAGACCCAGGTCAATCCGAAGGTCGAGATGACCTTTGCCCGCGGTCTGCGCGCGATCCTCCGCCAGGACCCGGACGTGGTCATGGTCGGCGAAATTCGAGATCTGGAGACGGCGGAAATCGCTGTGCAGGCCTCGCTCACGGGGCACCTAGTGCTGTCCACGCTGCACACAAACACCGCCATCGGTGCGGTGACCCGGCTCCAGGATATGGGCATCGAACCCTTCCTGCTCTCTTCCAGTCTTCTCGGGGTCATGGCTCAGCGCCTGGTGCGCGTGCTCTGCGAGCACTGCAAGACGCCGCACCTGCTCAGCGACAGCGAGGCGGCGCTCCTCGGCGGCGAGGCCAGCCGCGGCCGCAGTGTCTTCCGTCCAGTGGGCTGTGAGCACTGCAACCAGAGCGGTTACCGCGGACGCATGGGCATCTACGAACTCATCGAGGTGCGCGACCGGCTGCGGGCGATGATCCACGAGGGCGCCAGCGAGCAGGAGATGCTCGGCGAGGCGCGCCGCGAGTACCCCAGTATCGAGGACGACGGACGCCAGCGGGTGCTCTCGGGGCAGACCAGCCTCGAGGAAGTCATGCGCGTTACCGCGCTGGTCTGAGGCGCCCGTGCCCGCCTTTCGCTACCGCGCCCTGAACCCTGCCGGCAAGTTGGTGCGGGGCGTGCTCGAGGGCGATTCGGAGCGCGCCATCCGCCAGCAGCTGCGCACGCAAAGTCTGCGCCCGGTGGAGGTGAGCGCAGCCAACCGCGCACCAGTCCAGGGAGCTCGCTCGCGCCTGGGCTCCGGGCTGGGCCTGGGCCGGCCGCGGGTCAGCCCCGGGGACCTGTCGCTGCTGACCCGCCAGCTGGCCACGCTGGTGTTGTCCAACCTGCCCCTCGCCGAGTGTCTGCAGGCGGCGGCGGAGCAGAGCCGCAAGCCGGGCACAAAGGCGCTATTGCTGCAGGTGCGCTCGCGGGTGGCCGAGGGCCACACCCTGGCCTATGCGCTCGGCGAGTTCCCGCAGGTGTTCAGCGAGATGTACCGGGCCATGGTCAACGCTGGCGAGCACGCGGGCTTCCTGGGCCCGGTGCTGGCGCAGCTGGCCGACTACGCTGAGCAGCGCCAGTACACGGCGCAGAAACTGAAGATGGCGATGATCTACCCGGTGATTCTTCTCGCCGTGGCGGTGGCCGTGGTGACGGCGCTGCTGGTGTTCGTGGTGCCGGAGCTGATCGGTATCTTTGCCCACAGCAACCGCGAGCTGCCGCTGCTGACCCGGGGACTCATCGCCACCAGCGGGTTTCTCGAGGCCTGGGGCGCAGCGCTGCTGCTGATGCTGGTGGCGCTGGCCGTCGGCCTGCGGCGCCTGCTGCGCGCGCCGGCCCGGCGCAAGGCCTGGCATCGCTGGCTGCTCCGTGTGCCGGGGCTCTCGCGGCTGCTGGTGGCGGTGGATACGGCGCGTTTTGCCTCGACCTTGAGTATCCTCATGGCCAGCGGGGTGCCCCTCCTCGAGGCGCTGCGCATCGCCGGGCAGGTACTCTCCAACCTGATGCTGCGCGAGGAGAGCCTGCGCGTGGCCGAACGGGTGCAGGAGGGGGCGAGCCTGAGCAAGGCCCTCGGGCAGAGCGGCCTGTTCCCGCCGATGATGGTGCATATGGTGGCCAGCGGTGAGGCCAGCGGCGAGCTCGAGACCATGCTCGAGCGCAGCGCCGGCAACCAGGAGCGGGAGCTGGAAATGACCCTGGGGACCGCCATGGGACTGTTCGAGCCCCTGATGGTGGTGGTCATGGGGGGCCTGGTACTGGTGATTGTGCTGGCGATCCTGCTGCCGATCTTTGATCTGAACACAATGGTAAGGTAACGACATGACGCGACAGACCCTGGCTCCACGAACCCTGCGGCGCCCCCGGCGCCCCCGCGCTGCCGGTTTCTCCCTGGTAGAGATCCTGGTGGTACTGGTGATCATGGGCCTGCTCATCAGCGTGGTGGCGCCCACGGTGCTCAACCGGGCCGATGAGGCGCGGGTGCAGAAAGCGCAGGCTGACTTCAAGGCCATCGAAACGGCGCTGAAGATCTACCGTCTCGACAACTACGTCTACCCGACGACAGAGCAGGGACTGGAGGCGCTGGTGGCGCCGAGTACCCTCGATCCGGAGCCGCGCAACTTCAAGGAGGGCGGCTACCTCGCCGAGGTGCCCACGGATCCCTGGGGCCGGCCCTACCTGTACCTGAGTCCCGGCGAGCGCGGCGAGGTGGACATCTACACCCTCGGCGCCGACGGTCTCTCCGGCGGCGAAGGCCAGAATGCCGACATCGGTAACTGGCGCGACGAGGACTAGCCGTGTGCCGCCAGCGTGGCTTCAGCCTGCTGGAAATGCTCGTGGTGCTGCTGGTGGTGGTGGTGATCGTTTCCCTGGCCAGCCTCAACACGGGCAGCGGTGCCGAGGAGCGCCGCCTGGCCGAAGAGGTGCGCTTCCTCGCTGACATTGCCGCTTACGCGCGCGACGAGGCGGCCTTCAGCGGCCGCGACTTCGGTCTGCTCGTCGGCGAGGAGCTGCGTGGGGGCGAGCGGGTCACGGTGCTGCGGTTCCGCGAGCGGCGCCTTCCCGGCGAGCGCGAGGCGATGCCGGGGGACGAAGACGCTGCCGACGGGCCGCTTTGGGAGCGCCCGCGCGGCGACGCCGAACTGTTCGAGCCGCTGGTATTTCCCGCGTCGCTGGACATCGAACTGGCGATCGAGGGCGTTCCGGTGGCGCTCGACCGCGGCGGTCATCGGCAGGAGGCCGCGACCGGCGGTGTGCCCCAGGTGATCTTCTACGCCAGCGGCGAGGCGACCCCGGGAACCCTGGTGTTCCGCCAGGCGGCCACCGGTGACTTTCTCTGGGAACTGCGCTGGGATCTCCTCGGCCGCAGCGAGATCACCGACGACCCGCTGGGGGCCGGCGATGCCTGAGCAGCGCGCCCGCGGCTTCACCCTCGTGGAGGTGCTGGTCGCCCTTGCCGTGGTTGCCCTTTCCCTGCCTGCGCTGCTGTTCGCCCTGGATCAGCAGGTGGACGGCACCGCCTACCTGCGCGACAAGTCCCTCGCCCGGCTGGTGGCAAGCAACAAGCTCACGGAAGTACGCCTCCTCGCCGGGGCCCGCGGCCAGCTGCTGCGCGGCAGCGAAAGCGGTGAAGAGCGCCTCGCCGGTCGCGACTGGTACTGGTGGCTCGACAGCAGCAGTACGGAGGTTCCCGGCTTCAACCGCATCACCGTGCGCGTGAGCCTCAGTCCCGGTGACGACGCTAACAGCCTGGTCACGCTGGTGGGTTACCTCGATGATCCGGGAGGCGGCGATGAACCGGCCCCCTAGCCCCCGCCGGCGCCGGGGTTTTACGCTCGTGGAGGTGCTGCTTGCCCTGGCGGTCACCGCCTTTGTCGCTGCGGCCGCCTACGCGGGCCTGGCGGCGGTGATCGACGGGGTCGAGGGGACCCGCGCTGTGGCGCGGCGCACGGAAGATCTGAACCGCACCTTGATGATTCTCTCCCGGGACCTGCGCCAGTTCGCGCCGCGCCCGGTGCGCGACGAGTTCGGTGAGCCTGAGCCGGCCTTGAGCGGTGGCCCCCTCGCGCCTTTTGCGCTGACCCTCACCCGCAGCGGCTGGCACCCCAGCGCCGGGCAGCCGCGCAGCCATCTGGAGCGCGTGAGCTATTACCTCGAGGACGAGGCGCTCTGGCGGCTGTCCTGGCCGGTGCTGGACCGGGCGAGCGCCGGGGAGCCGCAGCGGGTGCGTCTCCTCGACGGTGTGGAGCGCCTGGAGCTGCGCTTTCTCGAGCGCCTCGACGCGCTCACCGCCGGCCGCGGCAGCGACATCGACAGCCGGGACTGGGAGCGCAGCTGGATCCGCGAGGTGGGCGTCGACACGCCGCTGCCGCCGCCCCCGGCGGCCGTCGAGCTGCGCCTGACCATCGCCTCCCTCGGTGAACTGCGGAGGGTCTATGCGCTGCCGCAGCTTTAGGGGCGGGCGCCAGGACGGCGTTGCCCTGGTGGTGGCGCTACTGGTCTTTGCGCTCGCGGCAGTGCTCCTGGTGGCGCTGCAGCGCGAGTTCAGCCTCTTTTACCGCCGCGCCGGCAACCAGCTCCTTGCCGAGCAGTCCTGGGCGTACCTGCGCGGCGCCGAGGCGCTGGCCGCGCTGGCGCTGGCGCGGGATTACGAGCTCGACCAGCAGCGCGAGGCACCCCGGGACGATCTCAGCGAGCTCTGGGCCCAGGAGTCCGCACCCTATGCCCTGGACGAGGGCGGCTGGCTCATGGGTGATCTTCAGGACCTGCAGGGTCGCTTCAACCTGAACCTGCTCGCGGCGCGCGGTGAAACTGCCGGGGCCGGCGGGCTGCCGAGCTGGACCCCGGCGCAGGCGTTTTTCATCCGGCTGCTCGTCAGCTTCGAGGACCTGGCCGTGGACCAGACGACCGCCATTGCCGTGACCGAGGCCATCGGCGACTGGCTGGACGCAGATCAGATGCCGCGGGCTAACGGCGCTGAAGATGACAGCTACCTTGTGCGCACCCCGGCCTACCGCGCCGCCAACCGGCCCATGGTGAGCGTGAGCGAGCTGCGCGCGGTGGCCGGCGTCACGGCGGCGCTCTACGCCCGCCTGGAGCCCCTGGTGACGGTGTGGCCGGAGGCCCCCGGGGGGCTCAATATCCACACCATGCCGCCGGCGCTGCTGCGTGCTGTAAACCGGGACGGCAGTCTCGAGCCACTGCCGGAGGCCGATGTCGAGGCGCTCCTGGAGCAGCGCCGAAGCACCGGCTTTGCAGACAAGCGCGCCTTCCTCCAGGATCCGGTCTTCGGCGGCGCCACCCTGGAACGCGTGGGGACGCTCCTCGGTGAATCCTCGAACTGGTTCCTCCTCGCCGCCCGGGTCGAGATTGCCGACCGTGAGCAGCGCTTGTACAGTGTCCTGCACCGTGAAGCCCGCGCCGTGCGCAGTGTCATGCGCGCCAGCGGGAGCCTGTGACCAGCCGTGGTTGAACCCCTTTTCCGAGCCCGTGAAGCCAGCCCCTTGAAGACAAGCCTGTGAAGATCAGCCTGTGAGCGAAAACCTGAACGTGCTCCGCCTCGTCGGCGGCGAACTCCGCTGGTATCGCGCCGGAAGCACCGGTGCGCCCGAGCCCGTGAGTGACCCCGGCGTGGCCGGGCGTCTCGCCGGGCTTCTCGCCGAGCGCCGGGAAGCGGTGGTCTTCGCCGCTCCCGGGGAGGACGTGCGCCTGGTGGCGCTCACGGTCACCGCCGAGGAGAAAAAACACCTGAGCGCCTCGCTGCCGTTCATGCTCGAGGAGGCCGTCGCCGAGGATATCGAGGCACTGCATGTGGCCGGGCACCACCGCGGCGACCTCGCGTACACGGCCATGCTCTGCCGCCACGCGTGCATGGCCGCCTGGGCCGAGGCCCTTGCGGTGCTGCCCCCGGTCCGCTGCTGGACGCCGGAGCCGCTGCTGCTGCCCTGGCGGGCGGGGGAGTGGTGCCTGCTTGTGGAGGGCGACCGGGCGCTGCTGCGCCACGGCGCCGGCGCCGGCACGGCCGTGGAGCGAGACCTGCTGCCGCCGCTCCTTGAAGCGCTCCTGGCCGGCGGCGAGACACCGGACGCGCTGGTGGTCTACGGCGAGGACCAGACTGCGGACACAGCGCTGTTGCCGGCGGCCCTCGCCGGGCGCTGCCAGTGGCGCCGCGGCGGCTTTGCCCAGGCGCTGTGGCTGACGGAGGACGGCGAGCGGCCTAACCTGCGCCAGGGTGAGTACGCCCCACGGCTGCCCCTCGGCCGCTGGTGGACCCAGTGGCAGCGGGTGGCCGTGGTGCTCGGGGTCGCCTTCGCGCTCCAGCTTGCGGCCACCGCCGCCGATTACCGGCAGCTGCGCGGCGTTAACCTCTCCCTGCGCGAGGCCATCCAGACCCGCTACCGGGAGGCCTACCCGCGGGGGGCTGTGGTCGACGCGGAGACCCAGCTGCGGCGCCAGCTCGAAGCCCTCAAGGGTTCGGGCCAGAGCAGCGGCTTCACCCGTCTTCTCGCCCGCGTCGGCGCGGTGGTCCATGGGCAGCGCGGCACGGCGATCGAAAGCCTCAACTACAGTCAGCGCGGCAGCGAGCTGCGCCTGAATATCCGCGCACCGGATTTCGGTGCGGTTGAGCGGGTCCGTTCGGGGCTTGCCGCTGCCGGGGTGGACGCGATCATGGAGAGCAGCACCAACGACGGTGACGGCGTGCGCGCGCGGCTGCGCGTCGGGGGCCGCAGCTGATGCGCTGGCTCGAACGCTTTACTCCGCGCGAGCAGCTGAGTCTGTTGCTAATGGGGCTGGCCGTGATCGCCTGGGCCGGCTGGATGCTGCTGTGGATGCCGCTCCGCGATGCCCGTAACGAGATGGCTCTGCGCAACGACGCCACGGCGGTGGTGCTGCAGCGGGTTGACGCCATGGTCTCGGAGATCCTTGCCCTGCGCGCCGACGGCGGCGCCACCGGCCAGCGCGGCAATCTGGTGTCGCTGATCAATCGCAGCACGGCGGCCGCTGGCCTCGCGGTCAGCCGCCTGCAGCCGAACAGCCGCGGCGAGGTACAGGTGCGCTTTGAGGCCGCGGCCTTTGATGACCTCTTCGCCTGGCTCCATCGCCTGGAGAGCGAGGAGGGCATACTCGTCGCCGAGGTCGCCATCAGCCGCGCCGGCACGCCGGGGCGCGTCAACGCCACCGTGCGCCTCGGCCAGGGTGCCTGAGGCGTCGTGCGTCGCGGTCTCCTCCTTTGTCTGTTTGCCGCCGGTTTCCTGTTCGCGGCGGTCGTATTGCTGCCGGCCCGGATGGCCGGCTGGGTGCTGCCGCCGGCAGTGATCGCTGCGGACGGCTACGCCGGCACGCTCTGGCGCGGCCGGGCGGCCCGGGCTCTGGTAGCGACACCGGGCGGTTACTTTCACCTGGGCGGCCTGCGCTGGGAGCTGTCGCCCCTGTCCCTGCTCCTGGCGCGCCCGGCGGCCACCGTGGAGGCCGCCTGGGCGGATCAGCGTCTTGCCGGCACCGTGCGCTGGCGCGGTAACGGCAGGCTGCAGCTGCGCGATGTGCGCTTCACGGTCGATGCCGCCCTGGTCAGGGAAATCGCCCCGGTGGCGCTGCGCGGGCGCCTGGGCGGTGACCTGGAGCGCCTGCTGCTGGTCGATGGCACGCCCCGGGCCCTCACCGGCCGCCTGACCTGGGAGCGGGCGGCCTGGGCTGCGCCCGGCAACAGTTTTGCCCTTGGCAGCTACGCGGTAGACTTCGTCCCGTCGGAGGCGGCGGTGCAGGGCTCGGTGCTGACCCTCGCGGGCCCCCTGGAGGCCACAGGCACCCTTGCCCTGGCAGAGCGCCGCTACCGCATCGATCTTGCCCTGACCAGCGATCGGCCCCTGCCCGGGCCCCTGGCGAATGCCCTGTCGCTGCTTGCGACGCCGACAGACCGCGGTTTCCGCCTGGTCCTGGACGGCGAACTGTAACCCCCATAGCCCGGAGGAACCCATGACGGATAACGCCTACCACAAGTACGAGTGCATCGTCTGTGGCTTTATTTACGACGAGGCCGAGGGTCTGCCGGAGGAAGGCATTCCCCCGGGGACCCGCTGGGAAGAGCTGCCGGAGGACTGGCTCTGCCCGGACTGCGGTGTCGGCAAGGAAGATTTCGATCGCCTCGATTGATTATCGCACCATCACTTTCAGATACCGTTTCCCTGACCCGAGGTCGCCATGACTGATGCCCTCAACGCCCTGCGTCCATTCCTCGTCGGGAAAGGCTACGATGCACTGGTCGTTCCCCGTGCCGACGAGCACCTCGGCGAGTACCTGCCGGCCCACAACGAGCGCCTGCGCTGGCTCACCGGTTTCACGGGCTCGGCGGGGGTTGCCGTGGTCCTGGCGGACCGCGCCGCACTGTTCGTCGACGGCCGCTACACGGTCCAGGTGCGCCGCCAGGTCGACAGCGCCGCCTTCTCCCTGCACCATCTCATCGACGAGCCGCCGGTCGCCTGGCTGTCGGCACAGCTGGCGCCGGGCGCCCGGGTGGCCTGCGACCCGCGGCTGCACAGTCTGGCCTGGTTCGAGGCTACGGAGCGGCAGCTTAGCGAAGCCGGCATCACCCTGGTTGCCGATGCCGATAACCTCATTGACGCTGCCTGGGCTGATCGTCCGACGCCGGTGGTGGCGCCGGCGCTGCTCCTCGACACCCGCTACACGGGCGAGGACAGCCCGACGCGGCGCCGGCGCATCGGCGCTACGCTGGCCCGTGCCGGCGCCGATGCCGCCCTGGTCTTTGCGCCGGACTCGGTGAGCTGGCTCCTGAACGTGCGCGGCGAGGACGTCCCGCGCACACCGGTGCTGCAGGCCTGGGGTATGCTTCACGGCTCGGGCGAGCTCGATCTTGTCTGCCACCCGGGGCGCCTGCCGGAGGGCTTCCACGAGCACGTCGGCGAGGGCGTTGCCGTCTACGCCGAGGCCGATGCGGGACAGGTGCTCGGCGCCTGCGCCGGCAAGACCGTGCTCGCCGATCCGGTCACGGCGAATGCCTGGACCCAGCGCGCCCTTCGCGAGGCCGGCGCCACGCTTACCGCCGGGGACGATCCGGCGCTCCTGCCCAAGGCCTGCAAGAACGCGGCGGAGCTGGCCGGTGCCCGGGACGCGCACCGCCGCGACGGACTGGCCGTGGTGCGTTTCCTCGCCTGGCTCGATGGTGAGGTGGCGGCGGGGCGGCTGCACGATGAAGCGCGCCTTGCCGACCAGCTGCTCGCCTTCCGCCGCGAGCAGCCGCTGTTCCGCCAGCCGTCCTTCGACACGATTTCCGCCGCCGGCGCCAACGCCGCCATGTGCCACTACAACCACCGGGACAACAGGCCGGCGTCCCTGGAAGCCGACAGCGTTTACCTCGTGGACAGCGGCGGCCAGTACCTCGACGGCACCACGGATATCACCCGTACGGTCGCCATCGGCGACCCCGGGGACGCTGTGCGCCGGTTGTTCACCCGCGTGCTCAAGGGGCACATCGCCCTGGACACCGCCGTGTTCCCGCCGGGCACCACGGGCACGCATCTGGATGCGCTCGCCCGTCAGTTCCTCTGGCAGGCCGGCTGTGACTACGACCACGGTACCGGCCACGGCGTCGGTGCTTTTCTCAGTGTGCATGAGGGGCCGCAGCGCATCGCCCGCGCCTGGAACGACACGGCCCTGGCACCGGGCATGATCGTGAGCAATGAGCCGGGTTACTACCGGGACGACGCCTTTGGCATGCGCTGTGAAAACCTCGTGGAAGTCCGGGCCCTGGACAACCCGGCCTTCGAGAAGCCGATGCTCGGCTTCGCGGCGCTGACGCTGGCGCCCTTCGATCTGCGCCTGGTGGTGCCGGAGCTGCTCACGGCGGAGGAGCGTGGCTGGCTGGACCGTTATCACGGGCGGGTGCGCGACACCCTGGCGCCGGAACTCGATGCAGCCACTGCCGCCTGGCTCGCCGAGGCCACGCGCCCCCTTGGCAGCTAGCGTTTTCTCTCTCCCGGGGCAGGGCGGGAGCGCTGCACCGGGGGGGCGATTTGTGTAGACTCGCGCGGTAGCAGCACAACCCTGGAGCCCCTCGATGGCAGCAACCGGCGGTGCCCATGCGCACTGGTCATCCCGCTTTGGTTTCCTTATGGCTTCGGTGGGTTTCGCCGTCGGCCTCGGCAATATCTGGCGCTTCCCCTACGTCGCCGGCGAGAACGGCGGCTCGGCCTTCGTGATCATCTACCTGGTCTGTGTTTTCGTTATCGGTGTTCCGGTGCTCATGGCGGAGCTGCTTATCGGCCGCCGCGGTGACGCCGCGCCGCCCATCGCCATGGCGCGGGTTGCCGAGCGCAGCGGCCGCTCCCGGTCCTGGGGGCTTGTCGGCGGCATGGGGTTGCTCGCGGCTTTCAGCATCGAGGTGGTCTACTCGGTGGTGGCCGGCTGGGTACTCTGGTACCTGTTCAAGGCGATCACCACGGGCTTTGCGGGTATCGATACGGCCAACGCCGAGGCCCAGTTTGCCTCGGTGCTGGCCAGCAACAACGGCATGCTCTTCTGGACCCTCGCCGGCCTCGCCATCACCGGACTGATCATTTATGCCGGGGTCAAGGACGGCATCGAGCGCGCCGTCACCATCATGATGCCGCTGATGTTCGCGCTGCTGGTGTTCCTCGCTATCTTCAATGCCTTCTCCGACGGCTTCACGGAGGCCCTGGCCTGGCTCTTCGCGCCGGACTGGAGCAAGGTCGGCTCCGGTACGCTGCTCGCGGCGATCGGCCAGGCCTTTTTCTCCATCGGCGTCGCCATGGGCGGCATGATGACCTACGGCTCCTACCTGCCCCGGAGCATCAGCATCACCAACTCCGTGTTCATCGTGGTCATCGCCGATACGCTGGTCGCGCTGCTCGCCGGCCTGGTGATCTTCCCGGCGGTGTTCCGCTTCGGTCTCGATCCCGGGGCCGGCGCCGGGCTGATTTTCCAGACCCTGCCTGTGGCCTTCGCGCAGATGCCCGGGGGCTACCTGTTCAGCGTGCTCTTCTTCGTGATGCTCTCGGTGGCTGCGATCACTTCCATGGTCGGCCTCATCGAGTCCGTGAACGCCTGGATCGAGGAGCAGTACGGTATCGCCCGGCACAAGAGCGCACTGTTCGTTGTCGGCAGCGTGGCGGTGCTCAGCATCCTCAGCATCCTGTCCTACAACGTGCTCGGCGAGCTGCGCATTGGCGGCCGCAATTTCAACGACACCATGGACTACTTCTCGAACCAGATCCTGCTGCCCCTGGGTGGGCTGTTCATCGCCCTGTTCGCGGGCTGGTTCATGCTGAAGGATGAGAGCCGGGATGAGCTCACGACCCTGTCGCCCACCGGCCACCGGCTGTGGTACCTCGCGGTGCGCTACGTGGTGCCGCCGGCGCTGGCGGTGATCTTCATCATGGGCGTCACCGAGTAACCGTGCCGCCCGTTCTCCTTGCTGCGAACGATTTCCTCTGGGGGCAGCTCCTGCTCGTGGTGCTGGTGGGCGTGGGCCTCACCTTCACGATCGCGTCCCGCGGGGTGCAGTTCCGCTACTTCCGGCGCATGTTCGGTGTCCTCGCCGGCGGCCTGCGCCACGAGGGAGGGCACGTCAGTTCCTTCCAGGCGCTGATGGTGAGCGTGGCCGGCCGGGTCGGCGGCGGCAACATTGCCGGGGTCGCCGTGGCGATCACCCTCGGCGGCCCGGGGGCAGTCTTCTGGATGTGGGTCATCGGCCTCATGGGCATGGCCACCAGCTTCTTCGAGTGCTCCCTGGCCCAGCTGTTCAAGCGTCACGAGCCCGATGGCACCTATCGCGGCGGGCCCGCCTATTATCTCGTGCACGGCGTTGGCCAGCGCGGCCTCGCGGTGGTCTACTCGGTGTTGCTGCTGTTGACCTTCGGTCTGGGCTTCAACGCAGTGCAGTCCTACGTGGTGGCCACCTCCCTGGAGGCGTCCTTCGGCGTGCCGCCCTGGGCTGCCGGCGGCGCCCTGGTGCTCATCCTCGGCGTTACCATCTTCGGTGGCATCAAGCGTATCGCCCGGGTCGCCGAGGTGGTGGTCCCGGTGATGGCGCTCAGCTACCTGCTCGCCGCGCTGGTGGTCATCGGCCTGCATCTCGATGAGGTGCCCGGTGTATTCGTGCTTATCTTCAAGAGCGCTTTCGGCCTGGAGCCGGCTGTCGGCGGCGGCCTGGGCGTGGCGGTGATGCAGGGGGTCAAGCGGGGCCTGTTCAGTAACGAGGCGGGTCTGGGCAGTGCTCCGAATGTCGCCGCCGTGGCCCACGTGCCGCATCCGGCCAACCAGGGCGTGGTGCAGGCCCTCAGCGTCTTCATTGACACCCTGATCATGTGCAGCTGTACGGCGTTGATCATCCTGCTCTCGGACCTCTACGTCCCCGGCGATGTCGCCGTGGAGGGTGTGGTACTGACCCAGAACGCCCTGGCCAGCCACCTCGGCCCCTGGGGCGCGCAGTTTCTGTCCGTGTGCCTTGTGCTCTTTGCCTTCAGCTCGATCATGTACAACTACTACCTGGGCGAGAACAGCCTGAACTTCTTCCGCGAGGAGGATCAGCGCCTGTTCACGGTCTTTCGCGTAGCGGTGCTCTGCCTTGTGTTCTGGGGCGCTGCCCAGGATCTGGGCACCGTCTTCGGCTTCGCTGACCTCACCATGGGGCTGCTCGGCCTGGTCAATCTCGCCGGGCTTCTATGGATGTACCCGCTGGCCATGCGCCTTCTGCGCGACTACGACGCGCAGCTCGCCGCCGGTGGGGAGCCCCGGCTCGACCCGGCAGCCTGGCGCGATGTCGATATCGACCCGGCGGCCTGGCGCGACTGAGCCCTTCTGCGACGGCTCTTCTAGAGGACCGGGGCCAGCAGCCGCGCCGCTCCCATGGCGAAGGGGAACCAGAAGGGCTTACCGGCGAGCTCCGCAGCCTCTACCAGCCGCGAGTCGGCGAAATCGGTCACCAGCATCGCCTCCACCTCGGCGCAGAAGCCCGGGTCGTGGACCAGCGCCGTGATCTCGAAGTTGAGCCGGAAGCTGCGATTGTCAAAATTGGCGGTGCCCACGCCGGCCAGGCGGTCGTCCATGAGAAACACCTTCTGGTGCAGAAAACCATCCCGATAGCGGTAGATGCGGATGCCCGCGGGCAGCAGCTCCCGGGTGAAGGCCCAGTTCGCCATGCCCACCACCAGCTTGTCCGGCCGGTCCGGAATCAGCACGCGCACATCCACGCCGCGCAACGCGGCGAGCTGCAGGGCAGAGACAATGCTGCGGTCGGGCACGAAATAGGGGCTGGCGATCCAGATGCGGCGGCGGGCCGAGGCGATGACCTCGTGGTACATGAGCCCCGCTTCCTCGAAGTCGCTCGCCGGGTCCGAGGGGAAGATGAGCACGGCGCTGCTGCCGGGCACGTCACCGCGGAAGCGCCATTTAAGGTCGATGCCGTGCTGTGTCGCCCAGCGCCAGTCCGTGGCGAAGGCCAGCTCCGCGCCCATGACGCCGGGGCCCTCGAGGCGCAGGTGGGTATCCCGCCAGTGCCCCCGCTGGCTGAGCCCCAGGTACTCGTCACCGACGTTGTGGCCGCCGATCCAGGCGCAGGCGCCGTCCACCACCACGATCTTGCGGTGGTTGCGGAAGTTGAGCTGGAAACGGTTGCGCCGGCCCTGGGTGGTATTGAAGGCCGCCAGGCGCACCCCGGCGCGCTGCAGGCGCCGATACAGGGGCGTGCGGTTGAAACGGGGTGATCCGATCTCGTCGTAAAGCAGATAGACGCGGACGCCGGCGGTGGCCTTGCGCGCCAGGATGTCGCCGATGCGCGCCCCGAGGCTGTCGTCGCGGATGATGTAGAACTGGAACAGGATATAGCGCTGTGCGCCTTCCATGCCGGCCATGATGCTGCGGAAGGTCGCGTGGCCGTTGATCAGCAGCTCGACCCGGTTGCCACCGGTGGCCGGCAGCCGCGCGAGCCGGCGCAGGCTGTTGTAGATGGGCAGTTCGTCGCTCGCCGGGAGGATGTGCTGGCGCACGGCGGCGAGCGTGTCCTCGGAGAGCGCTTCGGTCTGTGCCTCGACCTCCGCCCGCTGCTCGAAGTAGCCGTTGAAGCGATTGCGGCCGAACACAAGGTAGAGGGGCACGGAAAGGTAAGGCAGGGTCAGCAACGAGATGACCCAGGCGATGGCGCCCTGGGCCGTGCGGACGGTCATCACGGCCTCGATGGCCGAGCCGATGGCCAGCAGGTAGAAGAGCACCACGGCGACGGCGATGAGCTCACTGTAGGGCAGGGCGGGCATGGCGAGGCTAGTGTACACCGCGGCCGTGCCGGCCGCTCCTGGCGCCCCTGGCGCCCCCGCATACTCCCAGCGGGGTCGGACTTCCAGGGCGGTAGGGGCGGCTGCCCGGGGATGCCCCCACAAAGCGTGAAACGGGGAGCGACTGGGGGTATCCCCCGGCAGCCGCCCCGGAAAGCGACGACAGCTGTCTATCGGGGACCGTCCCGGTCGCTACCGATTGAGAGACGACTTCCCGCCCTCGCCCCGGAAAGGTGAGACAAGCGAGAATCGCGCGTCTGCCCTTAACCGGGGATAAACTGGATCACGCCCATGAGAACAAGAAACAGCGCCACGGCGAGCCATTTCCAGGTCTTGCCGCTCATCGTGTCACCCTCATTGTGATTCCGACAGGGTGATGTCGAGATCCTCCTCGTCGTCGCCGCGGCGCACGGTGACCGTAATGCGGTCGCCGACCTTGCGCTTCTCGAGGATGGCGAGGAAATCATCGTTGCTTCGCACCGGCTTGCCGTCGATGGCGACGATGATATCGCCGAGTACGATCTCCCCGCGGGCGCTGCGGAAGGCGCCCCTCAGGCCGGCCTCGTCGGCGGGCAGCTCCGGGTAGACGCGGACGACGGGCACGCCCTCGATGCCATAGCGGCGGATCCAGCGGTCGCTCGCGAGCTCCACGCCCATGATCGGCCGCAGCATCCGCCCGTAGCTGATGAGCTGGGGTACCACATCCTTCACAGTGTTTACGGGAATGGCGAAGCCGATGCCGGCGCTGGCGCCCGAGGGGCTGTAGATGGCGGTATTCACGCCCACGAGCTGGCCGAGGGAATTGAGCAGCGGGCCGCCGGAATTGCCCGGGTTGATGGCGGCGTCGGTCTGGATCACGCCGCGGATCCGCCGGCTGCTCGGTGCCCTGATCTCCCGGCCAAGGGCGCTGACCACGCCGGTCGTCAGCGTGGTGTCGAGGCCGAAGGGGTTGCCGATGGCGAGGACCTTGCGGCCTACGGAGAGCTCCGAGGAATCGCCGAGGGGCAGGCTGGCGAGGCCTGCCGGTGGCTCCAGGAGCCGCAGCACGGCAAGGTCTTTCTCCGGTGCGATGCCGATCACCTCGGCCTCGTGCTCGCTGCGGTCCTGCAGCGTCACGGTGAGACGCTGGGCCCCGGCAATGACATGAAAATTGGTCACCACGAGGCCGCTCTCATCCCAGATGAAGCCGGTGCCGGAGCCCCGGGGAATCTCTTCGACATTGAGGGTGAACAGATTGCGCCGCAGCGCCGTGCTGGTGACGTAGACCACCGCCGGGCTGGCCGCAGTGAAAATCTCCATGGTGTTGGCTTCGTCCTCGGTGGCGAAGCTCAGGTAGTCCACCTGGTCATCGGCGCCGCAGCCGGACGCCGCGACGAGGGCGAGCAGCAGTGCCAGCAGGCGGACCGCTGCCGACACCTCAGGTACCCGCCTGGAAGCGCTCGGCGAAAGCGCGCAGCCGCGCCGCGTTGGCGCCGAGGTCACTGACGCCGACCCGGGAGGCCGAGCGGAGGTCGACGCTGCTGCCGTTCTCCCCGCTGCGTACGCGGATCACGATATCGTCCTTGAAGGCCATGATCGCTGTGGTGTCCACGGCCTCGATGAAGCCGGCGTTCCGGTCGCTGCGCAGCAGTTCCCAGCCCAGCGCCCGGGCGATGGCCTCGGCGCGGTCGAAGGTCTCGCCGTAGGGTGCGCTGCTGTAGAGCGTAGCGAGCTCCGGGTAGGCCGCGGCCTGCTGTGCCTGAACCTCCGGATCGATGGCGAGGCTGTTGGCCTTCGGGCCGCGGGCCTCGATCACCGCCTCGAAGCGCGGCGGGTCCTCGAGATCGGTGGTGATGTCGTGGATCGGCGGCACGTCCCGGGTGGCCATGGCGCTGACCAGCAGCAGGGCGCCCGGCAGGGCCGGCAGGGCGCGCAGGGCGATGGCGCCGCGGCGGCTGCCGTTGCGCGGCAGCAGCACGGCCGCGGCGTACCAGACCAGTACCAGCAGGCTTGCCAGGCAGGCGAGAGCGTAGAGCAGCAGGCCCTGCTGCCACTGCCCGGCGCGCACCGTGAGCACCGCCAGGGCGATGAGCGTCAGGAAGGCCCAGGCCAGGTAGCCGGGCCAGCGCAGCAGAGCGGGCAGAGACCCGGCGTTCATGCACCACCCCGCAGGGCGCGGATGCGATCCTCCAGGGGGGGGTGGCTGGCCAGTAGTCGCATGAGTCCTCCTTTGACGCCCTCGCTGATGCCGAAGGCTGTGAGTTCGCCGGGCAGATCATCCTGCTTTGCCTGCCCCGCCCGCAGACGCTCCAGGGCGCCGACCATGGCGCCGGTGCCGGCCAGGCGGGCCCCGGCGGCATCGGCACGGTATTCGCGCCAGCGCGAGAAGCGGGCGACGATCATGCTGGCCAGGATGCCGAGGACGATCTCGGCGACGATGGTGACCAGAAAGTAGCCGATACCATAGCCGCGCTCGGTCTTGAACACCACCCGGTCCACGGTGTGGCCGATGATACGGGCGAAGAACATGACAAAGGTGTTCACGACGCCCTGGATGAGGGTCAGGGTGACCATATCGCCGTTGGCGACGTGGCCGATCTCGTGCGCCATGACCGCACGGACTTCGTCCCGGGGGAAGTGCCGCAGCATGCCGGCGCTCACGGCGACCAGGGCGGCGTTGCGGTTCCAGCCGGTGGCAAAGGCGTTCGGCTGCTCCGAGGGGAAGATCGCGACCTCCGGCATGGCGATGCCGGCGTCCTTTGCCAGCTCGCCGACGGTCGCCACGAGCCACTGTTCGGTGGCGTTGCGCGGCTGCTCGATGAGGTAGGCGCCGGTGGCCCGCTTGGCCATCCACTTGGACAGCAGCAGCGATATGAGAGCGCCACCCATGCCGAAGAGGCCGCAAAAGACGAGCAGGGCCTGCAGGTTCAGGTCGACGCCGTTCGCGGCCAGGATGCCGCGGAAGCCGAGCAGATTGAAAATCGTGCCGACCAGTACCAGCACGGCGAGGTTGGTGGCCAGAAACAGCAGGATGCGCATGGGCATGACGGAAGTCCTTCCGAAGGCTTGTCAACGCCCGGAAGATGGGGGCGTCTGGCCGGGGTTCAAGGGGTCAGGCGGCGCTGGCCGGTGCCGGCTTCAGGGTCGGCTCGCCACGCTCGCTGAGGGCCGCAGCTTCAATGCGGCCACGCAGCTCCACGTTTTTCGAGCTCAGCTCCACGAGCGTGTTCACCGCCTCGTCGTGGTGCCGGTAGCGGGCTACCTGCCGCGCATCGCGGCCGTCGACCCACTCCTTGCCCTTGCTCCAGTAGGCGCCCTGCTGGTTGCGAATGACGTAGACCTCCTGCTCCATGGCTCCTGCCTGTGTCTGCTTACGGGTGGCTGCCTATGCTAGCGCAGCAAGAAGTCTTTTGCTTCGTTGACCTTGGCGGCGAGGTAGTCGTTGCCGCCGCGGTCCGGGTGCAGTTTCTGCATGAGGCGCCGGTGCGCGGCGATGATGTCTTCCCGGTCCGCATCCTCGCCGAGGCCAAGGACCGCCAGGGCCTCGCTGCGGGTCATGGTGCCGTCGCGCTGTGTGTCTGCCTGCGCTCCCTCGCTGTCGCCGTCGCCGTCGCCGGGCGCCTCGCCGGGAAAGCGCTGCTCGAGATAGCTGTCCAGAAGCTGCACGGCCTCCGGGTCCTCGGCGCTGCACCAGCGGCGCAGCTCGGCCAGCTGTGCCCGTTCCATGTCGTCGAGGCGCCAGTCCTGCCAGGGGCCCGCCAGCACCTCGCCGGAGAGCGCGCCGCTGTCGTGCTCGAGGTGCATGGCCAGGGTCCGTGTCTTCACGGTGGACTGGCCGCCGCCGCCGGCGGGCTGGGCCGTGGCGGATTGCTGGCGCAGCTGGGTCAGAAAGGGGAACAGGCGCAGGAGCAGGGGCAGTGCCCGCCGCGCGGCCACCAGCAGGCCCGTGAGGGCGGCGCCGATCCAGTGCATTTTCCCCGCCAGCGTCAGCAGCACCGCCGCTACCGCGGCGACGATCACAGCTAGGCGCAGCAGTTCGGCGCGGCGCTTGTGCGGCGGCAGGGCCTGCACCCGGCGATAGAGCAGGTAGGCCGTGGCAAGCACTGCCAGAAGCAGGATCAGTCGGGGCACGGGGACCTCAGGGCTTGAGTTTTTCGAGCAGGAGTCTAGCACCCTGCGAGGCGCTGTTCTCCAGCGCCTCGCGGCCGCCGGCGGCGTAGCAGGCCACGGCGCCGAGGAGGCTCGCCAGGCGGTCGGCGCTGGATCGGTCGAAGTCGAGGCGGGCGCCGCCGCTGAGGCCGGCAAGCTGTTCGAAGCAGGCCGTCACGGCCGGTTGTCCGCCCTCCTGGAACAGAAACAGGGGCAACTGCCGAAGCCCGCACTCGCCGGCGAGCTCTGCCAGGCGGCCCGCCCGTTCCTCCATGGCGTCGCCGATAAAGACCACAGCGCGAACCGGCTGCCGCCGGTGTTCTGCCAGGGCGTGGCGCAGAACGCGGGTGAGCTGCGTCTGCCCGGCGGCGCAGTGGACGCGGCTCATGGCCCGGGCCAGGGCGCTGGCGCTGCTGGTCCAGGGGGTGGCCTCGAACTCTCCGAGGCCGCGGTAGTAACAAAGCTGCACCGACAGGCTGGCCAGCCGCTCGGTGGCCAGGAACATCTCCCCCTGCAGCTGGCAGGCCAGGTCCCAGGTGGGCTGGCGGCTGGCCGTGGCGTCGATCGCGAAGAGCAGCCGGGGGCTGCGCTCGGCAAAGACCTGCAGCTGGCGCCGCTTGTCCAGAAAGCGGGCGATCTCACCGGCACCAGCGGGTTTTGCGGGGGGGCGGCTCATGCGGCATGCATCCTTTTCATGGCCTGATCTTAGCGCCGGGGGCCGGAGGCTCCAAGAACGCTCCTGACGCGCTACACTTGCAGCAGCTGCGTCCCCTTCATCCGGACGCCTGCCACAAGCCAGGAGTGACCCATGGCCAGTCTGTTTTCCATCCGCAAAAAGCACGCCCTGCCGACGGCTGAAGAGGCCCTCCCGGGGCGCGCCGAGGCCCTCGCGGTGCCGGAGCGCCACGCCGTTCTCGGCACACCGCTCTGCGGCCCTTTTCCAGCCCCCCTAGAGCAGCTGGTGGTCGGCATGGGCTGTTTCTGGGGCGCCGAGCGCTGCTTCTGGGAGCAGGCCGGCGTCTACAGCACGGCCGTTGGCTACGCCGGCGGTCATACCCCTAACCCCACCTACCGCGAGGTCTGCTCCGGCAATACCGGCCACACGGAGGCTGTGCTGGTGGTCTTCGACCCGGCGGTCCTGGGCCT
The DNA here is from genome assembly GCF_000764025.1 of Pseudohaliea rubra DSM 19751. GTDB lineage: Bacteria > Pseudomonadota > Gammaproteobacteria > Pseudomonadales > Halieaceae > Pseudohaliea > Pseudohaliea rubra. The sequence goes on along the minus strand of NZ_KN234760.1, from coordinate 33,472 downwards.
CGATGCGGTGCTGCGGCTGTTCTGGGAGGGGCACGATCCGACCCAGGGCATGCGTCAGGGTAATGATCTGGGTACCCAGTACCGGTCAGCGATCTACACGGCCGACGCGGCCCAGCTTGCAGCAGCAGAGGCTTCCCGGACGCAGTACCAGCAGGCGCTGACGGCGGCGGGGCACGGCGAGATCACCACGGAAATCGCTGCGGCCGGCTTCTTCTACTATGCCGAGGATTACCACCAGCAATACCTGGCGAAGAATCCCGGTGGCTATTGCGGCCTGGGCGGCACGGGTGTGAGCTGCCCGGCAGGGCTCGAGGTGGCCGGCTGAGGCGGGCCGGGGGCGCCCGCTGCGCTAGAAGTCCTCGTCTGCCTCCACGACGCTCTCCTCGGGTTCGACGAGTTCGAGCTGTTCCATCAGGTGAATGGCGATGGAGACGAAGTCCGAGTCGGTGATGATGCCGATGAGGGCACCGTCGCGGGTCACGGGCAGGCAGCCCATGCGGTGCTGCTGCAGGTGCAGGGCGACGCCGCGCAGGCTGGCGTGCTCGTCCACCGTCTGCACCGGCGTGCTCATGACCGCCGACAGCGGCACGGCCGCGTGGTCCTCCCGGTGGCTCTCCAGGGTTGAGTCACTGGCTGCAAGCACGTCGCGGTGGGAGACGAGGCCGATAATGGTGCGTTCGGCGCTCACCACCGGAATATGGCGGATGTGGTGCGCGTTCATGAGGCGACGCGCGTCGGCCAGGGTGTCATCGGGGCCGAGGGTGTAGGGCTCCCGGGTCATGATCTCGGCGACGCTCAGCATGGTAGTTCCATTTTCAGATTGTTGTGGACCTCGACGTTACTGGGCCGGCCGCAGGCTTTCCTTGATACCAATCAACTGTTGTCACCAATCATTCCGCCGGGGCGCCGAGGCGGCCGAGGGCGGCCACCAGCGCCGTTTCGGCCCGCAGCGTGCGTGTGCCGAGGGAAACCGGGGTGCACCCCGCGGCCTGCAGCAGTCCGATTTCGAAGTCGTTGAAGCCGGCCTCGGGGCCGATGGCGATAAGCAGGGGCCCGGCCGGAGACGCCGGGCAGGGCTTTGCGGCCCCCGGATGGGCCACCAGGGCCCGGCGGCCCCGGCAGAGTGCCGGCAGCTCGTCCTCGGCAAAGGGGCGGAAGCGGCGGCGCAGAGCCACCGCCGGCAGCCGCGTGTCGCGGGCCTGTTCCGCCCCGGCAAGGAGGTAGTCGTGAAGGGCCTGGTCGCTGAGCAGCTCCGACTGCCAGAAGCTCTTCTCCACGCGCTCGCTGTTGACCAGGATCAGTTCGCTGACACCGAATTCGGCCACGGCGCGCAGGAGCCTGCGCAGCATCTTGGGCCGGGGCAGGGCGAGGACGAGCACCAGGGGCAGCCGCGGCGGCGGGTCGCGCTCGAGGGTGACCTTGAGCAGGGCTTCCGCGCCGTCCAGGCTGAGCAGCGTGCCCCGGCCCAGGCGCCCGCCGATTTCGCCCACCGGCAGCGCGTGCCCCGGCGCTGCGCCGAACACCTCGCGCAGGTGCCTCACCCGGCGGCCGCGGATGCGCACCCGGTCGGTCCCCTCCCGCTCGCTGCCGGCAAAGAGCAGAAGATTCACGGCGCGGGCCGGCGCGCGACGGCTAGCCGGCCCAGAGGTCGTAGGCGTCCGCCGCCGTGACCTCGGCCTCCACCAGGTCACCGGGGGAAAGACCGGTGACGCCGTCGAGGAAGACCCGGCCATCGATCTCCGGCGCGTCGCCGCGGGAGCGACCTACGGCGCCGTTCTCGTCTACCTCGTCGATGAGTACCTCGACCCACCGGCCGACCTTTGCCTGCTGCTTCTCCTCGCTGATCGCCTGCTGCACTTCCATGAAGCGGGCCCAGCGCTCCTCCTTCACGGCCTCTGGCACCGGGTCCGGGAGGTCGTTGGCGGCGGCGCCGGCCACCGGCGAGTACTGGAAGCAGCCGACCCGGTCGAGGCGGGCCTCGCGCAGGAAGGCGAGGAGTTCCTCAAACTCGGCCTCGGTCTCTCCGGGGAAGCCGACGATAAAGGTGCTGCGCAGCGTGAGATCGGGCACGGTGCTGCGCCAGCGGGCGATGCGGTCCAGCACTTTCTCGGCGGCCGCGGGGCGGCGCATGCGCTTGAGTACCGCCGGGCTGCCGTGCTGAAAGGGAATGTCCAGATAGGGGAGGATGCGGCCCTCGGCCATGAGCGGGATGATGTCGTCCACGTGCGGGTAGGGATACACGTAGTGCAGGCGTACCCACGCACCGAGCTCGCCGAGGGCGTTGCACAGGGAATGAAGGTTGGTCTTCAGCGGGCGGCCGTCCCAGAAACCGCTGCGGTACTTGAGGTCCACGCCGTAGGCGCTGGTGTCCTGGGAGATCACCAGCAGTTCCCGGACGCCGCTGCGCACCAGGCCCTCGGCCTCGGCCATGACGTCGCCGATGGGCCGGCTGACCAGGTCGCCGCGCATGGACGGGATGATGCAGAAGCGGCAGCGGTGGTTGCAGCCCTCGGAAATTTTCAGGTAGGCGTAGTGGCGGGGCGTCAGGCGCAGGCCGGTGCCGGGCACCAGGTCGATAAAGGGATCCCGCTCCCGTGTCGGCGGCACGTATTCATGCACGGCCCCCACCACCTCCTCATAGGCCGCAGGGCCGGTGACGGAGAGTACCGAGGGGTTGGCCGTGCGGATGCGCTCGGCATCCTCGCCGCGGCCCATGCAGCCGGTCACGATCACCCGGCCGTTTTCCGCCACCGCCTCACTGATGGCGTCGAGGGACTCCTGCTTGGCGCTGTCGATGAAGCCACAGGTGTTGACCACGACCACGTCCGCATCGGCGTAGGTGGGCACGATGTCGTAGCCGTCCAGCTTGAGCTGGGTGAGGATGCGCTCGGAATCGACCAGCGCCTTGGGACAGCCGAGGCTGATGAAGCCGACCTTGTTGCTCATGGCAGATGCCTGGTCGTGGATGTGGCGGCGATTATACGGCCGCTGCGGGGCCCCGTGCACGGCGGTCTGGCGCAGTGCGCCGTCAGAGCCGTCGCTGCGCCATGGGGCTGCTGGTGCCCACGCGAATCTCCGCCCGTAACAGGCCCAGGAGGGAGAGCACGTCGTCCCGGTTAAGGAAGTCGCCCACCGGTACCCGGTGATCGCTGCTGTAGACCGCGAGGCGCGGCCCTTCCCAGGGGTGCTGTTCCGGGGTCACGGCCAGCGCAGTGCCCTGCCGCGCGAGGCGCCAGGAGCGCACCGGGGCACTGCGTCCCTCGTCGATCTGCACGTCGAGGTCGTTCAGGGTGATGACCTGCCGGAACTGCAGCTTGTGGTTGACCCGGTAGAGCGCCCAGCCCAGGGCCGACAGCTCCAGCCCCGCAAAGGGCAGCACGAGCCAGGCGCCGTAAAACGCCAGAATCACCCCGACACCCAGGGATGGGACCGCAAGCGCCAGCAGCACCAGCTGGTTTGCCTGCCAGGACGACGAGTGATTGGGCCGCGCGATAATGCGCAGGCCGGTCGTTGAGCGCTCGCTGGTGACCACGCTTTCTCCTTTTCCTGTGGCAGAATTCTAGCCAACTTTCCGGGAAGCGCCCAGCGGGCGTGGGAGCAGCAGCGATGGCGGTACACGCGGAAGCAATCCTGGTCGAAGCGGCGGAGGTCGCCGGTGCCGGCGCTGTGGTCGTGGACTGCCGCTTCGATCTGGCCCGGCCCGCGGCCGGACGCGAGGCCTTCCTTGCCGGGCATATCCCCGGAGCGCACTACCTGGACCTCGATCGTGACCTTTCGGCGCCCCGGGGGGAGCACGGCGGCCGCCATCCGCTGCCGCCGCCGGCGATTTTCGCGGCGACCCTTGCCCGCTGCGGCATCGGCTTGGACACCCCGGTCATCGTCTACGATGCGTCCTGTTTTGCCTTCGCCGGACGGCTCTGGTGGATGATGCGCGCCCTTGGCTACCGGCCGCCGGCGCTGCTCAACGGTGGCTACGACGACTGGCTCGCCGCCGGTGGGCAGCCCGAGACCGGTGAGGTTGCCGCCACGCCTTGCGCGGTGCCCGCCGTCGGCGACTACGCCGGCCGGCTGGCTATCGACGACGTGTGCGCAGCCCAGGCGGCCGGCGCCACGCTGGTGGACGCCCGCGCCGCCGATCGCTACCGCGGCGAGAACGAGACCATGGACCCGGTCGCCGGTCATATCCCCGGCGCCGAGAACCGCTTCTGGGGCGCGGTGACCGATGACGGCGGACGCCTCCTTGACGACGCAGCCCTCGCCGCGCACTGGGGCGACCTGCTCGAGGCGGAGCGACTGGTGGGCTACTGCGGCTCCGGTGTCTCTACCTGCATCAACCTGTTCACCCTGGCCCGTCTCGGCCGGAGCGACGCGCAGCTTTACGCCGGCAGCTGGAGCGACTGGTGTTCGTATCTCTGAGGGGCGCGCAGAAGGGATGCAGGAGGTACCCGGGGCGGACGCAGGAAGCACCGCGGAGGTATGCAGGAAGCGCCCGGGAGGCGCGTCCCCGGCCGGCGCAGCAGCCGGTCCCGCCAGGACCGGCCAGGACTCAGAAAGTCGCCGGGCAGCGGCGCTCCAGCCAGGCGCCGCTCACCGGATGCGGGAACGCCAGGCGGCTGGCGTGCAGCAGCAGGCGTGGTGAGCGCGCCTCGACGGCCGGCGGCGCGTAGAGGTCGCAGCCGATGATCGGGTGGCCCACCGCCGCCAGGTGCAGCCGCAGCTGGTGGGAGCGTCCCGTCACCGGGCTCAGCAGCAGCCGCGTGCGATCGCCCTCCCGCGCCAGCACGCGGTAGCGGGTCAGGGCCGCCCGGCCCTCACTGTGGCAGACCTTCTGCCGTGGCCGGCGCTCCCAGTCCGGCGCCAGCGGAAGGTCGATCTCCCCCGCATCGTCGGCGACGATGCCGTCGACGACCGCAAGATAATCCTTCTCCACCCGCCGTTCCTGGAACAGGCGCCCCAGCCCCGACTCGGCCCGCCGGGTCAGGGCGAGCACCATGATGCCGGAGGTGTCCAGATCGAGCCGGTGCACGGTCCGTGCCGACGGGTAGTCGACCTGCAGCCGCGTGACCAGGCAGTCCTTGTTCAGCGGGTGCTTGCCCGGTACCGAGAGCAGCAGGTGCGGCTTGCGCACGAGCAGCAGGTGCCCGTCCCGGTGCAGGATGTCGATGGGCTCCTGGCTGTGAGGGACGAGGTAGGGTGTTGTGGACACGGAGGCTCCCGCGGGTCCGTCGGTTCAGTCCTTGCCGAGGGCCCGCTGGTAGGCGTGCACGGTCTCGGCAAGGCCCAGGCGCAGGGCATCCACGGTGAGCGCGTGACCGATGGAGACCTCGAGGAGCTCGGGGATCGCCGCGCAGAAGGACGGCAGGTTCTCGAGGTTCAGGTCGTGGCCGGCGTTGACGCCCAGGCCGGCGTCGAGCGCCGCCTCCGCCGCCGCGCGAAAGCGGCCGAGCACCGCAGCGCTGTCATCCCCGGTGGCGAAGGCGCGGGCATAGCTCTCCGTGTAGAGTTCGATGCGGTCGGCACCGACCTCGGCCGCCAGGGCCAGCTGGGCTGGCTCCGGGTCCATGAACAGGCTCACGCGGATGCCAAGACCTTTGAGCTCGGCTATCAGGGGGGCCAGCCGTTCGCCGTCACGGGTGAGGTCGAAGCCGTGGTCCGAGGTGAGCTGCGCGTCGCCGTCGGGCACCAGGGTGCACTGCGCCGGCCGCGTCTCGCGGACCAGGGGCAGGAAGCCCGGGTAGTCATCCACGCCGGCGCGGTCGCTGCGCCGCGGGCCGGCAAAGGGGTTGCCCTCGATGTTGAATTCCACCGTGAGCATGGCCGCAAGCTCCCGGCAGTCGCTCGCGCGGATGTGTCGCTGGTCGGGTCGCGGGTGCACGGTAATGCCGTCGGCGCCTGCGTCGATGCACAGCTGGGCGTGGCCGGGCACATCCGGCGAGCGCGTGTCCCGGGAGTTGCGGATCAGCGCGATCTTGTTCAGGTTGACGCTCAAGGCGGTCAAAGCAGGGACTTCCTGCGGATACGCTCGATGATGATCGGCTCCACGGGGACGTCCCCGTGGCCGTCCACTTGCTGCACCGGGGCCGTGGCAATGAAATCCACCACACTCATGCCGTCGGTCACCTCGCCGAAGACCGTGTAGCCGGGCTGGCCGGGCATCCAGTCGAGCTTCAGGTTGGTGCGCTGGTTGATGAAGAACTGTGCGGTGGCGGAATCCGGGTCCGAAGTGCGGGCCATGGCCAGGGTGCCGCGGATGTTGTGCAGACGGTTGCGCGACTCGTTCAGCACCGGAGCGCCGGTGGGCTTTTCTGTCATGTCCGGGAGGAAGCCGCCGCCCTGGATCATGAAGTTCGGGATGACCCGGTGGAAGATCGTGCCGTCGTAGAAGCCGTCGTCCACGTACTGGAGGAAGTTTTCCACGGTCGCCGGCGCCTTGTCGCGGAACAGGCGTACGGTGATGTCGCCCTGGGTGGTCTCGATGACCACCTGCGGATTGGGCTGGGAATTCCCGGCGCCGGCGGGCAGAGCGAGGAGCACGGCCAGCAGGGGCAGGAACAGGCGTTGGAAAATTGGCTTCATAGTCAGGCTCCCGGGGGGTTGTGAGGCACTCAGGCCCAGCTTGAACTGCTGCGGCGGCGTGGCCAGAGCCGCGGCACCACGAGGGTGATCACCACCCCGAGGAGGACGGCGAGGGCGCCGTCGAGGAAGGCGCTGCTCTGCAGCTTGTCCTTCAGGCGCTGGTTATCCGCCTGCAGCACGTCCACCTCCGAGCGCAGGGTCTCCACGTTCTCGGCGAGCTGCCGGTTCTCCTGGTCGAGGGCCAGGGCGCGCCCGGACACCTGCTTGATGCGCGTCAGTTCTTCGCTGGCTTCGGCGAGGCGTGCCTCCGTGGCGGCGAGGCTGCCGCTGGTATCGGCCTCGGCGCTGCGCAGGGCCTCCAGCCTGCCCTCGAGCGTCTGCACCTTCGCCGCGAGGCGCTCACTGCGCTCCTCGGCCGCGGGCAGCCGCACCTGGGCCGGGGGTTCGCGGGTCAGGAACTCGCTGCGCACCCAGCCGTCGGTGCCGCGGTCTGTGGTGACTTCGGTCCAGGCGCCGTCCTCGGCGGTGCCCCGGGGTGAGAGCCCAGTGCCCGGGTTGAGCTTGGCGACCCAGCGATAGTCGGTGCCGGGGCCTGCGTGCAGGACTATGTACACCTCGTCGCCAACCCAGGCGGTGTCCTGAGCAACGGCGCCGGTCACACAGACGGCGCAGGCGATGGCGGATAACAGGCGAGCCAGCGCGTTCACGGAACGATCTCCTCTAGGCATGGCATTCCCGGCAGGGTCTTGGGGCGGCACAGAATAGCACGCGGTGCCGTCAGGGCAGCACAGGCAGAAAGGGCTTGACGTCGACCCGCGCGAACACGCCGGCCTCGGTGTACGGGTCCCCGGCGGCCCAGGCCTTCGCGTCCGCCAGGCTGTCGAACTCGGCGACGATGAGGCTGCCGCTGAAGCCCGCCTCGCCGGGATCCCGGGTGTCGAGAGCCGGGTGGGGGCCCGCGAGGAGCACCCGGCCGGCGTCGACCAGAGCCTGGATGCGCTTCAGGTGTGCGGGGCGCGCCGCTCGACGCGCAGCCAGCGTGTCGGGTGCATCTTCGGCGATGATGGCGTAGTACATGCTCCGGTCCTCCGGGTCAGGCGTCGTCGCTGGCGGCTCGGGCGTCCGGGCCCCCGTCGTCATCGTCCTTGAGATGGGGGCTGATCAGCAGGGCCGTCAGCACGGTCAGCAGCAGCGTGAAGCCGATCGCCGAGTAGAGCTTGTAGCTGACCCAGGTGGCCTCACTGTAGCTGTAGGCGACGTACAGGTTGAGGGCGCCGACGAACAGGAAGTTGCCTACCCAGACAGCGTTAAGCCGCAGCCAGACCGCGTGGGGCAGCTGCAGCTGGGTACCGAGGGTACGCTCCATAAGCGTGCGCTCGCCAACATAACGGAACAGGATGAAGGCGATGGCCAGGGCCCAGTTGAAGATTGTCGGCTTCCACTGAATGAAGGTCTGGTCGCGCAGCAGCAGCGTGGCACCACCGAACACGAGTACGGCGACAAAGGTCCACAGGGCCCGTTTTTCCACGTGGCGCGACAGCAGCGAACTCACCAGGAACTGCAGCGCCGTAGCGACCATAAGCACGGCGGTGGCGGTGAAGATGCCGTCCACGGTGTAGGCCCAGCTGCCCAGGCTTACCGTCTCCCCGTCGAGCTGGTAGACGATGAAGAAGAGGGCAATGGGGATGAATTCGAGCAGTTGCCGCATGGGGTGGGGGCTTCCTTCCGTGCTAAGCTCGCCGGCCAGCCGCGGCGGTGGGCGCCCGGCTCCGGGCAAGAGCGCAATGGTAGCGAACTGTGCTGGTCGACTTCCACACCCATACAACGGCCTCTGACGGCGCCCTGGCGCCGGCGACGCTCATCGAGCGCGCCCGCGCGGCGGGTCTTGCGGAGCTTGCGATCACTGACCACGACACGCTCGCCGGTTACCGTGCGGCCGTGCCCCTGGCCGGGGAGCTGGTGTTGCACGCGGGGGTCGAGCTGTCCTGCCAGTGGAGCGGTGCGACGATCCATGTGGTGGGGCTGGGTGTCGCTGTCGATGATCCGACCCTGGTCACGGGCCTGGCCACCCTCGGTGCCGCACGGCAGGCGCGGGCCCGGACCATCGCCGAACGCCTGGCGAGCCGCGGTTTTCCCGGCGCCCTCGAAGGCGCCCGGGCCATCGCCGGCAACAGTCAGCTGGGTCGGCCGCACTTCGCGCGCTGGCTCGTGCAGGCCGGGCATCTGGCCGATGAGGCGACGGCCTTCAAGCGTTACCTCGGCCGCAACAAGCCCGGGGACGTCAAAGCCTTCTGGCCAGCGCTCGCCGAGGTCACCGGCTGGATCACCGCTGCCGGGGGCATCGCCGTGCTCGCCCACCCGCTGCACTACAAGTTCACCCGCATGAAGCTGCGCCGGCTGCTCACCGATTTCGCCCGCGCCGGCGGTGGCGCCCTGGAGGTCGTGAGCGGACGCCAGGCCCCGGGGCTCGCAGGAGGCCTGGCGCAGCTGGCCGCAGACTTCGACCTTGCGGTCTCTGTCGGCAGCGATTTTCATGCCGACAGCACCCACGGGCCGCGCCTTGGGGTACCATCGGCGCCCTTCGCCGGTCAGCCCAACGTGTGGTCGCGGCTGGCGGCCCCCGCAGGCCCCAGGGAGGCGACAGCACCGTGAGTCAGTTTTTCCAGATCCACCCCGAGAATCCTCAAGCGCGTCTTGTACGCCAGGCCGTGGATATCCTCCGCGGCGGCGGCGTTATTGTGTATCCGACCGATTCGGCCTACGCCCTGGGCTGCCGTATCGGCGACAAGGCCGCGCTGGACCGGATCCGGCGCATCCGCCGCCTCGACGCGGACCATAACTTCACTCTTGTCTGCCGCGACCTGTCCGAGCTCGCCACCTACGCCCGGGTGGACAACACCCAGTACCGGCTCCTGCGCAACAACACGCCCGGGCCGTATACCTTCATTCTCAAGGCCACCTCCGAGGTGCCGCGGCGGCTCATGCACGCCAAGCGCAAGACCGTCGGCCTGCGTGTGCCCGAGAACAATGTCGCCCAGGCGCTGCTGGGCGATCTCGGCGAGCCGCTCATGAGCGTGACCCTTATTCTTCCCGGGGATGACCTGCCGCTTATCGACCCCTACGAGATCCGCGACAGCCTCGAGCGCGCTGTGGACCTTGTTATCGACGGGGGCTACTGCGGCATGGAGCCGACTTCAGTGATCGACCTTGCCGACGACCTGCCCCTGGTGCTCCGGGTGGGCAAAGGCGACGTCGCACCTTTCGAATAGCGTTTCTGCGCCGCCCCGGCGCAAGTGTCCCGTGACGCCGTGGTTTGTTGACCGGTTTGTTGACCGGCTTTCTGTCCGTGCTGGCGGCGGCGGTAGCGGCGGGGCGCTGCGCCTGCAGCGTTGCGTAACGGCCTCAGGTATACTCGCGCGAAGAGCGATACAGGACCGCGCGTGAGCACTTCCGAAGAACGCAGCCCCGCCGGCGAGGCCCCCCGCCCGCTGGCCCCGCCGATGGCGACGCCGGAGCAGGGCGAGATGCCCTTCGCCATCGTCATGGGCAAGGCCATGACCGAGCTGCCCAAGGACCTGTACATCCCGCCGCGGGCGCTGGAAGTGATCCTCGCCGCCTTCGAGGGCCCTCTTGATCTGCTCCTTTACCTGATCCGCCGCCAGAACCTCGACATCCTCGAGATCGATGTCTCCCAGATCACCGAGCAATACATGAAGTACGTTGAGCTCATGGACGCCATGCAGTTCGAGCTCGCTGCGGAGTACCTGCTTATGGCGGCCGTCCTTGCCGAGATCAAATCGCGCATGCTGTTGCCGCGCTCCGTGGATGTCGACGACGAGGAAGAGGACCCGCGGGCTCAGTTGATTCGCCGCCTGCAGGAGTACGAGCGCTTCAAGAAGGCTGCCGAGGACATCGAGGAGCTGCCGCGCAACGAGCGCGATACCTTCGTGGCCAGCGCCGAGCCGCCGGATCTGCAGCGGGCCCGGCCGGAGCCGGAGGTCGAGATGCGCGAAGTGCTCCTTGCCCTCTCGGAAGTCCTGCGCCGGGCCGACATGTACGAGCACCACCACATCCAGCGCGAGGCGCTGTCCACGCGCGAGCGCATGTCCCAGGTGCTCGAGGCCCTGGCCGGGCGGCAGTTCGTGCCTTTCGTTACCCTGTTCGATCCGAAGGAAGGGCGCCTGGGGGTGGTGGTTACCTTCCTGGCGGTGATGGAACTGATCAAGGAGTCCCTGGTGGAAATTGTTCAGAGCGAGCCCTTCGCGCCGATCCACGTCAAGGCGAGGGTCGAGTAGTGGCAGAGACGGGCCTGATACAGATCATCGAGGGCGCGCTGCTCGCCGCCGGCAAGCCGCTCACGGTAGCGCAGCTGGCGGAGCTTTTCGAAGAGGGTGAGCAGCCGGCGAAGGACGACATCCGCGCGGCCCTGGAGGAGGTTGCCGCGCGCTGCGAGGATCGCGGCTTCGAGCTCAAGGAGGTCGCCAGCGGCTTCCGCTTCCAGGTGCGCCAGACGCTCAGCCCCTGGGTGGCCCGGCTCTGGCACGAGCGGCCGCCGAAGTACTCCCGGGCCCTGCTGGAAACGCTGGCTCTGGTGGCCTACCGCCAGCCCATCACCCGCGGTGAGATCGAGGAGATCCGTGGTGTGGCCGTGAGCTCGAACATCATCAAGACGCTGCAAGAGCGTGAGTGGCTTCGCGTGGTCGGGCACCGGGACGTCCCCGGACGCCCCGCCATGTACGCCACCACGCGCCAGTTTCTCGACTATTTCAATCTGAAGAGTCTCGACCAGCTTCCAGCCCTCGCGGAGATCCGCGACCTTGAGACCCTGAACGCCGAGCTCGGCTTCAGTGAGCCCCTGGTCAGCGCAGCGAACGACGCCGCCGGGGAGCAGGCCGGGGCCGCCAGCCAGGAGAACAGTGAAGACACCAGGGAAGACAACCGCCAGACCCACGCCGAAGACAACGGCGAAGACCTCATCGAAGACTTCAGTGAAGACCGCAGCGAAGACTGCAGCGAAGACCGCAACGAAGACGCGGCCGCCGGTGCACAGCGGTCCGATGGCTGAGGCAAAGGACAGGGACAAGGGCAAGAGCGGCGAAAAGCTGCAGAAGGTACTCGCCCGCACCGGTCTCGGCTCCCGGCGGGAGATGGAGCGCTGGATCGAACAGGGTCGGGTCAGCATCGACGACCGGCCGGCGCAGCTCGGTGATCGTGTGCACCCCGGCCATCGCCTGGCTGTCGACGGCAGGCCTCTGGAAGCTGCGGTCAGCAGTGGCGTGCGCTGCCTTCTCTATAACAAGCCCACGGGCGAGGTCTGCTCCCGCAACGACCCCGAGGGCCGGCGCACGGTGTTTGACAGCCTGCCGAAGCTCCGCCAGGGGCGCTGGATCTCCATCGGCCGCCTCGACTACAACACCTCGGGGCTGCTGCTGTTCACCACGGATGGCGAGCTGGCCAACGCGCTCATGCATCCCTCGACGAATATCGACCGCGAATACGCCGTGCGTGTGCTTGGCCAGGCCCAGCCCGAGGTTCTGGAACGCATGCTCGAAGGGGTTATGCTCGAGGATGGTGTCGCCCGCTTTACTGATATCCAGCCCGGCGGCAACGATGGCGACGGGGTCAACCACTGGTACTACGTGGTGATCATGGAAGGGCGCAACCGCGAGGTACGACGCCTGTGGGAATCCCAGGGCCTGACCGTCTCCCGGCTGAAGCGAGTGCGCTACGGCGAGATCTTTATCCCGTCCCGGGTCAAGAAGGGGCAGTGGATGGAAATGACCGAGAAAGAGGTCAAGGCGCTCTACCGCATGGCCGGGCTGCCGGCGAAGTCTCTGGACCGGGCCACCGTCGACGAGCGCAGGATTCAGGAGCGCCAGCTGCGCAAGAAGGGCCGCGACCGGCGGCCGGAAAAAGCCGGCAAGTTCGGCAAGGGTGCCGAGAAGAAGCGGGGTGGTAAGGAGCGCGGCGGCAAGGACCTGGGCAGCGCCAGAAGCGGCCCCCGCCGGTAGCCGCCCGGCTACTGTGCGTTCAGCGCCTGGCCGTGCACGGTCAGGCTGTCATCGCCCATCAGGTAGAGGTAGGCCGGCATGATGGCTTCCGGCGAGGGGTTGCCCGTGGGTTCTTCCCCCGGGTAGGCGGCGCGGCGCATGGCCGTGTTGGTAGCGCCGGGATTGAGGCTGTTCACCCGCACCGCGCTGGTGTTCTCGAGCTCGTCGGCAAGCACCTGCATCAGGCCCTCGGTGGCGAACTTCGATACCGCATAGGCACCCCAGTAGGCGCGGCCTTTGCGTCCCACGCCCGAGGACGTGAACAGCACGCTGGCGCGCGGGGCGGCCTGCAGCAGCGGCAGCATGGCCCGGGTGAGCAGGAAGGTTGCGTTCACGTTCACCTGCATCACCGTTTCCCAGGCTTTCCAGGTGGTGTTCGCGACGGGCCGGCGCTCGCCGAGGACGCTGGCGTTGTGGAGCAGGCCGTCAAGACGCCCGAAGGTCTCGCCGATGGCCTTGGCAAGGCCTTCGTAGTCCGCTTCCGGTGCACTCGACAGGTCCATGGGGAAGATCGCCGGCTGTGCGCCGCCGGCCTCCTCGATGGCGTCGTAGACGGCCTCCAGTTTTTCCACGGTACGCCCGAGGAGTATGACCGTGGCCCCGTGCGCCGCATAGGCGAGGGCGGCGGCACGGCCGATGCCGTCCCCGGCGCCGGTGACCAGCACCGTGCGTCCGGCGAGGAGTGTTGGCGATGGCCGGTAGCCGGCGGGTATGGCTGTGGTGCTCATGAGAGGCCCTCCACGGTGTCTTCCAGGGGCGGCAGCAGCTGCGCCGCCAGCGCCTCGCTGTTGCTGACCAGCCCGTCGGCGCCCCAGCGGGCCGGGTCGTCGCCGGGTTCGATGTAGCCGTAGGCGGCGGCTACGGTGTAGAGGCCGGCGCGCTGCCCCGCCTCGATGTCGCGGCGATGGTCGCCTACATAGATGGCCTGCGCCGGGCTGCAGCCCGCTTCCCGGCAGTTCCGCTCGAGGCTCTCCGGGTGTGGCTTGCGCTCGCGGACGTCCTCCGGGCAGACCACGCTGGCCGGCGGCGGGTCGATGGCGAGGCGCTCGAGCAGCGGTGCCGTGTAGGCGCGGGGCTTGTTGGTGGCGATGCCCCAGGCAATGCCGGCGCTGTCGAGCTGCGCGATGAGTTCGCGAAGGCCTGGAAACACGGTGGCGTGGGTGCCGAGGAGGCCGCCGTAGAGCGTCAGCAGCCGCTGGCGCCAGCGTTCGAAGCCGTCATCATCCTCGCCGAGCCCCAGGGCGAGCGTGACCAGACCCCGGGCGCCATTGGAGACGCTGGCGCGGATACGCTCGGGGGGCAGCGGCGCGAGGCCGGCCTCGGCCCGCAGCGTCTGCACCACCGGGATGAAGTCGCCGGCGGTATCGGCAAGGGTACCGTCGAGGTCGAAGAAAACCGCTGCCAGGCGTCGGCCCGGGTGGTTCACGCGGGCTTCTCGGCGCGCAGCATGTAGTTCACGGACAGGTCCCGGTCGTTCAGGCGATAGCGTTTCGTCAGCGGGCTGTAGGTAAGCCCGGTCATCTCCCGCAGCACGAGCCCTGCATCACGCACCCAGCCGGCCAGCTCCGAGGGCTTGATGAACTTGTCGTACTCGTGGGTGCCCGCCGGGAGCAGCCGCAGGATGTGTTCGGCGCCGACGATGGCAAAGAGGAAGGCCTTCGGGTTGCGGTTGATGGTCGAGAAGTAGAGCGACGCGCCGGGTCGCGCCAGGGCGGCGCAGGCCGCGACCACGGCGCCCGGGTCCGGCACGTGCTCGAGCATCTCGAGGCAGCAGACCACGTCGTAGGCCCCGGGCTGTTCCGCGGCAAGTTCTTCCGCTGTGGCCTGCCGGTAGTTGATGTCCAGCCCCGACTCGAGCTGGTGCAACCGCGCCACGGAGAGCGGCGCCTCGCCCATGTCGATGCCGGTGACCGCTGCACCACGCCGGGCCATGGCCTCGGCGAGGATGCCGCCGCCACAGCCGACATCGACGAGGTCGCGATCGGCAACGGGCGACAGGCCGTCAATGAAATTGCCCCGCAGCGGATTGATCTCGTGCAGGGGGCGGAATTCGCCGTCCATGTCCCACCAGCGCGCGGCGAGGGCCTCGAACTTGGCGATCTCCTGGCGATCGACGTTGCTGCGTGTGGTCATGACGTCTCCTTGTCAGCGTTCCCCGGCCCGCCCTGGCGCGGCCCGGCCTGTATCCTCGCGCGCCAGTCTTCCGCGCGTGACAGCACGGCGCGCCGGTCCAGCTGCAGGGGGCGGCCGTTGGCGAGCACGGCCCGGCCGGCGACCCAGCTGTGGCTCACTTCGCCACCGGTGCAGGCATAGACGAGCGTGGACAGCGGGTTGTAGACCGGTTGCTGCGCCGGGCCGCTGAGGTCCACGGCAATCAGGTCGGCCTGCTTGCCCGGTTCCACGCTGCCGATGCGCTGCTCGAGGCCGAGGGCGCGGGCGCCGCCCAGGGTGGCCATGGTCAGCACCCGGGCTGCGGGCAGGGCGGAGGCGTCGCCGGTACTCAGCTTGGCCAGCAGGGCCGCGCTGTGCATTTCATTGAAGAGGTTGAGATCATTGTTACTGGCGGCGCCATCCGTGCCCAGGGCGACGTTTACGCCGGCGTCCAGCAGCCGCGTTACCGGGCAGGCGCCGGAGGCCAGCTTCATGTTCGACTGCGGGCAATGCACCACGTGCGCGCCGGTGGCGGCGAGGAGCTCGATGTCCTGGCGCCCCGCGTCGGTCATGTGCACGCACTGGGTGCGCGGCCCGAGGAGGCCGATGCGCTGCAGCGTATCTACGGGGCGCTCGCCGGTCGCCTCCACGGCCTGGAGCACCTCGGCGGTGGTTTCGTGCAGGTGGATGTGTACCGGCACGTCGAGCTCTGCGGCGAGGGTGGCGATACGGGCCAGGGTGTCTTCGCCCACGGTGTAGGGGGCGTGGGGGCCGAAGACGACAGTGATGCGGTCCTCGTGGCGCAGCTCGTCGCGCAGCGCCAGGCCCTTGGCCAGATAATCGTCCGGCCCGCTGCCCCAGGCGGTGGGGAAATCGAAGATCGGAAACGCCAGCTGCGCCCGGAGCCCGGTGGCAAGGTACTCGCGGGCGGCGACTTCCGGGAAGAAATACATGTCCGAGCAGGTGGTGGTGCCGCTCTCGAGCATCTCCAGGGCTGCCAGGCGTACGCCGTCGCGGACGAAGGCATCGCTCACCCAGGCGCCCTCGGCGGGCCAGATGTGCTCCTGGAGCCAGGGCATGAGCGGCAGGTCGTCGGCATAGCCGCGCAGCAGTGCCATGGCGGCATGGCCGTGGGCGTTGACGAGGCCTGGAAGGAGCGCGTGGCACGGGAGCTCGAGCTGCTCGGCGGCCTCGATGCCCGCCGCCTCGGCCCGCGGCACGATGGCGATGATGACGCCGTCGCGGATCGCCAGGCTGTGCTGCTCCAGCACCTGCCCTTCGGGCACCACCGGTACGATCCAGCGAGGATGAATCAGGAGGTCTGCCGCTGTCGTCCCTGTCGTCATGGGCGCTGTTTCCTGTCAGCCGGGGCCGCCGCCGGCGGCCGGTCCCTTGGGGGCGGGCAGTATAACCGTAAATGTCCCCGGCGGGGTCCCCTCGCCGGGTGTGCCGCACCCCCTGCTAAGTAGTTAAAAACATGGCGAAAACGGGCTGCAGTCGGTACACTGGCAGGCTTCCATGACGGAGCTGCCGGCGGTTCTGCGCAGCGCATGCGAGGGTTGCCGTGGGCCGCCCTGGCGGCGTCGCGGGCCCTGCACCGCTCCGAGTCGCACAGGAAATGCCAGATGGGTGAAATCGCCAGGGAAATCCTCCCGGTCAATATCGAGGACGAGCTGAAGCAGTCCTACCTCGATTACGCCATGAGCGTCATTGTCGGCCGCGCTTTGCCGGATGTCCGTGATGGTCTCAAGCCGGTACACCGGCGCGTGCTCTTCGCCATGAACGAGCTCAACAACGACTGGAACAAGCCCTACAAGAAGTCGGCGCGGGTCGTCGGTGACGTCATCGGCAAGTATCACCCCCACGGCGATTCTGCCGTTTACGACACCATCGTGCGTATGGCCCAGGAATTCTCCATGCGCTACATGCTGGTCGACGGCCAGGGCAATTTCGGTTCCATCGACGGCGATTCCGCCGCGGCCATGCGCTACACCGAAATCCGCATGCAGAAGATCGCGCACGCGATGCTCGCGGATCTCGACAAGGAAACCGTCGATTTCGTCGATAATTACGACGGCACTGAGCGCATTCCCTCGGTGCTGCCGGCACGGGTGCCGAACCTGCTTGTGAACGGCTCCGCCGGCATCGCCGTGGGCATGGCAACCAACATTCCGCCGCACAACCTCACGGAGGTGGTGAGCGGCTGCCTGGCGCTCATGAAGAACCCGGAGATCACCGTCGATGAGCTCATGGAGCACATCCCCGGTCCGGATTTTCCCACCGGCGCCATGATCAACGGCCGCGCCGGTATCATTCAGGCCTATCGCAGCGGCCGCGGCCGCATCTATGTGCGGGCCAAGGCCGAGGTCATCACCGACGAGAAGCGTGGCCGCGACGTCATCATCGTCCACGAAATTCCCTACCAGCTGAACAAGGCGCGGCTCATCGAGCGCATCGCCGAGCTGGTAAAAGAAAAGAAAATCGAGGGCATCAGCGAGCTTCGCGACGAGTCCGACAAGGACGGCCTGCGTATCGTCATTGAGCTGCGCCGCGGCGAGCTCGGCGATGTCGTCCTCAACAACCTTTACGCGCAGACCAACCTGCAATCGGTCTTCGGCATCAACATGGTGGCGCTGGTGGACGGCCAGCCGAAGGTTCTCAATCTCAAGGAGATCCTCGAGGCATTCATCCGCCACCGCCGCGAGGTGGTCACCCGTCGCACCGTCTATCTGCTGCGCAAGGCCCGGGAGCGCGGCCATATCCTCGAGGGGCTGGCGATTGCGCTGGCCAACATCGACCCGGTGATCGAACTGATCAAGGCATCGCCGAGCGCGTCCGAGGCCCGGGAGGCGCTGCTCGCCCGCACCTGGCCGCCCGGCGAGGTGCTGGCCATGCTGGAGCGCGCCGGTGCGGAGGCCTGCCGCCCGGACGGCCTCGAGCCCCACTACGGCCTGCACGGCGACGCCTACCAGCTTTCCCCCGCGCAGGCTCAGGCGATCCTCGAGCTGCGCCTGCACCGGCTCACGGGTCTCGAGCACGAGAAGCTGCTTAACGAATACCAGGAAAAGCTTACCGAGATTGCCGACTACCTCGATATCCTCGGCGATCCGGAGCGTCTGCTGCAGGTGATCCGGGAAGAGCTCGAGGAAGTGGCCCAGGAGTTCGGCGACGCCCGGCGTACGGAAATCTCCGCATCCCAGCACGACCTTACGGTAGAGGACCTGATCACCGAGGAGGACCGGGTGGTGACCATCTCCCACCTGGGCTATGCCAAGACCCAGCCGCTCACCGACTACCAGGCCCAGCGCCGTGGCGGCATGGGGCGGGCGGCCCTGTCCGTGAAGGACGAGGATTTCGTCGAGCACCTGCTGGTGGCGAGCACCCACGCCACCATTCTCTGTTTCTCGAGCCTCGGCAAGGTCTACTGGCTCAAGGTCTACCAGATACCCCTCGCCGGGCGTGGCTCCCGCGGGCGGCCCCTGGTGAACCTGCTGCCGCTGGAGCCCGGAGAGCGCGTGACCTCCATCCTGCCGGTGGAGGAGTACACGCCGGGGCACTTCATCTTCATGGCTACCGCCGGCGGCACCGTCAAGAAGACGCCGCTCACGAATTTCGCCCGCCCGCGCAGCGTAGGTCTGCGCGCCCTCGAACTGGATGAGGGCGACGTGCTCATCGGCACGGCGATTACCGACGGCAACTGCGACGTGATGCTCTTTTCCAGCGGCGGCAAGGTCGCCCGCTTCAGCGAGGACGACGTCCGCCCCATGGGCCGGACCGCTCGCGGGGTGCGCGGCATCCGCCTGGCCGGCGGGCAGCAGATGATCTCGCTGGTCATTCCCCGGGAGGATGGCCGCATCCTCACGGTGAGCGAAAAAGGCTACGGCAAGCGTACGGACGTGGTGGAATTTCCGACCAAGGGGCGGGGCAACATGGGCGTCATCGCCATGGCCCAGTCCGAGCGCAACGGCGAGCTCGTCGGTGCGGTGCAGGTCTTCGACGGCGACGAGCTCATGCTCATCTCCAACCTCGGTACCCTGGTGCGTACCCGCGCGGACGAGGTGTCCATGCTCAGCCGTAATACCCAGGGCGTGCGCATTGTGCGCTGCAAGGACGGTGAACAGCTGGTGCGCGTCGCCCAGATCGACGAGCCGGAAGTCGACGACACTGCCGTTGCCGACGGGGATCTTCCGGTGGCAGAGGCGCCCTCGGCGCCACCGGAGTCCGATGACGGCACCGCCGGGGAACATGACGATGACGCCTGACAACGGGAGCGCCTGCTGATGGCCCGCGCCTGGAACTTCTGTGCCGGCCCTGCCGCGCTCCCCGAGGCAGTGCTCACCCGCGCTGCCGAGGAAATGCTCGACTGGCACGGCAGAGGCCTGTCCTTTATGGAGATGAGCCACCGCTCCCCGGAAGTGGTGGGCGTGGTGGAGGAGGCCGAGGCCTGCCTGCGCCGGCTCCTGGCTATCGGCGACGACTACGCCGTGCTGTTCCTGCAGGGCGGGGCGAGCACGCAGTTCGCGGCCGTGCCGCTGAACCTCGCCGCGCCGGGCGGCCCCGCCGATTACCTCGACACGGGGCAGTGGTCAAAGAAGGCCATTGCCGAGGGGCGTCGTTACGCCGATGTGGGCGTCGTTGCCAGCGACGCCGCGGGCAACTATCGCACTGTGCCGCCGAGGGACAGCTGGCAGCTTCGCGAAGACGCGGCCTACCTGCACCTGACCCCGAACGAGACCATCGGCGGCGTCGAGTTTACCGAGGCCCCGGTGGCGCCGGCGCCGCTGGTCGCCGACCTGTCGTCGACGCTGCTTTCGCGCCCCCTGGACGTCAGCCACTATGGCGTCATCTACGCCGGGGCGCAGAAGAACATCGGCCCCGCAGGCCTGACCCTGGTGATCGTGCGCCGGGATCTCCTCGGCCGGGCGCGGCCCGAGTGCCCGGCCATGCTCAATTGGGAAACGGCAGCGGCCGCTGACTCCATGTACAACACGCCGCCGACCTTCGCCCTTTACCTGGCGGCGCTTGTTTTCGAGTGGCTCGAAGGGCTCGGTGGCCTACCGGCCATGGCCGAGCGCAACCGGCGCAAGGCAGAGACGCTCTATGGCTTCATCGATAACAGCGCCTTCTATGCAAACCCGGTAGACCCGCCCTGGCGGTCCTGGATGAACGTGCCCTTCGTGCTCGCCGACGACGGCCTCGACAAGCGCTTCCTCGAGGAGGCCGAGGCCGCCGGGCTGCTCAACCTCAAGGGACACCGCTCCGTCGGCGGCATGCGCGCCAGCCTTTACAACGCCGTACCCCAGGCCGCGGTGGACGACCTCGTGGTCTTCATGGCCGACTTCGAACGCCGCTGCGGCTGAGGACACCGGGATGTCTGACGAGCAGGACCTGGGGGCGGTCCGGGAGGAAATCGACGGCATCGACCGCGAGATCCAGACCCTCATAAACCGCCGTGCCCGCTGTGCCCAGCAGGTGGCGGAAATCAAGCTCGGCGAGCAGCATGCGGCCCGGGAGCGCGGCGAAGACCCGGGAGAGGTCGTTTTCTACCGCCCGGAGCGCGAGGCGCAGGTGCTTGCGCGCATCGTCGAGCGCAATGAGGGGCCGCTGCCGGCGGAGAACGTGGCCTATATCTTCCGCGAGCTCATGTCCGCCTGCCTCGCCCTCGAGCAGCCGCTGCGGGTGGCCTATCTGGGCCCCGAGGGCACGTTTACCCAGGCCGCGGCCCTGAAGCATTTCGGTCACGGCGCCGTCTGCGTCTCCCAGGCCACCATCGACGGCGTGTTCACCCAGGTGGAATCCGGCGCCTGCAATTACGGCGTGGTGCCCGTGGAGAACTCCACGGAGGGCATGGTCAGCCACACGCTCGACAGCTTCCTCGACTCGCCCCTGTGCATTGCCGGTGAGGTGGAACTGCGCATTACCCACCACCTGCTGGTCGCACCGGGGACGGAGCCGGCCGCGGTCACCCGCATCTGCGCCCACCAGCAGGCCCTCGCCCAGTGCCGCAACTGGCTGGATGCCCACTGGCCCCAGGTGGAGCGTGAGGCCGTCTCCAGCAATGGCGAGGCGGCGCGGCTGGCCGCCGGAGAGGGCGGCGTGGCCGCGGTCGCCGGTGATATGGCTGCGGAGCAGTACAACCTGGAGCGGATCGCCGAGCATATTGAGGACCGTCGCGACAACACCACCCGCTTCCTCGTCATCGGTCGCCAGGAAGTGGCGCCGAGCGGTCGCGACAAGACCTCCATCATTGTCTCGAGCCGCAACAAACCCGGCGCGCTGTTTGCACTCCTCGATCCCTTCCGCCGCGGCGGCGTCAGTCTCACCCGTATTGATACCCGGCCCTCGCGCACAGAAAAGTGGGCTTACGTGTTCTTTATCGAGTTTGAAGGCCATCTGCAGGACGAGAACGTCGCGGCGATCCTGCGCGAGCTCGAAGAGCAGTCCATTCTCCTGAAACCCCTGGGTTCCTACCCCCGGGCCGTGCTCTGAGCGATCCCGTGGCAGCGCAGCCTTGCAGTGTGGCCGTCCTAGGCCTCGGCATGATCGGCGGCTCCCTGGCGCTGGCGCTGAAGGCAGCCGGCTTCGCCAGCCGGGTCCTTGGCTACGACCGCGATCCGGGCGCCCTCGCCGCCGGGCTGGAAGCCGGTGTTATCGACAGCGCCTGTGAGGACCTCGACGCAGCGCTGGCCGCGGACATTGTTGTGATCGCTGTTCCCAATGTGGCCGCGGCCGCGTTGCTCGAGGAGCTGCTTGCGCGCACAGCCCACGGCCATGAGGGGCCCGTGCTGACGGATGTCGCCAGCGTCAAGGGCAACCTCGCCGCTGCCGCGGCGCGCGGTGGTCCGGCGCCGCGCTTTGTGCCCGGCCACCCCATCGCCGGCTCCGAGCGCAGCGGCGTAGGCGCCGCCAATGGCGCGCTCTTTCAGCAGCACCGGGTCATTCTCACGCCGCTGCCGGAGCAGGACGGTGACGCCCTCGCGCTGGTACGGCGCCTCTGGGAGAGCGCCGGGGCCGACGTCGTGTGCATGGGGGTCGCGGAGCACGACGCGGTGCTTGCGGCCACGAGCCACCTGCCGCACGTGCTCGCCTACTGCCTCGTCGACGACCTCGCCGCATCGCCGCGGCGGGAGGCCCTGTTCCGCTTTGCCGCCGGCGGCTTCCGCGACTTCACCCGCATCGCCTCGAGCGACCCGGTCATGTGGCGCGACGTGGCCCTTGCCAACCGCGACGCCCTGCTGGAAGCTGTCGACGAGTTCAGCGCGCGCCTGGCGGCGTTGCGTGAGGCGATCGCCAGCGGTGACGGGGTGCGCCTCGAGGCCACCTTCAGCGCGGCGAAAACGGCCCGCGATGCCTTTGCCGAACAACAGGCTTCTGCCGGTCGCGAAGCCCGCCGGCGCCCATTCTGATACGGGACACAGATCATGGAATTCAAGCTGCTCCCCGGCGGCGTCATCAGCGGTGAGGCGCGGGTGCCGGGCGATAAGTCCATCTCCCATCGCGCTGTGATGCTCGGTGCCCTCGCCGAGGGTGAGACCCGGATCAACGGCTTCCTCGAGGGTGAGGACGCCCTGGCCACCGTCGCGGCGTTTCGCGCGCTGGGTGTGCGCATCGAGGGCCCCGAAGACGGCGGGTTGCGTGTACACGGCGTTGGCCTCCACGGCCTGAAGGCTGCCGGCGCCACCCTCGACATGGGCAACTCCGGCACCAGCATCCGCCTGCTCACAGGCATACTCGCCGGCCAGCCCTTTGACAGCCGCCTTTCCGGCGACGCCTCGCTCTGCCGCCGACCCATGGGCCGCGTCATGCGCCCCCTGGCGCTCATGGGGGCGCGCATTGAAGCCGCTGCCGGCGAAACGCCACCGCTCCTTGTGCGCGGCGGCCAGACTCTCGAGGGCATCCACTACGACCTGCCGGTAGCCAGTGCCCAGGTCAAATCCTGTGTGCTCCTGGCCGGCCTCTATGCCGAGGGCACCACGACAGTGACAGAGCCGGCGCCGACCCGGGACCATACCGAGCGCATGCTCCAGGGTTTTGGCTACGAGGTGCGTCGGGACAACGATGTCATCCTTCTGCGCGGCGGCGGCAGCCTCCGGGGCACGGCCATCGACGTGCCGGCAGACATCTCCTCGGCGGCCTTTTTTCTGGTTGCCGCCAGCATCGCCCCGGGGTCGGAGCTGCTTCTTACCCACGTCGGCATGAACCCGACGCGCACCGGCGTGATCAATATCCTGACCCTCATGGGCGCGGATATCACCGTTCAGGACGAGCGCGAGATCGGCGGCGAGCCGGTAGCGGATCTGCTGGTGCGCTATGCGCCGCTGCGCGGCATCGAAATCCCCGAGGACCAGGTGCCCCTGGCGATCGACGAGTTCCCGGCGCTGTTCATCGCCGCTGCCTGTGCCGAGGGGCGCACGGTGCTGCGCGGGGCCGGGGAACTGCGCGTCAAGGAAAGCGACCGCATCGCCGCCATGGCCGAGGGTCTGGCGACCCTGGGGATTGCCAATGAAGTGCTCGAGGACGGCATCATCATCGAGGGCGGCCGTCTCGGTGGCGGCGTGATCCGTACTCACCTGGACCATCGCATCGCCATGGCCTTTGCTATCGCCGCCCTGCGTGCCGAAAGCGAGATTCGCGTCCTGGACTGCGACCACGTCGCCACCTCCTTTCCCGGCTTCGATGCCCTCGCGCGGGGCCTTGGCCTGCAGATCTCCACCCGCGCCGGCGGCGAGGACGGGGAGCGCGCGTGACCGCGCCGGTGATCACCGTCGACGGCCCCGGCGGTGCCGGCAAGGGGACGCTCTGCCACCTGCTGGCCCGGCACCTCGGCTGGCACCTCCTCGACAGCGGTGCGCTCTACCGGGTCACGGCCCAGGCCTGCCTGCAGGCCGGCGTGGCCTGGGAAGACGAGGCCGGCGCCGCCGCCATCGCCATGGCCCTCGACGTGGTCTTCCGTCCGGCGCCGGAAGGCGCCGTCTCCGTGCTGCTCGGCGGCGAGGACGTCAGCCGGGCGATCCGCACGGAGGAGGGCGGCCGCGGCGCGTCCATGGTCGCCGCCTACCCGCAGGTCCGCAGCGCGCTGCTCGACCGGCAGCGGGCTTTCCGCCGGGCCCCGGGACTGGTCGCCGACGGCCGCGACATGGGCACCGTCGTCTTCCCCGACGCCCCCCTGAAAATCTTCCTTACGGCCAGTGCCGAAGAGCGTGCCCGGCGGCGTCACCTGCAGTTGCTGGAAAAAGGTGAAAGTGTTAGTCTCCCGCGCCTTCTTGAGGACATCCGGGAGCGGGACGCCCGCGACAGCCGTCGCGCCGTGGCCCCCCTGATGCCCGCCGACGACGCGCTTCACGTAGACAGCACGTCGATCCCCGTAGCCGGCGTAGTCCGCCGGGTGTTGCGGGTCGCGGTAGAGCGCGGGCTCTGCCCGGCGGACCGCCTCGAGGAGTAGTAACAGCCCGCTCGCGCCGTCCCAGCCAGCCTCGACGGCGTGCGCGGTTTTTTTTCATGTGACCCGGCCCGGCTGGAGGGACGGCTGAGGCGCCAAGGCGCCGCAAACGTAAACAGGTACCTGTGTAATGAGCGAATCCTTCGCCGATCTTTTTGAAGAAAGTCTGAAAACCGTCGACATGCAGCCGGGCGCCATCGTCACCGGCGTGGTTATCGACATCGACAACGAGTGGGTCACGGTCCACGCCGGCCTGAAGTCCGAGGGCGTGATTCCGCGCTCCCAGTTCATGGACGCCGGCGGCGAGTGCACCCTGAGTATCGGCGACGAGGTTCAAGTCGCGCTGGAGACCGTCGAGGATGGTTTCGGCGAGACCCGGCTGTCCCGGGAAAAAGCCAAGCGCGCAGAGGCCTGGAAGGAACTCGAGGCGGCCCACGCGGCCGACGAGGTCGTTTCCGGCATCATCAATGGCAAGGTCAAGGGCGGTTTCACCGTCGATATCAAGGGCATCCGCGCCTTCCTGCCCGGTTCCCTCGTGGACGTCCGCCCGGTGCGCGACACCACGCACCTCGAGAACAAGGACCTCGACTTCAAGGTCATCAAGCTCGATCAGAAGCGCAACAATGTGGTTGTCTCCCGCCGTGCGGTCATGGAAGCCGCCAACAGCGTAGAGCGCGAAGCGCTGCTGGAGAGCCTGCAGGAAGGCATGAGCATCAAGGGCATCGTCAAGAACCTCACCGACTACGGCGCCTTCGTCGACCTCGGTGGCGTCGACGGCCTGCTGCACATCACCGACATGGCCTGGAAGCGTATCAAGCACCCCTCCGAGATTGTCGAAGTGGGCCAGGAGCTCGATGTCAAGGTCCTCAAGTTCGATCGCGAGCGCAACCGCGTCTCCCTCGGCCTCAAGCAGCTCGGTGAGGATCCGTGGGTCGAGATCACCGGTCGCTACCCGGAGGGCAGCCGCGTCATGGCGCGGGTCACGAACCTTACCGATTACGGCTGCTTTGCCGAGATCGAAGAGGGTGTGGAAGGTCTGGTGCACGTCTCCGAGATGGACTGGACCAACAAGAACGTCCACCCGTCCAAGGTGGTTCAGGTAGGGGACGAGGTCGAGGTCATGGTGCTTGACATCGACGAGGAGCGCCGCCGCATCTCCCTGGGGATCAAACAGTGTCAGCAGAATCCCTGGGACGCTTTCGCCGCAACCCACAGCAAGGGCGATCGCATTGCCGGCACCATCAAGTCGATCACGGACTTCGGTATCTTTATCGGTCTTGAGGGCAACATCGACGGTCTGGTCCACCTGTCTGACATCAGCTGGAACGAGACCGGCGAGGAAGCGGTGCGCAGCTACAAGAAAGGCGACGAGATCGAGACGGTTATCCTGTCCATCGATCCGGAGCGCGAGCGCATTTCTCTGGGCATCAAGCAGCTCGAGGATGATCCCTTCTCCAACTACGTGGCCATCAACGATCGCGGCACCATCGTGACCGGCGAAGTCATCGACGTGGAACCGAAGGCCGTCACGATCAAGCTGGCGGAAGAGGTCGAGGGCATCCTCAAGGCCTCTGACATCAGCCGGGACCGTGTCGAGGACGCGCGCGCAAGCTACAAGGTAGGCGATACCGTGGAAGCCAAGATCGTGTCTGTGGACCGCAAGAACCGCAGCCTGGCCCTGTCCATCAAGGCCAAGGACTTCGATGACGAGAAGGAAGCGGTCAAGTCTCTGAAGGACCAGGAAGAGTCATCGTCGCCCGGCACCATCGGCGACCTGATCAAGCAGCAGATGAACAACAACTGATGCGGGGCGGCGACCGCCGCCCGCGCAGTCTGCAAAACCGCGGCTCCGGCCGCGGTTTTTTTTGCTGCTTGCCGCGACAGCACTTGCAGCTTGTCTGCGGCCGCCGTTTCGTTTCGTTCGGTTTTGTTCCGGGGCGAGGGCGGGAGTCTTCTCTCAGTCGCTCCCCGATACACGCTTTGTGAGAGAAGACTCCCGCCCTCGCCCCTGCCGCCTCGCATGTATCCAATACAGCCGACTATGCGCAGCGGTAGGGGGGGGTGCTGCTGGAGAGTGCCCCCACAAAGCGTGAAACGGAGAGCGACGGGGGCACTCTCCAGCAGCCGCACCGGAATGCGGCGACGCGCATCCAGCTGACCGGACGAACCACTGCTTACGGTTCAGTTGCACCGGCGTTAGCCGTACACTACCGCCCCTGACTTCATCAGAAAAAGGAACAGCCATGGCCACCTTGAGTGTCTCCGCCCGCCAGGTCAGCGACGCAGGTAGCGCGCGCACCCAGTGCGCCGTCCTGCCGGTTTTCGCCGGCAAACAGCCCACCGCCACTGCACGGGAACTCGACAAGGTCCTCGGCGGCATCATCAAGAGCGCCCTGGACCTCGGAGACTTCAGCGCGGAGAAAGGGAAAACCCTGCTGCTGCCGGGCAACGGCGCCATCAAGCGGGTGCTGCTCGTGGGCTGCGGCGAAGCCCGCAGCTTCGACCGCCCGGCTCAGATCGCCTTCTGCGAGGCAATCGGCCGCACCCTGCGCGAGAGCAAGGCCGCAGACGCCCTGGTCTACACCGGCGAGCTGGCCCTCGAGGAAGCAGACAGCGAGTGGCTCTGCGACTTTCTCGCTCGCAGCGTGATCACCGGCCTCTACCGCTACCGCCAGACCCTGAGCAAGCCGGCGGCGGAAGCAAAGCTCAAACGCCTCGCCGTCAATACCGGCAGGGCCCTGTCTCCGGCGCGCGCCAAAGCAGCCCTGGAAGCAGGCCTCGCCACCGGGCTGGGGGTTAACACGGCGCGCGAGCTGGCGAACCTGCCGGGGAACATCTGCACGCCTGGCTACCTCGCCCGGGAGGCGCGCAAGCTCGCGCGCCGGTATCCGAAGCTTGCCGTGAAAGTCCTGTCTGAAAAACAGATGAAAGAACTCGGCATGGGCTCGCTGCTATCGGTCTCCGCCGGCAGTGATGAACAGGCGCAGCTCATCGTCATGGAGTACAAGGGCGGCAGCAAGAGCGCAAAACCCTACGCCCTGGTCGGCAAAGGCATTACCTTTGACAGCGGCGGCATCTCCCTGAAGCCCGGCGCCAAGATGGACGAGATGAAGTACGACATGGGCGGTGCCGCCAGTGTGTTCGGTACCATGCACGCCCTGTGCGAGCTGGAGCTGCCCATCAACACCGTAGCCGTGGTCGCCGCTGCGGAGAACATGCCCAGCGGCGGCGCCACCAAGCCCGGCGATGTCGTCACCTCCATGGCCGGTAAGACCATTGAGGTGCTCAACACCGATGCCGAGGGCCGCCTGGTGCTCTGCGACGCGCTCACCTACGTCGGCCGCTACAAGCCCCTGGCGGTGGTGGATATCGCCACGCTTACGGGAGCCTGCGTGGTGGCCCTGGGCTCGCACGCCGCCGGCCTTTATGCGAACGACGACGAGCTCGCCGGGGAACTGCTGGCGGCCGGTACCACTGCACACGACCGCGCCTGGCGCATGCCGCTCTGGGAGGACTACCAGAAGCAGCTGTCCAGCAATTTCGCGGACGTTGCCAACATCGGTGGCCCCGAGGCCGGCAGTGTCACTGCCGCCTGCTTCCTTGCGCGCTTCGCTGAGGATTACCGCTGGGCACACCTCGACATCGCCGGTGCCGCCTGGAACAGCTCGCCGAAAGGCGCCACCGGGCGGCCGGTAGCATTGCTCACCCGCTACCTGCGCGACCGCGCCGGGAACCGGTGACGCGGGTCGGCTTTTATGTGGTCAGCGACGGCGATGCCGGCCGGCGGCCCCTGATCGCGTGCCGGCTCGCCCACAAGGCCGCGGGGCGCGGTCACCGGGTCTTTCTCCACTGCGCCGACGAGACCCAGGCGCGGGGGCTCGACGAGCTGCTCTGGAACTTTCGTCCGGATGCCTTTCTCCCCCACGCCCTGGTCGAGGACCACCGGGGCGAGACCGTGCTCATCGGCTGGGGCCAGGACCCGGCCGACCACGACGACCTCCTGATCAACCTGGATCTCACGCCGCCCCCGTTCTTTCCCCGCTTTCATCGCGTTGCTGAAGTCGTCACCCGGGACGAGACCAGCCTGCAGGCGCTGCGCGCGGCCTGGCAGTTCTACCGGGAGCGCGGCTACGCGTTGGAAAAGCACGATCTGTGACGCGTATAATCGCCGGCTTCCCAGCGCCCTGACCGGACCCACGCTCTGATGGACAAGACCTTCAAACCCGCCGAGATCGAGAAGCGCTGGTACGCGCATTGGGAAGAGAGCGGCTATTTCGCCCCCGGCGGCAGCGGCGACCCCTACTGCATCATGATTCCGCCGCCCAATGTGACCGGTAGTCTGCACATGGGCCACGGCTTCCAGCAGACGCTCATGGATGCACTGATCCGCTATCACCGCATGCTGGGCAACGACACGCTCTGGCAGGTGGGCACAGACCACGCCGGCATTGCAACGCAGATGGTGGTCGAGCGGCAGCTCGAGGCCGAGGGCAGAGATCGGCACGAACTGGGGCGCGAGGCGTTCATCGAGCGCGTGTGGCAGTGGAAAGGTGAGTCCGGCGGCAACATCACCCGGCAGCTGCGGCGCCTCGGCACCTCGCCGGACTGGTCCCGGGAGCGCTTCACGATGGACGAGGGCCTGTCCCGGGCCGTGCAGGAAGTGTTCATCCGCCTGTACCGGGAGGGGCTGATCTATCGCGGCCAGCGGCTGGTCAATTGGGACCCGTCCCTGCATACGGCCATCTCCGATCTGGAGGTCATCGCCGAGGAGGAGCAGGGCCACCTCTGGCACTTTCGCTACCCGCTTTCCGACGGCAGCGGCCACCTCACGGTGGCGACCACACGCCCGGAAACCATGCTCGGCGATGCGGCCATCGCAGTACACCCGGAAGACGAGCGCTACGCGCAGCTCGTCGGCAAGACGGTCGACCTGCCGCTGGTGGGCAGGCAGCTCCCCATCGTCGCCGACGATTACGTCGACCGCGACTTCGGCACCGGCTGCGTGAAGATCACACCGGCACACGACTTCAACGACTACGCCC
Source organism: Pseudohaliea rubra DSM 19751 (assembly GCF_000764025.1). Classification (GTDB taxonomy): domain Bacteria; phylum Pseudomonadota; class Gammaproteobacteria; order Pseudomonadales; family Halieaceae; genus Pseudohaliea; species Pseudohaliea rubra. The sequence goes on along the minus strand of NZ_KN234760.1, from coordinate 4,214 downwards.
TCGGCCAGCGACACGGCCTGCCGCTGATCAACATTCTCAACGCCGACGCGACACTTTCCGACGCCGTGCCCGAGTTCTACCGGGGGCTGGACCGTTTCACTGCCCGGGAGCGCGTGGTCGCGGACCTTGAACAGCTGGGGCTTCTGGAGAAGGTCGAAGACCACACACTGAAAGTCCCCCGCGGCGACCGCAGCGGCGTGGTCATCGAACCCTGGCTGACGCCCCAGTGGTACGTAGACGCGAAGAAGCTCGCCGCCCCGGCGATCGAGGCCGTGGAGAGCGGCGCCATCGCGTTTGTGCCGAAGCAGTGGGAAAACACCTATTTTTCCTGGATGCGCGATCTTCAGGACTGGTGTATCAGTCGCCAGCTCTGGTGGGGGCACCGCATCCCCGCCTGGTATGACCCTGAGGGAAATGTCTACGTCGGCGAAGACGAGGCATCAGTGCGTGCAGAGCACGGCCTCAGCGATAACCTCCCCCTGCACCGGGACGAAGACGTCCTCGATACCTGGTTTTCCTCGGCCCTGTGGACCTTTTCCACCCTTGGCTGGCCGGAAGACACCCCGGAGCTTGCGCGCTATCACCCGACCTCGGTGCTGGTCACAGGCTTCGACATCATCTTCTTCTGGGTCGCGCGCATGATCATGATGACCCTGCACTTTCGCGGAGAGGTGCCCTTTCACACCGTCTATGTACACGGGCTGGTGCGTGACAGCGAGGGGCAGAAGATGTCGAAATCCAAGGGCAACGTGCTGGACCCCATCGATCTCATCGACGGTATCGATCTTGAGGACCTCGTAGCCAAGCGCACCGCTGGCATGATGCAGCCGCGGCTTGCTGAGAAAATCGAAAAAGCGACGCGCCAACACTACCCCGAGGGCATCAGTGCCTACGGCACCGACGCGCTGCGCTTCACTTTTTACTCGCTGGCTTCTACCGGACGCGATATCAAGTTCGACCTCGGCCGTATCGAGGGGTACCGCAATTTCTGCAACAAGCTCTGGAACGCGGCCCGCTATGTGCTGATGAACGCCGAGGGCGAGGACTGCGGCCAGGACCCGGAGGCGCCGGTAAGCTACCACCTCGTGGACCGCTGGATCCGCAGCCGCCTGCAGGAAACGATCGGGGAGGTACACCGCGCGCTCGACAATTACCGCTTCGACCTTGCCGCGCAGGTGCTCTACGACTTCGTCTGGAACGAGTATTGCGACTGGTACCTGGAACTGTCCAAGGTAGCCCTGCGCGATCCGACCGGCGATGACGCCGCCCGGCGCGGAACACGACAAACCCTGGTCCAGGTGCTCGAGAGCGTGCTGCGCCTGCTACACCCCTTCATGCCCTTTATCACCGAGGAAAGCTGGCAATCTGTTGCACCCCTCGTCGGCGTCCGTGGTGCCACGATCATGCGCCAGCCCTATCCGGAGGTGGACCCGAGCAGCGTGGACAAGGCCGCAAGCGCAGAGCTAGAATGGTTGAAGATTATTGTGCTGGGCGTGCGCAATATCCGGGGTGAGATGAACGTCGCCCCCGGGAAAACAGTTGACGCGCTGCTGCGCAACGGCACAGAGAACGATAAAAAACGGCTGCTCGATAATCAAACTTTCCTTATGCAACTCGCCAGGCTCGGTAGCATACGCTTTCTGGCAGACGGCGAGAGCGCTCCCGCCGCAGCAACCGCTCTTGCGGGTGATCTGGAGATTTTCGTTCCCCTTGCCGGGCTCATTGACCGGGAGGCTGAGCTGGGCCGGCTGACGCGCGAACTGAACAGAATTGAAGGAGAGCTGAAGCGCCTGCGCGGCAAGCTCGACAACCCGGGCTTTGTCGCCAAGGCGCCTGCCGAGGTGGTCGAGCGGGAGCGCGAGAAGCTGGCGGCACAGGAACAGGCGCAGGCCCGTCTCGAGGCACAGCGTCAGGCTCTGGAAGACATGTAGCGCGCAGCGCTCATAGGTGGCGGCATCTGAGGCTGCCGGACAATAAGAAAGAAAACACCGAGGGAAGTGGTATGGACGAACGTGTCAGCGGCACGGTGAAGTGGTTCAACAACGCCAAGGGGTTCGGATTCATTACCAGAGAAGAAGGCGAAGGTGACGTATTCGTGCACTTTCGCTCGATCCAGGGCGACGGCTATCGCACCCTTGATGAGGGCCAGGCGGTAGAATTCACCCTGGTGGAGGGCCCGAAAGGGCTCCAGGCCGAGGACGTCGCCAAAGTCTAGCGACCTCTCCCGGCGCTCCGGGAGTCTCCCGGAGCATCGCCAAGGGCGGCCGGTCGCCGACGTCAGGCCGCCTCTCTCCCGGCCGGTCGCGAGGCGACCGGTCCAATCGTTAGTACGTCATCAAATGAGGAGTACCATGTCCATCGCCGGTAAACTTGTCATCGCCATTGCCATAGGCCTCGTCGCGGCCGTCATCGCGGCCCTTCTCACCGGGAGCGGCACCTTCAACCCACTGCTCGCGGCACTCTTTGTTGTCGCAACAACAGGTACAGCCCTGGCAACCCACCGTCCTCTCGCCGCCCCGGCCACTGCGCCCGCGGCGCGCCCCGAGGGCCGGCAGGCACCGCGGCGCGAAAAAGCTGCGGCGCCAAAGGCGAAGAAGCCCGCCCCCGCCCCTTCCGCAGGTCCGCGACAGGAGGGCAGCGTCAAGTGGTTCAACGCCGCCAAGGGCTTCGGTTTCCTCACGCTGGAGGACGGTCGGGAAGTTTTCGTTCACTTCCGCTCGATCCGTGGCGAGGGCCGCCGCAGCCTGCGCGATGGGCAGCGCGTGAGCTTTATCGTCGCCGATACCGACAAGGGCCCACAGGCCGAAGACGTCGACCCCCTGGACTGAACCGTCGCGAGGGCAGCCCATGGCCGTCAAGCACACGCGCCGCTTCCGCGGCGCCCTCTTCCCAACGGCGGCCCACCCGGCCATCCGCGCCGTGCGCCGGCGCAGTGATGCACCGGCGATCCATGGCAACAAGCTGTGGAAGTCCAGCTGCCTGGTCATCGACTACCTGCACCGTCATCCACCGGAGAGCTGCCAGCGGGTCCTTGATGTGGGCTGCGGCTGGGGCATCGGCGGTATCTGGTGTGCGAAGCGCTTCGGCGCTGCGGTCACTTCCGTGGACGCAGACCCGAATGTCTTCCCCTACCTCGACGTGGTCGCCGACCTGAACGGGGTGCGCACGGAGCATCTGATACGGCGCTTCGAGCGCATCAGCACCCGGGAGCTCGCAGGCTACGACCTGCTCATCGGCGCCGATATCTGCTTCTGGGACGAACTGGCTGCCCCCGTCGCCAACCTCGTGAACCGGGCTCTCAAGGCGGGCGTCGGGGAGCTTCTTATCGGCGATCCGGAGCGCGCGCCGTTCCTGACAATGGCCGAGCGCTGCATCAACCGTCATGGTGGCGAGTTGCTCGAGTGGCGCACCCGCGGTGCTCTCGCCGCCCGGGGCACGCTGCTGCACATTAACAACCGCTAGTGCCCTTCAGCGGGCAGCGGACCCTAGTCATAGACCTCGTAGCGGCGCTCCACGCCCGGCGTCGCCACTGGCTCCCCGCCGGTAAAACGCGGGCGGAAGCGCAACCGCCGCAGAGCGCGGGCCACGCCGATATAGGCGCTCTCCCGTCCGCTCGCGGTCTGTGCGTCTACCTGCCTCGCCTGACCCCGGGCGTTGACCTCGAAACGCGCGGTTACCAGCGGCCGGGGCGCCTGCAGATCGGCGTCCGGTGGCTGCCAGAACACACCGTTATCCGGTAATTCCCGCGGCTCCCCGAAAAACGCCGCAATACGCTCCGGGGCACCGGCAGCCTCGAGGGCAGCGACAGCCTGTTGCCAGGCAGCCCGCGCAGGCCCCTCGCGGCCGTGCCATTGCTGCCAGTCGCCGAGAGCCACCAGCACCTCCGCCCGGGCCTCGGGAGCCGGAGCCGAGGCGGCCAGCTCCTCCAGCAGGCGGCTTCCATCCCCCTGCGCCGTGCGCCGCAGCGTCTGCAGCCGGTCCAGCTGCGGGTCTCCGGTGAACAATTCGTTGCGCCGGTAGGGATCGGGATTGCGCAGCCCCCGGTAGTCTTCGAGTGGCGGCGCTACGCGCTCCTCCAGCAGGTACAGGTTGCGCAGCTGTGAAAGCGCCAGGTCGCGGCGGGCCGGCCAGGCCGCCGCCGGGTCTTCGGCGGCACGGTCGAGGAGCGCTCCGCCGTCATCGAGTAGCGCGAGCAGGCGCCGGCTGCCATCGCC
>NZ_KN234759.1 GCF_000764025.1 Pseudohaliea rubra DSM 19751 | reverse complement strand
CCGCAGCGGCCCAGGCCAGGGGCGGCGCGGCGCGGCCGAGGCTGCCGATGGCGACCTCCGCGATCAGCACGGGAACGGCAACCAGCAGCAACCCGGCGAGGTAGGCGGCCAGGAAGGGCGTGCCACCGTGGCTGCCAAGGAGGTAGGCAAAGCGCCAGAGGTTGCCAAGACCCACCACTGCCGCCACCAGGGCGAAAACAAAGGTGGAGCGCGAGCGCCAGGCACCGAGGGGGTTTAGGGACTGCACGGTTGCGATAGAACTCCTTGCTCGCGTGGCCGGTAGCGTCGCATCCTGTCAGCCTGCCGCCCGCAGACACCGGTGAAAAGAGCAACATTCACGTTACCCCGCCGGAAGGGGCTACGTATAATGCCGCCCCATGTCGAAAAAGAAACCCAAAACGCCTGATAACGTCATCGTCCGCAACAAGCGCGCACGCTTCGACTACGAACTCCTCGAGACCTTTGAGGCAGGTCTCGCCCTCGAGGGTTGGGAGGTCAAGGCCCTTCGCGCCGGCAAAGCCCAGCTGGTCGATTCCTACGTCCTCATGAAGAACGGCGAGGCCTTCCTCCTCGGGGCCCAGATCAACCCCCTGGATACGACCTCGACACACACGGTGGCCGACCCGACGCGGACACGGAAACTACTGCTGAAGCGGAAAGAACTGGCGAAGATCCTCGCTGCCACGGCGCAAAAGGGGCAGACCTGCGTCTGTACCCAGCTTTACTGGAAGAAGCATCTCGTCAAGGCGCGCATCGCCCTGGCCCGGGGCAAGCAGTCCCATGACAAGCGCGACACGACGAAAGAGCGCGACTGGGACCGGCAGAAGCAGCGCATCCTGCGCGACGCCGTCAAACAGTAGGCGGCGGCGTCAGGCGGCACTGCGCAGGGCGCCGCAGCCGGCGCGGATCAGCCGACCGGGCAAGGTGCCGGTGAGCCGATCGTCCGCCACCACCGTCTCCCCGGCAACGATGATCGCCCGGTAGCCGGCGGCGTCCTGCAGCAGCCGCTGCCCCCCCGCCGGGAGGTCCTGCACCATCTGCGGCGCGAACAGGCGCAGGCGCTCGTAGTCGATGACGTTGATATTGGCCTTGAGGCCCGGCCGCAGCCGGCCGCGGTCATGGAGCCCCGCGTAGTCGGCAATATCTGCCGTGAGTCGACGCACCGCCTCGGCCAGCGGCAACCGCGGTCCACGGACCCGGTCCCGGGTCCAGTAGCTGAGCAAGTAAGTGGGGAAGCTCGAGTCGCAGATCGTGCCCACATGGGCGCCGCCGTCGGAGAGCCCCATAATTGACAGGGGGTGCTGCATCATCGTGTGCAGGTTGTCGAAGTTCATTTCCGTGTAGTTATAGACGGGAAAATACAGCAGCGCCTTGCCCTCATCCTCGAGCAGCAGGTCGTAGATCATCTCCAGAGCGGCTATGCCGCGCTCTTCGGCCATGTGCAGCACGGAGCTTTCCGCGGTCTGCTCGTAGTCCGGATTGTCACCGAGGAGAAAAGTCTTGCCGGCAACGTAGTCGATGGCGGCCATGAGCGCATCGACAATCGGCGGCACCGGTGTGCCGTCACCGGCGAGCTTCTCGCTCTTCTCGGAAAGCAGCTGACGCTTGAAGGCGGGATCGCGCAGACGCGCCACCCGCTCGGGGAGCGGCAGGCCACTGATAGCCTTGTAGCTGGGGAACCCGATGAAAGGGTGAAAGGTGCACTGCAACCCCGTAAGCACGCCGATACCGCGCGGGGCAACCTGCAGGCGGATGTCGAGCCCCTGCGCCCTGGCACGCTCAGCGCGCTCGATAATGCGCAGCCACTGGTCCGGTGCAAAGTCACGCTGCATGAGCGACAGGGAAAAAGGCCGGCCGCCGGCACCGCGGGCAAAGGTCTCCAGGATAGCGAACTCGCGGTCGAAGGCGTCGCCCTCGCGCTCGAGATCGAAATCGTTGACGGCCTGCAGTACCCCGTGGTCCAGTCCCTGAAAAGCCGCGGCGATACCGGCGAGCTCCTCGGCGGTCGCCTCCGAGGACGGTGTCCACTCCCCATCGGCACTGCGGTGCACGTCGGAGCGGCCGGTGGAGAAACCGATCGCACCGGCCTCAAGCGCTTCGCGGGTGAGGCGGCGCATTTCGGCAATATCCTCCGGGGTCGCCGGCTCGTGGTAGACGGCCCGCTCCCCCATCACGTAAACGCGCAGCGGGTCGTGGGTTACCTGCACAGCGAAGTCGATCGCGTGCGCCTTGCGCTCCAGGGCGTCCAGGTATTCCGGGAGGCTTTCCCAGTCCCAGCTCATGCCCTCGGTCAGCGCAATGCCCGGGATATCCTCAACCCCCTCCATGAGCCGCACCAGCTTTTCCCGGTCTCCGCGCCGCACCGGCGCGAAGCCGACGCCGCAGCTGCCCATGACCACCGTGCTCACCCCGTGATTGACGCTGGGCCGCAACTCCGGATCCCAGGAAGCCTGGCCGTCGTAGTGAGTGTGCAGATCAATAAAGCCCGGCGTAACGATATGGCCAGAGGCATCGAGCGTCTTCCGGGCCTGCCCCGGGCAGTCGCCTATAGCGACAATAAGACCATCGCGGACCGCGATATCCGCCTGCCACGGCGCACCGCCATCACCGTCGTAGACCGTGCCGCCGGTGATCTTGAGGTCGTACTCCATAGCCGGGCGCCTCTTCCGTTAATGCTTATTAATTATGGGGAAGCAGTCTAGGAGCCCCGCCACGGGGCGTCCAGTCGGCCGCCGGGCACCGGCAGCGCCTGCCCGCAAGACAGCGGGCTCACCGATCCATTATCATTAACTGTTCTCGTTTGCATTGACCCGCCGCGCCGGGATCGGCGTAGCTAGCTTGCAAGAACTGTACGACTCAACTCAGAAACAGGCAGGGAGCAGAACATGGCAGCAGTACAAGCCGCCAGGGTTACCTGGGTTCACCACTGGAACGACCGGCTTTTCAGCTTCGCGACAGAGCGCGATCCCGCCTTCCGCTTTGAAAACGGCCACTTCACCATGGTCGGCATCGAGGTGGACGAGAAGCCGGCGCTGCGGGCCTACAGTATCGCCAGCGCCAACTACGAGGATCACCTGGAGTTCCTCAGTATCAAGGTGCCTGACGGACTGCTCACCTCCCGGCTACAGCATATCCAGGCGGGCGATACGGTGCTGCTGGGTAAAAAGCCCGTCGGCTCGCTGGTGCTGACTGATCTGAACCCGGGGCGAAATCTCTTCCTCTTCGCCACCGGGACAGGGCTGGCACCGTTTATGGCCATCGTCCGCGATCCGGATGCATACCTCCGCTACGACCATATCGTGCTGGTGCATGGCGTCCGCCAGGTGAGTGACCTCGCCTACCGGGATTACCTGACGAAAGACCTGCCCGAGCACCCTTATCTCGGCGAACTGGCGCGGGAGCAATTTCTTTATTACCCCACAGTGACCCGCGAGCCCTTCGAGAACCAGGGTCGCATCACGGACCTGATCACCAGCGGGCGTCTCACGGCGGACCTCAGTCTGCCGGTGCTCGACCCGGCAGAGGATCGAGCCATGATCTGCGGCAGCATCGCCATGCTCGAGGATCTGTCTGCGCTCCTCGACGAGCGGGGCTTCCAGGTCTCCCCGAGCCAGGGTACCGCCGGGGACTACGTCATCGAGCGGGCCTTTGTCGGCTGAACTGGCGCTGAACTGCTGCCCCGCCCGGCAGGCGGGCGAGGCGGCCCGTCAGACTACGGCCTCGAAGGTCTCCAGCTCCGGGGGCGCCAGATAAGTGCCCTTTGGGGCACTGGTCTGAGCGTGGGCCTTGCGAAAGTAATCAGACTCGGTCCAGGCCTCAAAGTCTTCCCGCGTCTCCCAGATCGTGTGCGACGCATAGAGCACATGATCGTCCTTTTCCGGGCCCTTCAACAGCGCGAAGGTGCGAAAGCCCGGTACCTGTGCCAGGTACGAGTCGCGCTGGCGCCAGATGTCCTCAAAGGCATCCTCAAAGCCGAGGGCGATGCGAAAGCGGTTCATGGCGATGAACATGGGTAGTTCCTCCTTGTCAGTTCCGTTCAGTTCCGTTCCGTTCAGAGAACCAGTCAAAGGCCTCAGGCAATCACCACCAGCCGCCCAAGGGCGGCATGGTGCTCGACATGCACCGGCGCGCCGTAAACGTGGCTCAACCGGTCTGCGGAAAGCACCGCCTCGGGCTTGCCCGACGCCACCGCCCGACCGTGATCAAGCAGGACGATGCGGTCGGCAAAGCGAGCGGCCAGGTCGAGATCGTGGAGCACGGCCAGCACCCCGAGACCTTCGCCGGCCAGCCGCTGCAGGTCCTCGAGCAGGCGCAGGCCGTGGGCTACATCGAGGTTGGCGTTCGGCTCGTCAAGCAGAAGCCAGCGCGCCGTACGGTCGCCGGCGGGCCGCCAGAGCTGCAGCCAGCCGCGGGCAAACTGGGCGCGTTGCTTCTCGCCGCTGGAGAGAGAGCGGAACGCGCGCCCGGCGAGGTCGCTGAGCTCGCAGGCCTCGAGCACGTCCCCCAGGGCCTCGGCCGGTGCCACCTGTCCGAAGCGTTCGCCGTGCAGCCAGCCCATGGCAACCACGTCCCTTACTGAGTAGTCGAAGGCGAGCGCCGGGGGCGGTCCGACCACGGCCCGTCGGGCTGCGCGCTCGGAAAGCGTCAGGTCCTGCAGGGCCCGGCCATCCAGGGTCACCACGCCCGCGTCGGGTTCGTCGTCGCCGGCCAGCAGCGACAGCAGCGTCGATTTGCCGGCGCCGTTGGGCCCGACCAGCACCAGCAGCTCACCCGGCTCCACCCGCACAGACACGGAAGACAGCAGCGTCGCCGCGCCGCGGTGAAGAGAGACAGCAGTGGCCACGAGGCTCATCGGCGCAACCTCAGCACCAGCCAGAGGAAGAACGGCGCACCGATCGCGCTGGTAATCAATCCGACAGGCATCTCTGCCGGCACGACCAGAGTCCGCGCGCCGAGATCGGCGGTAATCGCAAGGGTGGCACCCAGCAACGCAGACGCCGGCAGCACATAGCGGTGGTGCACGCCGCCAAGAAGCCGGGCGATATGGGGCACCACCAGGCCCACGAAACCGATGATCCCCGCCACTGCTACGCCAGCGCCCACGGCCACGGCCACGCCGAAAACCAGGCGGCGCTTGAGCGCTACCACGCAGACACCGAGCCGCGCAGCTTCAAGCTCCCCGAGCTGCAGAAGGTCGAGACGTCGCGCCGCGGGCAGCAGGTAGGCTGTAGCCAGAGCAATCAAGGCCATCGCCGGCAGGGCCGTGCGCCACTGCGTGCCGCCGAAGCTGCCCATGCTCCAGAACGTCAGTGAACGCAGTTCACCATCGTTGGCAAGCCAGGTGAACAGGCCAATACCGACCCCCGCAAGGGCATTGACGGCGATCCCCACGAGCAGCAGCGTGGTCACGCCGCCCTGCCCCCGCCGGCTGGCAAAGGCGTAGAGGGCGCCGGTGACGGTGACCGCGCCGAGGATGGCGGCGGCCGGAAGACTGTAGGGGCTGAGCGCCTCGGGGAGCGCCAGGGCTTCCCCGAAAACGATCATGGCGATGGCGCCGAGCGCCGCGCCGGAAGACACTCCGATCAGCTGCGGCTCCGCCAGCGGATTGCGAAAAAGCCCCTGCAGGCAGGCCCCGGCAAGCGCCAGGCCGGCGCCGACCATGCCCGCAAGGACGACCCGGGGAAGGCGCAGCTCGCTGAAGACCATGGCCTGCAGAGGCGTCACCGTCGAGCGGTCGAGCAGGAGGTCCAGCACCGGAACCGGCACGGCCCCGACGCTGACCCCCGTGGCGGCGGCCAGCAGCATGAGGGCAGCCAGGGCCAGCAGCCGCGGCTCGGGCAGCGGGATCGCCCGGAGCGGCCATAGCTGCCGCCACGGCAGGGGCAGCTCGTTCATGGCGCAGCCTGCAGCTGCTTGCGGAGCCTGGCAGCCGTGGCCACGGTACGCGGGCCGAAACCGAGCATTGCCATACCGTCCATGGTGATGACCCGTCCGGCCTGCGCCGCCGGCGTCAGGCGCAGGGCCGGATGAGCAAGCAGCGCGTCCAGACCGCCGGCGTCAGCAACGCCGCGCTCCGGAACCACGATAAAGGCCGGCGCCGCCAGCGCCATGGCTTCTTCGGAAACGGGCTTCCAGCCCTCGAAGCCCTCGAGGGCATTGCGCACCCCGGCCATGGCGAGCAGGCCGCTGCCGGAGGTGTCGCGGCCGGCGGCCACCGGGGAGCCTCCCCGCAGGCCGAGAAGGACCATGCCCCGGGGTGCATCCGGCGCCGCCGGCGCAGTCACAGCACCGGCAAGGGTCTCGGCTACAAGGGCCTCGCCCGCAGCCGCACGCCCCACCGCGGCGGCGACACAGCGGATCTTGGCAGCGACCCCCTCGGCGTCGAAGCGCTCAGGCACGACCAGCAAGTCGAGGCCCAGCGCCGACAGCTGATCGACAACCGCCGGCGGCCCCATATCGTGTTCGCCCAGCACCAGCGTCGGCTGCAGCGACAGCAGGCCCTCGGCAGACAGGTTCCGCACGTAGCCGATCTGCGGCAGCTCACGCGCGGCCACGGGGTAGGTGGCCGTGCGGTCGACAGCGACGATGCGCGCCTCCTCGCCGAGGGCGTAGAGGATCTCCGCGAGGGAGCCACCGGCCACAGCGATGCGGCTGGGATCCGGCGCAGGCTGACTGCATTCGAGGGCGGCTACGCCGGTCGCCAGCAGGCAGCTGCCCAGGAAGGCAAGCCCGCGCTGCAGGGGTTTCAGCACGGCGCCCATCACCAGTCCGCCCGCAGCGTCACGCCCACGTTCCGCCCCGGCCGGGTGAACCGCTCCGGGTTGTCGAGCTCGGCGATGCCCGCCGTATCCGCCCAGCGCAGGTAGGTCTCATCGAGCAGATTGAACACACCGATATCCAGCTGCAGGTTGTCGCGAAGGTCGATATGAGCGAGCAGATCCAGCACATGGAGGCTATCGGAAGCAAAGCGTGGGCCGTCGATGTCCTCCTCGTCTTTGTCCGCGGCGAAGGTCCAGACCAGCTCTGTCTCCCAACGGGCCTGGGGAGGCGCCCAGCGCAGCCCGAGTACCGCGTTGAAAGGATCCACGGTATTAACGGGAACACCGTTGTCGTCGTCGCCCTCGGCCCAGGCGGCGGCCGCTTCCAGAGAGAAAGCAGCAAGCCGCGGCGCCAGGACTTCCAGGCTCAGGCGCCCGCGGAACTCCAGGCCCTCGATGTCGACGCGCCCGCGATTAATGGACTGGAAGGTCAGCAGCCCATCGCGCGGGTCGACGCCGCCGGTTGCGAGAAACGCCGGGGCGATGGCGTTTGCCTCGATGAAGTTGTCGTACTCCGTACGGAAGGCGGCGAACTGCGCCTGCCCCCAGTCGCCCTGGAAGCGAAGGCCGACCTCGAAGCCCGCGCTGGTCTCGCTTTCCAGGTTGGGGGCGGCAATGGACTTGTAGCCACCGAGGAAATTGGAAAAGCCGACGTTGACGTCGTCATAGGGCGGCGCACGGAAGCCCTCACTGTAGCGACCCCAGGCCGAAACCGACTCGGTGAAGCGATAGAGCGCGCCGAGCTTGAGGGTCAGATCCGAGTCGTCGTAGTCCTCTGGCGGCGCCACGCCCGGGTTGCCCTCAAAATACAGGGCGTCCGGCGACACATCGGCGCTGTAATCGTCAAAGCGCAAGCCCGGCGTCACGCGCAAGCGGCCGTCCATGAGCACGATCTCGTCCTGAAGAAAAAAGGCGCGGTTCTCGACCTGAGTAGATGGAAAGTCTCGCGTCGGCAGGGGCATGAACTGAAACTGCCGCTCACCGGTAAGCGCGTCAAAGGTGCCGCCGTCGCGGATGTTCTCATTGTCTGTGCGGTACCAGTCGATGCCGAAGGTGACCGTGTGCTGTGCCCCGGCGAACGCCAGGTTTCGGCTGCCTTGAGCAAAGAGGCCCTGGATTTCCTGATCGAAGGTCGAGAAGCGCTGCCGCGTCTGTGCCCGGAAACCCGGCGCGGTTTGCTCCTCGAAGGTAGCCTGGAAGGTCTCGGAGGTCTGCTGGTACAGCGTCACCCGCGCCGAGTCGATGACGCCGCCGGCGTTGTCGTAGCGATATTCGAGACTGTAGCGTTCGCGCTCGCGCTCATCACCGGACACACGGCTGTCGGTCACCGTGCCGCGCACCACTGTGCCGAAGTTCGAGAGAAGCGTGGTGTCAACGGTGCTCTCGAAGCGCTCGAGGCCGAGGATGAGTTCATGGCCCTCAGCCGGCATAAAGGCAAGCTTGGCGCCCAGACTTTCCGTGTCGATGGCCTGGGGGTCGGCCTGACTGCGGCCCGGGCCGTTGCCGCCGACGCTGCCGCCGGTCTCGGTCTCGTCACCGCTGCGGTAGGTGTAGTTGATGAGACCGGCAAAACGCTCGCCACCGTAGGCTCCGGTCACGGCGCCGACATAGCTGTTGTCTTCACTGGAGTACCCGGTCTTGACACCAAGAAACCCGGGATCGCCATCATCGAGATACTCCCGCGGCGACCGGGTCGTGATGGCCACTACCCCGCCGAGGGCATCGCTGCCATAGAGCGTAGACACCGGGCCCCGGGCAATTTCAACCCGTGAGACCGTGTCGACGTCGACGAAGTCCCGCCGCGCCGAAAGAAAGGGGCCGAAGGAGAACTCCTCCGGCATGCGGATGCCATCAACCATGGTGAGCACCCGGTTGCCGCCCACGCCACGGATGGTAAAGCCCTCCAGGCCAAAGCGGCTGCCGGTACCGCCGACACTGACGCCGGGCTCGTAGCGGACAAGATCCTGGATATCGCGCACGACCTGCCGCTCGATGTCCTCCCGGCCGTAGACGGAGATGGTAGCCTCTACCTCGTCAAGGGTGCGCTCCGTACGCGTGCCGACGACGGTGACTGTTTCCAGGCGGGCCTCCAGTGCGCCGGGCTCTTCCTCCGGGGCTGCGACGCCGCCCAGAGGCAGGAGGGCCAGGCCCAGAAAGGACCAGCGATGACGGGTGGGGGGGAGCGAGCAAGACACGGGTAACCTCCATTCTCATATGCAAATGCGAATTAGATGCATTTGATTAAAGGTTACGTTTATTGGCTTGTCAAGCCCGGGGGTGGACGCAAGCCAGCGCGCAGGCGTGCTGCTGCTTTTGCGAAGCTCCGGGCCTTCCGTCTGGTCCTCGCAATGCCGGTACGGACCAGAAGCGCTGTTAACCGAGCAGCACGAGGATGTACCGGGGCCGGTCGAAGCAGCGCCGGCAATTATTATTGATAATTATTTGCATTTGCCGGCCGATGGACTATGCTCGGTACTCAGCCGTTACCCGAGGCCGCTCCATGACACATCAGACGCCCGAAAAGCATGCCGGCCTGAAACCTGCCCACTCTCTCTTCGACTGGCCCTCTGCCCCCGAAGCCGGGACCCGGACACCAGCACAGCGCTGGCCCGGCCAGGGAATGCGGATGCACCCGGCAATGGCGGGCACCGCCTGGGTGGTCACCGGTGCGGCCCTCATCGCGCTCTATATCGTAAGCTGGCGGTACTTTCCTTACTGACCCGCCCTTACTGACCCGCCTCTATTGACCGGCCCCGACTGGCCGGCTGCACCGGCAGCGGTCACCCCCTAGAAACGCACCCCTGAAGGCACGCTGTAGTTCTCCAGCACCTGCACATAATTGGCCCTGGCATAAGCTGCCGGGTCCGGCGCATGCTGGCAACTCAGGCTGCCCTTGAGCTGGTCAACGGACTCGTACTCGCGCTCTTCGAGCCAGCAGCGGAGCGCCACGAGCATGGCCGCAAGGGCTGCGGGACCCTCCCGGAGCAGCACACTGCACAGGTGAACCACATCGGCACCGGCCAGCAGCGCCTTGAGGGCGTCATCGGCGCTGTGGAAGCCCCCGGTCACAGCGATAGCACAGCGGGTATGGCCACGGAGCATGGCGGTCCAGCGGATCCGCAGGAGTGCTTCCTCCGGCGTCGACAAGGCGAGTCGCGGCACCACCTCCAGCGTCTCCAAGTCGATGTCTGGCTGGTAAAAGCGATTGAATAGGGCCACCCCGCGTACGCCTACGCGCTCCAGCGCCCGCACAAGGTCCAGGGGCGCCGTGAACTGTGGCGATAGCTTGACCGCGACGGGCAGGTCCACCGATGCCACCAGCTTCTCCGCCACCGCAAGGTAACGCGCCTCCACGGCAGCTGCCGTAGCAAGGGGATCCGCCGCCAGGTAGTAGATGTTGAGCTCCAGCGCGTCGGCGCCGGCTTCGGCGAGGCTTGTTGCGTGGCTGAGCCAACCGCCGTCTGTCGTGCCGTTGAGACTTGCGATCACCGGGATGGCCAGCGCCTCCTTGAGTTGCCGCAGCCGGTTGAGGTAGGTCTCTTCGGTGCCCTGAAAGCGCGCCGGCAGCGGGCGGAAGCTGTCTGCCTCCCCATGGCCGATGCCCTGATCGTCGAGGAAGCGCGTCATGCGCGCCTCCTCGGCAAGGATCGTCTCTTCGAAGAGGGACGGCAGCACGATCGCCGCCGCGCCGGCATCCTCGAGGCGGCGGGCGCCATCGAGGTCACCGGTCAGTGGCGACGAGGACGGTATCAGCGGGTTCTTGAGGGCCAGGCCCAGATAGGCGCTGCTGAGGTCTGCCATATCACTCGTCCTCCCCGCGGCTGCTTTCCACCTGCTTGCGACGCTGCGCCTTGGCGGCGCTGAGCGTCTCGCCTTCGTTCCAGTCCAGGGCCGCCAGCTGCCGATAGTGCTCAAAGCGGGTGTCGATTTCGCGCTGAGCCTGGTCGGCGAAGGTCTCCGCGTCGTCAGGATGGCTGTGCCAGAGCATACTGAAGCGCGTTTCCGATGCCATGTACTGCCGGTAGGGTACGCTTGGCGCCTTTGAATCCAGCTGCAGCGGGTTCTGCCCGTTCGCAAGGCGCGCCGGGTTGAAGCGGAACAGGGGCCAGTGGCCGCTCTTCACAGCGAGATCCTGCTGGTGGTGGTTGTTCGACAGGTCGACCCCGTGAGCGATGCAGGGGCTGAAGGCGATGATCAGCGACGGCCCCGGGTGCGCCTCGGCCTCGAGAAAGGCCTTCAGGGTCTGCGTATCCTTGGCGCCATAGGCAATGTGGGCGACGTAGACGTCCGGGTACTCCATGGCAAGCAGAGCCAGGTCTTTCTTCGCCACGGCCTTGCCGCCGGCAGAGAACTTCGCCACGGCGCCCCGTGGCGTCGCCTTGGAGGTCTGGCCACCGGTATTGGAGTAGACCTCCGTATCCAGCACCAGGATGTTGATGTCCTGCCCGGACGCCAGGACGTGGTCGACACCGCCGAAGCCGATATCGTAGGCCCAGCCGTCGCCGCCGACGCACCAGACCGACTTGCGGCACAGGTTTTCCGACAGCTCCACGAGGTTTGCCGCGGCCTCGCCGTCAAGGCGGGCGAGGGCCTCGCGCAGGGCGGCAACGCGCTGGCGCTGCTCGTGAATGCCCGCCTCGTCGCTCTCGTCCGCGCCGAGGATGGCATCGACCTGGGTTGGATCGAGCCGGTCCCGGAGCGACAACAGCAACTCCTGCGCGTGGACAGCCTGCTGGTCAATCGCCATACGCATGCCGAGGCCGAACTCCGCGTTGTCCTCGAACAGCGAGTTGTTCCAGGCCGGACCCCGCCCCTCCGCATTGGCCTTCCACGGCGTGGTCGGCAGGTTGCCGCCGTAGATAGATGAGCAGCCGGTGGCGTTGGCGACCACCATGCGGTCGCCGAAGAGCTGGCTGACGAGCTTGAGGTAGGGCGTCTCGCCACAGCCCACGCAGGCGCCGGAAAACTCGAACAGCGGCTCCAGCACCATCGCGCCGGGAATCGTGCCGGTCTTCAGCGCCGGCCGCGGGTACTCGGGCAGGCCCGTAAAAAAGGTCCAGTTATCGCGCTCATCGTCCCGGAGCGGCGGCTGCGGCGCCATGTTCAGGGCCTTGTGGCTGGCGTTGGACTTGTCGCGGATCGGGCAGATGTCCACGCACAGAGTGCAACCGGTGCAGTCCTCCGGCGCCACCTGGTAGCTCATGAGGGTACCGTCGGGGTAATCCTTGCTGCGGGTGGGTACGGCCTTGAAGGTCGGCGGTGCATCGTCCATGAGCCCCGCATCGAACACCTTGGCGCGGATCGCCGCGTGCGGGCAGACCAGCGCGCACTTGCCGCACTGGGTGCAGAGGTCCGCATCCCACACCGGAATTTCCAGCGCGAGGTTCCGCCTCTCAAGGGCGGCGGTCCCCACCGGGAAGCTGCCGTCCACAGGCAGGGCACTGACCGGGATCAGGTCGCCCTGCCCCGCCATGATACGGCGCGTGACCCGGTCAGCGAAGCTGTCGCCGGGAACATCCCCTGCCTCGCTGTGGGAGAGACGTCCCCGCGCCGACGCATCCGCCACCGTGCCCACGGGTACCTCGTACAGCGCGGCCAGGGTCGCGTCGATCGCGGCGAAGTTCACCTCGACGATACGGCGACCCCGGCGGCCGTAGGTTTTCTCGACGGCGTCCTTGATGGCGACCATGGCGTCTTCCCGCGGCAGCACGCCGGAGATGGCGAAGAAGCAGGTCTGCATGATGGTGTTGATGCGCTTGCCGAGGCCACAAGCGGCAGCCACCTGGTAGGCATCGATGCAGTACAGCGAAAGCCCCTTGGCCGAGACTTGCGCCTGCACTTCAGTCGGAAGACTTTCCCAGAAGCGCTCCGGAGGCTCCGGGGAATTCACCAGAAAAACGGCCCCGGGCGCCGCCCCGGCAAGCATAGCGACGCTGCCGAGGAAGTTCGGCTGGTGGCAACCAACGAAGTCGGCGCCGTCGTCCTCGATGAGGTAGCTCGAGCGGATCGGCCGGGGTCCGAAGCGCAGATGGGACACGGTCGTCGCGCCGGACTTCTTGGAGTCGTAGACAAAGTAGCCCTGGGCGTAGAGGTCCGTCGCTTCGCCGATGATCTTGATGCTGTTCTTATTCGCACCCACCGTACCGTCACTGCCGAGACCGTAGAACAACGCCTGGAAGCAGCCGTCGTGGGCGTCGGCACGAAAACCCGCGTCCCAGGGCAGGCTGGTGTGGCTGACGTCGTCGTGGATGCCGATAGTAAAGCCATCGGCCGGCGTATCCGTCGCCAGCTCGTCGAGCACGGCCTTGACCATCCCCGGCGTGAACTCCTTGGAAGACAGGCCATAGCGGCCGCCGACCACGCGCGGCAGTGCCGGCAGTCGACGCCCGCTCATGGCATCGCGGGCCAGCGCCGCGACCACGTCCTTGTACAGCGGCTCGCCGTCGGCACCGGGTTCCTTGGTCCGGTCCAGCACGGCGATGGCGCGCACCGTAGCCGGCAGGGCCGCAAGCAGGGCCCCGGCGTCAAAGGGTCGGTACAGGCGCACCTTGAGCACGCCCACAGGCTCACCCTGGCGCACGAGGTAGTCAACGGCCTCCTCCGCGGCCTCGGCACCGGAGCCCATAAGCACCACAACCCGCTGGGCGGCAGCGTCGCCCACATAATCGAAGAGCCGGTACTGACGCCCCGTAAGGGCGGCGAAGGCGTCCATGGTTTCCTGCACCAGGGCCGGAAAGGCAGTGTAGTAGGGATTCACCGTTTCCCGCGCCTGGAAGTACACATCCGGGTTCTGGGAGCTGCCACGCAGTACCGGGTGCTCCGGCGACAGGGCCCGGCGCCGGTGCGCATGAACCGCCGCCTCGTCGATAAGCGCGCGCACCGTCTCTGGGGACACCGCCGTCAGCTTCGCCACCTCATGGGAGGTGCGGAAGCCGTCGAAGAAGTGCAGTACCGGGATGCGTCCACGGAGCGTGGCGGCCTGGGCGATGAGCGCCAGGTCATGCACCTCCTGCGGGCAGTTCGCCGCAAGCATCGCAAAGCCCGTGCTCCGCGCCGCCATCACGTCGCTGTGATCGCCGAAGATAGACAGCGCCTGGCAGGCCAGGGAGCGCGCGGCGATGTGAAAAACCGTCGGCGACAGCTCGCCGGCGATCTTGTACATGTTCGGCAGCATCAGCAGCAGGCCCTGGGAGGCCGTAAAGGTCGTGGTCAGCGCACCGACCTGCAAGGCGCCGTGAATCGCGCCGGCGGCGCCGGCCTCGCTCTGCATCTCCACCACCCGGGGCACGCTGCCCCAGAGGTTCTGCCGCCCCTGCGCCGACCACTCGTCGGACCATTCGCCCATGGGCGAGGCCGGGGTGATGGGATAGATGGCAATGACTTCGTTGGTAAGGTGGGCGATACGAGCCGCCGCCTCGTTACCGTCAATGGTGAGCGTAGCTGCGGCAGCCATGGCCGCCTCCCGGGCTTGAAAGTGACGCCCCCATGCTGCGCCCGCCGGACGCAGCAGGGCATTGACCTCGGTCAGGAATCGGGCCGATCGGCCCGGTGAGCTCAACCGCCCCGGGGCACCAGCGCCAGCTGCCGGGACTGGGCGACGAAATGGCCCTCGGAGTCCCAGAGCTCGCCATCCTCTTCCATGAGCCCCCCGGCGATGAAGCGGGTGCTGAAGCGGCAGCGCAGCCAGCCCGGCGCGGGGATCGCGCGCAGGTGGGCGGTGAGTTCCACCGTCGGCGTCCAGCTCACGGGGAGGTTGGCGTTGAAGATCGTCGGCGGGAAGGCATCGAGGGCCAGGAGCAGCGCGCAGGCATCCAGCGGCTCTTCGTCCAGCAGCCGGAACCAGCCGCGAAACAGAGGGCGCCCGGAGGGCCTGCCGGCCTTGAAGCCCGCATCCTCGGGGTGCAGCCGGAGATCGATGCGGTCCATCATCGCCGGCGGAAAGCCCTCCGGCGCGGCCCGCACCCGCGGGCACTCGTCCGGCGGCGGCAGCTCGGGGGGCTGCTCCTCGATGCGCGCGGGCCCCTCCAGGGCGCCGAGATCAGCAAAGCCGCCGAGCAGGCGCAGGAGCGGTCTCTCCGCGCTGGCCAGCGTCGCCGACAAGGTTGCGAAGCGGCGCCCCTCCTTGATGGTCTCGCAGTCGATGGTCAGTGGCCCGGGGCGCCCCGGGGAAAGGAAGTGCGCACTCAGGGTGACCGGGTGCGGCCGGCCTGACGCGGCCATCATGGCCCGGGCTGCGATCGCCAGGAGGTAGCCGCCGTTGGCGTTGCCGACCACGTCCCAGCCCTCCTGGAGCGTGGCGCCATAGCGCCCATCGGCGACGGCCTCGACGGCGGTGTCGGCGTGAAATCCCATGCGTGTCGCTCCCCGACGGCTCCTGCAGGAAGCGAGCAACTTAGGGGCTTTCCCGGACGCGGTCAACGCGCGATCACTGCGGACAGGACGCCGCCCGGTCCGAGGGTCTATACTCTGTGCCCCTCCCGCCAACAACAGAGGAGCGACCGCATGGGTCTTCGCATCAACGACACCGTCCCCAACCTCACCGTCGAGACCGACCAGGGCACCTTCAGCCTGCATGACTTCGTCGGCGACAGCTGGGCGATTCTCTTCAGCCATCCCAAGGACTTCACCCCGGTCTGCACCACCGAATTCGGCGCCGTCTCCACCCTGGCCGCCGAGTGGGAGAAGCGTGGCACAAAGGTCATCGGCCTGTCCGTGGACGGTGTCGAGGAGCACAGGCAGTGGAAGGCCGACATCGAGGACTTCTGCGGCGCGCCGGCCGGCTTCCCGATCATCGCCGACGAGAACCTAGAGGTGTCCAAGGCGCTGGATATGCTGCCGGCGGACGCCTACCTGCCCGACGGGCGCACCGCGACGGACTCGGCCAGCGTCCGCTCCGTGCTCATCATCAGCCCCGACAAGAAACTGCAGCTGTCCATGACCTACCCCATGAGCGTCGGCCGCAACTTCGCCGAGGTCCTGCGTGCCCTGGACGCGCTGCAGGCAACCTACGGCGTCCCCATCGCCACGCCGGCCAACTGGGAGCACGGCCAGGACGTCATCGTGGCACTGTCTCTCGATGACGACGCCGCGAAGGCGAAGTTCGGCGAGATCGAGATCCGCCTGCCCTACCTGCGCACCACGAAAATGCCGCAGTAGGGGTCCGGCGACCCCGCGCGGGCGCCGGGCGCGACCAGCGCGCCCACCGGTGCCCGAGCCTGCGCCCCGGCAACGGGGCACCCCCCCCGAAGTAACCCGGAGGCCACCGTGACCCACTCCAGCGCCAAAAACAGCCTCAACACGCTTACCGACCTGCAAGTCGGTCATCGCAGCTACGGCTACCACAGCCTGCCGCGGGCGGCAAAGCAGCTCGGTGACCTCGAGCGCCTGCCCTTCTCCCTGAAGGTGCTGCTTGAGAACCTGCTGCGCTACGAAGATGATGAAACCGTGAGCCGCAGCCATTTCGACGCCATGGCGGCATGGCTCGACGACAAGCGCTCGAAAACGGAGATTCAGTTCCGGCCGGCGCGGGTGCTCATGCAGGACTTCACGGGCGTGCCTGCCATCGTCGATCTTGCGGCCATGCGCGACGCGCTCGCCGCCGCCGGCGGCGACCCGGCGAAAATCAATCCGATCTCTCCGGTAGACCTGGTGATCGACCACTCCGTCATGGTGGACGAATACGGCTCGGCTTCGGCCTTTGCCGACAACGTGTCTATTGAAATGCAGCGCAACCAGGAGCGCTACGAGTTTCTGCGCTGGGGCCAGCAGGCCTTCAACAACTTCCGGGTGGTGCCGCCCGGCACGGGCATCTGCCACCAGGTGAATCTGGAGTACCTGGCGCGCACCGTGTGGAGCGACGATCGACACGGCAACCTCACGGCCTTCCCGGATACGCTGGTGGGTACCGATTCCCATACCACCATGATCAACGGTCTCGGCGTCCTCGGCTGGGGCGTGGGCGGGATCGAAGCGGAGGCCGCCATGCTCGGCCAGCCGGTATCCATGCTGATTCCGGAGGTCGTGGGCTTCCGCATGAACGGCCGGCTGCGCGAGGGCATTACGGCCACGGACCTGGTGCTCACGGTGACGGAGATGCTGCGCGCGCACGGGGTGGTCGGTAAGTTCGTGGAGTTCTTCGGCGACGGCCTCGCCCAGATGCCCGTGGCGGATCGCGCCACCATCGCCAATATGGCGCCCGAGTACGGCGCCACCTGCGGGTTCTTCCCTGTGGACGAGCAAACCCTGGCCTACCTCGAGCTCACCGGTCGCGATGCAGACCAGGTCGCGCTGGTAGAAGCCTACTGCAAGGCCCAGGGTCTGTGGCGCACGCCGGGGCACGAGCCGTCCTACACAAGTGTTCTGGAGCTGGATCTGGACACGGTGGAAGCGAGCCTCGCCGGCCCCAAGCGCCCGCAGGACCGGGTTGGCCTCAGCAAGGTGCGCAGCACCTTCGAACTGCTTATGGAGCAGGGCGAGGGCACGGCCCCCGCCGACACCGGCCGCCTTGAGAGCGAGGGCGGCCAGGGCGCTGTCGGCATCGACGCCAGCTATCTGCACGCCAGCAGCCAGTACTGCGAGCTCGACGGCGAGCCCCTGCACCTGAACCCCGGTGCCGTGGTGATCGCAGCAATCACCTCCTGCACCAACACCTCCAACCCGAGCGTGATGATGGCCGCTGGCCTGCTCGCGCAGAAAGCGGTGGCCCGGGGGCTCACCGTAAAACCCTGGGTAAAGACCTCCCTGGCACCAGGCTCCCGGGTGGTGACCGAATACCTCGCGGCGAGCGGCCTGCAGGCGGCCCTCGACCGGCTCGGCTTCAATCTGGTCGGCTACGGCTGCACGACCTGTATCGGCAACAGCGGCCCACTGCGGGAACCGATCGAAAAGGCCATCGTCACCGGCGACCTCACGGTCTCCTCGGTGCTCTCCGGCAACCGCAACTTCGAAGGCCGGGTGCACCCGCTGGTGAAGGCAAACTGGCTGGCGTCGCCGCCGCTGGTGGTGGCCTACGCCCTCGCCGGGAATGTGCGCCTGGACCTCAGCAGGGATCCGATCGCCGAGGACGCCAACGGCAACGCCGTGTACCTGGCGGATCTGTGGCCGAGCCAGGCCGAGGTCGCTGAAGCGGTGGCCCGGGTGAGCACGGCCATGTTCCGGGACGAATACGCCTCGGTCTTCGACGGCGACGCAACCTGGCAGGCCATCAAGGTACCGGACAGCAAAACCTACCAGTGGACCGACAGCTCGACCTACATTCAGCATCCACCCTACTTCCAGGGCATGGCGCCGGAGCCCGGGGCGCTGACGGACGTCGAGGGGGCCCGCATCCTCGCGCTCCTCGGCGACAGCGTGACCACAGACCACATCTCCCCAGCGGGCGCCTTCAGCACCGACAGCCCCGCGGGGCGCTACCTTATCGAACACGGCATTCACAAGCCGGACTTCAATTCCTACGGCTCGCGCCGCGGCAATCATGAAGTCATGATGCGGGGAACCTTCGCCAACGTGCGCATCAACAACGAGATGCTCGACGACGTGGAGGGCGGCTATACGCGCCACGTACCGAGCGGTGAGCAGCTGTCGATTTACGACGCCGCCATGCGCTATGGGAAGGAGGGCACCCCGCTGGTGGTGGTGGCCGGGCGGGAATACGGCACCGGCTCAAGCCGCGACTGGGCGGCCAAGGGCACGCTGCTCCTGGGCGTGCGCGCGGTGATCGCCGAATCCTTCGAACGGATTCACCGGTCGAATCTCATCGGCATGGGCGTGCTGCCGCTGCAGTTCGCGGACGGCGAGAACCGCCGGACCCTCGCCCTGACGGGCGAGGAGACGCTGGCACTGCACGGTATCGCCGGCGGCGTCACCCCCGGGCAGACGGTGACCCTGGACGTTACTTACCCCGACGGCAGCACCCGAAGCTGCAAGCTGAAGGCCCGCATCGACACCGCCAACGAAGCCAGCTACTACGCCGGCGGCGGCATCCTGCACTACGTGCTGCGGCAGCTGATGGCTGACTGAGACCCCGGTCCTCAGGGCCGGCAAGGCGTCCCCCGGGGCGCCGGTGGAACAACCGGTTGCGAAGCCAGCCGCTCCAGGCGCAGCGCCACTGGAAAATTGCCATCCATGAACTAGGGTTTAAGCGACCCGCCCCTGAGGAGCGCCGTCATGACCCTGTTGCTCTTTTTCATCACTGCCCTCGTTCTCATCTACCGGGAGACGGCGGCAACCCCCGCCACCATCACCCTGGCCCTGGGGACATTGCTGGGTATGGTCCTGGACGGCGGCGGCGCCTTCGCCATCGCCCTGGGCCTTGTCCTTCTCATCGCCGCGCTGATACTGCTCCACCCCAACCCCCTGCGGCAGCGCTACCTGAGCGCCCTGCTGCTGCAGCGCATCCGCGGCATGCTGCCGACGCTCTCGGACACGGAGGCGCAGGCACTGGAATCCGGCTCCGTGGACTGGGACGGTGAGCTCTTCTCCGGACATCCGGACTGGGACAAGCTGCTCAAGGCGCGGCCGGCGCAGCTGAGCGAGGCCGAGCAGGCCTTCGTCGATGGTCCGGTTGAGCGCCTCTGTGCCATGCTCGACGACTGGGCGATGGTGCATGAGGACTTCGACCTGCCGACACCGGTCTGGGAGCAGATCAAGGCCGATGGCTTCCTCGGTCTGATGATTCCCGAGGCCTACGGGGGCAAGGGCTTCTCGCACACGGCCCACTCGGAAACGGTCATGAAGCTGTCTACGCGCAGCGTCTCTGCCGCCGTCACGGTCATGGTGCCGAACTCCCTGGGCCCGGGCGAACTGCTCCTCGAGTACGGTACGGACGAGCAGAAGGACTACTACCTGCCGCGGCTGGCCCGCGGTGACGAGATCCCCTGCTTCGCCCTCACCTCTCCCGTGGCCGGCTCTGATGCGGGGGCCATACCCGACAAGGGCATCGTCTGCCGCGGTCAGTGGCAGGGCGAGGAGGTGCTCGGCCTCAGCGTCACCTGGAACAAGCGCTATATCACGCTGGCCCCGGTGGCGACGCTCATCGGCCTGGCCATCAAGGTCTACGATCCGGACCGCCTGCTCGGTGGCGACGAGGCCGTGGGCGTTACCTGCGTACTGGTGCCCCGGGACCTTGCCGGCGTCAACGCCGGCGCGCGGCACCTGCCCATGAATACCGTGTTCATGAATGGCCCCACCTGGGGCGAGGACGTGTTCATCCCCCTGGACCAGGTCATCGGCGGCCGCGCGGGGATCGGCCGGGGCTGGACCATGCTGCTCGAGTGCCTGTCGATCGGCCGCTCTATTTCACTGCCGGCGCTCGGCACCGGGGCCGGCAAACTCGCCAGCCTGGCCACCGGTGCCTACGCCTATACGCGGGAGCAGTTCGGCCGCTCTATCAGCGAGTTCGAGGGTGTGCAGGAAGCGCTGGAGCCGCTCGCCGGCCACGCCTACCAGATGAACGCGGCGCGGCTGCTCACCGTGGGCATGCTCGATCGCGGCGTGCGCCCCTCCGTGCCCTCGGCGCTGCTCAAGTATCGCAACACGGACCTCATGCGCCAGGCCATCAACCACGCCATGGACGTGGTCGCCGGCCGCGGCGTGATCACCGGACCGCGCAACTTCCTCGCCCGGGCCTACCAGGCCGTGCCCATCGCAATCACCGTCGAGGGGGCCAATATCCTTACCCGAAGCCTGATGGTCTTCGGTCAGGGTGCGATCCGCTGCCACCCCTTCATCACCCGGGAGATCGAAGCCGCGCGGGACAGCGACAGCGCACGCGGTACCCGCAGCTTCGACGGTGTATTTTACCGACACATGGCACACACCGTGCGCAACGGCCTGCGCGCTCTGCTCCTGGCCTATGCCGGCGGACGGCTCGAGCGCGTGCCGTTCAAGGCAGACCTCGAGCGCTACTACCGTCAGCTGGCCCGCTTCTCCGCCGCGTTCGCTCTGCTAACGGACGTGACCCTGCTCTCCGTCGGTGGCGGCCTGAAGGCCCGCCAGCGTCTCTCCGGGCGCATGGCCGACAGCCTCGTCGCGCTCTACTATGCCTCGGCGGTGATCAAGTTCTGGCATGAGCAGGGCTATGCGGCGGAGCAGAAACCGCTGGTGGAGTGGTGCCTGCAGCGCAATCTCGCGGAGCTGCAGGCCGCCCTGCGCAGCGCCGTGGATAATTTCCCCGTTCCCGGCCTCCGCCGCCCGCTGCGCTGGCTGGTGTTCCCGCCAAGCCACACGCGCCTGAGCGGGCCCGACGACACGCTGGGCCGCACCGTTGCCGCTGCCATCGTCGAGGACACGCCGCTGCGCGACGTTCTGGCCGAAGGCTGCTACCGGAACGAGAGCCCCGACGATTCCCTCGGCCGGGTGCTCAATGCCTACCGGCTCGCCCGGGAGACCCAGCACATCCGCGACCGGCTGCACGCGGCGATACGCAAACGCGATGAGGACGAGCTCGACGGCATCGCCCTGCTCATGGGCCACCAGCGCACCGAGCTGGTGAACTGGGCCGTTGCCGAGGGCATTGTCAGCGAAGAAGAGCGTGAGCCGCTGCTGGCGGCCCTGACCGCACTCTATGACGTGCTACGCGTAGACGCCTTCGACCCGGACGGCCTGCGCGAGCTGGCAGCCGCGGCGAAGGGCAAGCGCCGGGTGGTGGAGCGCCCCGAGCCGCTGGATCTCCTCGAAGAACCCGAACCCCACCGGGAACCCGGCAGCTATGCGGTTGAGGAAACCGGCGACACAACGGCTACGGACACCGGCCCGGACAACGCCGCCTGAGGCAACCGGCCCGGTGGGGCGTTACCCCTCGCCGGCCTCCTCCTCGGCGGAATGTTCTATCCGGGTAACGGGGTTGAACTCGTCGCTGAAGATCTGCCAGAACGCCACGAACAGCACGGCGATGAGCGGACCCACGACAAAGCCGTTGATACCGACCAGGGCAATGCCCCCGAGGGTAGACAGCAGCACCATCCAGTCCGGCAGCTTGGTATCACGGCCCACCAGAATCGGCCGCAGAATATTGTCGGCCAGGCCGATGATCAGGACACCGTAGGCAATGAGCACGGTCGCTGCGACAAGTTCGCCGATCGCGTACAGATAAAGCGCTGCGGGGAGCCACACGACACCCGCGCCGACCACGGGAATCAGCGACAGCACGGTCATCACGACGCCCCAGAGTAGCGCCGCAGGGAGGCCGAGAATCCAGAAAATAAGGCCGCCCAGCGCCCCCTGCACCATTGCTACCAGGAGGTTGCCCTTGACGGTGGCCCGGGCGACCTCGGCAAACTTCTGGAACAGGTGCCTCTCGCGTTCGTCCCCCAGGGGCATGGCATGAATAAGATGCTCGATCAGCGCGCGACCATCGCGCAGCAGGAAGAACGCAACATAAAGCATGAGCGCAAGCTGCAGCATGAAGCCGAAGGCACCCTGACCGAAGGCCAACGCGTTACGGGCGAGGAACTGGCTCGCGCTGACGGCCGCCTGCGCCGCGTTTTCCCGGGCGGTCGCCA
Organism: Pseudohaliea rubra DSM 19751; assembly: GCF_000764025.1. GTDB lineage: Bacteria > Pseudomonadota > Gammaproteobacteria > Pseudomonadales > Halieaceae > Pseudohaliea > Pseudohaliea rubra. The sequence goes on along the minus strand of NZ_KN234759.1, from coordinate 40,451 downwards.
TGTCGATATCCAGTCGCTCGAGGAACGCCTGGATTCCCGGAAAAGCGGCACGGACCTTCTCAAGGTACATCCCGGGCTGGAGCTGGCCCGCCTCGATCTTCTCGAACAGTGCCAGCCCCTGCTGGAGGAACGAGATCAGCAGGAAGAGCACCGGGATCACTACCAGCACCACACAGGCCAGCAGCGTAACCAGGGCAATAGTATTCGGCCGATCGCCCCAGCGCCGCGACAGCCAGAGCTGCACCGGGTGGAACAGCACGGCAATGATCGCAGCCCAGAGCAACGGCGCCAGAAAGGGCCAGAGCAACAGCCCGAAAAGCAGCGTGACCGCTACCAGCAGGCTGAGGAAGGCCATGTGTTCGAGCTTTTCGCTCACAGCTGCACTCCGGCGGCAGTTAACCGTGGTCGTCATTATGCAGGCCTTTGCAGCCTGGCGGCCACCGGGCAGGGCAAGGGAACTATTCCCAGCCCGCCCCGTCAAAGATCGTGACAACTGGGTAACAGCAGTATGTTATTCTCTCTCAGTACGTTTCGGGGGCGATATGGATTCGACGGCAGTCACGAACCCTGAGGTGCATGCCGTGATGGCAGCCAATCACGTAAATCCAAAGCTGCAAACCAATAGTTGCCAATGACGACAACTACGAGGTAGCGCTGGCCGCGTAAGCGGTCCATCGTGATCCTCATCTGGTGGCTTCGGCCCCAGCGGTCCTTAGCAAGGTGCCAGTACCGCGCTACTGACTGTCATAGAGAACTGGATCGCAGCAGGGTTCGCCCCGGATCATGCTGCTAAACCTAAACGGGGCTCGCCGACCACGTCCTGCCCGCCGGGCTGTGGAAGGTTAAAGCAATAGACGGAACCTAAGCATGTAGAGCCGAAGGCAGAGTACTGGCGGACGCGGGTTCGATTAACATCATGGTCGCCACGGGGAGTGATCCCCGTTGGAAAAAGAGGGCTCATACGGTGAACGCTACGGGGCTGGCAGCAGAAAGCCCTATGCCAACGCCGTCCGGTGAATGGGAAACCAGCAAGCCGGCTAGAGACTCATAGGCTCCTACCGGTGCCAAGAGCACCCAGGGAGTACTAGGGTGGGCGTTTCGATGTCCACAACACGCCCTCCCCTGCCATGGGCTCTGCCCATGGCAGGTGAAGGAATAGTCCAGCCCATGTCGAAAGGCATGGATCAGCTGTCCCGCCGCCTCCACCAATTCCCCTCTCCGGCCCAGGGCCGGAGAGGCTTTCATACCGATATCGCCCTCGGCCAGCGCAACGCCTGGATTGGCTCGGACTTCGGGGCCGCCCCGGCCAGCGGTGGCAATAACGATCTTCAGGTACCGTTGGATCTGAATCCGGGCATCTACTTCTGACCCGTTCCTCGACGCAAAAGGCCGCAGGCCGCTGAGCACGGCGGCTGTTGGCATTCCCCCGGGGCACGCTAAGATGGCCCCGGGAAACGGTGAGGAAACCATTCATGTCGACGTCGGAAGTCATTGCCCTGGCGGGCTTCGCCGCCGCCGCTTTTGCCATGCTGCTTGTAACCCAGACCAAGGACCGCGTTGCCTGGCCGGCCTGGCTGGTTCCGCTGGCAGTGGCGCTGCCCCTGGCGGCGTGGGGTGGCGTCGCGATTTACCGGGAAGAGCTGTCCGGCTTCTGGCCCCTGCTGACCGGATCCGCCTGGGGACTGCACGCCTGGTTCGATCGCCTCATGCTGCTGGCGGCAGGCTTTTTTCTTTTACAAAACCGGGCGCGGGCTGCAGGCATGAAATCGGAAGTGTGGGTTATCGCCGTCATGTTCACAGGCGCTGTCGGGCTGCTCCTTATGCTTGCGCGCACGGTATACCTCGAGCGCCAGCCGCCGAGGTAGTCGATCCAGGCACCGCGTTAGCGGCCGGGAAAGCCGCCGGCAGTTGCTTCAGCAGTGCCGCGGGCTGGCGCCTTTTCGACCAGCGTCACCTGCGCGCCTGTGCAGCAGCGGCCACGGTGCCGATCACAAGGTCAGCCACCTCGCTGCCATAGACTCCGGCCGGAGTGTCGCCCCCGGTGGCCAGGAGCCGCCGGCACCGGTCGAGGCCGCGCCAGAAAGTGAGGTTGCTCAGAGCCTCAGGAATTCGAAGCGGCCACCGACATCCACCACCACAGGGCCCATGGCCCGGCGTACCTCGTGACATTCCCCGTCGATATTCAGCGTTCCGTCCAGCGCAAGCTCCAGGCACTCGCCGCAGCGACTCCGGTAACCGGCGGCCTCGGTCATGGCGCCGCTCGCGCGCCCGGACAGCAGCCAGGGCAGACTGCGCAGCAGACGCCGGGGCGCCGGGCCGAGGACGGTACTGCGCAGCGGGCCGTCACCGCCTCCCCAGAACGGATTGATCCCGAGGAAGAGGCGCTCAAGGCTGCTGACAAGCAGCGTAGCCATCGGCTGACCCGCTACCGTGGTATACCCGTCGATGGTCATGGTCAGGTTGACCGGCTGCACAAAACGGGGATCGCCACGGTGCAAACCCCACAGCGTGCGCGCTACGGCAACCGCGAGACCGGCGTTGTTCCGCAGGCCACGCGCGTGCACCTCCCGGTGCGCGTATTCGGTGCCCTGGATGACCGCGCCGGCGCCGAGGAACATGCCGTAGGCGTTATCGCGACCGTCTGCAAAGCGTACCCGCAGGAGCGGGCGCACAAGCGGCCGGCAGTTACCGTCGCCCCCGCCGGCCCAGACAAACAGGCGCCGTGCGGCCCGGAGCAGGCCGCCGCGGACGCCCAGCCGGTCCGCGGTCATGTTGGCGGTCCCCCCGGGCAACAGCGCTATGGGCAGACGCGCCGCAAAGGGCCGGCGCTCCAGCACCTCCCCGAGAACCCGTGCGATCGTGCCATCACCGCCGTTGATCGCCAGCACATCGATCCCGCGGGCGGCAAAGTCCTGAAGCGCGCCGAGCACTTCATCCCCATGGCCCGTGGCCCGGTGCATAACGTACGGATAGCGCGCAGCCAGCGCGGCCAGCCGCGCAAGCCGGCGTCGGTTGTGACCACTATTGGCATTGCTGAGCACGCCGATGCGCAGGGTACGACTGCGCAGGATCAAGGATGTCGCGGCGGTCGCGGAATCCCCGAGCACCGGCAGCGGCCAGCGGGCAACGGCCCCTGCGGACAGCAGCCCCGCGCGTCCAGCGGCAGTCACGGCGGCCCCGGGAAGCGCGCGCTGCCGGCGACCCCGGGCCCGGCCGCCGTGACCGTCGGTCGCCTTTCGCCGAGCGCCACCAACAGCAACAGCAGCGCATAGGCGTTCAGCTCCAGCACCTCCTCCACCAGGCGGCCGGGGCCCGGTACGTCCAGCAGACTTTTGTCGAGCGCTGCGGCGCACAGCACCAGGGCCGTGGCGAGGGGCAGAAGCACACCGATGTCGGCGAAGAGGAAGCGCAGCAGGCGCGGTGGGTCCGCACGCAGGCAGTGGAGCAGGAGAAACAGAAGGTAGCCGTAGCACGCCGGGAAGATGGCGTACTTGAGCAGGTAGGAAAGCTGATGCATAAGGCTGCCGGGCGCTATGCAGGCGCGGAAATCCGCCTCGCGGTAGACGATGGCCAGGAACGCCAGCGCCAGTGCGGCGAAGAGCCGGCGACCGAAGTCGCTCTCACTGCGGACGGCGCGCCCCGCGGCGAGCAGCGCCGCGAGCACAGCGAGGGCCAGCTGGCCGTGCTCGAGCAGGCCGTTTTCCTGGTAGACCGCGCTCAGCGACGCCCAGGGCAGCCGCGCCAGCCAGACGTTCAGCAACAGCAGCCCAAGAAGGGAGAGGGTGATCACCGCCGTGCGGCTCAGCATGGCAGCGTCAGGCCGAGGAGGTCGCGGATGCGCCCGAGCGCGCGCAGATCATCGGCCATCGCCGCCGGCCGCGGCGCGGCCTCCCGGAGGTTGCCGCCGCAGCGATTGAGCCAGTCAGCCCTGCCGCTGGCGACGAGCTGACGCTGGATGATCTCGATGTCGCGCTGCATGTAGGCCGGCCCCAGAAGGCGGGCAAAGCGGTCGCGCAGCGCGTGGTAGCAAAGCGCCGCGCGAAGGCGCTGCCAGGCGCCGGCGTCGACCGGCAGGTGCTCGGCGAGGTCATAGATGAGCAGCGGCTTGCCGGTCACGCTGGCCTCGGCGAGCATCGACACGCTCTCGCCGGTCGTTACCAGCCGGTCGGCCACGCCGAGAAAGGCGAAATAGGGATTGGCCGCGGCACCCTCCTGCCAGCGGTAGACATAGACCGGCACCGTGAGCTCCGCCCGGAACGCCTCGAAGGTCGCCGGGCAGGTGCGAGCGCTATCGGTCACCAGCAGGGAGCCACCTTCGGCGCGGGCGCGGGCGTTCACCAGGCGCCCGAGCTCGGCGCCCTTGCGCGGGCTGAACACGAAAGAACCGCTGCTGCCGCCAAGCAGCACCGCCGTCCGCGGACCGGGCAGGTGGGCGAAGCGTGCTCCCCAGACGGACGCCGCCGCCGCCAGGCGGGCGCGGTGGACGCGGTGCAGGGGCAGGCCGATCATCAGCACGTTGTCCCGCTCCGGGAGCGCGTACTGGGGCGTGCTGATAACCAGATCAAAGGCTTCCAGCGGCGCCCAGGGACGGCCCATATGCACCAGGCGGGTCCGTCCCCCCGACTGCCGGCGGATCCAGCGTGCAACAGGTTCCATCTCCCTGCCGGCGCTGATGACCAGCGCCGGCCAGGGCGGCGCCAGGGGTGCACTGCGACGCCGGTCCACACCGGCCACAAGCAGATTGCGGGAACGGGCCGACACAATCTTCGGTAATAGTACCGGGGAGCGATAAACGATGCGTTTCCGGGTCGCCGGCAGCCCGAGTAATTCCCCCAGGGCCAGGACCTGGTTGTTGTCCCCCGCGCGGTCACTCTGCAAAAGCCAAACCACTGTTTCCATGGGTTTTTCAAGGCATGCGCTGGCAAGCGGTGCAGTCATGGTTCCCGGGGCTGTCGACGAAAGAGGCGCCGAAGCTAGCCCAGGGGTCGCGCGCGGCAATCCACCCCAGGGGCTTATCCGATCGCGCCACGCCCTTTGCTAGGGTGCGCGCCATGTCAAACCCGCGGACCGTCTACACGCTATGACCGCCCGAACCCTGACCCCGGCGGCCCGACCGCCCTGGTCCCGTCGCCTCGCCTGGCGCGCCCAGGCGTTCGCCCTCGGCGTCTTCTGGCGCGGCGCCGGCCTGCTGCCGCCCCGGACTGCTGCGACGGTGGGGGCCCAGCTGTTCCGCCGCCTTGGGCCCCTCACCGGCAAGCAACGCTTCGTCAGGCGGAACCTCGAACTCGCCTACCCGACGCTCACCCCGGCCTCCTGGGAGGCCCTGGCCAGGGATGTCTGGGGCAATTTCGGAGCGGTGCTCGCCGAATACCCGCATCTCAACCGCTACAGCGAAGGGGACGCGGACGCCCTGGAGACCGCAGTGCACCCCAGCAGCCGGGCGCTCATCGAAGCCGGTGAGCCGGCGGTGTTTGTGACCGCGCACCTGGCCAACTGGGAACTCCCGGGGCTGGCCCTCAGCCGCCTGGGGATCGCCCTGAGCGTTGTCTACGCACCCCAGAGCAACCCGCGAGTGGATGCCATGCTGCAGCGCCACCGCGACGTGCTCGGCTGTGATTTCGTGCCCAAGACCGATTCCATCCGCACCCTCCTCGGCGCTCTGAAGCAAGGCCGCTCCGTGGGCCTGCTTTCGGATCAGCGCACAGACTTCGGCGAGGCACTGCCCTTCTTCGGCCGCCCGGCCATGACCGCCATCAGCCCGGCCTGGCTCGCCCTGCGCCAGGGGCGACCGCTGATCCCGGTGCGGGTGGAACGCCTGCAGCACGGCCGCTACCGGGTCCGAGTGCTGGCACCGCTCGACGGCAAAGACCGGTCGCGCGCGGGTGTCATCGCGCTTAGCCGGCGCCTGAATGCGCTGTTCGAGTGCTGGATTCGGGAGCAGCCCGGCCAATGGCTGTGCATGCGGCGGCGCTGGCCCGGCAGCATCGAGGCCTGACCTTGCAGCTCCTCGGTGACATCTTCCGGCGCTACCCGCTGCGCGGCGCGGTCATGCTGCTGGCTCTTCTGCTGGCCAGTCTCTCCGAGGGCCTGGGGCTCGGCAGCCTTCTGCCGATGCTCACCGTGGCGGTGGAGGGCCAGGCTGGCGACGGCCCGGGCCAGACGGTTGCCGGCTGGCTCGCCGCGGCGGGCATCGAACCGGCCCTGGGCCCGCTGCTACTGCTGATCCTCCTCGCAATCACATTGAAAAGCGCTCTGCTGCTCCTCGCCCACAGCCAGGTTGGCTCCACGGCGACCCGCTTTGTCACCGCGCTGCGCCACGACCTCCTGGCAAGCACCCTGGCCAGCCGCTGGGAGCACTTCCTGCAGCTCCCCGGCGGCGCACTTACCAACACCGTGAGCATGGAAAGCCAGCGCGTCGCCACGTCTTTCCTCGCCGGCGTCAATGCCATGACCTTCCTGCTGCAGGCGCTCGTATACGCCGGTGTTGCCCTGGCGATTTCCTGGCAGGCGACGCTCGTCGGCCTTGCCGCCGGCGTCGTGGTCATCGGCGCCTGCAGCCTGCTGGTCAGCGCCTCGCGCCGCGCCGGGCAACGGCAGACAGCCTCCATGCGGGACCTGGCAGGGCAGCTGGCCGATATCCTGCTCTCCGTTCGTCCCCTCAAGGCCATGGGCCGGGGCGCACTGGTGGAGACGGCACTGGTCAGCGAGAACGAGCGCCTGGACCGGGCACTGCGCCGCCAGGTGGTCAGCGCCGCCGCCCTCACTGCCGGCCAGGAGGAGCTCTTCGCCGTCGCTATTGTGGCCGGCCTCTATATCGCCCTTGCGCCCCTGCAGATGCCCTTCCCCACCGTGCTTGCACTGGTGCTCTTACTCGGGCGCATGCTGGCGCAGCTGGGCAAGGTGCAGAAGGAGTACCAGAAGGTGGCCATCGGAGAGAGTGCCTACCTGGCCTGCAAAGACACCATCGCCGCCGCCCGGGGGGCGGCAGAACGGAGCGGCACGCTGCCACCGCCACCGCTGCGCGACGGGGTCACCCTTGCCCGCATCCGCTTCGCCTATGGCAACAAGGACGACAACAAGGACGGCCACAGACCTCTCTTCGACGGCCTCGACCTGCACATCGCCGCCGGCAGCATCACCACGCTCATGGGCCCCTCCGGCTCCGGCAAGTCCACCCTCCTCGATCTGGTTCTGGGCTTTGCGACCCCCGACGCGGGGCAGGTGCTGATCGACGGCCAGCCGCTGGCGTGCACCGCGCTCACCGCCTGGCGGCAGCAGATCGGTTACGTCCCGCAGGAAACCCATCTGCTCCACGACACTGTGCTGCACAACGTTACCCTCGGCGACCCGACGCTGGACGCCATCGATGCGGAACGCGCCCTGCGCGAGGCCGACGCCTGGGAGCTCGTCGCGCGCCTGCCAGACGGCCTGGACCACGTGGTCGGGGAGCGGGGCGGGCGGCTCTCCGGTGGACAGCGCCAGCGCATCCTTATCGCCCGCGCCCTCGCCCACTGGCCCCGGCTGCTGATCCTCGACGAGGCGACCAGTGCCCTCGACGACTTCAGCGAGGCGGCGATCTGCCGCACGCTCCGGGGGCTGCGGGGCAGGCTCACAATCCTGGCGGTATCGCACCGGCCCGCCCTTGGGGAGATCGCCGACCGCGTCTACCGCCTCCCGGCACCGGGCCTGCACCCTAAGGACTTGATCGCGGTCAATAAGGCACGCGATTGCACCCCAGGCGGCCAGGCAAATCCGATACCCTGTTTTTCTACACTCCCGATGGAGGATTGATTGTGCTCGAAGAAGCTCTCACCGGTGCCGAACTCGGCATCTGCATCAAGGACACGGAGCGGGCGGTGCTCGCGCAGAACGACCGCTGCCGCAGCATCTGCGGCGACCGCAGCGGCGAGGTCTGCGAGGATGGCTGCATGGCTCTGCACCGGGATGATGACAGCCTGCAGTGGCCCGACTGGGGCACGACAGTGCATCGCAATGCCCGCATCGAGGACGGCCACTACGATGTCACGCTCATCTGCAGCAGCGAGCGCATGGTCACCCTGCTCCAGCCGCTGGACAAGAAATACGAGGAGGCCATGGCCTACTACCGGGCTCAGGACCTCACGCCGCGGGAGCTTGAGGTTGTCTCCCTGCTGCTGCGCGGCCGCAGCAACACGGAGATCACCGGCGATCTCGGCATCAGCCACGCCACGCTGCGTACCCACCTGAACCGCGTCTACAGCAAGCTGCGCGACCAGGGTATCGACACGCACTTCCTGCCCCGCCGGCGCACCGCGGCGGGGCAGTAGTCAGGAGTCCTGCAGGCCTGTTCTACTGAACAAGGTGTTCAGGACTGTAGGAGAAAGCGCCCCGGCGTCCGGCGCTGCCGCTCCGTGAGCTGGCCGGCTGGTCAGGGCGCTGGCAGTACCGCTGCGAACTGCGCCACAACATGGGTGACGCTGGCATGCATCACCTCAAGCAGCGGGCCCGGGTATAGGCCGACACCAAGCACTGCAATCACCAGCGGTGCCAGCGTCAGCAACTCCCGCGACCCAAGGTCGGTGAGTTGCCGGGCTGCTTCCGTGCGCGCTGTCCCCAGAGCGACCCGTTGCAACATCCACAGCATGTAGGCGGCGCCGAGCACGATCCCCCCCATGGCCAGCACCACAAAGACGAAGTGCCGGGACGAAACGCCGACCAGAATCAGGAACTCGCCAATGAAATTGGACGTAGCGGGCAGACCGAAAGATGCCACGGCAAAAAGACTCAACAGGGCGACGAAGCGCGGCATACGCTTGTAAAGGCCGCCGTAGTCGGCAATCTCCCGACTGTGGGTGCGGTCGTAAAGCTGACCCACGATCAGGAACATCGCCCCGGTGGTGAGGCCGTGGGTCATCATCTGCAGAATGGCGCCCTGAATGCCTTCGTTGTTCAACGAGAAGATGCCCAGGGTCACAAAACCCATGTGGGATACGGAAGAATAGGCGACGAGGCGCTTGAGATCCGACTGGGCCAGCGCCATGTAGCCACCGTAGAGAATGCCCGCCACCGAAAGCCACAGCAGGAAAGGCATGTACGTCGTCGCCACCTCCGGAAAAATCGGCAGACAGAAGCGTATCAGGCCATAGCCACCCATCTTCAGCAGGACCCCCGCCAGCAGCACGCTCCCCGCGGTCGGCGCCTCCGAGTGGGCGTCGGGCAGCCAGGTGTGGAAAGGCAGCATGGGAAGTTTTATGGCAAAGCCGAGGAACAACGCCAGGAAAATCCACCGTTGGGATGCGGCCGAGTACTCGTGCTCCGCCAACAGGGCAATGTTGAAGGTATCGGCCTGCAGGGACAGCCCAAGGATGCCCACCAGCAGAAGCAGGCTGCCCGCCAGGCTGTAAATCACGTACTTCAGCCCCGCTGCGACACGGTTGGGGCCGCCCCACAGCACGATCATGAAGTACATGGGGATCATGGTCACTTCCCAGAGCATGAAGAACAGGAAGGCGTCCAGAGCGGTGAATACAACGAGCATGGCGCCCTCTACCAGGAGGATCAGCATCATGAACGCCTTCAGGCGGCTGGTGATACTCTCCCAGGAGGCCAGGACACATAGCGGTGGCAGCATACTGGTCAGCAAAACCATCAACAGGCTCACCCCGTCTACACCGACCGCGTACTCAATTCCGAAGGTGGGCATCCACTGCGCACGCTCGACGAACTGCATGCCCTGCTCCGAGGTGTCAAAACCGAGCCAGAGCAGAACCGCCAGCGCGAGGCTTACCAGCGTTACCGCCAGCGTGGTGGAGAGGATCCACCAACGGGACTGTACAAAAGCGAGACCCACGATGCCCAGGAACGGCACGGCGATCATTATGCTGAGCAGATGGTCGGAGAAGAAGGTGCTCATAGGCCGGCTATCCCGCTACCAGGTAAAAGAAGATCAGTGCTGCGACCAGCCATAGGACCACCACCAGCAGATGATGCTGCAGCGTGCGCGGCTCCATACGCTCGGCAGCATGGCCCGAGACGTCCGCACCTCTGCCCACGCTGTCGACGGTTCTGCTGATACCGCCGGTATCGACGGTGCGGCCCAGCCACCGCGCAAGGACAACACTGCCGCTCCCCACGCCCGCCAGCTGCCGATCCACCGCCATGTCGATCCGGCCCAGGCGCCGGGCGCCAGCCACGCTGCCGGCGCCCAGTGACAGCACCAGTCGATCGACAATATCCCGGTCTATGGCTTTCCACAGCCAGCGGGCGCTGTTGAGGGTGGGGCGCACGATGAGGCTATCGTACAGCTCGTTGAAATATCCCTTGTTCAGGAAAAAAACATAAAGGCGCTTTCTCCAGGCTGGCTCAGACCCGGGCGCAGCGCGACGCGCCTGCGTGTAGGCAGCCGCGATTCCCAGCAGACCCGTTAGCAGCGGCCAGAGAAGCCACATCGACGACGAGGGGCCGGCATCCATCCCGGCCGGCTGCTGAGCGTCGCTGCTAAGGGACGCTGTCGCCAGGGCAGGCGCCAGGAACGAGGCAAACCATTGCCAGGTCACCAGCAGCGCGGCAATCAGAATCGCGGTTACACCTGCCAACCCCAGCACCAGGCCGGCGGACGCAGGCGAGGGCCGCACTCGCTGGCCCGGGACTGTGCCGGTCACGTCGTGATGGAAGACCGTGCTGAAACCCCGATACAGGTAAACTGCCGTGAAAAAAACGGTACCGAGCCCTACTACCCACAGGGCGACACTGGCACTGCTGAAACCCTGCGCCAGCCAAAGGCTGCGATAGGCGCCGGAAAACACCACCAGCGGTGGGACCAGCGACAGCACCAGGGCCCAGAGGAACAGGCTGCCCGGGGCGGCCTGGGGTGGCCGGGGCGTGTCGAAGCGCCGGTGGGTGGCCGCCAGGGCGTTGCCTGTCGAGAGGAACAGAAATGCCTTGAAACAGCCGTGTGCCACCAGGTGGAATATGGCTGCCGCAAAGGCGCCAACACCGCACAGAAAAACCATAAAGCCCAACTGGCTGATGGTCGAGTAGGCCAGGGTGCGTTTTATGTCGGTCTGCGTAAGCGACACCACCGCGCCGAACAGGGCAGTCGTCGCGCCGACCCCGGCGATGATCGCCATGCCGACATCGGAAAGTATGATGAGGGGGCTCAGCCGCACCAGGAGGAAGGGACCTGCGTTGACCATGGTTGCCGCATGGATAAGGGCTGACACCGGCGTGGGAGCTTCCATGGCCAGGGGCAGCCAGGCGTGGGCCGGCACCTGCGCCGACTTGCCCATGGCCCCGATAAAGAGACACAGCGTCAGCGCCGTCGCCGTCTGCGCCGGAATCCCGGGCCCGGATTGCACCTGAGTCAGGATCTCCGGAATGCTTAGGGTGCCGAAGGTCATGTAGGCGAGGATGACACCGCAGAACAGGCCGACGTCCGCGACGGCGTTCACCAGGAATACCCGCGTGGCGGCACGGGCCGCGTTATCGCGCTCCCCGTAATGGGACACCAGCAGATAGGAGCACAGCCCCATGACCTCCCAGAACATGAACGTCAGCAAAAGATTGCTGCTCATGACCAGTACCGTCATGGCGCCGGTAAAAAGGGCGGTCAGCGCGAAAAAGCGGCTGTGCCGCGCATCGCCGATCATGTAGCGCGCCGCGTACACCTGCACTACCGCGCTGACGCCGGTGACCAGCAGCAGCAGCAGGACGGTGAGTTCATCGATGTAGAGACCGGCATCTATCTGCAGGCGACCGACTTCCAGCAGGCGGTACAGGTGAATATGTACAGCGCCGTTCGCCGCAACCTCAGCGAACAGCGCGACGGACAGCAGAAAGGCCGCCGTCACCGCGGGAACGACCAGCTTGTGGCCGTATGCCTCCAGGCGCGCGCCGAACAGCCCGAGCACCAGGGCGGCGAGCAGGGGCAGCAGGGGTATCAGCGCGTAAATCAACATAACGGCTAGCCCCCCCCGCCAGACGCAAAACCGACCAGCAGGTGGAAGATGGGATCACTGAACACACCCAGCCCCACAATCGCGATGGCGGTGAGCCCGAGGGCCGTGCTGAGTGGGGCAGTCATTTCCGGCGGGGCCGGTGCGTCAGCCGCCGCTGCATGGAACCAGCAGGCGAACACCTTGATGAAGAACCCAAGGGTCAGCAGCGTGGACGCGAGTACCGAGAAAGCCGCCAGATAATGCTCCGCTTCCAGCGCCCCGAGCACGATGTTCCACTTGCCGAAGAAGCCGCCGGTCGGCGGGAGACCCACCATACCTATGGCAACGACAAGCAGTGAGCCGGTGAGCCAGGGGGAAGGCGTTTGCATGGCGCGCAGTTCATCCAGCGTGCGCACACCGTGCAGGTGCAGCAGGGCGCCCGCTATCATGAACAGAGCGACCTGCATGACCGCGTCATTGATGAGGTAAGCCATGCCGCCGGCAAAGCCCGTGGCATTGCCCAGGCTGACACCCACCAGGATCAGCCCGACGTGGCCGATACCGGCATAGGCGAACATACGCTTTATGTCCGTCTGCACCAGCGCCAGCGCGCCCCCCGCAAGGGCAGCGATCACACCCAGCTCTTCCAGCAGCACCAGCACCGGCACCGCGCCGACCTCAATACCTGGAAGAATCAGCGAGTGTTCAATGCGCACCCAGGCCGCCAGAGATATTTTGGTGATGGTGGCGGCCAGCAGGGGCGTCACTGCATTCGGCGCATTCCGGTAGGCATCGGGGAGCCAGCCGTGCAGCGGCAGAAGCGCCATCTTTATGGACAAGCCCAGAAAGATGTAAATCAGGCCGCTTGCCACAGCGGTGGAACTCAGCAGCCCGGGGATGCGGATCGCGAGATCCGCCATGTTGAGGGTGCCCGTGGCCACGTACAGGTGGCCGACGCCGAGCAGGTAGAGCGCCGCCCCCAGTGAGCCCAGGAGCAGATAGCGGAAGGCGAACACTGCGCTTTTACCACCTGCCGCGCCGGCCAGAGCGTAGGCCGCCAGCGCGGCGACTTCCAGAAAGACGAACAGGTTGAACAGATCGGCGGCAAAGACAATACCGATGAGGCCGGTCAGCAGCATCAGCACCAGCGCGTAGTAGGCCATGCTGCGCTCGAGCCCCGGGGAAGTGACCTGATATCCATACAGCAGTGTCACCTGGGCAACAAAGGCCACGGTCAGAATCAGCATGGCAGCCAGCGAATCATTCAGCCAGGCAATGCCCAGGGGTGCAGCCCAGCCTCCCAGAGCATATTCCATCGGGCCGTAGGTCAGCACATGCACCAGGTTCAGCAGCGCCAGGAACAGCAGCAGGGCTACGGTCCCCAGGGTGACAGGCCGGCACCAGCCAGGACGCTTCGCCGTCAATAGGGGCATGGCGACACCCGCGACAAAGGGTGTCAGGAACAGCAGGATGGGCAGTTGGTTCGTCACGCGGCGCGCTCGACCTCCTCGAGCAGTTCATTCTCATCGAGACTGCCAAAGCTTCTGTAGGCCGCGGATACCAGCGCCAGCGATACCCCCAGGGTGGCGACCTGAACAACGATTGCCGTAACGGTAAGCACGTGGGGCAGCGGGTTGGCGTAGCGCAGGGCATCCACCGGCAGGCTGTCTGTCTCAATCACCGGTACCGTGGCACCCTGCTTGGCGCTGAAGGCTACCAGGAAAAAGATCACGCTGGTTTGCAGTATGTACAGGCCGATCAGCTTCTTCACCAGGTTGGGGTGCACCATCATGATGTAGAAACCCCATAGGAACAGAATAACGAACACGATGAAGTTGGGCCGCTGCAGCCAGTCCTGTAACAACTCAAGCATGGCTCACCTCGCCGTCACTGTCGTCTTCGTCCTCGTCCTCGTCCTCGGAGGACAGACTGATGGAGATGGATATCCCGGTCACTGCCACGTCCAAAGCCACCCCGATCTGCGTTGCCAGGATACCGAGGCTGCGCCGCGCCGGTTCGTCCAGGCCGGGCACCTGAAGATGGGCGTAGTTCAGGAACTGGCCGCCACCGATCAGGCACAAGCCACCGACACCGGCAAAGATCAGCAGGCCCAGGCCATCGCCGTGCAGTGCGACGCGGGCCAGCCAGCTGTCATCGGCGTCCTGGCCGAAAATCAGGATGGCGAGGATCATGCTGGCGGCCAGCACCACACCACCGACAAAACCGCCGCCGGGACCGTACTGGCCGAACACAATCACGTAGCAGCCGTACAGCTGGGCGACGGGTATAAGGATGCGTCCCAGGGTGCGAACAATCACGCTGTCGTGCGCGTGAATCATTTGCCGCGCCCCCGCAACAACAGGGCGCAGGCAATGCCGGCGGTGAAGATCACAATCGTCTCCACCAGGGTGTCCAGCGCGCGGTAGTCCATCAGGATCGCGGTCACCACGTTGGGGGTCTTTGTTTCCTCAAGGCTGTTTTCCAGATAAACCGGCGAAACATGGCTAGCGGCCGGTGCCTGGGGGTCGTTGAATACCGGGAGATCGCCGGCACCGTAGAGCATCAGCAGGGCGAGCATCGGCAGGCCCAGCAGTGCGATCCTGGGCACCGGCACCCGGTGGATACGGGTGTCCTTCTCACCGGTACGGAACAGAGCAAGCAGGAAGAACACCGTGCCAAGCCCAGCACCGACCACCGCTTCAACAAAAGCCACGTCCACTGCGCCCACAAGCGCCCAGACCAGGGACAGGGCGAAGCTATAGGACCCCAGGATAAATACAGCAGACACCAGATCCTTCACCACCAGGGCTCCGGCCGCCGTCGTTAACAGCAGTATCAGAAGGGGTAGCTCAAAGATCATCCTGTTCTCCCTTGCCGGGGCGCAAGCCTGCGCGGTAGGCCGCGCGGATGGTGGCATGTGCCACTACCGGGTTCAGCAGGTAGACCAGCCCCAGCACCAGCAGGATCTTGAAGAAACTGGCGCTGAAGCCATGATGCACGGCCAGTCCGCCCAGCACGAACAGCCCGCCCAGAGAGTCGGTCAGGGACAGCGCATGGGAGCGGGTAAACACATCCGGGAGCCGGAGCATGCCGATGGAACCCACCACGAGGAAGAACAGGCCAAGGACGATCAGCGCTACCGTTAGCCAATTCATGACCGCTCCTCGCCGGACGTTTCGCCGCGCTGCTCCAGGAACTTGGTGATGGCAAGAGCACCCACCAGGTTGAGGATTGCGTAGCCGGTGGAGATGTCGACAAACATATCCACGCGCTCAAAGAGGGTGCCGATCAGCACGATGAGGATAATGGCCTTGGTGGAGATGCCATTCAGGCCGAGTACGCGGTCAAAAACGGTGGGGCCGCGCACCACTCGGTACAGATAGACGAGCATCACCGCCGTGATAATGACCATCACGTAGAAGAAAAACGTACTCACCGCGGACCCTCCGGCGTGTTGAATACGCCCCTGATCCTGCGTTCCAGGCGCCCGCTCACGAGGTCATCCGCGGACGCCTCGTCGATCACATGCACCAGCACCTCCCCGGGGCAGACGTCTATGGACACCGTGCCGGGCGTCAAGGTGATCGAGTTGCCCAGTGCCACCAGTTCTCCGTCGCTGCTGAGCCCCGTGCGCTGCCGCACCAGCCGTGGTGCGATGGGTAAGGAAGGAGTGAGGATAAGCCGGCTGACGTGCAGACCGCTTTTCAGGATACGCCCGAGCAACCATGGCTGGTACGCCAACGCCGCCAGTAGTGAAAGCCTGCGCTGAGGCTTCATGACCGGATTGACCCAGGCAATCAGGCCGGAAAGCAGAGCGCCCAGAACAAGATGCCCGGGCGACAGCGTAGCGGACAGGGCGAGCCAGAGGGCGAAAAGCAGCAAGGCAGTCGCAACTCTCACAGCGCAACCGCCTCCCAGCTCGCGTCGGTATTGTAGCGCTGGAACGCTCCTGTGTGCCGGTCCAGCACCACCAGGTTCAGCCAGCCCTTGTGGAAAAACTGCTGCAGAATAGCGTGACGGGCAATAATCGCTGCGACAACGAGGGCTTCCGCCTCGATGATAGTAAGCAGACGCATGGGTTCATGGTAGTGGCTGGCGCCGTCATTGACCGTCTGCAGCGGAAGACCGGTAGCGAGGTCGCTTTGAGAGCCGTACATCACGCCGATGCCACCGACGACATTGTGGATGACCTTGCTGCCGCTCCCGTACTTCCAGGGGTCGGTGGCCGAGGTGTAGTACTGCATATTGATCCACTCACCCACTACCAGGGGGGCGGTCATGATTTTCTCGAGGATAGCGCCCTCCGGGTCCGTACTGGCGTCGTAGGAGTGCAGAAAACAGCGGCCCCCGATGTCCAGGCCCCGGGTAACGGCGCGGCGGCCGATGATAAATGCGGCGTTGCCCGAGAGACCCCACTCCGGCCGCGTGGTGGCCCAGTCCACCGCGCGCGAGCCGACATGCGCGTGAGCCTGGGCCGGCGACATCCGGGCCGGTGCGCCGGGCAGGCTGGCGCAACGTTCCAGGGCCAGCTTCTGCCCGGCCTGCAGGAAGCTGCGGCGCAGGATCTCAAGGTCTTGTTGATGACTCCCGGGCAGGTCTGCGAGGTCATAGAACGCGACGGTATCGGCGGTGGTGTCGTGTTTGGCAGGCAGGAACCAGGTATCGTCGGGGACGGCAAGGCCACGGCGGGCGAGCTCTGCACGCACCGCCGGCTTGTTGGCCATGGCGGCAAAAGCCCGGGCATTGGGATCGCCGTGGCGTCCGCCACAGGCGCCGCAATCCAGGGCCGCTGCGTAGGGATTGTTGTCGGTGCTGCTGCCGTGACCGCACAGTACAACAAAGCGACCGAAGTTCTCGACCAGGCCGATGGTGCGCAGGCCGCCCTCGACGAAGTCCGCCTGCTGCTCAAGGGAAAATCCCCGGGAAAGTTCAATGGGCAGACCGGTTACGTAGGGCGCAGGCGCCTCGCCGGCATCAACCTCCAGAGCTGTGGCAACCGGGCGACGAAAAAGCCGGCGGGCAGCCCGCGCCAGCGCGGCATAGGGTCGCCGCAGCAGGGTCTTGCCGATCAGGGCGACACTGAAGAACAGCCCCAGAACGTCCACCAGTAAAAACGCAGCAATCGGGTTGTGCTTCAGGTCGTGAAACAGGTGTTCACCGAGCTGCTGCCAACGCGACCCCGACGCATAGCGCGCCAGCGCATCATCCTGACCGCCCCGGGGAACCTCCAGGGTGGCCTTGGCCGGTGAGAGCAACACCGGGCACAGGGGGAAGGACTCCCCGCTATCGAAACTGCGGTGATCAATAGGAATCCCGAAAAATCCGGCATAGCCAAAGGTCTCGAACGGTCCGGTGGCCTCGAAGTGGCGACGAAACGGCTCAGAACGCACATCGATGCAGAACGCTGCCTGCGCCAGGGGACGCTCCAGCCGGGATTCTTCCGCCGCCCTGTGTTCTGCTATTTTGCCGAGCAGGCGACGCCGAAAGGAATCCTCATAGGCTTCCAGCCATACGCGTTGATGGTCTTCCGGGGGGAAAGCATCCAGCCAGGCGAGAACGGTGTTCGCATCCTGCTGTCGCAGCGACCCCAGCTCGTCAGCCGACAGCTTCAGTAACTGAGCGAGCTGGAAAAGACGCCAGCCGTCGCGACACACGCGCCCGGCGTTGGCGCCGGCGGCGAGCAGCGCGCCCTGCCCGGCACTCTCTGCCCGGGCAAGGCGGCGGCTGATCGCAGGCAGCGTACCCGCTATGCCCCAACGGCGCTGCGCCGCCAGCTCGACCAGCTGCACCTCGTAGAAGAGGCGCACGGCCAGATACTGGCTGACGTCAATAGGATTGTGCTTCTGAATCGGATCGTCAGGGTTCTCGCTGCGCCAGCGAATCAGGCCGGTCCAGCCAGGCAGTTGCGCCAGCGTTCGTGCCAGGTAATCAGACCAGCGAGCCTCGGGGACCTGGAGTGCCTCCATGCATCTTTGAATGCAGGTCTCGGCATCACCGGGCAACGCACGCACTTTCTCCTTGAAAGCGCTGATGCCCAGCAGGCGGCCGCTGCTGTCGTACTGGGATAGTTCCCGCCAGGCGCTGAAGAATCCCGCCTGTTTCGAGGGCATGACCCAGCCGGCCATGCCTTCATCGACAAAGGCCGATACCCACTTGATGACCTGCGCGTCAATGGCAGACACCACGCCATCGTCTCCCGTTTCGTCCAGCCAGTCACTCAGGCAGCGTTGAAAAGGCAGGTCTGCCTCAGCGGATGGCTGCGCTCGCGAGGGGACAGCATCAGGCAAGCCCAGGCGGGGATCATCCAACCCGAGGGATGCCAGCGCAGCCTGCCACAGGGCGGGGATTTCAGCGGAAACAGATGCGCCTCCCCGCGGGCGCTCGAGTGCTTTTTGTTGCGTCACCTGCCAGTCAAAGAGGGCCGGGGGCAGCGCATCGATCCCGTGCAGCAGGTGCAGATGCTGCACCTGCCCGGCACTCAAGGAGCGCGAGAGCAGGCTGATGCAGCCCTTGTCTGCCGGTCCACAGCGTCGCAGCGCCTGTTGGACGCTTGCTGCATCGATGCGACCTGTCCAGTGCAGCGCGCGGTACTCTGTCAGCGGCAGGTAACCCGCTGCACCGAACAGGTTTGCAGCCTCACGAAACGCCTCGTCGAACGGCAGGTGCTCCAGCCCCTGAAGCGGGTTGTGGGAGACAAAGCCCTTCATGGGCCAGAACTGGGAGACGGGCGCCGCTGCCGCTTCGATATGCTGCTTGAGGGTGGCCGACGTCATGGACGGGCCGCGCGCTTGTGAGCGCCTATCCGCGTTACCCCGGGCGCACGATACAGGTTCATTCCCCGGGGGCTGGCGAGCGGCGTGGTCGGCAACATCATGATGGCAGGCGCTCCGGTCAGCCCGGGGGCGGCATCACCCCGTCGGGGGCCGCCTCAATGCGACCGCCCTCGAGATCGTCTACCGCCTGGCGCACAGCATCGATACGCACCTTGAAGCGCGTATCCATGGGCAGATGATGGTCGGCATCGAGGCCGGCAAGGACTCGTGCCACCTCATCACGCAGACCGGTCACGTAGACGTGCTTGCCCGCCTCGCTCGCGTCGGTGGCGATGGTCTCCACCGCGCGGGCCGCAGAAACGTCCATGAAGGGTACGCTGGCGAAGTCGAGGATCAGCGCTGCCGCCCCGGTGCGCTGACGGACATGGTGCCCGAGATCCGCGGCCGCGCCGAAGCTCAGGGGGCCACCGAAGTCGAAGACCTGCACCGCACCGCGAGCGCGCTCGAGCAGGGCCGCTTCTTCCTCCGAGTCCGGCTCGAACTGCATCTCACGGATGGCGCGGATCTGTTGGTCCGCTACCTGCCGCACGAAAGCCAGGGCGGCAAGCACGACCCCGACACCCACGGCGGTAATCAGGTCGACAAATACCGTGAGCCCGAGCACCAGCACCATCAGCGCAAGATCCCAACGCGGGCCGCGATGCGCGTTCTTCAGATAGCGCCAGTCGATGATGTCCCAGCCCACTTTCACCAGGATACCGGCCAGCACCGCATGGGGTATTTTCGCCGCCAGCGGCCCGAGGCCGAGCACGACGGCCAGTAGCACAAGGGCGTGAAGCATGCCCGAGAGGCGCGTGCGCCCGCCGGTGCGGATGTTGACCACCGTACGCATGGTCGCGCCGGCACCTGCGAGGGCGCCGAAGAGGCCGGCTACCGCGTTGCCAACGCCCTGCCCGACGAGTTCGCGGTTGGAATCGTGCCGCGAGCGGGTCATGTTATCGGCAACCAGCGAGGTCAGCAGCGAGTCGATGGCACCCAGGGCGGCCAGCACCACCGCCGCCTTGAGAACCAGAATCAGGCCCTCGCGCTCAAAGACGGGCAGGTGCAGGGTTGGCAGGGCACTCGGGATGCTGCCGAGCACCGGCGCTGCCGGAAGCGTGAGGCCAAGCAGCGTACCCAGTACCAGCGCGGCGAGGGGACCGGGCAGATACTTTGCCCAGCTCGCCGGCCAGAGGAACACCGTGGCCAGCGCCGCAGCGCCAATGGCGGCGGCCGACGCGTTAAAACCGGAGACCGCCGTAGGAATATAGGCGAGAGCGGGAATCGTTCCGCCGGGGGGATCTCCACCGATGAGCCGGCCGACCTGGAGGATGATAATGATCGCTCCGATGCCACTCATAAAACCGGACACTACGGGGTACGGCACAAGGCGGATATAGCTGCCGAAGCCGAGGACGCCAAGCGCAAGCTGGATGATGCCGGCAAGAAAGATAGCGGTAAAGATCATCTCCGGCTGGCCGGACAGGCTGGCGGCGAGGCCGGCGACCACCACGACCATGGGGCCCGTCGGCCCGGAGATCTGCGACGCAGTGCCGCCGAAAAGCGAGGCGAAAAAACCGACGAAGATCGCCCCGTAAAGGCCTGCGATGGGGCCCAGCCCCGAGGCTACACCGAGGGCCAGCGCCAGCGGCAGGGCAACCACGCCGGCGGTGATGCCGCCGTAGCTATCGCCGCGCAGATTGCTCAGATCAATTCGCATTGCCACCGTTTCCAACCGGGATCACGCTAGCGCCGCCTGTCCTTCGGCCGCGCGCTCACCAACCCTGACCTTAAGGGGAGTGCCCTCAGCGCGACTACGGCGCTCTGCGGAAGTTTGTGATAAGGTTTTCTTATCGCTAACCGCCAGGTCCGGCATCGTGCCCCGCGGCAGAGGAGAAGGCTGCGAAACATCCACGTCGAGAACGCGCTGTCGACCCGGAGCGGGTTTCCCTGAAGCAGCTACGCTTCCTGGCGGCTATTGCCGAGAGCGGCAGCTTCCGGCGGGCGGCGGAGCGGCTGGGCGTTACCCAGCCTGCGCTTACCGCACAGATCGCGTCCCTTGAGGTCAGTATCGGTCTGCAGCTTTTCGAGCGGTCGCGCCGGGGGGCCTCACTCTCCCCGGAGGGCAGGGAGTTGCTGGGCAACGCCCACCGGGTGCTGGAAGAGTTTCAGGGCTTCGCCGACCGGGCGGCGACCCTCTCCGGTGGTGCGGTAGTCACCTACCGTACCGGTGTCCCGCCCACGCTGGGCCCCTACCTGCTGCCCCACATCCTGCCACCGCTTCACCGCAAGTACGGCGGCCTGCGTCTCTACGTCCGCGAGAGTTCCACCCGGGATCTCGAGGAGGGGCTGCGCAGCGGCCGCCACGACTTCATTTTAACCTCGCTGCCGATCGCAGACAGACAGTTCACGGTCATGCCGCTCTTTCGAGAGCCGCTTCGGCTGGTAATGGCCAAGGACCATCGGCTGGCGAAAAACCCCCGGATCAACCGCGAAGACCTGCTCGGCGAGGAAATCCTCAGTATGGAGGAGCAGCACCACTACCATCGCCAGGTGGCGCAGCTCTGCGAGCGCCTCGGCGCTACGGTGCTCCGTGATTTCGAGGGAACCAGCCTCGACACGCTGCGCCACATGGTGGTGATGGGCACGGGCATGGCCTTCCTGCCTTCGCTCTATGTGGCCTCGGAGATCCATGACCAGAGCGATCTTCGGGTGACCGATGTGCAGGGTGACCGCATCACCCGGACTCAGGGCATGGCCTGGCGCGCCTCTTCGCCGGCGCGAACCCTGTTCCGGGAACTGGCCCTGGAGATCCGTGGCATCCTCCGCAGGGAACGCCCCGCCGGCATCACTGTTCTCGACCACTGAGCCGACGGCTCACTCCACGCGGCCGATATCCACAAGCAGCGTCTGCAGGGCCGTGGGGACATAGCTGCGCCGGATAGTGATGGCGTAGAAGTACTCGAAGACATTCGGGAGGGTCATATACTCCACGAGCTGGCCACGGCGGATCTCGTCGCGCACCACCACCGTGGGCAGTACCGCGAGGGCATCGCCGTCCCGGGCGAGAAGTCTCAGCATAGCCATATCATCCGCCTCTGCCTGGATGTCCGGCCGGTACTGCCAGAGGGTACAGAGACCGTCGAAGGCCCGGCGCACTTCGCTGTCCCGCGAGGGCAGTACCCAGTACAGGCCTTCGTAGCCACGGGGAAAAGTGGTCTCCGGGCGCAGCTGTGGTGGGCCAACAATCGATACGGGCTGGCTCGCCAGGAGCTGGCTCTGCCACAGCTGCTCGTCACTGCCGCGCACGTCACCGTTGGTCAGCGCCACATCGAGCTGGTGCCGGGCGAGGCCGTCGAGGAGTCCCTCCAGGGTGTTTGCGTGCAGGGTGAAGCGGATTTTGCGGTCGATAAGCAGCGGCGTGACCAGGTGGTCAATGAAGTTCCGCGACAGCGTCGACAGCATACCGACGCGCAGCTTCTGTGCCTCCGGCTCCATGCCGTGGCGCAGGAGCGACTCCAGCTCCTCACCCTTGGCAAAGATGTCATTGGCGTAGCCGAGCACCCGCTGCCCTGCATCGGTGAGGGTCATGCGTCTGCCGCTACGATCAAAAAGCTGGGTAGCGGTGCTCTCTTCGAGCAGGCGGATCTGCGACGACAGTGCAGATTGAGAGACATGCAGCTTCTTCGCAACCGCCGTGAGGTTGCCCTCCGTTGCCACGCGCCAGAAATAATAGAGATGCCGGTAGTTGAGACGCACAGGGCTGCTCCCGCCAGGTAAACATCATCACAGGGGCGTTAAGTAAAACAGAACGCACTGCCGTGACATCTTTATTATAGAACGAGCTGCCAATATATATCTATTTTACTTGCCTTGTATGGGCCC
This sequence comes from Pseudohaliea rubra DSM 19751, assembly GCF_000764025.1. GTDB lineage: Bacteria > Pseudomonadota > Gammaproteobacteria > Pseudomonadales > Halieaceae > Pseudohaliea > Pseudohaliea rubra. The sequence continues at coordinate 17,839 of NZ_KN234759.1, read as the reverse complement.
GGATACTGCCGCCATCGACGGAAAGGACGGACCCATGACGCTCGCACCTGCGCTTCACAGCCTGTCAGCCCTGCTCCTCGCGACCGGTCCCCTGTTGGCATTGCTGCCCTTAGCGCGGAGCGAAGCTCCGCGCTTTGCCTGCTTGCTGCGTCCTGCGCCGGTCGCCCACACCGGAATGATCGCCACCGCCTTTGCCGTCCTGTTGCTCGCAGCGGTCAGCCCATGAGTGTTTTCCGCAATATCCTGGTTTACGCCGAGACCGCCGATGAGGCCTGCCTGGCCGAGGTTGTCGCTTTTGCCGAACAATCCGGCGCGGCGCTCAGCGTCTGCGATGTCATTGCCCCCGCCCCGACCTTGGACGCCGGCGACGCCGTAGCCCGCCTCAAGGCCCTCGACTGGAGCCTCGCCTTCGAGCGCCTGCGCGGCCTCTGCGCACCCCACCAGGGTCGCTTACCCCTCGACTATGCCGTACTCACCGGCAACCCCTTTCTCACGGTTACCGAACAGGTCGCGCGCCAGGGGTTCGACCTGGTCGTGCATATCTCGGAAACCCGCACCGAAGGTCCCGGCGCCGCCCTCAATCCCACGGGCATGCACCTCGTGCGCAAGTGTCCGGCAGCGGTATGGACCCTCCACCCGAGGCAGAAAGAACCCGCGGCAAGTCTCCTGCTGGCCGTCGACCGGGAGGTCACCGCAGCTGGCGCCGGCGCTGAACGCTTTGCTCGCGAGCTGGCGGCCACGGCCTGCGACCTCGCCGCCGCCCGCGGGGCAACGCTGCACCTCGTGCATGCCTGGCAGCCCTATGGCCAGACGCTTCTAGACGACCCCCGGGCCGGCCTGTCCCCCGTCGAGGTGGAGGCCTACCTCGCCGCCCAGGAAAAAGACCACGTGGCCTGGTTCGAATGCCTCGCCAGTGATGTGGTCAGTGCCGCACCGGCCGTGAAGCTTGAGCGACACCTGGAACGCGGCTCGCCGGTCGACGTCATTCCGGCCCTGGCGCGGCATAGCCGTGCTTCGCTGGTTATTCTCGGCACCGTGGGCACCAGCGCCCTGCCGGGGGTACTGATTGGCACCACCGCCGAGGCCATTCTCGCCGCGGCCGAAACACCGGTACTGGCGCTCAAGCCACGCGGGTTCACCACACCGATTCAGTTTGCCGCCCCGGCAGAAAAGCTCCGCGCGGTTGACGAAGGAGGTACTGCACAGTGAATAAAGCACCTGAACGCCAGAACACCGCGCCCCACCGCGACGCCCCGCCACAGAACCTCAGCGCCCTCTGGCAGCCGGCAGAACCCGTCAGGCCGCCCCTTCGCAACCTAGAGGACGCCCTCGAGCACCTGCCCCTTGAAGAGCGCTTCGTCGCGCTCTGCCAGCTGGCACAGGCGCCCTCGGTGTTCCAGCGTCTCGCCGCCTACCGCTGGCTCGCCGGCCTCTACCTTCTGGACCTGCGCTACGAGCAGCGGGCCAAGCGCATCATTGCCGCCGCCCGGGACCGGGAGGAAGGTCTGGCACGGCAGCGTGTGGAGCAATTGCTCAGGCGCTGCTAACGCCCCCTTCCCCGCCACAGCAGGAACACCGCCGGCAGCACCAGGAGCGTCAGCACCGTAGCGCTGATCATACCACCGACCATCGGCGCCGCGATGCGGCTCATGACCTCGCTCCCGGTACCACTGCCGAGAAGAATCGGCAGCAGGCCCAGGGTCGTGGCGGCAGCGGTCATCAGCACCGGGCGTACGCGCCGCGTCGCCCCGGCCAATACCACCTCGCGCAGCGCTTCCCGGTCCAGCGTCGCCGCCCCCTCGTGGTCAGCGAGCGCCTGGTCGAGGTACACCAGCATGATGACCCCTGTCTCGATAGCCACGCCGGCCAGCGCGATGAACCCCACGCCGACCGCTGCGGACAGGTTGTAGCCCAGAACGTAGAGCAGCCAGAGGCTGCCGACCAGCGCCAGGGGCAGGGTCCCAAGGATGACGGCCACCTCCGCAACCCGGCGGAAGTTCAGGTAGAGCAGGAACGCAATCAGCGCGATCGTGAGTGGCACCACAAGCGTCAGCCGTGCCCGCGCCCGCTCGAGGTACTCGTACTGGCCCGACCAGCTGAGCGAGTAGCCGGCCGGCAGCTCGAGCTCGCTGGCCACCGCGGCCTGCGCCGCCTCGACATACTGACCGACATCGATCCCGGCGATATCGACGAAGGTCCAGCCGTTCAAGCGCGCGTTCTCGCTCTTGATGCCCGGCGGGCCCTCGGCAATGCGGATGTGCGCCACATCGCCGAGGCCCAGGTGGCGCCCGTCGGCGGTAACGATGGGCAGCTCCGCCAGCTGCTCGGGGGAGGCGCGCCAGTACTGCGGATAGCGCAGATTGATCGGGTAGCGCTCGCGTCCCTCCACGGCCTCGCCGGCGCTGGCGCCGCCGACCGCCGCGGCGACCATGCCCTGCACATCGGCGATGTTGAGGCCGTAGCGCGCCGCGCGCTCACGGTCGATGTCCACGGTGACATAGCGGCCGCCGGCCACGCGTTCGGAGTAGACCGAAGCGGTGCCCGGCAGGTTCTCGAGGATTGACTCCAGCTGGCGACCGACGGCTTCGATGGTGCCGAGGTCGGGGCCGGCCACCTTGATCCCTACCGGGGTCTTGATGCCCGTGGCCAGCATGTCGATACGGGTCTTGATGGGCATGACCCAGGCATTGGTGACCCCCGGTAGCTTTACCAGCTGGTCCAGCTCCGCCTTGAGCCCTTCCGTAGTCATGCCCGGCCGCCACTGGTCCCGGGGGCGCAGCTGGATAAAAGTCTCGATCATGGTCAGCGGCGCCGGATCCGTCGCCGTTTCCGCGCGTCCGACCTTGCCGAAGACCCGCTCGACCTCCGGCACCGTGGCAATGAGCTTGTCGGTGTGCTGCAGCAGGCGCCGTGCTTCGCCGATCGACAGCCCCGGGTAAGTCGTAGGCATGTACATGAGGTCGCCCTCGTCCAGCGGCGGCAGAAACTCGCTGCCCAGGCGGCCCAGGGGCCAGAGGGCACTCAGCACCAGCAGGACCGCAACGGCCAGCACGCTGCGCGGGTACCGGAGCACCCGGCGCAGCAGGGGGCGATAGCCCGCCACCAGCAGCCGGTTCACCGGGTGCGCCGCCTCGGGCCGCAGCCGGCCACGCACGAAGTAGCCAAGCAGCACCGGCACCAGCGTCACGGAGAGCGCCGCCGCCGCCGCCATGGCGTAGGTCTTGGTAAAGGCCAGCGGCGCGAACAGCCGGCCTTCCTGCGCCTCCAGGGTGAATACGGGCAGGAAGCTCACGGTAATGATCAGCAGGCTGAAGAACAGCGCCGGCCCCACCTCCACCGCAGCCGCCTGCACCACCTGCCAGCGGTTGCCATCGTGCAGGGGCTCGCGTTCGGCGTGCCGGTGCAGGTTCTCGACCAGCACGATGGCCCCGTCGATCATCGCGCCCACGGCGATGGCGATGCCGCCCAGAGACATGATATTGGCGTTGATGCCCTGCCACTGCATGACCACAAAGGCGGCGAGGATGCCTACCGGCAGGCTCACCACCGCAACCAGCGACGAGCGCAGGTGGAACAGGAACAGCAGGCACACCAGAGCCACCACGAGGAATTCCTCGAGCAGCTTCTGCCACAGGTTCTCCACGGCCCGGTCGATGAGGCCCGAGCGGTCGTAGACCGTGACCAGCTCTACCCCATCCGGCAGACCCGCGCGCAGCGCCTCGAGCTTCGCCTTCACGCCCTCGATGGTCGCCCGGGCGTTCTCGCCGGAGCGCATGACGACAATGCCGCCGACCACCTCGCCCTCGCCATCCAGTTCGGCGATGCCGCGGCGAAGCTGAGGTCCGAGGCCGATCGTCGCCACATCGCGCAGCTGCAGCGGCGTGCCCGCCGCGCTGGCGCCGAGCGGAATGGCCCCGAGGTCCTTTACGCCAGCGATGTAGCCGCTGGTCGTCACCATGTACTCGGCTTCGGCGAGCTCCAGCACCGAGGCACCCTGCTCGCCATTGCCCCGGCGGATCGCCGTCTGCACCTGCGCCAGGGGCACGTCGTAGGCGCGGAGCTTCTGCGGGTCCACCCGCACCTGGTACTGCTTGACGATGCCGCCCACAGTGGCCACCTCGGCAACACCGGGCACAGTCTGAAGCTCGAAGCGCAGGAACCAGTCCTGCAGGCTGCGCAAAGCGGCGAGATCGTGCCGGCCGCTGCGGTCGACCAGGGCATAGAGGTAGACCCAGCCCACCCCCGTGGCGTCCGGCCCCAGCGCGGGGCGCACCCCCTCCGGCAACGACGACGCCGCCTGGTTCAGGTACTCGAGAACCCGCGACCGGGCCCAGTACAGATCCGTGTCGTCGTCGAAAATGACATAGACGTAGGAGTCACCGAAGAAGGAGAAGCCACGCACCGTCTTGGCCCCGGGCACGGACAGGAGTGCCGTGCTTAACGGGTAGGTGACCTGATCCTCGACCACCTGCGGCGCCTGGCCGGGATAAGGTGTCTTCACGATGACCTGCACATCGGACAGGTCCGGGATCGCATCGACCGGCGTCCGGTAAACGGCATAGCCGCCCGCCAGCACCACCCCGAGCGTGCCCAGCAGTACGAGTGCGCGGTTGTGCAGGGACCAGCGAATCAGGGCAACAATCACCGCGCCCCCTCCCCTTCACTATTGTGTTTCATGGCACTGTGATCCATCGCGTCGTGGTCCATTGCATCGTGGTCCATTGCATCGTGGTCCATCGCCTCGTGGTCCATTGCATCGTGGTTCATCGCGTCGCGGCCCATCGCGCCATTATCGACGGAAAGCCGCGCAAGGCCGGCCCGCTGGCTGGACTCGGAGTCGAGGAGGAACTGGGCGGAGGTGACGACCCGGTCACCAGCGCCGAGGCCGGCGCGCACCTCGACGAAACGGTCGTCGTGGGCGCCGAGCTCGACGGCGACCGCGCGGAAGCGCCCGTCACCCAGGGCGAGCACCACGCGATCACCAGCACCGGTGCGCACCACCGCCTCACCGGGGACGGCCAGCACCGGCTCCCCGGGTTCCGCCTCGAGAACCACCCGGGTGAACATGTTCGGCCGCAGCGCGCCGTCGGGGTTGGCGAACCGCAGCCGCAGCCGCAACGTGCGGGAGACAGGGTCCAGGGACGGGTAGATAAAATCCACGCGCCCGGTCCAGACCCGCCCGGGGCGGTAGTCCGCGGTCATGCGCACCGGCATGCCCACCCGCACCCGGTCCAGCTGGCGCTCCAGCACCTCGGCCTCGACCCAGACGCTGTCGAGGGCACCAATGGCCATGAGCGTCGTGCCGGGCTCCACGTAAAAGCCCTCGCGAATACCCAGCTCATCGACGATGCCATCATGCCGGGCAGTGAAGGTAACCGTCTGGCGCACGCGCAGATCCTCCTCCAGAGCACGCACCAGCGACATCGGCACCTGCAGCGCCGCAAGGCGCTCCCGCGCAGCCCGGGCGAGCGTCGCATTGTCGTGCCGCAGGGCCAGCACCAGCTCCTCCTGAGCGTTCACGAGATCCGGCGAGTAGAGCGTGTAGAGGGGCTCATCGGCAAACACCGGGTCCCCTGCGGCCTTCACGTGCAGGGTTTCGATCCAGCCTGAAACGCGCGGATGGACGTGGGTGAGGCGGTCCTCGTCCCAGCGCACATAGCCGACCGTGCGCAGCGTGGGACGCAGCGTCCGGCGCTCCGCCGGGGCACTGCGCACGCCGAGGTTGTTGACCACCGCCGACTCGATGCGCACGGTGCCCGCCGGGTCATCCGTGGGGTTATCGCCGGCGCCCTCTTCGTAGACGGGAACCAGGTCCATCCCCATGGGAGATTTGCCCGGCGCATCACGGCGATAGGACGGATCCATGGGGGCAACCCAGTAGCGGGGCTCACGAACGGCGGCCGCGTCACCGTCGGACGCCGCGTTCGACAGCAAGCGGTTTCCAAGGGCGCCAACCGTGGCGGCGGCGATAAGGGCGGGGACAACAAGAAGCGATCGGTTCATGGCTGGGCTGCCTCCGGGTGGCCGGCGAGGAAGTAGTTCAGGCGGGCAATGGTGCGCTGGCGCTCCACGTCGATGACGAGAGCCTCAATACGCGCATCCAGCTCATCGATGCGCGCGCGGATGGCCTCAGCGAAATCGCCGTCATCAGCGCTGTAGGCCGCCTGCGCGGCGGCGGCCTGCTGAGCCATCTCTTTCAGTAGCCGGGAACGGTAGAGGTCGCGGCGCTGATCGAGGCGAGCGAGGCGGGCCCGGGCGCTCAGCAGCCCTGCCCGCAGGTCCCGGAGCAACAGCGCGCGCTCTGTGCGCAGCGCCTCGGTGTCGGCGTGGGCGGCCCGCAGCCGCTGATCCTGGCGCTCCCCGGGAAACAGGGGCAGCTCCACCGCTACACCCAGGGAGAAGAAATCAGGGCGGGCACTGCCGTCCATGGCGTCCTCCCGATACCCATAGCCGGCGTTCACGGTGAAGCCGGGCTTGTAGCGCTCCTCGGCAAGGGCCACGCCCGTATTCCCCGCATCGATACGTCGGTCCAGGCTGCGTACGCTCGGGTGGCTCCCGAGCAGTGCCGCGATGCGCCCCGCCGGCAGCGACGCCTCGCCCACAAGGGCCGGCTCCGCGGGCGCGAGTTCCGGCAGTGCGGTCTCAAGGTGCTGCGCGGCAGCCCCCAGCCATTCGCCCAGGCGAGACCGGGCTACCTCTTCCTGTTCGCCGAGGCGCGCGAGCCGGTCCTCCAGGCGGGTCAGTTCGAGCTCCGCGCGCACCAGATCCTGCTGCCGGGCAGCGCCGAGGGCGCTGCGGTAGCGGGCGGCCACCACCTCCTGCAGCTGCAGGAACAGTTCCCGGTCGCCCTCAATCAGTGCTCGCGAGCGGCTCGCCAGGTAACTGTCGAGCCAGAGCTCCGTCACCGAGAGGGCAAGCTGGGCGCGACGCTCATCGCGGCGCTCGGCCTGCTCCGCGCCCAGGGCCTCCAGGCGCTCGCGCTCCAGTTCCCGCGTCGCTCCCCGGGGGATAGCCTGGCTGAGGCCCACCTGGAACTGGGTCATGGCCTCCTGATTGAAGGCGAAGCTGTCCGTCGGCAGATTGGCAGCGCCGAGGCGCAGCACCGGGTCCGGCAGGGCGCCGGCGGCGCGGCCGCGGGCGCGCAGGCTCTCCTGGCGCCACTCACTGCCGGCGAGCCACGGATCACCCGCCAGGGCTTCGGCGATGGCGTCTTCCAGCGAGCGCAGCTGCGCAGCCAGGGGTGCTGCCGCACACAGCAGCAGCAATGCGCACACGGCCTTCGCGGCACGGCGTTGCAGTCGCCCGCAGGCGACAAACGGTTTGTTCATGGTTTTCATCCACCCACACTGTCTTGCCAGAAAGCTGTCTCTGCGAGAACCGATTCCGGGTGACAGACACCAGGCAGACCGGTTCAGCAAACCGGGGGCGCGTAGCGAAGGCGCCTGCGACCGCAAGGCCGCAAACGACAGGCGCAACTACCCCGTATCAGGCAGCGATGGGCGGACGGAAATGGCGCTGGGGAATAGCGCGGGGGTTGAGCACCACTGCGGCAGGGCCGGGCGCAGCGAGGGGAAGGCGGACGAGCATCGGCGGCGCCGCACAGGCACCGACCGGTGCCATGCAGTGCGCCAGCAGACAGGGACCGTCATCCTGGCAGCAGTCGGCGGCGTCCATGGCGCCCCCGTCTTCCATGGACCCGTGCTCGGCCATGGCAGCCATGGCGTGCCCGCCCTCGTGAGGCATAGGACAGGGCTGCGCGAGCGCAAGCGCCGGCACGGCCAGCTGACCCAGGAGGCCGAGGGCAAGGATGGTGCGCAGCACACGCTGGCGGAGCAGGCGGTTCACAGCATCAGGCGTTGCAGTGGCTTCGATATCCAGAGCTTAGCACCGGCAGAGGGCCGTCACCATGGCAGCGTCCTGTCTCTGATAAAGATCATCTGGGGCAAGCGGTCGGTGGATATGCCACGCATCCCTGTCGAGCCTGACGCCTCCCATCTTAGCCCCCCCTCGTCTTCACCTACGTGTACGTACTGGACTGGTAGTCCCCCCGGGGGGGCGCTACCGACCCTCGCCTTAGGCGACGCTACGTCAGCGGAAAGTCAAACGGGTCTCATTCCCCTACTAAAAACGCGGCAATTGTGCCATTTGGCCTTGCCGTGTACGGGGATTGCCTTCTACTTTTCGTAAGCCGGCTGCCTTGCAGGCTGGTTTTTGGCATGGCGTGGCCCTGATCCGCCGTTTGCCGGCAGACGTAACTGACTTGCAGCCGCGCAAACCCACGCCCCGATCGGGGGGCGGCCCGGCGACCACACCATAACAACAATTTATGAGGGGAGGGATCGCGTGACTGCGAACAGCGACCTGTGGGGGCGTCTGTCCAGCGAGGCGGACGAAGCGGCACAACGGCAGCAGGCCATTGATGATCCCGGTGCCTATCACGGCACGATTGCGGCCAGCGAACTGCACTGGTATGACGGCGAAGGCTGGGTCAACCGTGACCCGGCAGGCGGCTGGCACCGCCTCGGCGCCGGCGGCGCAGAGACGGCCGGCCACGACGATAGCTGGCGGCCCTGGCACACGGGCTTTGACGACAGCGCTGCACCCTTCTATCGCTGGTATGTCGGCGGCGAGACCAACGCCTGCTTCAACGAGGTCGACCGCCATGTGCTCGGCGGCCGCGGCAGCCATACAGCCATCATCTTCGAAGGTGACCGCTGGGACCCGTCCCGCAACGACGGCCGCGGCGGCCCGGTGCACGAGGAGCACATCAGCTACCGCCGGCTGCTCCGGGAGACGGTACTGCGCGCGCGGGTACTGACGAAGCTGGGCCTCGCCCGCGGCGACCGCATTGCCTTCAATATGCCCAACATCCTCGAGCAGATCTACTACACCGAGGCCGCCAAACGCCTCGGCATTATCTATACGCCGGTCTTTGGCGGCTTTTCCGCCAAGACCCTGTCCGACCGGATCTACGACGCCGGCGCCCGGGTGGTCATTACGGCGGACGGCGGCTACCGCAACGCCGAAGTGGTGCCCTACAAGGAAGCCTTCACGGACCAGGCCCTGGACAACTTCATTCCCCGCCCTGCGGCGCTCTCCTGCTTCGAGGAGGTGCTGGGAGCCTATGACCTGGGCGCTGCACGGGAGCGGATCGTCGCGGCGGTGCGCGACGGCGTTGCCGGAGAAATCACCCTCGAGCGCAGCGACCTGATGCGCGAACTCGGCGCGGCCCTGGCCGCCGAGGAGGGCCTGCCCGCGGAGCGCTCCGCAGAACTGCGCACTGCGGTGGCGCGGGAACTCGCCGGCGTCAGCCACACGGTGGAGCAGGTCGTGGTGGTCCGCTACACCGGCCAGGATATCGTCGTGCAGCCCCGCGACCGCTGGTCGCCGGACCTCGTGGCCGAAGCGACGACCGAGCTGCTCCGCGAGGCAAACGAGACCGGCTTCGCCGCCGACAGCCTCGAGGCCCTCGACACGCTGGACGACGGCGACTACTGGCGCGCCCTGGCGGGCAGCCAGCCGGCGGTCCCGGTACCGGCCGACTGGCCGCTGTTTGTCATCTACACCTCCGGGTCCACCGGCAAGCCCAAGGGCGTGGTGCACACCCACGGCGGCTGGCTCGCCGGCATCGCGCACACGATGCGTATGGTCTTCGACGCCGGCGAGGACGACCGGCTCTACGTCGTCGGCGACCCGGGCTGGATCACTGGCCAGTCCTATCTGGTGGCGGCGCCGCTGGCTCGCGGCATCACCACGGTCATCATCGAGGGATCGCCGCTCTTCCCGCACGCGGGCCGCTTCGCCTCGGCCATCGAGCGCCACGGCGTCACATTGTTCAAGGCGGGCTCGACCTTCCTCAAGGCGGTGATGACCGATCCGGCGAGCATCGAGGACATGGCCGCCTACGACATGAGCGGCGTCAAAGTCGCCACCTTCTGCGCCGAGCCGGTATCGCCGGCGGTGCAGCAGTTCGGTATGGAGCGTATCTGCCCCCGCTACATCAATTCCTACTGGGCCACGGAACACGGCGGCATGGTGTTTTCATGCCCCCGGGGTGACTTCAAGGATCTGCAGGCGGACGCCCGCACCTGGCCCCTGCCCTGGATCCAGGCCGAGGTCCGCATCGCCACGGAAACGGACGAGGCCGGCCGCGCCACAGCCTGGCGTCGGGCCGAGCCCGGCGAGAAGGGCGAACTCGTACTCACCCGGCCCTACCCCTACCTCGCCCGCACCATCTGGGGCGATGCGGAGAACCTCGGCACCGATGACTGGCGCGGCGATAGCGAGCGCTTCGCCGAGGTCTACTTCAACCGCTGGACCGACGGCCTCGCCTACACGCAGGGCGATTACGCGCGCGAGCTCGCCGACGGCGGCATCACGCTGCACGGCCGCTCCGATGACGTGATCAACGTCTCCGGGCACCGCATCGGCACCGAGGAGATCGAGGGCGCCATCCTGCGCGACAAGACGCTGCGCAGCGACTCGCCGGTCGGCAACGCCGTCGTTGTCGGCGCCCCGCACGACGAGAAGGGCGAGACACCGGTAGCGTTCCTCATTCCCGCCCCCGGTGCCCGCCTCGGCGACGACGACTTCGCCAGGCTGCAGGGGCTGGTGCGCGCCGAGAAGGGCGTCACCGCCGTGCCCTCGGACTTCCTCGTGGTCTCCGCCTTCCCGGAAACCCGCTCGGGCAAGTACATGCGACGCACCCTGAGAGCGCTCCTGCTGGAAGAGCCCACCGGCGACACCTCGACCCTGCGCAATCCGGAGATCGTCGACGAAATCCGCGATACCGTGGCCCAGTGGAAAGCCTTCGGCCAGCTGTCGCAGGCGCGCCAGATCGTGCAGAGCTACCGCCATCTCCGGGTCGAGACCCACGAGGTCATCCCGGGGCACCAGGTCGCGCTGCTCGTGATCAACTCCCCGCCGGTGAACTCGCTGAACGAGCGTTCGCTGGACGAGTTGAACACGGTGCTGCAGCACATCACCCACCAGGACAACATCGAAGCCCTGATCATCACCGGCGCCGGCAGCGCCTTCGTGGCCGGCGCCAACGTCAAGGAGCTGCTGGAGGTCGGCGAGGCCGGCGATCTCGAGTCGGCGCAGACACCGCCGAACGCCGCGCACACGGCCTTCTCGCTGCTGGAGAACCTCGGCAAGCCGGTCGTTGCCGCGGTGAACGGCCCGGCGCTCGGCGGCGGCTGCGAGCTGATGCTCGCCTGTGCCTGCGTGGTGGCGGATCCGCACGCGCGCTTCGGTCAGCCGGAAATCAACCTCAACCTCCTGCCCGGCTACGGCGGCACGCAGCGGCTGACCCGGCGCCTGTACCAGCGCCGCGGCGAGGACGGCCTCCTCGAGGCCGTGCGCCTGATCGCCTCCGGCCGGGCGCTGGACGCAGCGGAAGCGGAAAGTGCGGGGCTCGTCGACGTGGTCGTCAAAGGCCAGGGGCCGGTGGAAGCCGCCATGGCGCTCGTGCGCGAGTACCTCGCCGGCGGTGGCCTGCTGACGGCCGCCATGGATCGGCACCAGGCTTATCTCGCGGCTCGCGAAGAGACGCTCCCCTACGACGACCGCCTGCTCGAAGACCCGCGGCTCGCGCCAACGCTCGCGCAGCTGCGCGCCGGCGGCCGCGGCCACTGCCTGGACCGCATCGTTGACGCTATCGCCTACGGCGCCCGCGAGGGCCAGGCCGCCGGCCTCAAGCACGAGGCCCGACTCTTCGCCGAGGCGGTCTGCGACCCGGCCGCGGGCCCCGTGGGCATCAGCGCCTTCCTCGAGCGCCGCAGCGCACCGCTGCCGCTCAAATACAACCCCGTTGCACCCGATGCCGACGCCGAAACACGCGCCGGCCTGGAGGCCCGGGGCGACCTGCTGCCCCTGGACGCACCCTTCTACCCCGGCGTGACGCCGCTGCCGGCCTACCAGTACGGCATGGGCGTCGCCCGCAGTGCTGTCGACGGCGCACCGGCCCACGGCGACCCGGCGGTGGCCGAGAAGCTGCTGGTGTTCCCGACGCCGAAGCCGGGCCCGAACGAGGCGCTGGTCTTCGTGCTCGCCTCGGAGATGAACTTCAACGACATCTGGGCCATCACCGGCATCCCGGTGTCGCCCTTCGACGCGCGGGACGCTGATGTGCAGGTCACGGGCTCCGGTGGCGTGGCGCTCATTGCCCAGCTCGGCGAGGAACTGGTCCGTGAGGGCCGCCTGTCCGTGGGCGACCTGGTCACCGTCTACTCCGGCCAGAGCGAACTGCTGTCCCCGGACCAGGGGCTGGACCCGATGGCCGCGGACTTCCGCATCCAGGGCTATGAGCGCAACGACGGCAGTCACGCGCAATTCCTCGTGGTGCAGGGGCCGCAGCTGCATAAAAAGCTGCCGACGCTGACCATTGAAGAAGCCGGCTCCTACGGGCTCACCCAGGGCACGATCCATCGCGCCCTGTTCACCACCCTCGATATCCAGCCAGGCCGTCGCCTGTTCGTCGAGGGGGCCGCCACCGGTACCGGCCTGGACTGTCTGCGCAGCGCGCGGCAGACCGGGCTTGCGGTGGTCGGCATGGTCTCCTCCGAGGAGCGCGGCGAGCGCGTCCGCGCCTTCGGCGGCGAACCGGTGAATCGGCGCGACGAGCGCTGGGCAGGCTGCTTTACGCCGGTGCCCGACGACCCTGCCGGCTGGGACAACTGGGAAAAAGCCGGCGAGCCCTTCGTCGACTTTGTCCGGGAAGCCGCCGGTGGCGACATCGATTACGTGGTCTCCCACGCCGGCGAGAACGCCTTCCCCCGCTCCTTCCAGGCGCTCGGGGAAAACGGCGTACTTACCTTCTACGGCGCGTCCTCGGGCTACCGCTTCTCCTTCATGGGCAAGCGCGGTGCATCGACACCAGCGGCCATGTTCGAGCGAGCCGGCCTGCGCGCCGGCAATACGTTGCTGGTGGTCTACGGCCCGGGCGCCGAAGACGGCATCGTCGACCCGGTGGCCATCGAGGCCATCGAGGTGGGCTGCAGCCTCGGTGCCCAGGTCGCTGTGCTCGCCGATACCGTCTCGCAACGTGAGTTCGTGACCTCCCTGGGCTTTGGCACACGGCTCACGGGCGTCGTCAGCATCGACGCCATCGGCCGGCGCCTCGGCGACGAGTTCGATCCGCCGGGGCCCTTCCCGGTGCTGCCCGATGCCTTCAGGGAATCCGGGGAGTTCAAGGAGGCGGTGCGCCGCTTCTCCGACCGGACCCTTAAACCCATCGGCTCCGCCGTCGCGCCGTTGCTGCGCAACACCCTCGACAAGCGCGGCCTGCCCGACGTGGTCTTCGAGCGCCCCGGTCGCGACGGCCTCGGCCTCGCGACGGCGCTGGTCAAGCCGAACATCGGCAAGGTCGTCTACGCCGAAGACCTTGCCGGGCAGCGCCTGTCCTTCTACGCGCCCCAGGTATGGATGCGCCAGCGGCGCATCCTCATGCCCAGCGCGGAAATCCGCGGTACACACCTGAACACGGCGCGGGAGTTCGCCGAAATGCAGGAGCACATTGCCGCGGGCATGGGTGACGTGATGGCCCCGGTGGCCGTGCCCCTTGAAGAGATCCACGAAGCGCACCAGGCCATGTGGGAGAACCGCCACGCCGGCGCCAACTACGTCGCCGTCCACGGTCTGCCGCGGACGGGCCTGAAAACCCGCGACGAGCTGTACCGGGCCTGGGCCATCCGCGAGGCGGAAAAACGGGGCGAGACCCTGCAAAACATCGATACGGGATCGGCAGGAGCACTGCGATGAACGACAGCATAGCAACCACCGCCGGGGCACGCCTCGCGGACAAGGTCATCATCCTCACCGGTGCGGCCGGCAGCATCGGCAGCTGGATTTCCCGCAGCCTGCTGCGCGAGGGCGCAAAGGTGGTCATGACCGGCCGCAACGGGGGAAAACTCGAGGCCTTCATGGACGAACTGGCCGCCGAGGGTTTCGACCGCGCGGCCATGGCTCCGGCCCTGGGCGACACCGCCGACCCCGCCGTCTGCCGGGAGATCGCCGCCACGGCCCTGGAGCACTTCGGTCGCATCGACGTGCTGATCAACAATGCCGGCGCCGCCGGCCCCCGGCGCACGCTGCGCGAGATTCCCTTCAGCGAAGCGGAGATGCGCGCCCGCGGTGACGACCAGACCATGCTCGACTCGGCCATGAACCTGCTCGCCGCGCCCTGGAACATGGCCCGGGCCGTGGTACCGCACATGGCCGAGTGCGGCTCCATCGTGAACGTCTCCACGATCTTTTCACGCACGCACTACTATGGCCGCATCCCCTACACCGTGCCCAAGAGCGGCCTCAATGCGCTCTCCCACGGCCTCGCCCTGGAACTCGGCGACGAGCGCGGCATCCGCGTCAATACCGTATTCCCCGGGCCCATCGAGTCGGAGCGCATCGACAACGTATTCGCCAACATGGACGCGCTGCAGGGCGCCGACCCCGGCAGCACGTCCCAGGAGTTCCGGGACCTGATGATCGCCCGGCGCCCGGGGCCCGACGGCGAGCTCGAGTACCGCTACCCGACGCCCGCCGACGTCGCCTCGACGATCACCTGGCTGTCCACCGGCGAGTCCGCCTCGCTATCCGGCCACGCCTTCGAGGTCACCAACGGCATGCAGGTGCCGGCGCAGAGCCGGTCCAAGCTCGTGTCCTGGCCCGACAAGCGCCTCGAGGACCTCACCGGCCAGGTGGTTTTCATCCTCGGTGGCAGCGAGTACGAGGAGGCCCTCGTGTTCGCCGAGCGTCACCTGGTAAGCGGCGCCCGGGTGGTGCTTGCCTTCCGCACCCTCGAGGCTCTCGGCTACGCGCGGTCGCTTACCGCCTCCCGCGGCCTCGACCAGCTGCACCTGCTGCACCTCGAGCCCCTGCGGGGTGAATCGGCAGACCGCTGCTTTGACTACATCCGCGACCACTTCGGCCGCCTCGACGCCGTGGTCGTGCTGCCGCGCTCCGGCAACGGCGTACACGGCTACTCCCTGGTCACCGCCGGCGACGAGGACGTGGTGGACTTCGTCCGCGACGAAATCGTCTCCCCGGTGGCCTTCGCCCGGGCCCTGGCCAACAACCTCGACCGCTGGGGCACGGTCACGGAGGCACCGGCGCTGACCTACGTCACCAACCCCAGCGACGGCCACGGCAATTACCTGAACGAGATCAAGCGCGCCGCGATCGAAGCGCTCCTGCGCACCTGGCGTCACGAAGACTCGCAGCAGCAGAAAAAAGGCGAGCGCTGCTGGGCGACGCTGCCGAACCAGCTCGTGCGCTATGACAACCAGGAGGAAGACAACCTCACCTTCTCCGCAGACTGGGCGGCGACGCTCACCAATCGCGTGCGGCGCATGGACCCGATCAACCTCTGGGTGCCGAAGAGTATCAAGCGCGCCACCGGCAAGGGCAGCATGCCCGCGGCGATCCAGCGCGTGCTCCCGGGCCTGCACAAGGGCAAGACCGCGGTCATCACCGGCGGCAGCCTCGGCATCGGCCTGCAGCTCGGCCGCTTCCTGGCCATCGCCGGTGCGCGGGTACTGCTCTCGGCGCGCAGCGAACCCAGGCTGCGCGAGGCTCGCGACGAGATCGTGGAGGAGCTGCGCGGCATCGGCTATCCGAAGCCCGAAGAGCGGGTACACATCCTCGCCGACACCGACGTCGGCGACGAGGCCTCCCTCGAAACGCTGTTCCAGCACTCCATCGACCTCTTCGGCCATGTCGACTTTCTCATCAACAACGCCGGCATCTCCGGCGCCGAGGAGATGGTGGTCGACATGACCCTCGAGGCGTGGAACCGCACCATGGATGCGAACCTCATCTCCAACTACTCGCTCATCCGCAAGTACGCGCCGCTTATGAAGGCCCATGGCTCCGGCGTGGTCATGAACGTCTCCAGCTACTTCGGCGGGGAGAAATACGTGGCCGTAGCGTACCCGAACCGCGCGGACTACGCCGTGTCGAAGGCCGGGCAACGCGTGCTGGCAGAAATCCTGTCGCGGCACCTCGGGCCGGAGATCCAGATCAACGCCCTGGCCCCCGGGCCCGTCGACGGCGCGCGGCTGCGCGGCCTCGGCGGCGCCCCCGGCCTGTTCGAGCGTCGCGGCCGCCTGGTGCTGGAAAACAAGCGCCTCAATGGCGTACACGCGGCCGTGCTGGCGGCCCTCGATGAAGGCATGACGCCGGAAGAGCTCGCGGTGCTGGCACAGAACGCTATCGCGGGGATCAAGCTGCCGCGCACCGCCAAGGCACTGCCCAGGCTCTTCGTACAGGTCGAGGAGAGTCGCGAAGGCGGCAACTCCACCGCCTACCTGCTCAACCGCGAGCTCGCCGGCAAGCTCATGGACCGGCTCACCACCGGCGGCCTGTTCCCGCCGGCGATCGCCGAGCGCTTCCTGGAGGCCTTCGTCGACTGCCCGACACCGTTCTTCGATGAGGCCGCCGTCAAGAAGGCCGCCAAGGGCATCGAGACGGGCATCCTCAACCGCCTGCACCTGCACAAGATGCCGACGGACGAGCAGATCGGCCTGTCCACGGTGTTCCACCTCGCCGACGACATCGCCAGCGGCGAAACCTTCCACCCGTCCGGCGGCCTGAAGTTCGATCGCTCCGTCACCGAGGGCGAGCTACTGCTGCCCCCGGATCCGGCGCGCCTTGCACAGCTTGCGGGCAAGCGGGTCGTGCTTATCGGCGACGCCATGCGCGAGGAGCTGGCCGCGATCGGCGAGGGCTTCCTGGCCCTCGGCGTCGCCTCTCTGGCCGTACTGACGCGCTCAAAGGAAGCGCAGGAAGACATCCAGCACGGCCTCGAGCCGAAGGCGAACATCCCCATCGACGTGCGCGTGATCGGCGATGACCTGGAAGCGGCCCTGGACGACCTGCTGCAAAACCAGGGCGGCTTCGACGTGGTGGTGAGTGCCCCCTTTGCCCGGCTGCCCTTTAATGCCCTTGCGGCGGAAAAAGGCGAGTCCTGGGATCGGGTGCTCTCGCACACCGATTTTGCACGCCTGGTGGAGGAGCAGCTCACCCACCATTTCCGCGTCGCGCGCCGCGCCGCGCTGGTGCCGAACTGCCAGATCGTGCTGCTGACGCCGGACACCTCCTTTGTGTCTTCCCGGGAAGAGTTCGCTCTGGCCCTGTTCGTGAAGAACGCCCTGCACGCCTTCACGGTGACCCTTGGCGTGGAAACAGAGCGGCTGCCGACAACACCGGCGGTGAATCAGGTGCAGCTCACCCGGCGCGCCCGGGCCGAGGAGCCTGCCAACGAGCAGGAACTGGAGGAGGAAATGGAGCGCCTGGTGCAGGGGGTGCTGCAGTGTGCCGTTCCCGCACCCAGCCCGGCGGAGAGCCGCTATCTGGCGCGCATCTTCCGCGGCAACGCGGTGACCGTCTGACGGCAGGCTCATGAGCAGGCGAAGAGCGCCGCCGGGCAGGAAGCCGGGCGCGCAGCAGCGGCCGCGGCCGCCGCGCTCCGGCGCTGCGGTCGGCAGTGAGTTCATCGGTACGGTGCGTGACGTTGCCGACACCGGCGATGGTGTGGTCGAACATCCGAGCGGTCAGGTGTGCTTCGTACCCGGCGTCTGGACCGGCGAAGGAGGCCGCTTCCGCATCACCGGCAGCCGCGGGCGAGCGGCCCTGGCGGCCCTCGTTGCGCTGGAGCAAGCCTCCCCCTACCGGGTGACACCGCCCTGTCCGCACCATGGGCACGGTGACAGCCACTGCGGGGGCTGCCCCTGGCAGTTCATCAGCTATGCGGCGCAGCTCGCTGCGAAGGAAGCGCGGCTGCAGCGGGCGCTGGCCCGCCTTGGGGTCGACGGGGCCTGCGCGCCGGCGTGGCCCGCGCCCG
>NZ_KN234758.1 GCF_000764025.1 Pseudohaliea rubra DSM 19751 | reverse complement strand
TGGGCGGGGCCGGCACCGCCGGCCGGGGGGGCAGCGGTTTCCTCGGCCAGGGCCGAGGCGGCAGCGTGCTGGAAGGCGAGCTTCTCGCGCTCTGCCGCCTCCCGGCGCCGCTGCTCGATAAGCTCCGACTCGTCCTCACTGCGCACGCGCACGTGGGACAGGAACTTCACCACCTCGTACTTGAGGCTGGAGAGCAACGACTCGAACAGCGCAAAGGACTCGCGCTTGTACTCCTGCTTCGGGTTCTTCTGCGCATAGGCGCGCAGGTGGATGCCCTGGCGCAGGTGGTCCATGGTCGCCAGGTGTTCCTTCCACAGCGTGTCGAGCACCTGCAGCATGATCTGCTTCTCGATCTTGCGCATGTCCGGGCCCACCTGCTCGCTCTTGGCGTCGTAGGCGGCCTGGACGGCCTCCACAATGCGCTCGCGCAGGCCCTGCTCTTCGAGCTTATCGTCCTCGTCGAGCCACTGCTGCACCGGCAGCTCGATGGCGAACTCGGCCTCCAGCTGGCGCTCGAGGCCGGGGATGTCCCACTGCTCCTCAACGCTCATGGGCGGCACGTGGCTGTCGATGGCCTCGTTGACCACATCCTTGCGGATCGCCGTGATCGTGTCGTAGATGTCGGCCTCATCCAGCAGCTCGTTGCGCTGCTGGTAGATGATCTGGCGCTGGTCGTTGGCGACATCGTCGTACTCGAGAAGCTGCTTGCGAATGTCGAAGTTGCGGCCCTCAACCTTGCGCTGCGCCTTCTCGATGGCGTTGGTGACCATGCGGTGCTCGATGGCCTCGCCCTTCTCCATGCCCAGTGCCTGCATAAAGCCCTTGACCCGGTCCGAGGCGAAGATGCGCATGAGGTTGTCTTCAAGGGACAGGTAGAAGCGCGTGACCCCCGGATCGCCCTGGCGGCCGGCCCGGCCCCGGAGCTGGTTGTCGATGCGCCGGGACTCGTGGCGCTCGGTGCCGAGGATATGCAGACCGCCGGCTTCCAAAACCCGCGCCTGCCGCGCCTTCCAGGCCGCGCGCAGTTCCTCCTGCTTCGCCTCGTCGATGTCGCCGGCAGCGGCGAGCTCCGAATCGAGGTTGCCACCAAGGACAATATCGGTGCCGCGGCCCGCCATGTTGGTGGCGATGGTGACCACCCCGGGGCGGCCGGCCTGGGCGATAATCTCCGCCTCCTGCTCGTGGTACTTGGCGTTGAGCACCTTGTGCTCGATCTTCGCCTCGCGGAAGCGCTTCGACAGCTCCTCGGAGTTCTCGACCGACGCGGTACCGACGAGGACCGGCGCGTCCTCGGCGATGCAGGCCTTCACGTCGTCGACGATGGCGTCGAACTTCTCCTCGCGGGTGAGGTACACCAGGTCGTTGAGGTCCTTGCGTACCATCGGCTTGTTGGTGGGGATCACCAGCACCTCGAGGCCGTAGATCTGGCGGAACTCGAAGGCTTCCGTGTCCGCCGTGCCGGTCATGCCGGACAGCTTCTCGTAGAGGCGGAAGTAGTTCTGGAAGGTGGTGGACGCGAGCGTCTGGCTCTCGGCCTGGATAGACACGCCCTCTTTCGCCTCGATGGCCTGGTGCAGGCCCTCGGACAGGCGCCGGCCGGCCATGGTGCGCCCGGTGTGCTCGTCGATGAGCACCACCTGGCCGCCCTGCACGATGTACTCCACGTCGCGGTGGTAGAGCACGTGGGCGCGCAGGCCAGAGTGGACGTGGTGCAGGAGCTGCAGGTTGGTTGCGGCGTAGAGACTGTCGCCCTCCTCGAGGAGCCCGGCCTCGGTGAGCAGCCCCTCGACAAACTCGTGGCCCTCTTCCGTGAGCTCGACCTGGCGCGCCTTCTCGTCGACGTTGTAGTGGCCGGCGTCTTCCTCCGTGGCCGCGCGCAGCCGCGGCACCAGGGTGTTGATGCGCTTGTACAGCTCCGAGCTGTCTTCCGAGGCGCCGGAGATGATCAGCGGCGTGCGCGCCTCGTCGATAAGGATCGAGTCCACTTCGTCGACGATGGCAAAGGCCAGCTCACCCTGGAGCTTGTCGTCCAGGGTGAAGGCCATGTTGTCGCGGAGATAATCGAAGCCGAACTCGTTGTTGGTGCCGTAGATCACGTCGCAGCGGTAGGCGGCGCGCTTCTGCTCCGGCAGCTGGCCGGCGCGGATCACGCCCACCTGCAGACCGAGGAACTCGTAGAGCGGCCCCATCCAGCCGGCGTCCCGGCCGGCGAGATAGTCGTTCACGGTGACCAGGTGCACCGGCTTGCCGGAGAGCGCGTTGAGGTAGGCCGGCAGTGTGGCCACGAGGGTCTTGCCCTCACCGGTGCGCATCTCGGCGATCTTGCCCTCGTGAAGAGCCATGCCACCGATGAGCTGCACATCGAAGTGACGCATGCCGAGCACCCGGCGGCTCGCCTCCCGACAGACCGCAAAGGCGTCCGGGAGCACAGCGTCGAGGCTCTCGCCGGCGCCGAGGCGCTCGCGGAACTCGTCACTTTTGGCCGCCAGCGTGTCGTCGTCGAGGGCCTGCAGGGGCTCCTCGAGGGCATTGATCTTGCGCACGATCTTGCGCAGGCGTTTCAACTCCCGTTCATTGCGGGTGCCGAAGACTTTTTTCAGGGCCTTGTTAATCATCGTCTGTGCTGGTTCCGTAGCGTAGGCAGCGCGCTGCGCCTGCGCCTGGTGCATCGCGCGGCGGGACGCCGGGACGAGGTCATCGGGATGCGCGGGTGCTCCCTCGCGGGTGGCACCGGCCCAGGCCGGGCGCGGCTCTGAGGGTGCCGCAATACAGCCCGGGAGTTTCGCATATCAGCCCGGCGTTTGCCATCGCGATGGCCGGAAAAGACCGGGCGACGCAGGGCCCGTGGCGGGGAGGTCACGGGCAGGATGGGACCCGGGCGCCGCTGTGCAATCGGCGCCCGGGAGATGACCTCGCGGGTCAGTCGGCCTGGCGGCGGAGGAAGGTGGGGATGTCGAAATACTCCCCGCCCACGGCCTCGGCCGTTGCCGGTGCGCCGCCGCCGGTAGCACCGCGACGACGGGCCGGGGGCGTGTCGTAGTCGCGGTAGTCCGGCGTGGCCGGATCCGCCGGAGCTTCTTCCGATGCCTGCGGCTGCGCAGCGGCGCTGCGCCGCGGCGCCGACTCGACCACCTGCAGCGGCGTGCGCGCCGTCTCGGCACCGAGGCCCGTGGCGACCACGGTCACCCGCAGCTCATCGGTGAGTTCCGGGTCGATCACCGTGCCGACCACCACCGTGGCCTCCTCGGAGGCGAACTCCTCAATGGTATCGCCCACTTCGGAGAACTCGCCGAGGGAGAGGTCAAGGCCGGCGGTGATGTTGACCAGGATGCCGCGAGCGCCCTCCAGATCGATGTCGTCCAGCAGCGGGCTGTTGATGGCGCGCTCGGCGGCCTCCCGGGCCCGGTTCTCGCCACGGGAGCTGCCCGTGCCCATCATCGCCATGCCCATCTCGGACATCACCGTGCGCACGTCGGCGAAGTCGACATTGATCATGCCGGGGCGGATGATCAGGTCCGCAATGCCCTGCACCGCGCCGAGGAGCACATTGTTGGCTTCCTTGAAGGCATCGAGCAGGCTCGTGTTCTTGCCGAGCACGTCGAGGAGCTTCTCGTTGGGGATGGTGATCAGCGAATCGACATGCTGCTGCAGTTCCGCAATGCCGTTGTGGGCGATACCGAGGCGCTTCTTGCCTTCGAAGGGAAAGGGCCGGGTGACCACCGCCACCGTGAGGATGCCCAGCTCCCGGGCGACCTCGGCCACCACCGGTGCGCCGCCGGTGCCGGTGCCGCCGCCCATGCCGGCGGTGATGAACACCATGTCGGAGCCGCGCAGCGCGTCGGCGATGCGATCGCGGTCTTCCATGGCCGCCGCCCGGCCGATGTCCGGGTTGGCGCCGGCGCCGAGGCCCTTGGTGATGTCACCGCCGAGCTGCAGCACCGTGCGCGCATCGATGTCCGACAGGGCCTGCGAGTCGGTGTTGGCACAGATAAAGTCCACACCCTCGACGCTGTTCTCGATCATGTGCTTGACGGCGTTGCCGCCGCCACCACCGACCCCGATCACCTTGATTACCGCGTTCTGCGGTACGTTATCGATCAGTTCAAACATGGTCATACTCCCCTTTCTTTGCACAGAGACCGCGCAAAGCGCGGCGTTGAAAATTCCTAAAAATTACTGCCCAGCCACTGGCGCAGGCGGGCCCACCAGCCCGGCCCGGCGTCTCCGGCCGCCAACCCCCGGGACGCCTCGCCCGGGTGCTGCGCCGCGTAGTGCAGCAGCCCGCAGGCGGTGGCATAAACGGGGTTGCGTACGATGTCCGCCATGCCCTGCACCGCCTGCGGATAACCGACCCGCACGGGCATGTGGAAGATCTCCTCGGCGAGCTCGACGACGCCTTCCATCTTCGAGGTTCCGCCGGTGAACACGATGCCCGCGGGCACCATGTCCTCGTAGCCGCTGCGCCGCAGCTCTCCCTGCACCAGGGTGAACAGCTCGTCGTAGCGCGGCTCCACCACCTCGGCGAGGGACTGCCGGGACAGATCCCGGGGCGGCCGGTCGCCGACGCTCGGCACCTTGATGGTCTGGTCCGCGCCGGCGAGCTGGGTCAGCGCGCAGGCGTACTTGATCTTGATATCCTCGGCGTACTGCGACGGCGTGCGCAGGGCCATGGCAATGTCGTTGGTCACCTGGTCCCCGGCGATGGGGATCACCCCCGTGTGGCGGATCGCCCCTTCCGTGAATACCGCGATGTCGCTGGTGCCGCCGCCGATGTCGACGATGCAGACGCCGAGCTCGCGCTCGTCGTCCGTGAGCACCGCGTGGCTGCTGGCCAGCTGTTCGAGGATCACCTCTTCTACCTCGAGGCCGCAGCGGCGAATGCATTTCTCGACGTTTTGCGCCGCGTTCACGGCGCAGGTCACCAGGTGCACCTTGGCCTCGAGGCGGACCCCGGACATGCCCAGGGGCTCGCGGATGCCCTCCTGGTTATCGATCACGTATTCCTGCGGCAGGATGTGCAGCACCTTCTGGTCCGCGGGAATGGCCACCGCCTTCGCCGCATCGAGCACCTGCTCCACGTCTGCCGGCGCCACCTCCTGGTCGCGGATGGCGACAATGCCGTGGGAGTTCAGGCTGCGCACGTGGCTGCCGGCGATGCCCACGTAGACCGAGTGGATCTGGCAGCCGGCCATGAGCTCGGCCTCTTCCACGGCGCGCTGGATCGACTGCACCGTGGACTCGATGTTCACCACCACGCCCTTTTTCATGCCCTTGGACGGGTGGGAGCCGATGCCGACAATCTCGATCTGACCCGAGGCATCCACCTCGCCGACGATGGCGACGACCTTGGAGGTGCCGATGTCCAGTCCGACGATCATGTTCCTGTCCTTTCCGCTTGTTTTTCCGCCCACCATGGCCTCGCCAGCCCTCTCACTGTCCACGTTCCGGATCCACGACGGCGACCTGCGCCGGCTCGTGGAAGGTCACTGCGGCTCCGCTCGCGTAGCGCAGGTCGACGCTGGCGACTACCGGCCCACGGGCCTGGAGATCGTCGCGATACAAGTCGATGAAGCGCTGCACCCGCAGCAGGAATTCCTCGCTGCCGAGACGCAGGCGCAGGCCATCGGCCAGGCGAGCCTCGAGCTGGCCCCGCTCGTCCTGGCGCAGCGCCGTGACCTTCAGGTCCGCCGGCGCCAGCATGTCGCGCAAGCGCTGGTAGTAGTCCATGAGGCGCTCCTGGCTGCCCGGGGGGCCGTCGAGGGTCGGCAGACCCTGCCAGCGCGACGCGGCGCTGGTGCGGAACACCTCGGCCTCGTGATTGAGGAAGCCCTCTTCGCCCCAGTGCGCGATCGGCAGCTGCTCCTGCACGGTGATCTCAAGCGTGTCGGGCCAGCGCCGGCGCACGGCGGCCTCGTAGACCCAGGGCAGGGCCTCGAGATGGCCGCGCAGGGCGGCGAGGTCGGCGCCGACGAAGCCGCCATCGAGGACGCCGGCCACCACCGAGCGCACCTCGTCCCGCTGTACGTTCTCGAGCTTGCCGGCCACGGCGATGCGGCCCACGGGCCTGGCGAGGAGCCCGTCCCAGGCACGCTGCGCAAGCACCGCCACCAGAGCCAGGGCGCAGAGCAGCAGCGCACCGTTGAACCAGCGGCCCACTGCGGCGCGACCGGGAAGCCGCGCCCGCAGGCCGGGCGCCTGGCGCCGGCTCGCTGCCGGTTTGCCCTTGCGACGGACAGCCATCAGCGTGTCCCCCAGGCGCGCAGGCTTTCGACGATAATCCCGGTGACCAGCTCCGCCAGGGTGAGTCCCGCCGCCTGCGCGGCCATGGGCACCAGGCTGTGATCGGTCATGCCCGGGATCGTGTTGGCTTCAAGCAGCTGGAAGCCGTGCACCGGGTCGCGCATGACGTCAACGCGGCCCCAGCCACGGCAGTCCAGACCGGCAAAAGCCGCCAGCGCAAGCTGACCGAGGGCCGCCTCGTCGCCGGCGTCGAGACCGCTCGGCACGTGGTAGCTCGTGTCATCGGCGATGTACTTGGCGTGGTAATCGTAAAAGCCCCGGGCCGCCTGCAGGCGGATGCTCGGCAGCGCCTCGTCACCGAGGATCGCCACCGTGTACTCCGGCCCGTCGATAAAGCGCTCGGCGATCACCCCGCTACCGTGGGCCCGGGCACCGAGGTAGGCCTCGGCCAGTTCCGCCGGCGTGGCCGCCGGCGCCATACCGATGCTCGAACCCTCGCCCACCGGCTTCACGAAAACCCTGCCCAGACGATCGATCACACCATCCCAATCACTGTCCTCGCCAAGCTCCTCAAAGGGCGCCGTGGGCAGCCCCTGGCCCAACCACAGCTGTTTGCTGCGGCGCTTGTCCATGGCCAGGGCGGAGCCGAGCACACCGCTGCCGCTGTAGGGCAGGTGCAAGGTCTCAAGGGTGCCCTGCACGGTGCCGTCCTCGCCGCCGGGGCCGTGCAGCACGTTGAAGACGAAGGCGACGTCTTCGAGGCGCTCGAGCCAGTCCCGGCCCGCCGTGTCGATGCGGCGCACGCGAAAACCCGCGGTTTCCAGGGCCTGCGCAACAGTGGCGCCGCTCTTCAGCGACACCTCGCGCTCCGCCGACTCGCCGCCGAGGAGCACCGCGACCAGACCGTGGCGGATGGTCTCGATCTTCATGGATTCACCCCCGGCAGGCCTTCGGCCGCGAGCTGCCGCGCGAGGCCGGCGATGTCCCCGGCGCCCTGGGTAACGACCACATCGCCGTCCTTGAGCAGCGCCGCAAGCGTCGCCGGTACCGACGCCGCCTCCTTCACGTACACCGGCTCCAGCTGGCCGCGCTGGCGAATGCTCCGCGCCAGGGAGCGGCTGTCGGCGCCGGGCACCGGGCTCTCTCCCGCCGGATAAACCTCGAGGAGCAGCAGCGCGTCGCACGCCGACAGCACGGCAACGAAGTCCTCGTACAGGTCCCGGGTGCGGCTGTAGCGGTGCGGCTGGTAGATCATCACCAGGCGCCGCCCGGGCCAGGCCTGGCGCACGGAGGCGAGGGTCGCACGCACCTCCGTCGGATGGTGGCCGTAGTCGTCGACCAGCAGCGCCGCGCCGTCGTCCAGAGCGAGTTCCCCAAGGAGCGAGAAGCGCCGGCCGACGCCGGCAAACTGCGCCAGACTCGCGACGATGGCCTCGTCGGCAACGCCCTCGTCCGTGGCCACGGCAATGGCCGCCGTAGCGTTCTGCACGTTGTGCCGGCCGGGCATGGCCAGGTCCACGGTAAGGGGCGCCGCGGGTGCCGGCCGCTGCACCGTGAAGCGGGTGCGCAGCCCGTCGCCGCAGAAGTCCGTGATGCGGTAGTCCGCGTCCTCGGCAAAGCCGTAGGTCAGCGTCGGCCGGCCCACCCGGGGCAGCAGCCCGCGCAGCACCGGGTCATCCAGGCAGAGCACGGCGAGACCGTAAAACGGCAGGTTGTGCAGAAAGCCGACGAAGGTCTCCTCGAGGCGGCCGAAGTCGCCGCCGTAGGTTTCCATGTGGTCGGCCTCGATGTTGGTCACCACCGTCACCATGGGCTGCAGATGCAGAAAGGAGGCGTCGCTCTCGTCGGCCTCGGCAATGAGGAAGCGACTGGCGCCGAGCTGGGCGTTGCTGCCAGTGCTGTTCACCCGGCCACCGATGACGAAGGTCGGGTCGAGGCCCGCCGCGGCGAAGACCGCAGCGATCAGGCTCGTGGTGGTGGTCTTGCCGTGGGTGCCGGCCACGGCGATGCCGTGGCGATAGCGCATGAGTTCGGCGAGCATCTCGGCCCGCGGCACCACGGGCACGCGCGCGGCGCGGGCAGCGACGAGTTCCGGGTTATCCGCCGGCACGGCGCTGGAGGTGACGACCACGTCGGCGCCGGCAATGTGCTCGCCGCTGTGGCCGAGGCAGATGGCCACGCCGACGGCCCGCAGGTGATCGGTGACGGTGCTGGCGCGCAGGTCCGAGCCACTGACCGCATAACCGAGGTTTACCAGCACCTCGGCAATGCCGCACATGCCAGTCCCCCCCACGCCGATCATGTGAATCCGGCGCACCCGGCGCATCTCCGGCACCACATAGGCTTCCCCGCCGGCAATCACAGCAGGGCCTCGCAGCGGTCTGCAACGGCGGCGGCCGCCTCCGGACGACCACAGCCGCGGGCGGCGGCCGCCATGGCCGCGAGGCGCGCCGGGTCGCCGGCCAGTTCGCCGATAGCGGCGGCAACGCTCTCGGGGCTCAGGGTGTCCTGGGGACAGAGACGCGCCGCGCCCTGCTCCGCGAGGAAACGCGCATTGTGGTACTGGTGGTTGTCGATGGCGCCGGGAAGCGGCACCAGGAGCGCCGGGCGCCCGGTCACCGCAAGCTCGGCCACCGTCAGCGCGCCGGCGCGGCAGAGCACCAGGTCGGCCCAGCCGTAGGCGCCGGCCATGTCCTCGATATAGGGCGCGCAGCGCGGTGCCGCCGCGCCAAGGGCCGCATAGCGGTCCGCCATGACCTGCTCGTGGGCCGGACCGCACTGGTGCCAGAGCTCTACGGCCACACCGGCTGCGGCAAGGTGCTCGAGCGTTGCCGGGAACAGCCCGTTCAGGGCCCTGGCGCCGAGGCTGCCGCCGAGCACCAGCAGACGCAGGGGCCGGTCGCCCCGGTAGTCCCAGGGCGCCCTCGCCGCCCGGGCCACGAGCTCCGCCCGCACCGGGTTACCGGTCACGGCGCAGTCGCCACGGTTCACAAAGGCCCCGGGGAAACCACAGACCCGCACCTTTGCCAGCGGCGCCAGCAGCCGGTTCGTGGTGCCGGCCACGGCATTCTGTTCGTGCAGCACCAGGGGGCGGCGCAGCAGCCAGCCAACCACCGCGGCGGGCCCGGAGGCATAGCCACCCATGCCCACGAGGCAGCGTGGCCAGCGGCGCAGCAGCAGCAGCAGGGCCTGCACGCAGGCGACGGCGAGGGCGAGCACGCCGCGCACAGTATCGATGGGGCTCTTGCCGCGCAGGCCGCGCACCGCCAGGCAGTGCAGTACGATGCCTGCCGCCGGCACCACCCGCGCCTCGAGGCCGCGGCGCGTACCGATCCACTCCACCCGGTAGCCGCGCTCGCGCAGCTCCTCGGCCACCGCGAGAGCCGGGTAAACGTGGCCGCCGGTGCCACCGGCAAGCATCATCACCAGCGGGGCGGCGCTCATCGGTTGCCTCCGGCGTTCGCGCGCAGGTCATGCTCAATGCGCAGCACGATGGCGAGCAGACAGCAGCTGGTAACCAGCGCCGTGCCGCCATAGCTTATGAAGGGCAGGGTCAGGCCCTTGGTGGGCAGAAGCCCGGAACTCGCCCCCATGTTGATAAAAGCCTGACCGGAGAAGATCAGCGCGACACCGAAGCAGACATAGGCGGCGAAGTCCTCGCCGGCCCGCGCCGCGGCCCGGCCCACGGCGCCGATGCGCAGGATCAGCGCCAGCACCAGGCCAATAAGCAGCGCGGCGCCGACAAAGCCTGTCTCTTCGGCCCAGATGGAGAAGACGAAATCCGTATGCGCCTCCGGCAGGTAGAACAGCTTCTGCACGCTGTTGCCGAGGCCCACGCCAAGCCACTCGCCGCGACCAAAGGCAATCAGCGACTGGATAAGCTGGAAGCCCGTGTCGTAGGGATCCGCCCAGGGGTCCGTGTAGGCGGTCAGCCGCTGCAGTCGATAGGGCGCCGAGAAGATCAGCGCGGCGAGGCCGAGGAGCGACAGGCCGATGACGATGAAAAAGTGCAGCAGCTTCATGCCGGCGAGGAACAGCATGCCGAAGGCTGTGCCCATGACAATCACCGTGGCGCCGAAGTCCGGCTCGAAGAGCAGCAGCAGCGCGATGACCCCGAGCACAAGCATGGGCCGCAAAAAGCCCTGCCAGGTGCTGCGCACGGCGGCCTGCTGGCGCACCAGGTAGCCGGCCAGGAACAGCACGCTCGCCCCCTTGACCAGCTCCGAGGGCTGCAGCGTCAGCGGGCCCAGGGGCAGCCAGCGCTGGCTGCCGTTGACGGATCTGCCAATGCCGGGCACCAGCACCAGGGCCAGCAGCGCCAGGCAGAGCAGCAACCAGAGCCAGGCACTGTCGTACCAGAAACCCGTGGGCACCGCGTACACGACCAGCGCGAGGGCCAGGGCGGCGACGATGTAGCTGCCGTGGCGCTCGGCGTGGTGCCACGGGTTGTTGAATTGCGCCTCGGCATAGCCGATGGAGGCCGAGGTGATGGCAACCAGACCGATCAGCACAAGGGCCAGGCCCAGGCCGGCGAGCACGGGGTCCGCGCGGAGGTAGAGGTCGGCGCGGTTCAAGGCGCACCTCCGGCTTCAATACCGGCAAGGCCCCGAGCGAGCGCCGCAAAGGCATCGCCCCGGGCCTCATAGTTCGGAAACTGGTCAAAGCTGGCGCAGGCCGGAGACAGCAGCACCGTATCGCCGGGCTCTGCCTCGTCCGCCGCGGCGCTGACGGCGGCGGCGAGGTCGTCGCAGCGGGTCACCGGCGTGCTGTCCGCCAGCGCTGCGGCCAGCGCATCGCGGGTCTCGCCGATGGCAAACACGGCCCGGCAGTGTGCCGCCACCGGCCGCTGCAGGCCGCGGAAGTCATCGCCCTTGCCGCGTCCGCCGGCGATAAGCAGCAGCCGCCCGCCGCGGCCCTCTGCGCCGTCCGCGTCGCCGCCCCCAAGGCCCTTCAGGGCTGCGGCGGTGGCCGATACGTTGGTAGCCTTGGAGTCGTTGATCCAGCGCACGCCGTTCCCCTCGGCCACCACTTCGCAGCGGTGCCGCAGGCCGCGGAACGCCATGAGGGCTTCGACCATCGCCTCCCGGGGCAGCCCGGCGGCGTGGCCAAGGGCCAGAGCCGCGAGCGCGTTGGCAGCGTTGTGGCGCCCGGGTATGGGCAGAGCCGCCAGGGGCAGCAGGTTGTCGAAGCCGTGGGCCAGAAATTCCTCGCGGCCCTCCCGGCGGAGGCCGAAGCCATGCAGCTCCGGCTCGCGCAGGCGCCAGCTGGTGAGGGCGAGATCCGAGCGCAACGGCGGGATCGTCAGCGGGTCGTCGCCATGGATCACCGCGTGCCGGCAGCCGTGGAAGATCCGGTGCTTGGCCTGGTGGTAGCGCGGCATGCTGCCGTGGCGGTCCAGGTGGTCCGGGGTGAGGTTGAGCACCGTGGCCACGGCCAGGTCGAGGGAATGGCTGCGCTCCAGCTGGAAGCTGGAGAGCTCGAGGACATAGAGCTCCGTGTCGTCGTCCAGGAGATCCAGCGCCGGGGTGCCGAGGTTGCCACCGACGCCCACGCGGCGCCCGGCGGCCCGGGCCATGGCACCGACCAGCGCCGTCACCGTCGACTTGGCGTTGGTGCCCGTGATGCCGACCACGGGGGCCGACGCTGCCTTCACAAAGAGATCGATGTCGCCGCAGAGCGGTACGCCGCTGGCGACGGCCTGCGCCAGGGGCTCAAGGTCAGGGGCAAGGCCGGGGCTCACCACGAGCTCACTGGCGCCGTCGAGCACGCCCTGGGGCAGCTCGCCGGTAAAAAGGCTGACCTCAGGCATCTCGGCCCGCAGTGTCGCCAGCCCCGGCGGCTCCGGTCGCGTGTCGAGGACGACAAAGGGCTCACCGCGACGATGGAGATAACGCGCCACGGACAGGCCACTGGCGCCGAGGCCTACCACGGCGCGGTAGCGGTTGCTGCTGGCTATGAGATCGCTGGTCATGCCCTCCCCCTCAGCGCAGCTTCAAGGTGGCGAGGCCGAAGAGCACCAGCATCACCGTGATGATCCAGAAGCGGACGATCACCCGTGGCTCCGGCCAGCCCTTCAGCTCGTAGTGATGGTGAATCGGTGCCATGCGGAACAGGCGCTTGCCGGTGAGCTTGTAGGAGGCCACCTGCAGAATCACCGACACGGTCTCCAGCACGAAGATGCCCCCCATGATGAAAAACACGATCTCGTGGCGGGTGACCACCGCCACCACACCGAGGGCCGCGCCGAGGGCCAGGGCGCCCACATCGCCCATAAACACCTGCGCCGGATAGGTGTTGAACCACAGGAAGCCGAGCCCGGAGCCGGCGATGGCGCCGCAGAACACCGCCAGCTCGCCGCTGCCGGCGACATAGGGAATGTGCAGGTATTCGGCAAAGTCCACGTGCCCGGTGAGGTAGGCGATGAGCCCGAGGGCCGTGCCCACGAGCACCGTCGGCAGGATCGCCAGACCGTCGAGGCCATCGGTCAGGTTCACAGCGTTGGAGGCGCCGACGATCACGAAGTAGGTCAGTACCAGGAAAAACGGCCCGAGCTGCAGCACCACATCCTTGAGGAAGGGCACATAGAGCTGCGTCGTCACCGGCGTGTCAAAGGCCGTGTACAGGTAGATGGCGGCGGCGAGGCCGGCGACAGACTGCCAGAGGTACTTCCAGCGCGCCGGCAGGCCGCGGGAGTCGCGCTCCACCACCTTGCGGTAATCGTCTACCCAGCCCACGGTGCCGAAGGCCGCAGTGACCAGCAGGGCGACCCAGACGTAGGCGTTGCCGAGGTCCGCCCAGAGCAGCGTGCTGATGGCAATGGCGACCAGGATCAGGGCGCCGCCCATGGTTGGCGTGCCCGACTTCCCAAGGTGAGTCTCGGGCCCGTCGCTGCGCACTGCCTGGCCGATCTGGTACTGGTTCAGGCGCCGGATCATCGTCGGCCCGACCAGCAGGGAAATCGCCAGCGCCGTACCGGCGGCGAGGATGCCGCGCAGCGTCAGGTACTGGAACACCGTGAAAAAGGCCTCGAAGCGGCTCAGGTAGTCGGTGAGGATCAGGAGCATGCGGCCTCCGAGGTTTCCGGCAGGAGGGCCTGCAGCACCAGTTCCATCCCGGCGCTCCGGGAACCCTTGACCAGCACCGTCGCCGCGGTGCCGGCCCAGTCGTCGGCGGCCGCTGCCGCCTGCTCCCGGGTCGCGTACCAGTGGCCGCCGGGGCCGAAGGCCTCCAGGGCCGGCCGCACGGCGTCACCCACACCGACAAACACGTCGATGCCGCGCTCCCGGGCGCGCCGCCCCATTTCGGCGTGGTAACCGTCGGAGGCCTCGCCCAGCTCGAGCATGGCGCCGAGGGCGAGCACCGTGGGCCCGGCGCAGCTGGCGAGCAGATCAATGGCGGCCCGGACGGAACCGGGGCTGGCGTTGTAGCAGTCGTCGATCACCGTGACCCCGCCGCGACCGCTATGGCGCACGAGGCGCCCGTCCACGGCGCCGGCCAGGGAAAGTCCTGTCGAGATCGCCGCCGGCGCGAGGCCGCAGGCGTGGGCCACCGCTGCCGCCGCGAGGGCGTTGGCAACGTTGTGACCGCCGGGCACGGCCAACTCCACGGCGGCCTCCCCGGCGGGTGTGTGCAGGGTGAAGGCGCTGCCGGCGTCGCCGCGCAGGGCAACAGCGCTGGCGCGGCAGTCGGCATCGTCCACCAGGCCGAAGGTCAGCACCGTGGCGCCGGTTCGCGCAGCCCGCGCGGTCCACTCACCCCGGTAGGACTGATCGGCGTTGACGACCGCGAAGCCATCGGCTGGCAGGCCATCGAAGATCTCGCCCTTGCCCCTCGCCACGCCGTCGACGCTGCCGAAGAACTCGAGGTGCGCCTCCATGGCGTTCAGGAGCACGCTCACCGTCGGCCGCGCCAGCTCACAGAGGTAGGCGATATGGCCGATGCCGCGGGCGCCCAGCTCGATCACCGCAAAGGCGTGCTCCGGCGCCAGGCGCAGCAGCGACAGCGGCACGCCGAGCTCGTTGTTGAGGTTGCCTTCCGTGGCGAGGGTCGGGCCGTGCCCGCCGAGTACCGCTGCGAGCATGCCCTTGACCGTGGTCTTGCCGCAGCTGCCGGTAATGCCCACCAGGGGCGCCGTATACAGCTCCCGGTTGGCGCGGGCGAACTGCCCCAGGGCCCGGGGCACGTCGTCCACCAGCAGCTGCGGCAGCGGGTCATCCACCGGGCCGCTGACGAGGGCGGCGGCGGCACCGGCCTCCCGGGCCCTGGCAAGAAAAGCGTGGCCGTCAACGCGGCTCCCCGCCAGCGCGGCGAAGAGATCGCCGGGGACGACCGCGCGGCTGTCGATGGCGGCGCCGGTAACCGTTGCATCGGTGCCGCAAAGGCGGCCGCCGGTCAACGCAGCGAGCTCAGCGAGGGTGAACGGGCGCATCATGGCATCACCCCCAGGGCCTGGCGGGCGCAGGCAACATCAGAGAACGGCAGCCGCTCACCGCCGATGACCTGGTAGTCCTCGTGGCCCTTGCCGGCGATCAGCACACAGTCGCCGGCGCGGGCGGCCGCAACGGCTGCAGTGATCGCCGCGGCCCGGTCGACCTCGAGGTGGAAGGTACCGCTGCAGCTGGCCGCGATGTCGTCGAGGATGGCCTGCGGCGCCTCGCTGCGCGGGTTGTCGCTGGTGACGAAGACCTCGTCGGCAAAGGCGCAGGCAACGGCGCCCATGGGCGCGCGCTTGCCCGGGTCGCGGTCGCCGCCGCAGCCGAAGACCAGCAGCAGGCGCCCATCGGTCTGCTCCCGCAGCGTCATCAGCACCTTCTCGAGGGCATCGGGCGTGTGGGCATAGTCCACCACCACCTGCAGGCCGCGATCGTTGGGCACTGCCTCGAGGCGACCGGGCGCAGGCCGAAGCCGGCCCAGGGCCTCGAGGACCGGCTCCAGCGCGACGCCGAGGCTGAGTGCCGCGGCCGCCGCCGCGACGACATTGGCCAGGTTGTAGTCACCGACGAGCGGCGCGCGGAAAGGACCGCTGCCCCAGGGCGTGACCAGCGTGCCGCCGACGCCCGCCTGATCCCGCTGCGGAGCGGCAACGGTCACCGCCGCGCCGCGACCGGGCCGCGTGCTCACCGTAAGAGCCGCGCAGTGGGCGGCCAGCGCGCCGCGCACCCGGGCACCAAAGGGGTCATCGAGGTTGATAACCGCATGACGCAGACCCGGATGCCGGAACAGCCGGAGCTTGGCCTCGCCGTAGGCGCGCATGCTGCCGTGGTAGTCCAGGTGGTCCCGGGACAGGTTGGTAAAAATCGCTGTGGTCACCGTGAGACCGTTCACCCGCCCCTGATCAAGGGCGTGGGAGGAGACCTCCAGGGCCGCATGGCCTACGCCCTGATCCCGCCAGGCCGCCAGCTGTGCCTGCAGCGTGACCGCATCGGGCGTGGTAAGGCTTGCAGGGCCGGGGGCGTCGCCCAGGGATGCGCCGAGGGTACCGATAACGCCGCAGGGACGATCGAGGGCGCGCAGCAGCTGGCCGACCAGCTGACTCACGGTGGTCTTGCCATTGGTGCCGGTAACGCCAACCACCGCAAGCTCGCTGCTCGGGTCGTCGAAGAAACGGCTGGCGATGCCGCCGAGCGCCGCGGCGAGATCGTCCACTTCCAGCAGCGGCACTGCGGCCGGGCGATGCGCCGCGGCAACGCCCGCATCGGCCACCACCGCGGCGGCGCCGGCGCGCACTGCCGCCGGGATAAAGGTGCGCCCATCATGTTCACGCCCGCGGCAGGCCAGGAACAGGTCGCCAGGGCGTACCGTCCGGCTGTCGCAGCTGACCCCGGTGACCGTAACCGGCGGTGCGTCCGGCCAGGGCAGCAGTTCGGCGAGGGTCTTTGCGCGCTGCAGTGCGGCGGTCATTCGCCACCCCCGGCCATTGCCAGGGCCTCTTCGGGAGCCAGCACGCTCCCCGGCGGCACGTTCAGCAGCCGCAGGGCACCGCGGGCCACCCGGGCGAAGACCGGCGCCGCCGCGGCGCCACCGCCGTAGCGGTCACCCTGCGGCCGGTCGAGAATGACGACGGTGACAAAGCGCGGGTCTTCCACTGGCGCCAGGCCGGCGAAGAGGGCCACATACTGGCTATCGAGATAGCCGCTGGCGCCGACCTTGTGCACCGTGCCGGTCTTGCCACCGACGGCGTAACCGTCGACGCGGGCGAGGTGCCCGGTGCCATCCTTCCCGGTAACGCCGTGCAGCACCTCCCGGACCTCCAGGGCAATGCCTGGCTCGAGCACCCGTTCGCCGACGAGCTCACCGGGATCCCGGCGCAGCAGCGAGAGCTGCGGCAGGATGCCGCCGCTCGCAAAAACGCTGTAGGCCCGGGCGAGCTGCAGCGGCGACGCGGTGAGGCCGTAACCGAAGGCCAGGGTCACTTCCTCGATCTGCCGCCAGCGCGGCCGGTTCGGCAGCAGGCCCGCACTTTCCCCGGGGAAACCCGTTCCCGGCGGCTGGCCCAGACCGAAGCGCTGGAACACGTCCCAGATCGGCTCCCGGCCCAGTTCCAGGGCGAGCTTGGTGATGCCGACCTGGCTCGATTTGGCGATGACCCGCGCCAGGGTCAGCTCGCCGTAGTTGCGCGGATCCGGGAACACCTTGCGGCCCACGCGGATGCGGCCGGGGGAGGTATCGATGATCGAATCGACCGCGTAGCGGCCGCTCTCGAGGGCCGCCACAAGGGTCAGCGGCTTCATGGTGGAGCCGGGCTCGAAGACATCGGTCATGGCGCGGTTGCGGGTGCCGCCGGGCACCAGCTCTTCGCGATTGTTCGGGTTGTAGATCGGGTGATTGACCATGGCCAGCACCTCCCCCGAATGGGCGTCGAGGGTGACGATGGAGCCGGCCCGGGCACCGGTGAGGGCAATGGCGCGCTGCAGCTCGGCGTGCTGCAGGTACTGCAGGCGCAGGTCGATGGACAGCTGCAGGCTGCGTCCGGGCCGCGCCTCCTCGATGACGCCGATGTCGCGGATCGCCTCACCCTTCATGTCCTTGATGTACTGCTTCTTGCCAGGGGCGCCGCGCAGCCAGTCGTCGTAGGCCATCTCGAGGCCGGCGATGCCTTTGCCGTCGGTGTTGGTAAAGCCCACCAGCTGGCCGGCGACTTCCCCGGCCGGGTAGAAGCGCCGGTACTCCCGCGCGCCGCGCACCCCCGGAAAACGCAGGGCCAGGATGCGTCGCGCCTCCGCGGGCACTTCCTGCCGGCGCAGGTACATGAAGCCCTTGCCGGCGTAACGTTCGAGGCGATCCTCGAGCTCTTGCTGCGGCATATCCAGCGCCGCGGCGAGGGGACCAAGGTCCTCGACGGTGGCCAGTATCTTCGGGTTGGCATAGAGGGAGATAACCGGTGTACTCACTGCCAGCGGCTCGCCGCGGCGGTCGGTGATCAGGCCGCGGTAGGCCGGTATCTCCGCCGTGCGCACGGCGCGCGCGGCGCCCTGGCTCTGCAGGAAGGCGCGACCGCCGTCAACTTCGAGCACCTGCAGGTAGATGACCCGGCCCAGGAGCGCGGCGAACATCGCCAGCAGTACGCCGAAGAGAAGATACAGGCGCCAGGGGGTGACGGCGGAAGCGGGCACGCGGCTCATCGTTTCAGCACCCGCAGCTGTTCGAGGGTGGGCGGCGCCATGGCCATGTCGCGCTCGGCGACCTGTTCGACCCGGTGCGGCGAGGCCCAGGTGCTCTGCTCGAGCAGCAGACGGCTGTACTCCTCATCCAGATACCAGCGCGTGGCCTCAAGGTCCTGCAGCCGGGCATAGAGCTGGCGGCACTCGTGGGTGGCATACACCACGCTGAAGCTGCTGCCCAGAGCAAGGACCAGCAGCGCAAGCGCAAGGCGCCAGCCACGGGGGGGCGCAGCCTTAGCGGACGCTGGCAGGCTGGCCTGTCGACGCGTTGCGGCCATCAGGCGAGGCGCTCCGCAGTCCGCATGATGGCGCTGCGCGCCCGGGGGTTGTCGGCAACCTCCGCCTCGCTCGCCCGCAATGCCTTGCCGACGATGTGCAGCGGGCGCGGCTGCTCGCTGTCGCGAATCGGCACGCCCCGGGGCAGCGTTTCGCCGCGGGCGAGGTCGCGCATGAAGCGCTTGACCATGCGGTCTTCGAGGGAGTGGAAGCTGATGATCACCAGCCGCCCGCCCACCCGGAGCAGGCCGAGGGCACTGTCGAGGAGGACGCGCAGGTCCTCGAGCTCGCCGTTGATCCAGATACGGATGGCCTGGAAGGAGCGCGTGGCCGGATGCTTGTGCTTTTCCCAGCGCGGGTTGGCGTCGCTGACGATCTGCGCCAGGCGGCCGGTGGTTTCGATCGGCGCCTCGCTGCGGGCGCGGACGATGGCCCCGGCAATACGGCGGGCGAAGCGTTCCTCGCCCAGCTCTTTTAAGACCCGGGCGATCTCGGCCTCCGCTGCGTCAGCGAGCCACTCGGCGGCAGTGGCGCCGCGGGTCGTGTCCATGCGCATGTCCAGGGGGCCGTCTTCGCGGAAGCTGAAGCCACGGCCGGGCTCGTCGAGCTGCGGGCTCGACACGCCGAGGTCCAGGAGGATGCCATCAACGCCCTCGGCGCCGCGGGTGGAGAGGACCCCCGGCAGCGCTGCGAAGGAGCCCTGAAAAAAACTGAAGCGGCGGTCAACCGCTGCGAGGTCGGCGGCCGCGGCCGCGGCAGCCGGGTCTTTGTCTACCGCAAGCAGCTGGCCTTCCGGACCGAGGTGCTCAAGGATCGCCCGGCTGTGTCCGCCGCGACCGAAAGTGCCGTCCACGTAGACGCCGTCGTGCGCGGTCACCAATGCCTCCACCGCTTCCCGCAACAGGACTGTTTCGTGCATTGCCGCTCCCCTCTGTGCAGGATGGCCCACTAGAGCGTCAGGGACATGAGTTCTTCCGGCAGCTCGCCGTCAGCGCCGGATTCCAGCAGTGCCTTGTCGCGCTCTGCCAGCCACAGGTCTTCGGCCCAGAGTTCGAGCTTGTTGCCCTGGCCGACGACGACCAGCTTTTTGTCCATCTGCGCGTACTCGCGCAGGGACTGGGGCAGCAGCATGCGGCCGTTGGCATCGAGCTCGAGATCACTGGCGTAGCCAAGGGTGAGGCGCTGGAAGCGGCGAATGGCGGGTTTCATGGCCGGCAGGGCCTGTACTTCACGCTCGAAGCGCTCCCACTCGGGTAGCGGATAGATGACAAGGCATGTGGCCTGGGTATCGATGGTGACAACGACACGGCCTTCGCAGCTGTCGTGCAGCGACTCGCGCTGGCGCGCAGGGACGGCGAGCCGCCCCTTCGCGTCCATGCTGATGTGCTGCACCCCTCGAAACACTGCAATCTCCCACCACGCCGGCGTTTTTCCCACAAAACACCAACATTACCCACTTATCACCACTTCTCGACACTATAGGTGTCGCCAAATCGCCCTGTCAAGGCACATGCGCTCTGAAAACTGCTTGAATTTCAGTAAATTAGCGGCGACACCGGCGGTGGAGGGTGGCTTTTCCCGGGTGGTGAGATAGAGAAATAAAACGTAAAAACAGTCCGCTAACTGACGTTCCTGAGTATCTACTTTAACTTTGAGGCGGTTTTCGCTTAACTGCGGGGTTTGTTAGCGCAACAAAGTCTATGTGGCCGCAGGTTACGATGCTGGCTGCTAGTCATGGGCCGCGGCGGCCCGGTTTGTCGCGGATTTCCGGGCCGGCGGCGGGAGAGTGCCCCCAGTCGCTCCCCGATACACGCTTTGTGGGGGCACTCTCCCACCGCCGGCCCTACCGCACAGCCCGAAGCCCCACCGCACCGCCACACCGCCACACCGCCACACCGCCACACCGTGGGGCAGAATTACGCCTGCAACGAGCGCATCAAGAAGCAAAGAGGTACGCCGGCGGCAGATGCACACGACACGCAAGGGGCGAGGGCGGGAGTCTTCTTTCACAAAGCGTGTAACGGGGAGCGACTGAAAGAAGACTGCCGCCCTCGCCCCGTCACTACGCGAGTACCTTCACGCAGGCACCTTCACGCCAGTACCTTCGGCCAGGGTAAGGAGAAAGCGGGAAAGCGGGAAAGCGGGAAAAAAGAGTCGGTCTGTAAGCCGGGTTCTGTCGAGGACGATCATTCATCTATGACAGGCGTCGCCGCCTGTCTTTAGCGACCTACCCGAATCCACTGCGGGCCGCAGCGTGCGGATTCCTATTTGGTCTTGCTCCAGGTGGGGTTTACCATCGCCGCGCCTGTTGCCAGCCGCGCGGTGCGCTCTTACCGCACCTTTTCACCCTTACCGCGTACACGAAGTGCGCGGCGGTATCCTTTCTGTTGCACTTTCCGTAGGCTCGCGCCCCCCAGGCGTTACCTGGCACCCTGCCCTGTGGAGCCCGGACTTTCCTCTCCCCGGTTGCCATCACTGGCATCCGGGCAGCGATCGCCCGACCGACTCGGCGGCAAGCCTACGCCTCGCCCCCGGGCCGCGCAAGCACTGATCAGTCCTCCTGCGCCAAAAGCCAACTGTAAAGACGATTCTTGCGCACACCGCTATAGGCCGACAACAGCTGCGCCACCCGCTTCGCCGGCAGCTCGCGGGCGAGTTCGCGGGCGAGCTCGCCGAGGGCCGTGTCGATCTCGGCCTCAACCTCGGCACAGCCGGCGACCAGGAGCACAATCTCGCCCCGGCGCTGATCCGCATCACCGGCGACGAAATCCCGGAGTGTCCCGAGCGGTGCCCGGCGGACAGTCTCGAAGGCCTTGCTGAGCTCCCGGGCAAGCACCGCCTCGCGCTCGGCGCCGAAAGCCTCAAGGAGCGCCTCCAGCGTCGCGAGCACCCGGTGCGGCGCCTCGTAGAAAACCAGCGTCGCCGTCTCCGACTCCAGCGCAGCGAGCCGTGCTGCCCGGGGCCCGGCCTTCGCCGGCAGGAAGCCCTCAAAGCGGAAACGATCGCTCGGCAGGCCCGCGGCACTGAGGGCGGTGATCGCGGCGCAGGGACCGGGGACCGGCACCACCGGCAGGCCGCGATCCTGGGCCAGGCGCACCAGGCGATAGCCCGGATCGGACACCAGAGGCGTCCCCGCATCAGAAACGAGGGCCACCGCCTCGCCCGCGGCAATGCGGTCGCAGAGGCGGTCTGCAGCCGCGGCGTCACTGTGTTCGTGATAGGCCGTGAGGCGGCTGTCGATGCCGTGGTGCGTGAACAGGCGGCGGGTGTGGCGGGTATCTTCGGCCGCGACCAGATCGGCGCCGTCGAGGACCGCAAGGGCCCGGGGGCTGAGGTCACCGAGGTTGCCGATGGGGGTGGCGACGATGTAGAGGCCCGATTCCATGTGCCGCTTTGTCCCTTATAATGACGGGTTTACGCGGGGTCCCGCGGCGCCGGCGCGCGCGGCGCCGGGCCCGGCCACCGCCGGCGGAGCGAAGCATAGCATGACGGCCGACATACGCCCTGCAGCCCGATGGCTGGCCCTTGCCACCTGCCTGGCCCTTGCTGCCTGCGGCACCCAGCCCACCTCACGCACCCCGCAGCCGGCGCCGACCCCGGAGTCCGGCGCGGATCGCGGCCTCACCCCGCTGCCCGGCAGCGATAAAAGCCCCCTGGCGGACCTGTTTGCACCGGCCATGGCGGCCCTCGACCGGGGCGACTGGCTGAGCGCGCAGCTCGCCCTGCCGAAGGCTGCGGACGGGGCCCCGCCGGATGCGGAATTCGAGGCCTGGACGGCCCTGATCGCCGCCCGCACGGCGTACCTGCGGGGTGATCTTGAGGGCCTGGAGGAGGCCCTCGGCGCCGCGGCCTGGCCAACGGCTTCGCGGGACCTGCGCCGGCAGCGCCTTGCCCTGGAGCGGCGCCAGGCGCTGCTCAATCGCGATCACCTGGCGAGCGCGCGGCTGGCCGACCGCGCCCTCACCCTGTACCCGACTGAGGATCCGGCCCACAGCGCGCTCGCCCGCGCGCTCTGGCGGGACCTTCACTTCCTCGATGATGAGGCCCTGGCCGCCGCCGCCCGAAACGCCTCGCCTTCCTTCCGCGGCTGGCTGGCGCGCCTGGAGGTCACCCGCGGCGAACGCGCGGAGGCAGACTGGCAGCGTCGGTACCCCGATCACCCGGCGGCGGCCATACCCCTGCCGGCAGCCACTGCCGCGCCCCCGCGTCATATTGCCCTGCTCCTGCCCCTGAGCGGACGCCTGGCGGCCGCCGCTTCGGCGGTACGTAACGGCTTTCTGGCGGCCCATTTTGCCGAAGGCAGTGAACGCCCGGCGCTGTCGATCATCGATACGACACGCTTCCCCGGCGCAGCGGCCGCCTACGAGGCTGCCGTGGCCGAGGGCGCGGAGCTGGTGGTCGGCCCCCTGACCAAAACCGCCGTCGCTGAGGTACTCGCGCAGCCACAGCTGCCCGTGCCGGTGCTCGCCCTGAACCACGGCAGCGAGCTCACCTCTGAAGCGGGACTGCAGTTTGCTCTCGCCCCCGAGGACGAGGCCCGGGAAATCGCCCGCCGCGCCCTTGGCGCCGGCCACCGCCGGGCCCTGCTCCTGCGCCCGGCGGGCCAGTGGGGCGACAAAGTCGCAGCGGCTCTCGGCGAGGCCTTCACCGCCGGCGGCGGCACCATCGCCGCAAGCGCCTCCTTCGCCAGCCGCGAAAGCCATTCGGACGCCATCGAGCGCGCGCTGCAGCTGGATCAGAGCGCCGCCCGGGGGGCTGCGGTGCGCCGGCTCCTCGATCGCGCTACGGTGCTTGCGGGACGGCGCCGGCAGGACCTGGACGTGGTGTTCATGCTCGCTCCGGCAACGGAGACCGCGAAGTCACTGAAGCCGCTGATCGCTTACCACTACGCCGGCGACCTGCCCGCCTATGCGACCTCCGCCGCAAACAGTGCAGAGGTCACCAGCGGTGACCGGGATCTCAGCGGCCTGCAGCTGGTGGAGCTGCCCTGGTTTCTCGGCGAACGGGCTGACCTGCGCGCGGCCATTGCCGACGCCGGGCTCCGCGGCGCGGGTCTCAGCCGGCTGCAGGCCCTCGGAGCCGACG
Organism: Pseudohaliea rubra DSM 19751; assembly: GCF_000764025.1. Classification (GTDB taxonomy): domain Bacteria; phylum Pseudomonadota; class Gammaproteobacteria; order Pseudomonadales; family Halieaceae; genus Pseudohaliea; species Pseudohaliea rubra. The sequence continues at coordinate 40,551 of NZ_KN234758.1, read as the reverse complement.
CGCAGCAGCTGGCCCTGCGCTACGGCGAGCTCGCCCCCGGCGGCCCCCTGGTCCTCCACGGGGCTACCGGCAAGCTCACCGTCAACAGCCGCGGCGAGATCGAGCGCGGTCTCCCCCTGGCCACCTTTGGCCGCGGCGGCCTGCGCTCGGACTAGCTAGAATCGGCGGGTGTGCCCCCGGAGCCCAGCCCATGCCTAACGGTGATGACTATGAGGCCGCGACCGCACGCTGGCTGGCGGCCCGCGGCAGCCGCATTCTGACGCGCAACTACCGCTGCCGGGCCGGCGAGCTCGACATCGTCGCCCTCGCCGGCGGCCAGCTGCGCTTCGTGGAGGTTCGCGCCCGCAGCAACCCGCGCTTTGCCAGCGCTGCCGCGAGCGTTGACGCCCGCAAGCAGGACAGGCTGCGCCGCACGGCCGCGCACTTTCTCGCCTGCCGCTGGCGCGGCGCCATGCCGCCCTGCCGCTTCGACGTGGTAGTCTGGGAACCGGACGCGCAGTCCGGTAAGCTTCGCCCCCGTTTGATCGAAAACGCTTTCTGAGGACCGGCCAGCCCGGCCACGTGCGGAGACAGCACCCTGGACCAGTACCCGGAGATCGCCAGCCACTTCCAGGCCCTGCTGGAGACCACCAGCCTGTCGGTGGATGTCATCGCCGGGCCTCTTGAAGCGGCCGCCGCCGCGGCGACCGGCTGTCTTCTGGAAGGGGGTACGGTGCTCTGCGCGGGCACCGGGCCGGACCGCGCCCTCGCCCGCTATGCGGCAGACCGCCTTATGCTCGGGGCCGTAGCGGAGCGACCCGCACTGCCTGCGGTGGCCGTGACGGACCCCGCCGACTCTGCCGGACCCTGGCGGGAAGTGCGCGCCCTGGCCCGTCCCGGGGACCTGGTCCTCGCCCTGGACAGCGGTGACGGCAGTGCCCTTACCGGTGCTCTCGGCGCAACAGCTGCGGGGAACCCGGCCCTTGTGCTCCTGTCTTACGAAGGCTGCCCGGGGCTTGCGGGGGCAGGCGACGACAGCATCGTCATCGCCCTCCCCGCCGCGCCCCGGGACCAGCTCCTGACCCTGGAGGCCATGGCCCTCGGCTGCCTCTGCCACCTGATTGAAAGCAACCTCTTCGGCTCATGATGACATCCCAGACCCGCCATACCCTGCTCGCCCTGCTCCTGCCCCTGTTGTTTGCCTTCGGCGGCGCGGCGGGCTGCACGCAGATCCTGGTCGCCTCGGAGGCGAACACCATTGAAGAGAAGCCCGGGGAGCGCACCTTCGCCCGGCGCATCGCCGACGAGAGCATCGAAATCAAGGCGGTGGTAAACATGCACGCGGCCGACGAGGGCTTCGACAGCGCCCACCTGGTGGTGGTGAGCTACAACGGTTATGTGCTCGTAGCCGGCCAGGTCGCGAGCGAAGAACTGAAGGGCAAGGCGACGCAGGTGGTGCGCGAGCTGCGGGAGGTGCGACGGATCTACAACGAACTCGAGGTGGCAGCACCCAGCTCGGCCATGACACGGGCCTCCGACACCTGGATCACCACCAAGGTGAAGACCTGGCTGGTCGGCAAACCGTCTACGCCGGGGCTGCGCACCAAGGTCGTGACGGAGAACGGCGTGGTCTACCTCATGGGTATGGTGACCGCCGAGGAAGCCGACCGCATCGCCACGATGGCGGCAGAAATCTCCGGCGTGCAGCGGGTCGTGCGGCTCTTCGAGCTGATTGAATGACCGCGGCGGCAGCCGCCGCAGGCTACTTCACCACCGTCAGCGAGGGGCGCCGGGCCGCAGGGCGGTCGTCACTCCCCGGACCGTCGGCCGGAGACGGACCGCCTTCCGGCGGTTCCGGCGGCTCATCGGGCTCGAAGACCATCCCCTGCCCGTTTTCCCGCGCGTAGATGCCGAGCACCGCTGTCACCGGAAAGGCCACATCCGTGGGCCGACCGCCGAAGCGCCCATTGAAGGTAACCCGGTGATTCGACAGATGCAGATCGATAACCGCCGTCGGCGATACGTTGAGAACAATCTGGCCGTCCTTCACATACTCCGACGGGACCTCGACCCCCGGCTGCGTCGCGTCCACCAGGATGTGGGGCGTGCAGTCGTTGTCGACGATCCAGTCGTAGAGGGCGCGAAGAATGTAGGGCCGGCTTGAAGTCACGGAGTGCGCGCCCGCGCTCAGAGGCGCAGCTCCCGCTCCTGCTCCGAGAGGCTCTGCTGGAAGGACTCCCGATTGAACAGGGCATCCATATAGGCCAGCAGGGGCTTGGACTGCTTGCTCGGACGGATATCCACGCCCAGGGAGGGCAGACGCCAGAGTATCGGCGCAATGCAACAGTCAACGAGGGTGAACTCGTCATTCATGAAGAAAGGCTTCTCGGCGAAAATCGGCGCAATCGCCAGAATGCTCTCCCGCAGTTCCTTGGTCGCCTTCTTGACCACGTTGTCGCTGCGGGAATTCTGAATCGACTCGATCAGGGTGCACCAGTCTTTCTCGATGCGCCACATAAACAGGCGGCTCTCCGCCCGCGCCACCGGGTAGACCGGCAGCAGCGGCGGGTGCGGGAAGCGCTCATCGAGGTACTCCATCATCACGTGGCTCTCATAGAGCACCAGGTCACGATCCACCAGGGTGGGCATGGAGTTGTAGGGGTTCAGATCCCCGAGCTCCGCCGGCGGATGCGCCGTGTCGCCCTCGACGAGATCCACCGTGACGCCCTTTTCTGCGAGCACAATGCGGACCCGATGGCTGTAATGGTCTGTTGGATCGGAGAAAAAAACCATTGAAGACCGTTTGGTTACTACGCCCATGTCACTTTCCCTAGTGAAGCCACTGTACCCCGGGCGCCGGCCGATGTCATGGACACCGGCGAGAGACCTGCGACGAAACCGCCGTCAGTGGACGTCCTTCCAGTACTCCCGGTTGAGTAACCAGGCGAAAACAAAGAATACCGCAATGAAGAGCAGTGTGTAGACCCCGATCCGCTTGCGATCTGCCTGCATCGGCTCGGCGGTGTAGGAGAGGAAATTGGTAAGATCGTACATGGCGGTGTCGAACTCTTCCTCGCTCATGGTCCCGGGGGCTGTTACCTCCAGCGAGCCGCAGGGGTCCGAGTGCGTGGCCTCACCGGAGAGCGGGTCCACCTCTTCGCCTTTACCGCTGGAAGCACACTCCTGCATGCCCTGCAGGTCGAGGAGCACGTGCGGCATGCCGACGTTGGCAAACACCAGGTTGTTGACGCCGTAGGGGCGGGTGTCGTCCTTATAGAAGCTGCGCAGATACGTATAGAGCCAGTCCGGCTGCCGGGCGCGGGAGACAAGCGTCAGGTCCGGCGGCGCCGCACCGAACCACGTTTTTGCGCGATCCTTGTCCATGGCATTGGCCATAAGGGAGCCGGACTTCACCTCCGGGTCGAAGATGAGCTTTTCGACCAGCAGATCTTCAGGAATGCCCAGATCTTCCCCCAGGCGGTTGTAGCGCTGGTATTGCAGCGAGTGACAGCCCATGCAGTAGTTCATGTACATCTTTGCGCCGTTCTGCAAGGAGGCCTTGTCACTCATATCGGCCTTGAAGTCGTCGCAGGGAATTGCGCCGCAGTCGTAGGCGCTTTCGGCGCCTACCACCTTGAGCGGCACCACCGTGAGCACAGCGATCAGCGCTGCGGCCCCGAGAACGCCGAGCTTGTTCATGCCACCATCCATGGTGACCCGCTCCGGTACCGGCTTGGTCTTGTCCATGCTGGACCAGACCGGCATGAGCAGGAAGAAGGCGAAGTAAAGCACCGTGCAGATCTGCGTCAGGATAGTCCGCGACTCCGAAGGCGCCTTGACGCCGAGCACGCCGAGGATCAGGAAGGAAGCCACGAACACCACGAGGGCCACCTTGTTGATCGGGCCGCGGTAGCGCCAGCTCTTCACGGGGCTGCGGTCCAGCCACGGCAGCAGGAACGGGATTGCCACAGAGATGGCAAAGGCCACGAAGCCCCAGAACTTGTCGGGAATGGCACGCAGCACCGAGTAGAAGGGCGTGAAGTACCAGACCGGCGCGATGTGCTCGGGAGTCTTCAGCGGGTCCGCCTGCTCGAAGTTGGCATATTCAAGGAAGAAGCCACCCATCTCCGGCATGAAAAACATCACAGCACAGAAAATGAACAGGAACACACCGATGGCCGGGATGTCGTGCACTGTGTAGTACGGGTGGAAGGGGATGCCGTCGAGGGGGACGCCATCCGGGCCCTTGTTCTTCTTGATCTCCACCCCATCCGGGTTGTTGGAGCCCACTTCGTGCAGCGCGAGCAGGTGCAGGACCACAAGAGCGAGCAGGACGATGGGGAGCGCCACCACGTGCAGGGCGAAGAAGCGGTTCAGGGTAATGCCGGAGATAAGGTAGTCACCGCGAATCCAGGTCACCAGATCCTCGCCGACCACGGGGATTGCCCCGAAGAGCGAGATGATCACCTGCGCGCCCCAGTAGGACATCTGGCCCCAGGGCAGCACATAACCGACAAAGGCCTCGGCCATGAGCACGATGAAGATCAACATGCCGAAGATCCAGATGAGTTCCCGGGGCTTTTTGTACGAGCCGTAAATCAGCGCCCGGAACATGTGCAGGTAGACCACGACAAAGAAGGCAGAAGCGCCGGTGGAGTGCATGTAGCGCAGAATCCAGCCGTAGTCGACGTCGCGCATGATGTACTCGACAGAGGAGAAGGCCTCCTCGGCGCTGGGCGTGTAATTCATGGTCAGCCAGATGCCGGTAAGCAGCTGGTTGACGAGCACTACCAGGGACAGGACGCCGAAGTAGTACCAGACGTTGAAGTTCTTCGGTGCGTAGTACTGGCCCATATGGGTGTTCCACGCCCGCACGATCGGCAGGCGGTCATCTACCCAGTCACGCAGTCCCATGAGCATGTTGACCATCAGGCAGCCTCCGCATCAACGCCGATTTCAAGGATATTGCCCGCAAAGTTGTGCGGCGGGATAACAAGGTTGGTCGACGCCGGTACCCCGCTGTAGACGCGGCCGGCGAGATCGAACTTGGAGCCGTGGCAGGGGCAGAAGAAACCGCCGGCCCACTTGTCGCCGCCAAGATCTGCAGCGCCCACTTCCGGGCGGTACTTCGGCGCACAGCCGAGGTGGGTGCAGAGCCCTTCGATCACGAGATAATCGGGGCGGATAGCGCGCTCCTTGCCGGCCACGTAGGGCGGCTGGATGGCATTCTCGGACTCCGGATCCTTCAGGTAAGGGTCCATGGTAGGCAGCAGTTCAAGCATCTCCGGCGTGCGGTGAACCACGTAGACCGGCTTTCCGCGCCACTCGATAACAATCATCGCGCCCGGCTCGAGCTTGGTCAGGTCCGCCTTCACCGGCGCCCCTGCCGCCTCGGCCTTCGCCGAAGGGTTCCAGGAGCCGACGAAAGGCACCGCGATACCGACAACACCGGCCGCACCGACGGCACTGGTGGCTGCCGTCAGGAAGCGACGCCGGCTGTTGTTCACGTCTTCAGTGGTCATTGCTTGTCTCCTGAATTACTCCCCTGGGGACGCACAGCTATCGCCTGCGCGGGTCGGGGATTCAAAAAGCCGCTAAATGGTAATGACTTTACTACCGCCATACAAGGAAGAGGCCTGTATACACAGGGTTAAACACGTCCCGCTGTCCAGCTATCAGCCAGGAAACGCTGCTCGTTCGATTCCGGGCTGGGCGCGGGATGCTTCTCTCAGTCGCCCCCGATACAAGCTTTGTGAGAGAAGCATCCCGCACCCAGCCCTCACCCCGCCGCGTACTGCCAGCTCTGTCGAGTAGCACCCCGGGTAGGGGCGGGCGCTGGAGGGGGCACCCTCCAGTGCCCGCACCGGGACGCCTCTACAGGCGACAACGCCCGCGAGCATGCCAAAAAAAACGCCCGCCTGGAGGCCAGTGCGGGCGTTCCCTGAAACAGTGCCTGCGTGCGTCCCGCGGGACAATCAGCGCTTGGAGAACTGCGGACGCTTCCGCGCCTTGCGCAGGCCGACCTTCTTGCGCTCCACCGCCCGGGCGTCACGGGTGACGTAGCCGGCGCCGCGCAGCGTGCCGCGCAGGGACTCGTCGTAATCCATGAGGGCGCGAGTAATACCGTGACGGATGGCGCCGGCCTGGCCGAAGCTGCCACCGCCCTCGACGGTCACATTGATATCGAACTTCTCGACCAGGTCCACAAGCTCGAGGGGCTGACGCACGATCATGCGAGCCACTTCCCGGCCGAAATACTGATCCAGCGGGCGCTTGTTGACAGTGATGCCGCCAGCGCCGCTCTGCAGGAACACGCGAGCCGTGGAGGTCTTGCGGCGGCCGGTGCCGTAATATTGGGTTGCTGCCATGGTAGACCTTTAGATGTTGAGGGGTTGCGGCTGCTGCGCGGCGTGCGGATGCTCATTGCCGGCATAGACCTTCAGTTTGCTGAACATGGCGCGGCCCAGGGGGTTGCGCGGCAGCATGCCCTTGACGGCGCGCCGCAGCACCCGGTCGGGCGCTTTGTCGATAAGCTTCTCAAAGGACGCGGAACGGATACCGCCCGGGTACCCCGTGTGGTGGTAGTACATCTTGTCGGTGGCCTTGTTGCCGGTCACGCGGACTTTCTCGCAGTTGACCACAACAATGTAGTCCCCGGTATCGACATGGGGCGTGTACTCGGCCTTGTGCTTGCCGCGCAGACGATGGGCAATCTCGGCAGCCAGCCGGCCCAGGGTCTTGTCCGTGGCGTCCACGACGTACCAGTCGTGGTGCACGTCCGCGGCTTTCGCGCTGTAAGTTTTCATGAATTCTGTCTCGCCTTTTGGGGCAGAAATAAAAGAGCGCGAATACTACTTGAACGGCTGGGACGCCGCAAGCCCCGTAAGCGCCTTCCCGGGCGTCCGTTTTTTGGCTCTTCGCGGATTTCCGGGGTGTCGGCCGGAGGGCGCCCCCAGTCGCTCCCCGATACACGCTTGGTGGGGGCGCCCTCCGGCCGCCACCCCTACCGCCTTGGGTCAACCCCCGCCGCCCTCGAAGTACGCACTGCGGCAGGGGCGAGTGCGGGATACTGCTCTCACAAAGCGTGTATCGGGGAGCGACTGAGAGCAGTATCCCGCGCTCGCCCCGGACTTGTGGCAGGAACCGAAACCGCGCTCCGCAAGCCGCTTGGGCTCAGGGACGGTGCTCCCGGGCCAGGTAGTCGTGGGACTGCATCTCCTGCAGCCGCGAGAATGTGCGCTCGAATTCGAAGCTGAGCCCCCCACCATCATAGAGGGCGAGCAGCGGACAGTCGGCGGCAATCACCAGCTTTACGTTGCGGTCGTAGAACTCGTCGACGAGATTGATGAAGCGGCGCGCGCTGTCGTCCGTGGCCCGCCCCATGGGCCGCACCCCGGAGAGCAGCACAGCGTGGAACACCCGGGCGAGTTCGATGTAGTCGTTCTGGGAGCGGGGGCCGCCGCAGAGCTCGTCGAACTCGAACCAGGCCACATCGTCGGCCAGGCAGCGCGCGGTCAGGTAACGTCCGTTGACCTCCAGCCGCTGCCAGGGCTGCCCGGCTTCCGGGGCCAGCCGGGTGAAGAAATCCTCCAGCGCCGCCGTGGCGTCGTCGCCCAGCGGGTGATGATAAAGCGGCGCCCGCTCGAGGGTCCGCAGCCGGTAGTCGATGCCGCCATCCACGTTCATGACCCGGGTGTGAGCCTCGATAAGAGCGATGGCGGGCAGGAAGCGCTGCCGCTGCAGGCCGTTCTCGTAGAGGCGCTGCGGGGGGATATTCGACGTGGCCACCAGGGTAATGCCGCGGGCGAAGAGAGCCTCCATGAGCTTGCCGAGGATCATCGCATCGGCGATGTCGCTGACGAAGAACTCGTCGAAGCAGAGAACTTCGGTTTCCCCGGCCAGGTGATCCGCCACCCGCTCCAGAGGATTTTTCTCTCCGGCGAGGGCTTTCAGTTCCCGGTGTACGCGCTGCATGAACCGGTGGAAGTGCACCCGCTGGCGCCCCTCGGCGGGCAGGCAGTCATAAAAGGTGTCCATGAGCCAGGTCTTGCCGCGCCCCACACCGCCCCAGAGGTAAAGCCCGGTCTCGGGCTCCTGGCGCCGCCGACGCAGCCGCGCCAGCGCCCCGCCGAGGCCTCGGCCGCGGGCCCGGCGCACAGCAAGGCGCCGGAACAGATCGTCGAGCGCCGCCACAGCCTCAGCCTGGGCTCCATCGCGGGCGAATCCGTGCTCTGAAATGTCCTGCTCGTAGCGCGCTAGCGGCGTGGCCAAGCCCGTCCCTCCCGGGGCCGATGGGCGCGCTACTCTAGCCCCGGCGTGCATAGTTGGCAATCAAAGCTCACCGGTAGCGAGAGCGGCGCGCTATACTACTCTTGTCTCCCGAATACCCTGCAAAGCCTCAATTTACGGAGTGATTCTCATGTACAGCATCGATATTCTGATCGCCAGCGGACTCTGCGCTCTTGTCGTCGGGGGCGTGCTCGGCATGGTCTTCGGCCGCAAATCCACCGCCGGCAGCCAGCAGGCCCGGGAGCTTGAGAAACGCATCGACCAGCTCTCGCGCGACAAGCAGGCCTACGAGAACCGCGTCACTGAGCACTTCACGGAAACCGCCGACCGGCTGAACGCCCTGACCGAGATGTACCGCGGCATCCACGAACACCTGGCCGAGGGCGCCAGCACCCTCTGCGTGGGCAAGAACGACGTCACCGTGACGCGCCTCGGCGGCACCAGGGACGACAGCGAGGTGCCCCAGGAAGCCCTGAGCATCGAGCAGCCGCGTGACTACGCGCCGAAGACCGAGGGTGAAACGGGGATGCTGAACGAGAGCTTCGGCATTGAGCGCGAGCCGGTCCCGGGGACCCAGGGGCTGGCGGACACGGAGACCGAGGAAACCGAGGACGTGGCCGAGGGCACCACGGCACAGGCGGACGAGGCCGAAGGCGAGACCAGGGCCGACACCGAGCGCAAAGAAAACGCCTGAAGACTGCTGCCCGCCGGGCCGCCACGGCCCGGCACGGCCATCCCTGCGCCCCGCCCCGGTCCCTCACACCGGGTTGTCGCAGTCCAGAAACGTGAGCTCGAGGCCAAAACGCCCGGCCATCACCTCCCCCAGGGCCTGCACCCCATAGCGCTCCGTGGCGTGATGCCCGGCCGCGAAAAACTGGATCCCCTGCTCCCGGGCACTGTGCACCGTGGGCTCCGACACCTCACCGGTAATATAAGCATCCGCTCCTGCAGCCACCGCCGCATCGATATAGCCCTGTGCCGCCCCGGTACACCAGGCCACACGCCGCAGCAGCGCAGCACCGTCACCGATGTGCAGCGGCTCCCGGCCGGTCAGCGCCGTCAGGCGTTCGGCCAGCGACGCTGCCGTCAGGGGCTCCGGCAGGTTGCCGATCGCGCCCACTCCGTCGGCCGGGTCGCGATGCAGCGGCTCGACGTCGACCATGGCCAGCCGGCGCCCGAGCTCGGCGTTGTTGCCCACCGCAGGGTGCGCGTCGAGGGGCAGGTGGTAGGCGATGAGGGAAAGCCCGCTGCCGAGGAGCGTTGCGAGACGGCGCTGCTTCATGCCGACGACCCGGGGATCTTCCCCGCGCCAGAAGTAGCCGTGGTGTACCAGCAGCGCATCCGCCCCCCAGGCCAGGGCATCATCGAGTACCGACTGGTTGGCGGTGACGGCACAGGCCAGCCGCGCCACCGTCGCCCGCCCGCCGACCTGAAGCCCGTTCGGGCAGTAGTCGCGGAAGCGCCCGGGTTCGAGCAGTTCATCCATGGCGGCAACAAGGTCGACGAGGGCAACGGGCATGACAATCCTCTCGGGAGCAAAAGGGGCGGAACCGGCCCGCCATCATATAGAATGGGATTTTGACCTGGCTAGAAGAATCACTGGGGGAGAGGACATGCAAAGCTGGCTACGCGTCACGGCCTGGCCCGTGGTCGCCGGCATCCTCGCGGCGCTGCTCGTGCTGGAGCACTGGGTGCTGCCGGCCGGCCCCGAGGAGAGCACCCCCCGGGATCCGCAGAGCTTCGCCGCGGCGGTGCAGTCAGCCACCCCGGCCGTGGTCAACATCTATACCAGCAAGGTCGTGCCCACGCGGGCCGGACGGCTCCTCAAGGACCCCTTCTGGGGGCAGTTCGTGCCCCGCAACCAGCCGCGCCAGCGCCTCGAGCAGAGCCTCGGTTCCGGGGTGATCTTCTCGGCCGACGGCCATGTCGTCACCAACAACCACGTCATCGACGGCGCCGACGAGATCCAGGTGCTGCTCAGCGACGGCCGCAACGCCGCCGCGCGCATTATCGGCACGGACCGGCCCACGGACCTCGCGCTGCTCAAGATCGACCTGCCCGACCTCACCCCCATTCCTCTCGGCACTTCGGCCGATGCCCGCGTGGGCGACGTGGTACTGGCCATCGGCAACCCGCTGGGTTTCGGCCAGTCGGTGACCCAGGGGATCATCTCCGGCCTGGAGCGCTACGGTCTGCAGCCGGGACTCTACGAGAGCTACATCCAGACCGACGCGATCATCCATCAGGGCAATTCCGGCGGCGCACTGGTAGACACGGAGGGGCGCCTCGTGGGCATCAATACGCTTATCTACACCTCTGAACAGCAGACCAGCGGCAGCGCCGTGGGCATCGGCATCGGCCTCGCTATCCCGGTGGACCTGACCCGCTTTGTGGTCAGCGACCTGATCGAGTACGGGCAGGTCATCCGCGGCTGGCTCGGCGTACAGGTGGAGCCGCGGCTGGCCCGGGGCGGAGACGGCCCCACGGGGCAGGCCCTCGTCGTCACCGCGGTGGCGGAGGGTGGCCCGGCGCAGAAGGCCGGGCTGCAGCCCGGCGACGTGATCACCCATTTCAACGGCGAGGCGGTAGAGGACGTGCGCCGGAGCATGTACGACATTGCCCTGCTCCGTCCCGGCGAAAGCCTGCGTATCACCGCCATCCGGGGTCGCCAGACCGTGGATCTGCGCGCCGTGGTCGGCGCCCAGACCCAGTCTCCGGACCGCCAGGGGTCCTGAGCTCAAGTGCGCTCAGTGCTCCGGCGCAGCGTCCCGGCGGTACTCCGCGCTGCGCGCATGGGCGGTGAGGGATTCACCGCGGGCGAGGGTCGAGGCGACGTCGCCAAGCACCCGCGCGCCGGCACGGCTCACGTTGATGATCGAACTGCGCTTCTGGAAGTCATAAACGCCGAGCGGTGAGAAGAAGCGCGCGCTACCCGCGGTAGGCAGCACGTGGTTCGGGCCGGCGCAGTAATCGCCGAGGGCCTCGGCGCTGTAACGGCCCATGAAGATGGCACCGGCGGCGCTAATGGACGGCAGCAGCGCCTCCGGGTCCGCTACGGACAGCTCGAGGTGTTCCGGCGCGATGCGGTTGGAGAGGCGCACAGCGTCATCGAGGTCCGCCGTCAGCACCAGTGCGCCGCGCCGCGCCAGAGAGGCGGCGATGATCTCCCGGCGTTCCTGCTGCGGCAGCAGCTCCTCGATCGCCGCAGCAACGGCGTCGAGGAAGGCGGCATCGGGAGACAGCAGCAGAGCCTGGGCGTTCTCGTCGTGCTCGGCCTGGGAGAAGAGATCCATGGCGATCCACGCCGGATCCGTGCCCCCGTCGCAGATGATAAGAATCTCCGACGGCCCGGCCACCATGTCGATGCCGACCCGCCCGAAGACCTGGCGCTTGGCCTCGGCCACGTAGGCATTTCCCGGACCAACAATCTTGTCCACGGCGGCCACGGTCTCTGTGCCATAGGCAAGGGCAGCAACGGCCTGCGCGCCGCCGATGGTGTATACACGCGACACGCCGGCGAGGCCTGCTGCGGCCAGCACCAGCTCGCTGAGCTCGCCACCGGGCGCCGGCACCACCATGGTGATGTCCTCGACGCCGGCCACATGGGCGGGCAGCGCATTCATAAGCACTGAGGAGGGGTAGCTGGCCTTGCCGCCGGGCACATAGACGCCGACACGGCCTAGGGACGTGACCTGCTGGCCGAGTACGTTGCCGAGTTCGTCTGTGTACTGCCAGCTCTCGCCAAGCTGGCGTTCGTGGTAGTCGCGGATCCGCGCTGCAGCCACCGCAAGAGCATCGCGCTGCGCCGCCGGCAGGCCCTCGAGGGCCACCTGCAGCCGCTCGGCCGGTACCTCGAGCGCCGCCATGCTGTCGACCGCCAGATCGTCAAAGCGCGCCGTGTATTCGAGCACCGCCGCGTCGCCGCGGGCCTCGACAGCGGCGAGGATCTCGCCAACCCGGGCCTGTACCGCCGGGCCGTCGGCTTCGCCGGCCGGCGCCAGGGCAGCGAGGCGCGCGGTGAAGTCCGCAGCGCGGCTGTCCAGGCGGGCGATCACGCGGCCAGCCCGTCAGCGGGCAGCGCGGCCTCAAGGGCCCCCAGCAGCTCCGTAATAGGCTCGTGAGCCGCGCGCAGGGAGGCCTTGTTGACCACCAGCCGGGAACTCACCGTAGCGATCTCCTCCAGCGGCTCAAGACCATTGGCACGCAGCGTGTTGCCGCTATCGACGATGTCGACAATGAGATCCGCAAGGCCCATGGTCGGCGCCAGCTCCATAGCGCCGTAGAGCTTGATGATATCCGCCTGCATCCCGCGGGCCGCAAAGTGCCGCCGGGCGACGTTGACGAACTTGGTCGCCACACGCACGCGCGACCCCGTGGGCCGCCAGCCCGCGGGGGCGGCGGTCATGAGCCGGCAGCGGGCGATGCCGAGATCCAGCGGTTCGTAGAGACCTTCGGCGCCCTGCTCCAGGAGCATATCCTTGCCCACGACCCCGAGGTCGGCAGCGCCGTGACGCACGTAGGTGGGCACGTCCGTACCGCGCAGTACCAGCAGGCGCAATCCGGGGCGGTTGCTGGGGAACACGAGCTTGCGGCTGCTGGCGATATCTTCCGCCGGCTCGATGCCGGCCCGGGCCAGCAGGGGCAGGGTCTCGGCGAGGATCCGGCCCTTGGTCAGGGCCAGCGTGAGCGTGCCTGCCACGGCCCTAGCCCTGCCACTCGTCCGGTGTGAAGGTGCGGATGTTCACCGCGTGAATGGCACCGGCAGCGATGCTCTCGCGCAGCGCCCCGTACACCAGCTGCTGCTTCTTCACCGGCCGCAGGCCGGCGAACAGTTCGCCGATCACCGTGATGTCGTAATTGCTGCCGGCGCCGTCAACCTGCACCTCGCATCCTTCGAGTTCCTGCTCCACGAGCCCCTTGACCGTCGCCGCGTCCACCCTTGCCTCCGTCGTTTCCTGCCTGTCGTCGTGCTTTGGCCGCAGCGTCAGCTGTCCAGGCCCTCGACGTTCCAGTTGCTGATGACCTTGTCGAGGTCACCGTCGTAGTTACGCGCCGAGGACTCGAACTGGCTGCGGTAGATCTTGCCGAGGTTCACATCCTCGACGATCAGATTGCGAATCAACCAGCGTCCGTCCTGCCCCCGGGCCATGGTGTAGGTCACCACGTAGGGCTCCGCCTCGTCGCTGTAAATGAACTGGCGCAGCGTCGCCCGGCCGCCCTCCTCTCTGCTGCCGTCCTCGTCGAGGTCGACGCGGGAGCCATTGAAGGCGAGGAGGCCCTTGCTATAGGTGCGCACCAGGCCCTTGCGCATGGTTTCCGTAAAGCGCTCGAGCTGGTCGCGTAGCTGCTCCCGCCCTGCCGGGTCGAGGGAGCGATAGCGGTCGCTGGTAGCGTAATCACCCATGACACCCCGGGCAAAACCGCGAAAGTCCACCACCGGGTCGAGCACCTCGTGTACCGCCCGGTAGTAACGCTGCGGGTCCTCGTCAACGTAGCCCTCGGCGCTGTCGATCACCGCAAGGACAGCCTCTGTGGTCTCCCGCAGCGTTTCTGCCGCGCCGCGGTTGTCGTCATCGGCCGCCTGAGCGGCGCCGGTCAGCAGCAGGCAAAGGGCGAGCAGCCAGCGCAGTGCGCCGCCGCTCGGGCCTGCCATCCAATCCGCTTTTACTTTCATGGTCGCCCCGTTTTGTCCAATTTGCTGCGGCGGTACCGGCTAGCAGGTAGAATCGCCGGCATGCCTGTCGCTACCTTTGCTACCTTTGCTGCCTTCGCCACCTTTCCCGCCGACGCCTCCACGAGGTCGCAAGTGTACTACGTTTCAACCCGGATTCCGTATGACCACGGATGCAGCAACGGGTTTCCAGGGGCCGGCAGCGGTGCTGCCGGGGTGTCCGCCGCAGCATGATTCTCGCCGCCGCCGCGGTCATCATCGGCCTTGTGCTCCTGGTCTGGAGCGCAGATCTGTTCGTCGCCGGTGCCGCCTCCATTGCCGAAAATCTCGGCCTGTCGCCGGTCATCATCGGCCTGACCATCGTCTCCCTGGGCACCTCCGCGCCGGAGATTCTTGTCTCTATCACCGCGGCCCTTGCCGGTGCCGGGGAGCTCGCCGTCGGCAACGCCCTCGGCTCCAATATCGCGAACATCGGCATGGTGCTCGGCATCACCGTGCTGGTGGTCCCCATGCTGATCCGCCAGGGCTGCATCCGCGTCGAGCTGCCGACGTTGCTCCTGGTGACCCTGGGCACCTGGGCGCTGCTCCTCGACGGGCTGCTGTCGCGCTTCGACGGGCTGCTCATGCTTGGCGGTCTCGCCCTCATCCTCGTGCAGCTGGTGCGCGCCCAGGCGGGCAACGCCATCGTCCGCGAGGAGAGCGAGGACGAGGAACTGCCACACCTTGAGCCCCCGCGGGCCTGGCTTGCCTTCCTGGCCGGGCTTGCCATCCTCGTCGCCAGCTCCCGCCTGCTGGTCTGGGGGGCCACAAGCATCGCCATCCAGCTCGGCGTCTCCGAGCTGGTCATCGGCCTCACCATCATTGCCGTCGGCACCAGCCTGCCGGAACTCGCCGCCACCCTCGCCAGTGCGCTCAAAGGGCATACGGAAATCGCCATCGGTAATATCATCGGCTCGAACCTGTTCAACCTCCTCGCAGTGATGTCCATGTCAGGCGTGATCGAGCCGCTGACACTTTCAGGGGAAGTACTCGGCCGGGACTACCCGGCCATGGCGGCGGGCACTTTCCTGCTCGCCATCGCCATCTACACCGGGCACCGGCACCGGCGCGCCGAGGGCGGCTACAGCTACCTCGGACGCACCGTGGGGCTGTTGTTGACGTCCTTCTACGCGCTGTACTATTACGCGCTTTCCCTGAGCCTTTAGGGGCCGAGACGCTTCATGACCCACGCCGCCCCGCCCAGCTACGTCGACTCCGCCCGCCGCACGGTGCGCATGGAAGCGGCAGCGGTAGCCGCTCTCGAGGAGCGTATCGGCCGCGAGTTCGCGCACGCCTGCGAGCTGCTGCTCGCCACCCGCGGCCGCGTCGTAGTCACCGGCATGGGCAAGTCCGGGCACATCGGCACCAAAATCGCGGCCACCCTCGCCAGCACCGGTACACCGGCTTTTTTCGTCCACCCGGGGGAGGCGAGCCACGGCGACATGGGCATGATCACCGGTGACGACTGCGTACTCGCCCTGTCGAACAGCGGCAGCACCAAAGAGGTGGTCATGCTGCTGCCTTTGCTCAAGCGCCTCGGTACGCCCCTGGTCAGCATGACCGGGAACCCCGCCTCGACGCTGGCCCAGGCGGCCGATGCGCACCTCGACAGCGGCGTGGCCACGGAGGCCTGCCCGCTGGACCTGGCACCCACCTCGAGCACGACCACGGCGCTGGTCATGGGCGACGCCCTGGCCATTGCACTCCTTGAGGCCCGGGGCTTCACCGCTGAAGACTTCGCTTTCTCGCACCCCGGCGGCGCGCTGGGGCGCAAGCTGCTGCTCATGGTAGAGGACGTCATGCGCAGCGGTCCCGAGCTCCCCCGCGTCGCCCCGGAAACGCCCCTCGGCGAAGCGCTGCTCGAGATCTCCGCTAAGGGCCTGGGCATGACTACCGTGGTCGACGGTGATCGCCTCGAAGGTGTCTTTACCGACGGCGACCTGCGCCGCGCCATCGATGCCCGCATCGACATCAACGAGACACGCATCGGCGACCTCATGACGCGCCAGGGGCGCACCATCACCGAAGGCATGCTCGCGGCCGAGGCCCTGCGCATCATGGAAGAAAACCGCATCAGCGCGCTGGTGGTAGTCGGCGACGGCGGCGAGCCGGTAGGCGTGGTCACCCTCCTCGGCCTCCTCCAGGCCGGCATTGCCTGAGGCCGCCGGTGATCAATCGCGCCAGCGCCAGCGCCCTGCGCCTCCTTGCCCTCGATGTCGACGGCGTCCTCACGGATGGTCGCCTCTACTACGGCAATAACGGCGAGGAACTGAAGGCCTTCAACATCAAGGATGGCCTGGGCCTCAAGCTCCTGCAGCGGGCCGGCATCAGCGTCGCGATCATCACCGGCCGCCGCTCGCAGATCGTTGAGCGTCGCGCCGCCGAGCTTGGCATAGCCCACGTGATCCAGGGCCGGGAAGACAAGCGCATCGCTCTTGAGGAACTCTGCGCAGGCCTGGGCCTCAGCCTCGCACAGTGCGCCTACATGGGCGACGACCTGCCGGATCTGGGCGCCCTGCGCGCCGCCGCCATCGGTCTCGCGCCCGCCGACGCGGTGGAGGCCGTGGCCGCCGCCGCCGACTGGCAGAGCCGCTACCCGGGCGGCGAGGGCTGTGTCCGCGAGGCCTGCGAACAGCTTCTCCATGCCATGGACCGACGCCGGGCCGTTGAGGCGGACTACCAGTGAGGCGCGCTGCAGGCCCGCTGCTGGCCATGACCCTGCTGCTTGCCCCGCCGGTACAGGCGCTGCCGGAGGACCGGGAGCAGTCTATTGCCGTCGAGGCCGACCGCGCGGTGCGCGACGAAAAGGCCGGGCAGACCGTTTATAGCGGCGCTGTGCGCCTGGTCCAGGGCAGCCTCATCATCGAAGCCGATAAGCTCACCATCTTTCACAGCCGCGACCTGGCCGAGCGCGTGGTCGCCATCGGCGCACCGGCGCGCATGCAGCAGCAGCCCGCCCTGGACGAGGCGGTGATCCACGCAAACGCCCGGCGTATCACCTACTTCACCGCCGAGGAGCGCGTGCTCCTCGAAGAGAGTGCCGAAGTGGAGCAGGACGGCGCCACGGTCAGCGGCGACCGCATCGATTATCTCATCCGTGAGCAGCTGGTGCGCGCCGATGCCGCCGAAAGCGGTGGCGATCGGGTGCAGGTGGTGATCCCGCCGCGGCTCGCCGAAGATGCCGAGGCCCCGGCGACCGATAACGCCGGCGCCGCAGGTGGACCGGCAGCCGACGCACAGGACAGCGCAGTCACGACTGACGCCGATGATGCAGGAGAGCCAGCCGATGGCCCAGCTGAAGGCGAATAAGCTGGCCAAGGCCTACGGCGGACGCCCGGTGGTCCGGGATGTGTCCCTCGCGGTGGAAAGTGCCCAGGTCGTGGGCCTCCTGGGGCCCAACGGTGCCGGCAAGACCACCTGTTTCTACATGATTGTCGGCATCGTGCGGGCCGACGCCGGGCAGATCACCATCGACGGCGAGGACATCATCGGACTGCCCATGCACGAGCGGGCGCGCCGCGGCATCGGCTACCTGCCCCAGGAGGCTTCGGTGTTTCGCAAGCTGTCCGTAGGCGACAACCTCATGGCCATCCTGGAGACGCGCCGCGACCTCACCCGCGCCCAGCGGCGCGAGCGCCGGGATGAGCTCCTGGAGGAATTCCATGTCGCCCACCTGCGCGACAGCCTTGGCCAGGCCCTGTCCGGCGGTGAGCGGCGCCGCGTAGAAATCGCCCGGGCCCTGGCGACGGAGCCGGCGTTCATTCTCCTCGATGAGCCCTTCGCCGGTGTCGACCCGATTTCCGTGTCGGACATCAAAGAGATCATCCGCCACCTGCAGCACCGGGGCATCGGCGTGCTGATCACCGACCACAATGTCCGCGAGACCCTCGACATCTGCGAGACGGCCTACATCGTCGGCGAGGGCCGGATCATCGCCGCGGGCTCTCCCCAGGACGTGCTCGACAGTCCGGAAGTACGCAAAGTCTATCTCGGCGACACCTTCCGCCTTTAACCGGAACAGCCCAAGCCCGCCATCCGCCCCGGCAATTTACGATGAACAAATAAAACAGCTGCTGCAATTTCCGCGCCAGTGCGTTGCCAGCGCCAGCGGGCCGGCGCTACACTGCACCGGCATTGGGCAAAGGAATCGCCTCCCCGCCGTCACCATGAAACAAGCACTGCAACTCAAGCTGGGCCAGCAGCTGACGATGACGCCGCAGCTCCAGCAGGCGATCAAGCTGCTGCAGCTGTCGACGCTGGATCTGCAGCTGGAAATCCAGCACGTGCTGCAGAGCAACCCCATGCTTGAGCTCGACGAGGGTGACGACGAGGCGGCCGGCGACGCCACGGACCCGCGCGAGCCGCGCACGACCGGCAGCACCGGTGAGGGGCCCCTCGAGAGCCTCGAGCGCACCGCCGCCGGGGACGGCGCCAGCGACGCCTACGAGCCCTCCATGCCCGAAGACCTCCCGGTAGATACCCAGTGGGAAGACCTGGTGCCCTCCTCCGCCCCGGCGCCGCCCGGGCCCGCCGGCGAGGGTGCCGATTACGATATCGACAGTCGCAACGCCGGCGTGCAGAGCCTCCACGACCATCTCCTCTGGCAGCTGAACCTCACCCGCTTGTCGGATATCGACCGCGCCATCGCCCTCACCATCATCGACGCCACTGACGGGACCGGCCGGCTCACGGCCACCGTTGACGAGCTGCACACGCTCTGCGCAGCGGACTTCGAGGTCGAGATCGAACGCGACGAGGTCCTCGCGGTGCTCCATGCACTGCAGCAGTTCGAGCCCACCGGGGTCTTTGCCGCTGACCTCCAGGAATGCCTGCTGCTTCAGTTGAAGCAGCTGCGCGCGGACACACCCGGCCTTGAGCAGGCGCGAACGCTGGTGAGCCGCCACCTGACACAGCTCGCCAACGGCGACTTCGCCCAGATCCTGCGTCGCATGCGCCTCGACGAGGCAGCGCTGCGCAGCATCCTGCAACTGCTGCAGACCCTGGACCCCTTCCCCGGCCAGCGCATGGGCGCCGACGACACCGAGTACGTCGTCCCGGACGTGTTCGTGCGCAAACGCGAGGGCCGCTGGGTTGTCGAGCTGAATCCGGATATCGCTCCCCGGCTGCGCATCAACGACAGCTACGCGGGGCTCATTCGTCGCGCCGACAACAGCGCCGAGAACACCTACCTGCGCGACAATCTGCAGGAGGCGCGCTGGTTCCTTAAAAGTCTGCAAAGCCGCAACGAGACCCTGCTCAAGGTCGCCTCGGAGATCGTCGCCCATCAGCGCAACTTCCTCGAGTACGGGGAGGAGGCCATGAAGCCGCTGGTGCTGCACGACATCGCGGAGGCGGTGTCCATGCATGAATCGACCATTTCCCGGGTCACCACGCGCAAATACATGCATACGCCCCGGGGCATTTTCGAGCTGAAGTACTTTTTCTCAAGCCACGTCGCCACCACCACCGGCGGCGCCTGCTCCTCCACGGCCATCCGCGCGCTGATCCGCAAGCTCATCGCCGCGGAGAATCCGCGCAAGCCGCTGAGCGACAGCCGCCTCGCGCAGCTGCTGGAGGAGCAGGGTATCAAGGTCGCCAGGCGCACCATCGCGAAATACCGGGACAGCCTGTTCATCCCGCCCTCGAGCGAGCGCAAGCGCCTGGTCTGAGACATAAACGCCCGGTGCACAACCCGGGCATCACCGCGTTGCAACGCACAAGGAGTCCAGTATGCAACTCAATATCAGCGGCCATCATGTCGACGTTACCGACCCGCTCCGCGAGTACGTGGAGAGCAAATTCGAGCGGCTCCAGCGCCACCACAGCCACATCACCAACATGGAGGTCACCCTCATCGTCGAGAAGCAGATACAAAAGGCTGAGGGCAACGTGCACATTTCCGGTGCGGACCTCTTCGCCGCGGCAGAAGCCGACGACATGTATGCGGCCATCGACGCGCTGACCGACAAGCTCGACCGGCAGCTGATCAAGCACAAGGAAAAGGCACGGCCGCACTGACATGGAAACACTGAAGGAACTGCTGTCGCCCGCGCGCACCCAGCGGGGCGTAAAGGGCACGAGCAAGAAAGCAATCTTCGAGGAGGTCGCCGCGCTGGTCGCGGCGGACCACCCGGAGCTCGATGTCGGCGACCTGATCGGCAAGCTGCTCGCCCGGGAGAAACTCGGTAGCACCGGTCTCGGCGGCGGCGTCGCCATTCCCCACTGCCGCCTGGCAAACTGTGCCGAGCCCCTGGGCGCTCTGGTCACCCTCGGGGAACCCGCAGACTTCGACGCCCCGGACGATACCCCGGTCGATCTCCTCGTCGTGCTTGTGGTCCCCGAGGAAGCTCACCAGGACCATCTCGACATTCTTGCCAGCATCGCGCGGCTGTTCAGCCAGGCGCCGCTACGCGCGGCCCTGCGTGCCTGCGAGAGCAACCGCGCGCTCTACGACACCGTGGTTGGCTGGGACGGCTGACCTTATGGACCTCGTCATCATCAGCGGCCGATCGGGCTCCGGCAAGAGCACCGCCCTGCACCAGCTTGAGGACGAGGGCTACTACGCCATCGATAACCTGCCGGCCTCGCTGCTGCCGGCTCTGGTCAGCCACGCCCCGGCCCTTGCCCGCGGCGAGGCAACGGGAGTCGCCGTATGCATAGACGCGCGCAACGCGGCCGCCGACCTGTCGCGGATCGGCGACATCCTCGCCGAGTTGCCGACGACGGTACGCCTGCGCACGCTCTATCTCGACGCCGACGAGGCAACGCTTCTCAAGCGCTTCAGCGAAACCCGCCGCCGGCACCCGCTGGCGAGCCGCGAGCTGCCGCTGGCGGAGGCGATCCGCCGGGAGCAGGCCCTGCTGGAGCCCCTGGCGTCCGAGGCCGGGCTGACCCTGGACACAAGCGAGATGACGATCCACGAGCTGCGTGACGCGGTGCGCCAGCGCCTGGTGGGCACGGGCGCGGGGGTGCTGTCGCTGCTGGTGCAGTCCTTCGGCTTCAAGCGCGGTGTCCCCGCGGACGCCGACCTCGTGTTCGATGTGCGCATGCTGCCGAACCCGCACTGGAGCAAGGAACTGCGGCTCCTCACCGGGCGCGAGGCGCCGGTGCAGGCCTTCCTCGAGGCGCAGCCGTTGACCGGTGAACTGTTCCTGGAGCTCTCGGGCTTCCTCGACCGCTGGCTGCCCCACTACGCCAGTGGCGCACGCAGCTACCTGACCATCGCCATCGGCTGTACCGGCGGCCAGCATCGCTCCGTGTACATGGCCGAACGGCTCTTTGGGCACCTGGCGGCGCACCACGGCCCCGTGCACCTCCGTCATCGGGAGCTTCTGTAGATGGCGCTGGCGCGGTGCGAGATCACCATCATCAACAAGCTCGGGCTCCATGCCCGGGCCGCGTCGAAGTTCGTCAGCTGCGCCGCAGCCTACTCCGCCCGGGTCCGCACCGGCCGCGTCGGTGACAGCGCCGAGCTGGTCGATGGCAAGAGCATCATGGCCGTCATGATGCTGGCCGCCGGCAAGGGCACGGCCCTGGTGCTCGAGGCCGAGGGCGACGACGCCGAAGCGGCCCTGGGCGCGCTCTGCGCACTGATCGAGAGCCGTTTCGAGGAAGAGGAATAGCGCCGGCGGCCCCCGGCGACGGGGGGCTCTGTTGTTGTCGTCCGGTGTTTACCGGATAATTTCCGCGTTCCCGCCCATTCACCCCGAACCGAGCGACGCGATGACCAGCGCCGACCCACACAGCCACAAGCCCCTCGACCGGGTCGCGCGGGCGCTCGAGCAGGGGACTCTGGGCGACGTGAGCCGCATGCTCCGCAAGATGGAGCCGGCCGACGCGGCGCACCTCCTCGAGTCATCCCCGCCGCGGTCGCGGCAGGTACTCTGGCAGCTCATCGACGACGACCTTCAGGGCGAGGTCCTCAACGAGCTCGGTGACGAACTCCAGCTCGAATTCCTGAGCGCCCTCGAGCCCGCCCAGGTGGCACAACTCACCGAGGGGCTGGACGACGACGACGTCGCTGATATCCTTCAGCAGCTGCCGGACGAGGTCACCTTCGAAGTCCTCGAGGCCATGGATCACCAGGACCGCGCCCGGCTGGAGCAGGTGATCTTCTACGCCGACGACACGGCCGGCGGCCTCATGAACACCGACGCCATCACGATCCGGGCCGACCTGACCCTGGACGTGGTGCTGCGCTACCTGCGTCGCCACGAGAGCATTCCCGAGGCAACGGACAACCTGATCGTCGTCACCCGCAAGGACCGCTACATCGGCCTCCTGCCGCTGCGCACCCTGCTCGTCTCCGACCCCTCACACTCCGTGCGTGAACTCATGCTCACCAGCCAGCAGGCGCTCCCGGTGGACATGCCCGACGACGAAGTGGCGCGACTTTTCGAGCGCAACGACTGGGTCAGCGCCCCGGTAGTGGACGAGGACGGTCGGCTCCTCGGGCGCATCACCATCGACGACGTGGTGGACGTGATCCGCGAAGACGCCGACCACTCTCTCATGGCCCTCGCCGGCCTCGACGAAGACGAGGACACCTTCGCTCCGGTGCTGCGCACCGCGCGGCGGCGCACCGTGTGGCTCGGCGTCAACCTGGTGACCGCCTTCCTGGCCGCCGCCGTGATCAGCCAGTTTCAGGACACGATAGAACGGGTCGTTGCGCTCGCCGTGCTCATGCCCATCGTCGCCTCCATGGGCGGTATTGCGGGGACCCAGAGCGTGACGGTCCTGGTCCGGGCCATGGCCCTGGGACAGATCAACAGTGGCAACCGCTCCTGGCTGATCCTGCGCGAGGCCTATGTCGGCATCATCAACGGCCTGCTCTGGGCCGTCGTGGTCGCCACGGCGGCGGCGCTCTGGTTCGACAGCCCGGCCATCGGCGCCATCATCGCAGCGGCCATGGTGATCAACCTGATTACCGCGGGCCTCTCCGGCGCGGTGCTGCCGCTGCTGCTGCAGCGCCTCAGGATCGACCCGGCTCTCGCCGGCGGCGTGGTGCTCACCACGGTGACCGATGTGGTCGGCTTTGTGGCTTTCCTCGGGCTCGCAGCCGCTTTCTATGGTTGACAACGATGGTTAACGACGATCGCAACAGCATGGACGACGCTCCGGACGACGCCGATGAGGCGCCCAGCAAGAGTGCCCTCAAGCGCGAGATGACCGCGCGGCAGAACCTCGGCGAGGCGCTCTGCGCGCTGAGCCCGCGGGAGCTGGCGGCGATCCCCATCGAGGACCCTGCTCTTGCGCAGGCCATCGCAGAGTCGCGCAACATCACCAGCCGCAGCGCCCGACGCCGGCATCTGCAGTTCATCGGCAAACTCATGCGCACCGTGGACCCGGCGCCGCTGCAGGCGGGGCTGGACGGGCTGTACCGGCAACGCGCCGAAAACGCCGCGCAGCATCACGAGCTGGAGGCGCTCCGGGACACGCTGATCGACCGCGGTGACGCCGGGCTGCCGGCAGTGCTTGAGCGCTTCCCGGAAGCAGACCGGCAGCACCTGCGGCAGCTCCTGCGCCAGGCGCGCCGGGAGCAGGAAGCCCAGCGCCCCCCGGCCGCCGCCCGCAAGCTGTTCCGCTATCTGCGCGAACTCCAGTCAGCGCCCGGCTGAAGCGCCATCCTCCGCCGGCGCGCTAGCGTCCGCCGGCGCCGCGGCGTCCTCTGCCTCTCCGCTCCCGGCCGACGACGGTGCCTTCGGGTCGACTACCCGCTCACCGTTCGGGTCTACGGGGATACTGGCGTTGTCGTCGAAGATCCGCCGCAGGCGCACCGAGGGACTGCCGAGGGGCCCGGCCACTTCGTAAACGCCGCTGGACATGCGCTTGACCTGTTTCTCGAAGACTTTGCTCACCACGTAAACGCCGGCCGCCACGGGCAGCCCGCCGGCCAGCGCCGCGACCCAGGGCAGATTGTTCGCTACCGGCAGCGTTACCACGAGTTCGCCCTCAATCGTCGAAAGATCGGTGACCCCGCTGAATTCGAAGGCGCTCGCCGAGCCGCGGAGTGTAAGTGCCGGCAGCTCCACCTTCCCGCCGCGAAACAGGAACTCGCTGCGGGCACGATCGAAGGGGATACCGGATTCGAACATATGCGCCAGGCTGAGGCCCCGGAGTATCTCGGCGAGATTCAGGAGGGAGAGTACCTTCAGGGCCCCGGCGGAACCCTTTGCATCGAGAAGCCGGCCGTCCCGGGCCTCCACGACAACGCTGCCCTCGAGATCCGCCAGGGCGAGCGCTGCCGGCGCGCCGGGCCAGCGCAGGTCCGCGCTGGCGCTGCCGCCCTCGGTCACCAGTGTCGGCGCATAGCCGAGTCCGACAAGAACCTGCCCGAGGTCGTCAAAACCGAGGTCAATGGCAAACTGTGATTCCCCTGCGGCGCCTTCTCCCCCGGCCCAGCGCAGTACACCGCCCTCCTCGCTCAGGCTACGGACGCCCAGGAGTTCGCCACGGACCCCGCGGGCGATCAGAGCCCCGGCGTCCCGGTCCAGTTCAAAGGCCAGGTGCCCGAGGCGCTCTCCGTCGCGGCGCAGCTCGAGAATATCGATACTCACGGGACGCAGCGCGCGATAGACGGCGTCGAAGTCCACGTCGAGGCCCTCCTCGCCCTCCGGCTCGGGCAGACCCTCAAGATCAAGGTAGTCCAGCAGCAGCAGCGGCACCGGGCCGCCGAGGTCCAGGGAGCCCTGCAGCCAATCGGCCTCCAGACGCAGGTTGCCATCCACCAGGGTGCCGTCGGCGAGGGCAAGGCGCCCGGCGAGGCGCTCGCCAAGGGCCAGCTCGATCGCCACGCGATCGCGGGCCAGGGTCAGGTCCAGGGCGAGGGAGCGCGGCGCATCCGCTGCCTTGCCCCAGGGTGCCGGCAGGGCCAGGGCCACGCCGTTAAGATCGCTGGCCAGGGTCAGCCGGGCAGGCTCGCCGCGGCGCAGGAAGAGCTCACCGAACGCGTCGGCGCTGCCGGTGGCCAGCGTCGGGGCGGGCAGCTGAAGCCAGTCGAAGAGCGACGTTGTGGGCAGGCCCTTGCCGGCGAAACGCAGAACCAGGGGTGCTTGCGCGCTGTCCTGGGAGAGGCCCGCGCTGACCGGGCTGCCCCACAGCGTACCGGCAAGATCGTCACTGGCAAAACCGCTGCCGCTCGCGTAGCGCACCCGGCCGGCGATGTCCTCAAAGACCAGCCCTCCCGGTTGAACCTGCAACAGAGCGTCCGCTGCGCTCACGTCGACGGCGATCACGGGTTCGCTGCGCCCGTCCAGCGGCAGCCGGAGCGCAAGCTCTGTCCGCACCGGGCCCTGTGCGGACCAGCGCTCGATCACGTCACCGCTGAGCGCGGCGAGGGGCGAGGCTTTCAGCACTGCCAGGCCGTCTCCCGCGTCGCCGGCGACCGTTGCGGCCACGGCGAGGACGCGCTCGCCTTTCCCTCCGCGCCAGGTTTCCGCCGAGAGCCGCTCGACCCGGTTGCCGCCGACCTCGCCGCGCTCGCTCCAGACACTCACCCGCCTGTCGTCGATGAGCAGTCGCCCGGTAAGGTTCTCAAGCGGCGGCCAGGCCGGGTCGAAAGCCACGGTGGCGTCCTCGACATCGAGGTGGAGCTGCACCGTGAGGTGATCAAAGTTGCGCCGGCGCAGGCTGCCCCGCCAGGCAAAGCCCCCGCTGGCGATACGCCCGGGACCGATCGCATCGGCCAGCCAGCGCCGGAGATTCTCCGGCAGTCGATAGGGCAGGTACTTGTCGCGATAGCGGGCGCGGCTCTCATCGAGACCGACCAGCAGCGCCATGGCCGGTCCAACGGTAGTCCGCGTAAAGGGGATGTGCAGCCCGAGCAGCGCCCGCGCCCTGCCCTCCTCGCCCCGGGCCTCTAGCAGATCCGAGCGGATCCAAAGCTGTTCCGTATCCCAGTTTAACGTCAGATCACCGTGAACTGTTTCGTAGGCCAGGGGCTCGCGGTAGACCTTGGGGAAGGTCAGCACGAGGCCTTCGCTGTCGATGCGCACGCTGCCGCCCCCGGGGTGAAGCTTCACAAAGGCATCGGCGCCGGCGGTACCCGGTGCTCCCCGCCAGGACTCGACCGCGAGATCATCCACACGGGCGATCAGCGCCCAGGCTCGACCGGGAGCGCGCAGGTCATCGAGGCTCAGCTCCAGGGCACGCACATCGCCGCGGGGGGCAAGGACCGTCAGCGCATCGGCGAGCCGCGGCGGCATGCTCGGCAGGCTGGCCAGAAAGCTGTCGATACCGTCGAGGCGAAACTTCCCGCTGCGCACACGCAGCGAATCGCCACGGAGGTCAAACTGGGCCCGGGGCAGAAGCCAGCGGCGCCCGCCCTGGGCCAGGGAGAGGTCTGAAGCGTGCAGCGACCAGCCGTCCTGGCCCTCCACCAGGGCCGCGTCCATGGCCATGGACGCCAGGGGGACGCGCCAGCCGCGGTCGCTGCCCTCCAGGAGCAGGTTGCTTCCAGCCAGGGACAGCCTGAGGTCTGAACGACCCCCGGCGCGCTGCAGCCAGAGCTGCACGCCGGCACGACCTGCTGCCCGCACCGGCACGGCAACCGGCAGCCAATCGAAGAGGCGCTCGAGGCGCTCGGCCTCCACCGCAAGGTACACATCGCCGCGCCAGCTCGCCGGCAGCAGGGGATTGCCGATGCCGTCGGCATGCAGCGTAGCCTCATTACCCGACGCCGTCGCGATGCGCGCATCGAGGGTGCGGGCGCTGCCGCTGCGCTTGAGGGTGAGATCGAGCTGCGCGCGACGGGGAGGCGTATCCTGCCGGTGCAGGAAAACCGCGTTATCCTCCAGCGTGAGGGCCCGGATCCGGGGCAGAAAGGCTGCCAGCCAGTCGCGCAGGCCGCCATCGTCACCAGGTACGCCGAAGCCACGCAGCCGCAGGCGCCCCGCTTCGTCCTGATCCAGCGCCACGGAGAGGCCGCTCAGGGTCACAAAGCTCGCCTGGGGGCTCTGCGTCAGCAGGCTGCGCAGCGGTGCCAGGCGCAGGCTGCCGCGGGCCAGCTGCACCGGCTCGATGGCCTCGCCGGGAAAGGCCAGGCGCAGATCCGTAAAGACCAGCTCCGGAGAAAAGGCCTCCATACGCCCGCTCACGGAAGACGCGCTCAGGGTAAAAGGCAGGCGCTCGTTGAGGGCCGACAGCAGCTGAGGCTGCAGCGCCGTCACGTTGCTCATGAGCACGCGCCCCGAGGCGACATAGACGGCGAGGAGCACCACGCCGGCCACAAGCAGGCGCCAGAGCGTGCCGGCAAGAAAATGGAAGGGCGAGTAGGCGTCTGCTTTCACGAAGGGTTAGAGCAGCACGATATCGAACTGTTCCTGACTGTACTCCGGTTCTACCCGGAAACTGATGGTCTTGCCGATGAAAGCCTCGAGGTCAGCGACGTTCGCCGACTCCTCGTCGACGAGCCGGTCGACCACGCCCTGCCCGGCGAGCACCAGGAGATTGTCATTCTCATAGGCGCGGGCATCGCGCATGATTTCCCGAAATATCTCGTAACAGACCGTCTCCGCGGTCTTCAGCACGCCGCGGCCGTCGCAGACCGGGCAGGTCCCGCAGAGAAGCTGCTCGAGGGACTCCCGCGTGCGCTTGCGGGTCATTTCTACCAGGCCGAGCTCGGACACACCGGTAATCTTGTTGCGGGCCGGGTCCCGCGCCATGGCTTTTTCCAGGGTTCGGTGTACCTGACGCCGGTGCTCCGGATCCCGCATGTCGATAAAGTCGACGATGATGATGCCGCCGAGGTTGCGCAGTCGCAGCTGCCGGGCCAGGGTCGTCGCCGCCTCGAGGTTGGTCTTGAACACCGTTTCCTCGTGGTTGCGCCGGCCGACGAAGGAGCCCGTGTTCACGTCGATGGTGGTCATGGCCTCGGTCTGGTCGATGACCAGGTAGCCCCCGGACTTGAGAGCGACGCTGCGGCTCAGAGACCGCTGGATGTCCTCCTCGATGCCATGGATGTCAAAGAGGGGCCGCTCGCCGCTGTAGCACTCGAGGAGATCGGCGACCTCGGGCATGTATTCGCCGCAGAAGCCCTTGAGCGCCTCATAGTTCTCGCGGCTGTCGATACGGATGCGTTCAACCCCCGGCCGGGCGAGGTCGCGGACAGTGCGCAGATGCAGCGGCAGGTCCTCGTAGAGCAGCTGCGGCTCGCGGGCCGCGGCCGCGCGCCGGGAGACGGCGGCCCAGAGCCGCTTCAGGAAGCGCAGGTCCTGGGCGATCTCCGCCGGGCCCGCGCCCTCGGCGGCTGTGCGCAGGATAAAGCCCCCGGCCTCATCC
The DNA here is from genome assembly GCF_000764025.1 of Pseudohaliea rubra DSM 19751. Taxonomy (GTDB): domain Bacteria; phylum Pseudomonadota; class Gammaproteobacteria; order Pseudomonadales; family Halieaceae; genus Pseudohaliea; species Pseudohaliea rubra. The sequence goes on along the minus strand of NZ_KN234758.1, from coordinate 12,296 downwards.
ATTTCCTCCGCCTCCAGCGCATTGGCAAGCACTTCCTGCAGCCGGGAACGCTCTTCGTCATCGTCGATGCGCTGCGATACGCCCACATGCTGGGTCTGCGGCATGTAGACAAGGTAGCGGGAGGCGATCGAGAGCTGCGAGGTCACCCGCGCACCCTTGCTGCCGAGAGGATCCTTGGTGACCTGGACGGTGACGGCCTGGCCCTCGCGCAGATGGTCGGCAATGCGCTCACTGGCATCGACGCTGCCGATGATATCGGAGACGTGAAGGAAGGCGTTGCGGGCCTGGCCGATATCCACGAAGGCCGCCTGCATGCCCGGGAGCACCCGGCTGATACGACCGGCGTAGATGTTACTGACGGTGCCACGGCTCGCGCTGCGCTCGATGTGGATGTCCTGGGTGGCACCGTTCTCTACCACCGCGACCCGCGTCTCCATGGGCGTGACATTGACCAGGATCTCCTCGCTCATGAGGCCGTACCTGCGTCGGGGCCGGCGAGGAGACCGGCGGTCAGCAGCAGCTCCCGGGTCTCCACCAGCGGCAGGCCGACCACGTTGCTGTAGCTGCCGGTCAGGCTGCGCACGAAAGCCCCGGCCCGGCCCTGGATGCCATAGCCGCCGGCCTTGTCCCAGGGCTCCTCCGTGGCGAGGTAGGCGTGGATGCGGGCATCGTCCAGGCGGTCGAAGGTGACCGCGGTGCGCACCGTCACCGCCCAGGTCTGCCCGCCACGGCAGAGCACAACGGCCGTGAGCACACTGTGCTCGCGGCCGGACAGGCGTCGGAGCATGGCCTGGCCGTCGTCCCGGTCCCGGGGCTTGCCGAGGATGGTGTCCTCGAGGACTACCGCCGTGTCCGCCGCCAGCACCGCCGGACCGTCAATGGCCCGGGCCTTGGCCGCCGCAGTGCGCGCCACGTAGGCCGCCGGCGCCTCGCCGGGCAGGGGCGTCTCGTCCACCGCTGCCGGCTGCACGCGAAAGGGCAGCCCGAGCAGCGCCAGCAGCTCCCGCCGCCGGGGGCTTTGGGAGGCCAGCACCAAAGGTTCAATGGACATAGTAGTAACGCCTCGCAGCGCGCAGCACCAGCCGCACCACTGGCCAGAGCAGAGCGCTGGTTACCGCCGGGAGCAGGAACAGGAAAGAGCGCGCACCGGCGCCCTCGAGGTTCTGGATCCACTGGCATACGAGCTGATGCAGCCCGACGATGAGGAAGACGGTGAGCGCCTGCTGCGCCAGGGAGAACACGCGCATGCGCTGGTAAAGAAGCCGCGCCAGCAGCGCTGCAAGCGAAAGAGCGAGCACATTCTGACCAAGCACGGCGCCCTCGAGCACGTCCATGAGCAGGCCGGCGAGCGCTGCGGTCACCAGACCGACCCGGTGCGGCAGGGCGATAACCCAGTAGGTGAGCACCAGCAGCAGCCACTCGGGGCGCAGCCAGGCAAGCCAGGGCCCCAGGGGAAGCACGGCGAGCACACAGGCAACAAAAAAACTGGCCAGAATGACCCAGTACCCCGAAGCCCCCTCCCCCGGCACCATCAGCCGCCCGCCTCCTGCTCGTTCCGGGCGAACACCAGCAGAACATGGCGCGCCCGGTCGAGGGCCGCCGTCGGCCGCGCGGTAATGCGGGCGAAAGCCTGGCCCGGGTCGCGCTCGATGGCGGTGACCGTGGCCACCGGGTAACCGATGGGGAAGCGCTGGCCAAGGCCCGACGTCACCAGCAGGTCGCCCTCCTCAATGTCGGTGGTGGCCGCCACGTGGTGAATCTCCAGCCGGTCCAGAGAGCCCGTGCCCTCCGCCACGGCGCGCACCCCATTGCGGTTCACCTGCACGGGCACCGAGTGGGTGGCATCGGTGATCAGCAGTACCCGGGCATGGAAACGGCTCACCTCCAGGACCTGCCCCATGAGCCCACCCGCATCGATAAGCGGCTGTCCCGGGTAAACGCTGGCATCGTCGCCCTTGTCGAGGATGAGCTGGTGCCGCACCGGGTCCGGAGCGACGCCGACCACCTCCGCCACCAGCACATCGTCGCGCAGCAGCGCCGTGGAGTTGAGCAGCGAACGCAGTCGGGCATTGTCTGCCTGCAGGGAGGCCAGCTGCTGCTGCCGGCCCTTGAGCACAAGGTTTTCCCGCCGCAGGTGCGCGTTGTCCTCAAGGAGCGTCTGACGGGAACGGAGGTGCGTGTCCTGCCAGGCACCGATGGCACCGGGAATGCCGGCCACCCAGAACACCGGGGCGAGGAGCGTGTCGAGTACGGCACGGCTGCCATCGAGGCGGTTGTAGCGGAGATCGGCCACCAGCAATGCAGCCACGGCAAGAGCGACCAGCGTCACCTTCAACCCGAGGTGCGATTCTTTGACGAATAGCGGCCTGATGTCAGTTCCCGGTGGCCGGCGGCCAACGGGGCACCGGCGTCTTACTCAGTGGACAGCAAGTCTATCGTATGCCGATCCATGCGTTCCATAGCCATACCGCCGCCGCGGGCGACGCAGGTCAGTGGATCCTCGGCAACCACCACCGGCAGCCCGGTCTCCTCGGCGATGAGCCGGTCGAGATCGCGCAGCAGGGCGCCGCCGCCGGTGAGCACGATACCGCTTTCGGCAATGTCGGCGGCCAGCTCCGGCGGCGACTGCTCGAGAGCCGACTTGACAGACTGGACGATGGAGGCCAGCGGATCCTGCAGTGCCTCGAGAATCTCGTCGCTGTTCAGCGTGAAGCTCCGCGGCACGCCCTCGGCGAGGTTGCGACCGCGCACGTCGATCTCGCGGATCTCACTTCCCTTGTAGGCGCAGCCGATCTCTTCCTTGATCCGCTCTGCCGTGGCGTCGCCGATAAGCGTGCCGTAGCGACGGCGCACGTAGGCGACAATGGACTCGTCAAAGCGATCGCCGCCCACGCGCACCGCATCCCGGTAGACCACACCGTTCAGGGAGATGATGGCAATCTCTGTGGTTCCGCCGCCGATGTCTACGACCATGCAACCACTGGCTTCATCGACATCGAGGCCGGCGCCGATAGCGGCCGCCATGGGCTCCTCGATAAGACGGACTTCCCGGGCGCCGGCGCTGAGGGCGGACTCACGGATCGCCCGACGCTCCACCTGCGTCGACATGCAGGGCACACAGATCAGCACCCGCGGGCTCGGGCGGATGTAGCGGGTTTCGTGCACCTTGGCGATGAAGTGCTGGAGCATCTTCTCGGTGACCTGGAAATCGGCGATGACGCCATCCTTCAGCGGCCGGATGGCAGTAATGTTGCCCGGCGTGCGGCCCAGCATGCGCTTGGCCTCTCTACCGACTGCCTCGATGGTCTTCTGCCCGTTGTGCATACGGATCGCAACCACGGAGGGCTCATCGAGGATGATCCCCTGATCGCGAACGTAAATCAGTGTGTTGGCGGTCCCCAGGTCGATCGACAGATCATTGGAGAACATTCCGCGAAGCTTCTTGAGCATGCAATCGGTACCTTGAGGGGCCCTGACCACCACGAACGCAAAGGACGCTTTCGCGGGCAATGCAATCATGGACGACGCGGTCACGGACGGAAGAAACCGAACGGAACAAAGCCGCGTTTTCCTGTGGTATCCGGGGCGCCAGACTGCGAGCAACTCTACCAATGGCAGGGATGTTGGGCAAGGCGCATCTATGATAGATTTGCGCCCTCGCGGCCCCGGCCGCGGCCCCCAGAAGCAACGCGGAATCCCCTGCCCATGAGCTTAGGCGCCGAGCAACTCGAGCGGCTGGCCGCCCTGGCCCGCCTGCGCATCGACCCCGGAGAGGCACCGGCACTCAAGGACGCACTCGAACGCATCCTCGGGCTGGCCGAAGAACTGGCCGCCGCGGACACCACCGGTATCGACCCCCTCGCCAACCCTCTCGACGCCGTGCAGCCGCTGCGCGCCGACACGGTCACCGAGAGCAACCGCCGGGACGCCTTTCAGGCTATCGCCCCCGCCGTAGAGGATGGGCTCTATCTTGTACCCCGGGTCGTGGAGTAAGCCGTGGCCAGCGAAACGCCAGTGACCGCCAGCAGCCTGCTCGAAGCCCTGGATCAGGGGCGCTGCTCCGCCGAGGAGCTCATCCGCGACTGCCTCGACCGGATCGGCGCCGTCGACGGCGCGCTCAACAGCTTTATTACCGTAGACGCAGAGGGCGCCCTCGCTGCGGCCCGCGCCGCCGACGCCGATCGCGCCGCAGGCCGCGCCGGCCCCCTGGCGGGGCTGCCCCTCGCCCACAAGGATATCTTCTGCACTGAGGGCCTGCGGACCAGCTGCGCCTCACGCATGCTCGACACCTTTGTGCCGCCCTACAGCGCCACCGCGGTGCAGCGCCTCGCCACCGCCGGCGCCGTGACCGTCGGCAAGACCAACATGGATGAGTTCGCCATGGGCTCATCCAACGAGACCAGCTACTACGGCCCCTGCCGCAATCCCTGGGACGGCGACCGGGTGCCGGGGGGCTCCTCCGGCGGTTCCGCGGCGGCTGTCGCCGCGGGCCTGGTCCCGGCGGCCACGGGCACAGACACCGGCGGCTCCATCCGCCAGCCCGCGGCCCTCTGCGGGATCACCGGCATCAAACCGACCTACGGCCGCGTATCGCGCCTGGGCATGATCGCCTTTGCTTCCAGCCTCGATCAGGGCGGTGTGATGGCCCGCAGCGCTGAGGACTGCGCCCTGCTCCTCGGCACCATGGCCGGTCACGACCCGGCCGACTCCACCTCCGCCCGGGAGCCGGTGCCCGACTACCGGAGCGGGCTGACCATGGCACTCGACGGCCTGCGCATCGGCCTGCCCCGGCGCTGGTTCGACGCCTCCCTCGACAGTGCCGTCGGCGACCGGTTGCGCGCGGCGCTCGGCGAACTGGAAGCACGCGGCGCGCGGCTGGTGGACATCGACCTGCCGCACAACCACCTGAGCATCCCGGCCTACTACCTTATCGCCCCGGCGGAAGCGTCCACGAACCTCGCCCGCTACGACGGCGTGCGCTACGGGCACCGCTGCAAGGCCCCCCTGGACCTCGAGGACCTGTACACCCGCAGCCGCGAGGAGGGCTTCGGTGCCGAAGTACAGCGCCGCATCCTCATCGGCACCTATGCCCTCTCGGCGGGCTACTACGACGCCTATTACAAGAAAGCGCAGCAGACCCGGCGCCTGATCCGGCAGGACTACCTCGACGCCTTCACCGGCGTCGATGTGATCGCCGGCCCGACGGCGCCGGGGACCGCTTTCCGCCTCGGGGAGAAAATCGACGATCCGGTGACCATGTATCAGGAAGACAGCTACACGCTGGGAGTGAACCTCGCCGGCCTGCCGGCGCTGAGCCTGCCCGTGGAGCCCCTCGGCGGGCTGCCGGTGGGCCTGCAGCTCATCGGACAGCACTTCGACGAGGCACGCCTGCTCGCCCTGGCGCACCGCTATCAGCAGGACACCGACTGGCACCTGCAGGCGCCGCCGCCCCCGGGAGGTGCCGCATGAACTGGGAACCGGTCATCGGCCTGGAGGTCCACCTGCAGCTGGCCACCCGCTCGAAGATCTTCTCCGGCAGCGCCACGACCTTCGGCGCCGCGCCGAACACCCAGGCCAGCGCCGTGGACCTGGCCATGCCCGGCATGCTGCCGGTGCTCAATGAGCAGGCCGTGCGCTACGCCGTGCTCTTCGGCCTCGGCATCGACGCCGAGATCGGCCGCCGCTCGGTCTTTGACCGCAAGAACTACTTCTACCCGGACCTGCCCAAGGGCTATCAGATCAGCCAGTTCGCCGAGCCCATCGTCGGCCGCGGCCAGTTCGAAATCGTCCTCGGCGACGGCACCAGCAAAACTGTCGGCATTACCCGGGCGCACCTCGAAGAGGACGCCGGCAAGTCCCTGCACGAGGACTATCACGGCCAGACCGGCATCGACCTGAACCGCGCCGGGACGCCGCTGCTGGAGATTGTCACCGAGCCCGAGCTCGCCAGCGCCGAGGAGGCCGTGGCCTACCTGAAGGCCCTGCACAGCCTGGTGCTGTACCTCGGCATCTCCGACGGCAATATGGCCGAGGGTTCCATGCGCTGCGATATCAACATCTCCCTGCGGCCGGCCGGCAGCGACACCCTCGGCACCCGCGCAGAGATCAAGAACGTCAACTCCTTCCGCTTCGTCGAGAAAGCCATCGCGCACGAGATCGAACGCCAGGCGGAGCTCCTCGACAGCGGTGGCAGCGTAGTGCAGGAAACCCGCCTCTACGACGCCGAGCGCGACGAGACGCGCCCCATGCGCAGCAAGGAAGTGGCGACCGACTACCGCTATTTCCCCGAGCCGGACCTGCTGCCCGTGGTGCTCGAGGAATCCCTCATCGAGGAGCTGCGCGCCACCCTGCCGGAGCTGCCGACGGCCAAGCGGCAGCGCTTCCAGGACCAGTACGGTCTCTCCGCCTACGACGCCGGCGTGCTGGCCGACAGCCGCGCCCTGGCCGACTACTTCGAGGCTGTGGCCGGCACCTGCAGTGATGCCAAACTGGCCGCGAACTGGGTACAGGTAGAGCTGCTTGGCCAACTCAACCGCGAGGGGCTCACCATCGGCGACTGCCCCCTGGCGCCGGACGCCCTTGGCGGCCTGCTGGCGCGGATTCTGGACGAGACCATCTCGGGCAAGATCGCCAAGCAGATCTTCGAGGCCATGTGGCAGGGCGAGGGCGATGCCGATAGCATCATCGAAGCCCGGGGCCTCAGACAGGTCTCTGACAGCGGCGCCATTGCCGCCATGGTCGATGCAGCCCTTGCCGGCAATCCGGAGCAGGTAGCGCAGTACGCCGCGGCGGACGACCAGAAACGCAAGAAACTCATCGGCTACTTCGTCGGCCAGGTGATGAAGACCTCGAAGGGCCAGGCCAACCCGGCGCTGGTCAATCAGCTGCTGGCGGAAAAACTGCCGGACTGAGGACAGCATGCGCAAGGACAAGAGCAAGGTCATCGACGAGCAGTGGGACGATGCGCGGGTAAAAAGCTTCCTCGCCTACCGCGCCCACGACGGCACTCCGGACGACTTCCATATACTGCTGCGCGCCTACCAGGGCATGCGTGCCGAGGATTTCTCCCGCTTCCTGGTGTTCTTCGCGGCGGAGGGCCGGGACATGGACGCCCGCAATGGCGCTGGCGAGACAGTGCTGGACATCGTCGCGGGCCACCGTCTCGGCGGCCCCTATGCCGAGGCCCTGCGCGCTGCCGGCGCCGGCAGCGGGCGTACGGCTACAGCATGAAGGCTCACTCCACCGGAACCCGCCCGCGGAGGAAACGCTCTCTGTTCTCCTGCTTCTTCGCCTCGCTCTTACGCAGCAGCACGTAGACCGCACCGGTGCCGCCGTGCTGCGGCTGAGCGCTGTGGAAAGCCTGCACCGCCTCGAGCTCCCGGAGCCACTGGTCGACAGCGCCCTTGAGCACTGACAGACGCTCGTCCTTCGGCTTGCGCTCGCCCTTGCCATGCACCAGAAGGACACTGCGCAGGCCCAGTTCCAGGCAATCCTCCACAAAAGCGAAAAGCTCGCCTCGGGCTTCGCGCACGGTCATGCGGTGCAGGTCGAGGCGCGCATCCGCGGGGTAGCGGCCCTGCTTGAGCTTGCGATAGACGCCGTTCTGGATACCCGGCCGCTTGAAGGCAAGCACATACCAGGGATCTTTGGCCTCGATGCCGTCCTCGCGCAGAGGATTCCGGTCCCGGCCCGGGGCCGTCACCGCCGCGCTGCGCCGTGCCGCCAGCGTTGCGGCGTCGGCCCCGCCATCGCCCCGCCGCACGCGCCGCTCGCGGCGCAGCGGCGCCACGTCTGCCATTTCCTGCCAGAACAGCTCGTCATCGTCGTGCATAGCGGCCCCCGCTGGCGTGTGAAATGAGCCGGCCATTATAACCGCGAGAGCACGTCCCCCAAGGTGACCGGCGACGCGCAGCCTCTGCTACCATCGGTATCCCCCGCTGATGGTGTCCCGTGCATGCGTGGTAACGCCCTGAAAGGCGCCGGCTACCTGGTACGCGGTGCCAGCCTGCTGACCCGGCCCACCCTGCGATTGTTTGTGGTCGTGCCACTGACCGTGAACATCGTGATCTTCTCAGCGGTGATCTGGTGGGGCGTTAGCTGGCTGTCGGGCTGGCTGGACGCCATCATGGCCGGAGTCCCGGCCTGGCTCGGCTTCCTTGAGTGGCTGCTCTGGCCCCTGGTCGGGCTGCTGGTAACGCTCACCACCGGCTACCTGTTCACCGCGGTGGCCATCGTCATCGCCTCACCGTTCAACAACCTGCTTGCCGAAAAGGTCGAAGAAATGCTCACGGGGCGTGAGGTTGCCGGCCTCGAGGGGCTGGGGGCGGCTTTTGCCGGCGTGCCCCGGGGGATCATCCGCGAGCTGGCCAAGCTGCTCTATTTCGTCCCCATGGCGCTGCTCGTGCTGCTGCTCACCGTCATCCCCGGCCTCAACGCACTGTCACCAGTGCTCTGGTTCGCCTTCGGCGCCTGGATGTTCAGCTTGGAATTCCTCGACTATCCCATGGACAACCACAAGCTCTCTTTCGCCGCTGTGCGCAAGGCCTGCGCAGAACGACGACTATCGAGCCTCGGCTTCGGCGGGCTCGTGGCCCTGGGTACGGGAATACCCCTGGTGAACTTCGTGGTCATGCCGGCGGCGGTCGCCGGCGCTACGCTGTTCTGGGTGGAGGAGGCGGCGGGGACCCACGCCGCCGCAGAAGGGGGCTAGGCCAGTAATTCCTGCGGGGGGTGCGTGCACGACAGGGGCTCGCCGAGGAGCGCCTCAAGATCCGGCAGCAGGAAGGCGTCGTCCTCGCTGGCAAAGCTGATAGACACGCCGGTAGCGCCGGCGCGCCCGGTGCGGCCGATGCGGTGCACGTAATCTTCCGGATCCTCCGGGAGGTTGTAATTCACCACGTGGCTCACGCCCTCGACATGAATCCCGCGCCCGGCGACATCCGTTGCCACGAGCACTGTCAGGTCGCCGCTCTTGAAGCGCTCGAGGGTCTTGGTGCGCTTGTCCTGGGAGATCTCCCCGGACAGGATGCCGGCGCGCACGCCGGCCTTGCGCAAACGCTCGTGCAGGCGCCGGACTTGGTCGCGGCGGTTGGCAAAGACAATGACGCTGTCTGCGTCCGGACCGCGGAGCAGGTTGAGGAGAATGCGGAAGCGCTCTTCGCTGCTGGCCAGGTAAATCTTCTGGTCGACGCTGTCGGTGGCTACGCTCTCGGGCTCGATCTCAACCTTGACCGGGTCTCTCGTCCACTGCGCTGCCAGGTTGATAATGTCCGGCGTGAAGGTGGCGGAAAACAGCAGCGTCTGCCGGTATTCCTTCTGCGGCGTGGCGCGCACGATGCGCTTTACCTGGGGAATGAACCCCATGTCGAGCATCCGGTCTGCTTCGTCCAGCACCAGCACTTCGACGTGATCCAGGAACAGGTCGCGGCGGGTCATGAAGTCGATCAGGCGTCCGGGGGTCGCAACGACGAGATCGACGATGCGCCGGTTCACCTGGTTCAGCTGCTTCTGGTAGTCCATACCGCCGATGAGCGTCACGGTGTTGAGCCCCGTATGGCGGCCCAGCTCCTCGGCATCGGCAGCGATCTGCATGACCAGCTCCCGGGTCGGCGCGATGACCACGGCCCGCGGCTCACCGAGGAAGCGTTCGTTGTCTACCGGGTTGTTGAGCAGGTCGTTGAAAATAGTGATAAGAAAGGCCGCGGTTTTGCCGGTACCGGTCTGCGCCTTGCCGATAGCGTCGTGGCCGCGCAGCGTAAAGGGCAGCACCTGACCCTGGATCGGCGAGCAGTAGCGGAAGCCGAGGTCCGCGATGCCGTGCATCAGCTCGTCGCGCAGGCCGAGGTCATGGAAGCGGGTTTTACCCTCTTCAGGCGGTACCGGAAAATCATCAATGGACCACTCGTGGGTGGCCGGCGCCGTGTTGCTCTCGCGCCGGCCGGCGGAATGCTTGCTCAAGGTACACCTGCATTACTGAAAAATCGGAGCGAAGTTTAGCACTTAGTCGCCCGGGCTGCGCCACCCGCGCGCGGCGGCCCGGCGGCCTCGGGGATAGAGGCGGGCGAGGGTATCGTCGATGCTGGTGAAGCGGCCGCCGCCGGTGACCAGGAGCGCGAGCAGCATTAGCGCGTAGGTGACAGCGAACTCGATACCGTTGTTGAGGATCACCAGCGGACCGTGCTCCGTCAACCAGGGGTAGTTGCCGTGCTCGACGAGCAGCTCCCGGGCGACACCGAGGCGCTGGGCGATGGCCGGATCGCCGCTGTCGGCGACGGCCGCCCAGCCGTTATCCCAGTGCACGGTCAGAGCGGCGCAGATCATGATGAAGCACAGCGGCAGCGCGATCCAGCGGGTGGCCAGACCCAGCAGCAGAAGCAGTGCGCCGATGGCTTCGGTCCAGGCCGCAAGCGGCGCCAGCAGCGCCGGCCAGGGCAGGCCCAGGCCCCAGTCGCCGTTGCCGAACCATTCGATGGTGCTGTCCATGGCCGCGAGCTTCTGCGTGCCGGCCATCCAGAGAATCGGCGCCAGGTACAGGCGCAGAGCCAGGGGCGGCAGCCCGTCGAGCAGGCGCAGGGGGCCGGCGATCGTGTCCCGGAACCGGTAGTAGCGGTTGGCGAGGCGCTGCATGGCGAGTCGTTCGTCCCTGGCGTTGCCAGCTATGACCGTCCCCGGGCTGAAAAGTTTGGTTCATCGCGGATTTCCCGGGGTGGATGGCGGGGGTATGCCCCCAGTCGCTCCACGATATTCGCTTGGTGGGGGCATACCCCCGCCATCCACCCCTACCGTGCCAGGTCCCTGCCGAGTCTGAAGTACGCGGAGGAGCAGGGGTGAGCGCGGGACACTTCTCTCACCAAGCGAATATCGTGGAGCGACTGAGAGAAGTGTCCCGCGCTCACCCCGGAACAGGGCGACTACCGTGCCCGCCCCGGGAAATTCGCAATGAACCAAAAGTTTTAAATCGTCGAACGGCCACGGGGTGAGGGCGGGAGTCTCTTCTCACGGAGCGTGTAGCGAGAAGCGTCTCGACAGGGCAAGGCTGAAGACATCCTCCAGACGCCGCCCCGGAGCACTGTGACAAACCCCGGGTTCTAGCGACCGCAGTCCGGACAATCAGGCCGCGGGGCCAGATCAAGGCGTCGGATCTGGTAGTTGAAGAGGTCGAGGGTCAGCACGGCGCCGCGCAGGTCGCCGCCGTAGCCAGCGAGCACCTTGAGGGCTTCGAGGGCGGCGAGGCTGCCGAGCGTGCCGACCACCGGTCCGAGCACGCCGCTCTCGCTGCAGGACAGGGCGCTCGTGGCGCCCTCTTCCGGAACCAGGCAGCGATAGCAGGGGCCGCCGGCGGCGGGGTGAAAGGTCGCCAGCTGCCCCTCGGTGCGCACCGCCGCCGCCGCGACCAGGGGGATGCCGGCGGCGAGGCAGGCCCGATTGAGGGCAAAGCGGGCCGGATAGTTGTCGCTGCCATCGAGGGCCAGGTCCACCCGGCCCGCGAGCTGCTGCAGGCGCGCCTCATCGGCGCGTTCAGCCACCACCTCCACCCGGGCCGCCGCATTGAGCGCGGCCACCGCGTCCGCTGCCGAGCGCGCCTTATTGCGGCCTAGGTCCGCCTCGCCATGGGCGAGCTGCCGCTGCAGGTTGCTCGGCTCCACCGCATCACCATCGACCAGTACGAGGCTGCCCACACCCGCCGCCGCGAGGTAAAGCGCCGCCGGAGAGCCGAGGCCGCCGAGCCCCAGGATCAGAACCCGGGCCCGCCCCAGCGCCTCCTGCCCGGCAAGATCAAAGGCGGGCAGCAACAGCTGCCGGCTGTAGCGCTCGAGGTCGTCGTCACTGAGCATGACAGAGGCCACCACTGACGCGCTCCAGGCCGGCGAGATCCCGGTGTGTGGCCACGGCGCCGAAGCCCGCGGCAGCGAGCAGCCCGCGCACTGCCTCGCCCTGCTCAGCGCCGTGCTCGAGGAGCAGCCAGCCCCCCGGCGCCAGCTGCACCGGGGCCGCTGCGGCCAGCCGGGAAAGATCCTCGAGGCCCGTGGGGCCGGCTACGAGCGCTCGCCGCGGTTCGTGCGCGAGCTCCGGGCCTGCCAGGTGCGGGTCGTCGCTGGCCAGGTACGGGGGGTTGGAAACGACGAGGTCGAAGGTCTCGCCCGCGAGACCGGCGAACCAGTCCGACGCGAGAAAACGGATGCCGCCGAAGCCGAGGCGGCGGGCATTGTCGCCGGCGACAGCGAGGGCCGCCGGGTCGCGGTCCACCGCGGTGACCTGCCAGCCCGGCCGTTCCGTGGCCAGCGCCAGGGCAATGG
>NZ_KN234757.1 GCF_000764025.1 Pseudohaliea rubra DSM 19751 | reverse complement strand
AGCGCCGCCGGAACCAGGACGGCACCGGGCTCCGTGAGCAGCCGTGGCAGGTCAGCCGTCAGCGCCGCCGGCGCGCCGGCGCCCGGCGGCAGCGCCAGTGGGTCCAGGCCCAGCAGGTCAACCCGCTGTTCTCCGATCATGAGCCGGGCGCGGAGCAGTGGCAGCGCCGGGGGGGCGTCGGCGCTGAGGCGCAATTGCCGATAGACGGCCTCGTCGAGGGCGCCCTCGCGGGCCCGCAGCTCGTGGGTCATGGGCCCGGCCAGGGTAGCGAGAGAGCGGTCGAAGGACAGCGCTGCGGCGCGCGTTGCCAGGGCGACAGCGACGATAACTGCGGCGCCGAGGGCAATACCCAGCAGGGCCAGGGCCAGCTGCAGGGGGTGCTGCCGGTAGAAGCGCAGGCTCGCCGCCAGCGGCAGCCGACTGCTCATGCCGTTACTCACCCGGTCCCCCTTCGGCAACCAGGCGGCCGTGCTCCAGGCGCAGCACCCGGTCGGCGCGCGCCGCCACGGCCTCGCTGTGGGTTACCAGCAGCAGGGCGCCCCGGCCTTGCCGCGCCCGTTCGAGAAGTAGTGCGAGCACCCGCTCGCCGGTTTCGGGATCGAGGCTGCCCGTGGGCTCGTCGGCGAGCACCAGGTCCGGTTCATGAATCAGGGCCCGGGCGATGGCCACGCGCTGCTGTTCGCCGCCGGAGAGCCGGTCCGGGAAGCTGTCGCCGCGACGGGCAAGCCCCACGGCCTCAAGCCAGTGTGCGACCCGCTCCCCGGCTTCCGTCGGGGGCACGCCGAGCAGGTCCAGGGGCAGGCGGATGTTCTCCGCCACCGTCAGCGTGGGCACCAGGAGAAAGCGCTGATAGACAAAGCCGATGTGTCGGCGACGGAACAGAGTGCGCTCGGGCTCGGCGAGTGCCGAGATCTCCCGCCCCCCGATCAGGAGGGAGCCGCTCTGTGGACTGTCGATGGTGCCAAGGAGGTTCAGCAGTGTCGATTTGCCGGAGCCGGAGGCGCCGAGCAGGGCCACGCATTCACCGGCTGCGAGGGAGAGATCAATGCCGGTAAGGAGCTTGTGATCGGTGCCGCCTTCGCGGAACTGGTAGGTGATACCGGTGGCTGTCAGCAAGGCGGACTCCGCGGTGGCACAGGGTGAAAGGCAAGGGATAAAGGATAGCGGAAGCGCCGCCGCGATGAACACGGCCGTGCCGCCCTCCCCGGCGGCCCGGCCGGTACGCCGCTGCTACAGCTGCTACAGCTGCTACAAGAGCGGCGCGATCACCAGGCTGACGATGGCCATGACGTTGATGAGGATGTTCATGGACGGGCCGGAGGTGTCCTTGAAGGGGTCGCCGACCGTATCGCCGACAACCGCTGCCGAATGGGTATCCGAACCCTTGCCGCCGAGGTTGCCCTTCTCGATGTACTTCTTGGCGTTGTCCCAGGCGCCCCCGGCGTTGGCCATCATCAGGGCGAGGAGCACGCAGCCGAGGAGGGCGCCGCCGAGCATGCCGCCGAGGGACTGGGCGCCGAGACCGAAGCCGATAACCACTGGCGCGGCGACCGCAATGGCACCGGGAAGGATCATGCGACGAAGGGCCGCGGTGGTGGCAATGTCCACGCAGCGCGCCGTATCCGGCTCCGCGGTGCCCTCGAGGAGCCCAGGAATCTCGTGAAACTGCCGGCGGATCTCCTTGATCATGTCGAAGGCGGCGTCGCCCACGGCGGTCATGGTGATGGCGGCGATGAGAAAGGGGATGGTGCCACCGATAAACAGGCCCACGAGCACCGTCGGGTCCGACAGCTCCAGGGCGAAGCCCGGGTTGTTCACGGTCACCGTCTCGACAAAGGCGGCGATGATGGCCATGGCCGCTAGCGCCGCGGCACCGATGGCGAAGCCCTTGCCGATGGCCGCCGTGGTGTTGCCGACCTCGTCGAGGCCGTCGGTGATCTTGCGCGTCTCCGGCCCCATGCCCGCCATCTCGGCGATACCGCCGGCGTTGTCCGCCACCGGGCCGTAGGCGTCGATCGCCATGGTGATGCCGACGGTGGCGAGCATGCCAACGGCAGAAATCCCCACGCCGTAGAGGCCGGAGAGCGCCGTCGAGACGTAGATGATGCCCGCCAGAAAGAGAACGGGCAGCACCACGGACTGCATGCCGACAGCAAGGCCGGTGATCATCACCGTTGCCGGGCCCGTGCCCCCGGCTTCGGCAATTTTGCGGACGGGGCTGCCGCCGGTGTAGTACTCGGTGATCAGGCCGATGAACACGCCGCCCACGGCGCCGGCGACGACGGACCACCAGACGTTGCTGCCGAGGCCCATGGCGCCGATCAGGAACCAGGCGGCCACGGCGAACAGCACCGGTGCCAGGATCGTCCCCGTGCGCAGCGCCGCTTCCGGTGCGGCGCTGGCGCGCGCCCGTACCAGCACAATGCCGGCGAGGGAGGCGAGGAGACCGATGCTGGCAAGCGCCAGGGGCAGGAACATGAGCGCGCTCCGGGTATCGGCATCGACTGCCATGGTGGAGGCGATAGCGATGCAGGCGATCATCGAGCCGCAGTAGGATTCGAAGATGTCCGAGCCCATGCCGGCGATGTCGCCGACGTTGTCACCGACGTTGTCGGCAATCACCCCCGGGTTGCGCGGATCGTCTTCCGGGATGCCGGCCTCCACCTTGCCCACAAGGTCTGCGCCGACGTCGGCGCTCTTGGTAAAGATGCCGCCCCCGACACGGGAGAACAGCGCCACCACCGAGGCGCCCATGCCGAAGCCGTGGATCGCGTGGGCCGTGTGCGGGTCGCCGCCGAGATAGTAGTACAGGCTGCCGAGGCCGATGAGCCCCAGGGAGGCGACACAGAGACCCATGATGGAGCCGCCATAGAACGCGATGGCCAGCGCCTGGCCCTGGCCGTGGTTCTGCGCCGCTACCGCCGTGCGTACGTTGGCTTTTGTGGCCGCCCACATGCCGAGAAAACCCGCGGTAGCCGAGGACAGGGCGCCGACGGTGAAGGCGATGGCCGTGTTCACCGACAGCGGCGAGGCCAGAATAGCCACCAGCAATGCACCGGCAAACAGCGCGAGCAGCTGGTACTCCCTGCGCATGAAGACCATGGCGCCGAGGTGGATCTGGTCACCGATGTGCTTGACGATGCCGTCGCCGTGGTTGTGCCGCAGCAGCAGGTGATAGATGAAGAAGGCGACCAGCAGGCCGCCGATACCGAGGAGCGGCGGGTACAGGAAGTAGTCACTCATGCTATGACCCCCTTGCGGTTGGCATAGTTGTCATTATCGTCCCTTCACGATAGCACCCCCGGGCAGAGCTGTGAAAGCAGCCGCTCGCGGGCTGCCGACCTTCGCCGGCCCGCAAGCCAGCGAAGAAGCAAAAAAAAGCCCGGCCACCTCACGGTGCCCGGGCTTGCGTGCTGCGCGGCAGCAAGCTGCCGCGCTTTTTCTCAGCTGCGCTTCAGATCAAAGCGGTCGGCCTGCATGACCTTGACCCAGGCGTCGATGAAGTCCTGCAGGAACTTCTCGTCGCCATCGGCCGCGGCATAGACTTCGGCGATGGCTCGCAGCTCTGCGTTTGAGCCGAACACCAGATCCACCGGCGTTGCGGTCCACTTCAGTTCGCCGCTCTTACGGTCGTGGCCTTCATAGAGACCTTCCTGGTCGCTCGCCTTCGTCCATTTCGTCTCCATGCTGAGCAGATTGACGAAGAAGTCATTGCTCAGCGTGCCGGGACGGTCGGTGAAAATGCCATGCTCGACGCCGCTGCTATTAGCTCCCAGGGCGCGCATGCCACCGAGCAGAGCGGTCATCTCCGGGACACGCAGGCCCAGAAGATCCGCACGCTCTACCAGCATCTCCGTGGGCGGCAGCATGTTGCCTTCCGCGTAGTAGTTGCGGAAGCCATCGGCGTAAGGCTCAAGCGGTTCGAAGGACTCGACGTCCGTCATCTCGGCCATGGCATCGACGCGACCGGGTGCGAACGGCACCTCGACGTCATGGCCGGCCTCGCCCGCCGCGCGCTCGATCGCTGCCGCGCCACCGAGGACGATCAGGTCCGCCAGAGACACTTCCTTTTTGTTGAAAAGTCCACCGTTGAAATCCTGCTGGATCTCCTCGAGGGTCGCCAGCACCGTCGCCAGCTCTTCCGGATTGTTCACCGGCCAGTCCTTCTGCGGCGCAAGGCGGACGCGCGCGCCGTTGGCACCACCGCGCATGTCCGTATTGCGGTAGCTGGCGGCGGAGGCCCAGGCTGCGCGCACGAGTTCGGCGTTGGACAGGTCCGTGGCCAGAATCGCTTTCTTCAGCTTGGCAACGTCGCCCGCGTCGATCGTCTTGTAGTCTGCCTCCGGGAGCGGGTCTTGCCACAGGAGATCGGCGTCCGGCACCTCGGCACCGACGTAGCGGGCCTTG
Source organism: Pseudohaliea rubra DSM 19751 (assembly GCF_000764025.1). Classification (GTDB taxonomy): domain Bacteria; phylum Pseudomonadota; class Gammaproteobacteria; order Pseudomonadales; family Halieaceae; genus Pseudohaliea; species Pseudohaliea rubra. The sequence continues at coordinate 63,288 of NZ_KN234757.1, read as the reverse complement.
GGGCCCATGTCGCGGTGTGTCAGCTTGAACCACGCCTTGGCGAAGGCGAGCTCGAACTCTTCCGGGTTATCCAGGAAGCGCCGGGAGATTTCCCGGTAGACCGGGTCTTCTTTTAACGACAGGTCTGTGGTCAACATAATCGGCGTGGACTTTTCCGCGCCCTCGGCGACCGGTGCGACCGTGTCCTTCGTGGCCCCGTCTTTGGCGATCCACTGCACCGCACCCCCGGGGCTTTCGACCTTTTCGTACTCGTAGGCGAACAGATTGTTGAGGTACATCATCGTCCACTGGGTCGGAGCGGCGGTCCAGGCGCCCTCCAACCCGCTGGTAATGGTGTCTTCTGCGTTGCCCTTGCCACAGCTGTTTTTCCAGCCCAGGCCCTGTTGCTCAATCGGGGCTGCTGCCGGGTCCGGGCCGAGGCACTCGGACGCCTTGGCGGCACCGTGGACCTTGCCGAAGGTGTGGCCACCGGCGATCAGAGCCACTGTTTCTTCGTCGTTCATCGCCATGCGGCCGAAGCTCTGACGGATCTGCTTGGCGGCTGCGACCGGGTCGGAATTGCCTCCAGGGCCTTCCGGGTTTACATAGATGAGGCCCATGACCGTTGCGCCGAGACCGGGCTTCAGGTTCATCTCCTTATCGTGGCGGTCGCTGGCGAGCAGCTCTTCTTCCGGGCCCCAGTAGACGATGTCCGGCTCCCAGTCATCCGCTCTGCCGCCGGCGAAACCGAAGGTCTTGAAGCCCATATCCTCCATGGCGACGGTGCCGGCGAGCACCAGCAGGTCGGCCCAGGATACATTGCGGCCGTACTTCTGCTTCACCGGCCAGAGCAGGCGACGCGCCTTGTCGAGATTAGCGTTGTCCGGCCAACTGCTCAGCGGCTCAAAGCGCTGCTGACCGCCGCCGGCGCCGCCGCGGCCGTCAGCCGTGCGATAGGTGCCCGCCGCGTGCCAGGACATGCGGATAAAAAAGGGTCCGTAGTGGCCCCAGTCGGCCGGCCACCAGTCCTGAGATTCGGTCATGACCTTCTTGAGGTCCGCTTTCAGTTCGGCGAAATCGACCTGAGCGAAGGCCTCGGCGTAATCGAAATCATCGCCATAGGGATTGGACTCGATGGCGTGGTCACGGAGCGGCTGGAGGTTCAGCTGGTCGGGCCACCAGAAGCTGTTCGGCTTCGCCTTGCCGGCCATCATGCCCTTCTCGGCATCGTGCATGTCCGCGCTCGCTGATGCGGCCATGATGGCCGCGAGGATCGCGGCGGGGAGAGTTTTTCGTACCATGGGATGTAGCCTCCTGGTTATGGATGTCCTGCGGTTTCAACGCGTGAGAGATAAACAGACGCAAGCGCTGCCTGCGCGCTCTCGTAACCCGGCCCCTGCCGTGCCTGCGCGGCTTGCGCCCGCTGGCCCTTGGCCGACTTCACGCTGGCCACGAGATAGTTTGAGGATAGTTCGATCACAACTGCACTTTCCATCGGTTTTTTTCGATGATGTTGAGCAGTAAATCCGATTAAGCCCCTGACGGCGGCAGGGACTCTTTGCTTGCGACAGCGGGCCGGCAGGGCGGACGCGCTGTGCACGTGATGGGGGGCGTGAGGATCAGGGACGACGGAACGCTCCCCTCAGGTTAAGACAATGCCCTAGTATGCGCCTCAGCGCTGGCCGGCGGTAGGCTTTTCGGTCGTTTCACCGGCAGCGCCGGGCGGCCGCTCCCCGGCGGTGCCGAAAACGAGGTCCCAGAGCGGTGAACTCAGGCCGTAGCGGGTGCAGGCGCAGCGGTAATGGTGGGTCTTGTGAAAGCGCCGCAGGAAGCGACCCGCCGCCGTGCGCGGCCGGCCGTGGTGCGTGAAGTAGTGCACCCAGTCGTAGCAGAGGTAGCCGAAGAAGGTGCCGGCCAGCAGCGGTGGCCAGTGCCCGGGGAAGAGCAGGACGACCAGGGCGGCCAGCGCGGAGGCGATGGGCACGGCGAGGATGGGCGGGGCCACCAGCCGGCGCGGGTCCTCCGGGAACTCGTGGTGGTAGCCGTGGAGTCCGAACTGGATCGCCCGCAGCGTGCGGTTCTTCGCCGGCGGCAGGTGGAACAGCCAGCGGTGCAGCCAGTACTCGGCAAAGGTCCAGCCCAGCATGCCGGCCAGGAAGAGTCCGGCCACGGCAGCCGCTGTGCGCTCTTCCACTACCAGCGCGCGGTGCAGGCAGAAGGCCGTCAGCGGCAGCGCCCAGAGGCCCGGGAGCGTCCAGTGCGCGCTGGTGAGCCAGCGCTCGAGGAGGTCGTTCTCGAGCACCCGGATGCCGTCCCTGCGCGCGAGGTTCGCCGGCGCCGGCCGGTCGGCGATGCCCTGCCAGTTAGCCAGCGCCTCGTCGTAGGCGGCGGTAGTGCGGAACAGGCCCATGCTCCCGGCGCCCGGCCGCTCAGGCCGCAGCCGGGAGCGAGGCGATCACCTGCTCGAGCCTCGGCGCCTTGCGCAGCACCAGCGGCGCATCCTTGCGCACGTGGTTGGCGTCCATCTCCCGCCGGATCATGTCCTCGGTCACGGTGCCGTCGTCCACACACTCGCGCAGCAGCGCGAAGAACAGATCCTCCTGGTTCTTGTCCGGATGGGCGCGATAGTGGCCCAGAAAGGCGTAATCGCCGAACAGCTTGCGCCGCAGGTACATGAGCCAGCCCAGGGGCGGGAAGGCGTCGAACTTGTCTGCCGGCACGAAGTCGATGGGCAGGCCGGCCTTCCAGGGCTGGGTCCAGCGCCGGGTGGTGTGCAGCAGGCGCGTTTCCCGGTTGAGCACGTCCAGATCATTCCAGCTGTTCTCGAGCAGGCCGATGGTGGCGCGGTCTTCGTACATCAACGTGATCCACTGCTTGTAGTCGCGCTCGCCGGTGAACAACTCGCTGAACTGTTCCTCGGCCCGCCAGTGGGTCAGTTTCGCGCAGTCCAGGAGCATCACGCTCGAGGCGAGGGGGCCGTTGATGTCCGGGTTTTTCTTGTTGCGCGGCCGGCAGAGGATGGCCTTGCCCCCCATATCGCGGGAGAGCAGATCCCAGACATCACCCACGGCAAAGACGTCCGGGTCGATCACGACGGCGCGGCCGCGGTAGCCCATAAGCTCCGGCGGCATGAAGCGCAGCGGCGTGAACGACTGCAGATCGTTGATGCGCCACTTGCGCCAGACGCCGTTACGCAGGAACGGCTGGTCTTCCCGGGCGCGCAGGAAGGGGTGGTCCCGGGTCTCGATAAAGCGCACGTCGAACTTGTCATTGTGCTTAGAAAAATAGCGCAGGGACTTCGCGCCCACGTGCGCGCCGAGGATCTGCTTGTGGTTCACGTGGATGAAGACGCAGGGCTTCGGCTCGGCCTCTGTGGCTGAGGTGCTCGTCGTCGCGCTTATGGCTGTCTCATTCATCGCCGTTTCTGTCATTGCTGTCTCTCCTGGCACCGGGGTTCTGTGCTCTGTCTGAGCGCCGTGGCTCACTGGCCGATCCCGAGCACGCGCTTGCCGAAGTGGGTGCCGAAGCGGTTCACCTTCTGGCTGACCCGGGCAAGCTTGCTCGAGGACAGAAAGTTGTACTGCAGCATGCGCCGCTCACCGACGAAGGGTTTGTGGCCGTGCCAGGAGTGATCCGTGCGGCGGAAGGCCAGCAGCTGGCCGCCCAGGGGCTTCACCTCGGCCGTGTAGTCCTCGAGGTCGTGCTCCGACCGCAGCATGCGCAGGCGACCGCCCTCGTGCTCCCAGCTTTCATTGAAATAGACCAGCACGGTGATCACCTTGCTCCAGTGGTCCGTGTGGATGTTGCCGTCGCTCTGCTCGCAGTACTTGCGCACGGTGATCGTAGTGGGGCAGTGCGTCAGGTCCACGCCGAACTTGTCGCCCAGGGCCTGGCGGAAGGCGCTGGTCTGAAGCTCACCGAGAAACGTCGAGAACTGCGCGCCGTAGCGCAGGTCGGCGAGATCGTGATTGGTGGCCGTGTCGATGGCCGGGTAGTCCGCGTTCACGCGGGCCAGGGCCTCCGGCGGCAGGAAATCCGGCACCACGATGTAGTCGAAGGGGTCGTTGTGCAGCTCGCAGGCCTCGAGGGCCGACAGGTCGATCAGGGTCACGGTGTATCCTCTCTTGGCGTGCATGGGGCTCGTTGTGGAAGAGCGGCTCAGGCGGCCTGCTGCCGCACCAGCTCCAGCGCATCGTGGCGCACGTGGTTGTGGGCCATCTCGTGGCGGACGTCCTGCTCGCTGATGATCCCCTCGTCCAGGCATTCGCTGACGAGGCGGAAGAAGAACGCTTCCTGGGCCGGGTCCGGGTGGCGCTTGTAGGTGCCGGCCAGCGCATAGTCCCCGAACACTGCCCGGCGCGCGCGGCGCAGCCAGTGCTTGGGCGGGAACAGGCGGAACTTGTCCGCCGGGCGGAAGTCGATGGGCAGGCCCGTCTTCCAGGGCTGGTGCCGGCGCTTGGTCGTGTGCAGCAGCTTCGTTCGCGGCGTCAGGCGGTCAAAATCGTTCCACTCGTCCTCGAACAGGCCGATGCGGCTGCGATCCTCGAGCTTGAGGCTGATCCAGTCCATGTAGTCGTGCTTGAAGGCGAACATCTCGTTGAACTGCTCCTCCACCCGCCAGTGCGTGAGCTGCGCACAGTCCAGCAGCATCACGCTGGAAGCCAGCGCGCCGTGCTTGCCCTTGTTGCCCGACTTCGGCCGGCACATAAGCGCCATGCCGTCCATGTCCCGGGAGAGCAGCTCCCACACGTCGCCCACGGCAAACACGTCCGGGTCGATCACCACCGCACGCCCCTGGTAGCCCATGAGCTCCGGCGGCATGAAGCGCAGCGGCGTGAAAGACTGCAGGTCATCGTTCAGCCAGCTGCGCTTGTCACCGTGGCGCAGATACAGCTCACCCTCCTTGGCGTGCAGGAAGGGCTGGTTGCGCACTTCGATGAACTCCACGGCAAACCGGTCGGCGTGTGCCGAGTGCTTCTCCAGCGAGTACTTTCCGACAATAGCGCCGAGGATCTGCTTGTGATTAACGTGAATAAAAACCTTGGGCTTTGGCGCCGTTGCCTGCGCCGGCGTCTGTTCGCTGCTCATGCTTGCCTCTCTCGGTATCTGCGGCCGGCCGCCGGGGCGCCCCGCCAGGCTGAGGCCACCCTAGCGGCGGGCCGGCCCATTGCCATCGGCCGATTGGCGGAGGTGCCGGCGGTATTTTTCCCCGCCGGCGGGGGGAACTTTCCGGCAGGGTGAGGCTAGGTGAGATAGCCGAGCTGGTAGCCGCGGGCCACCACGGCTGCCTGGGTACTGGCACCGAGCTTGAGGCGGAGCTTTTCCACGTGCGTGCGCACCGTGGACGTGCTGAGCCCAAGGCGTACGGCAGCGCTGCTGGCCGTTTCACCCTCGGCAAGGAGTTCCAGCACCGAAAGCTCGCGCCGGGTCAGCGCCTGCCAGGCCGCCGGCTGGACTGTACCGCTCGCCGTGAGGGAGCAGACCACCCGGTCATCCGTGGGCACACAGGTGAGCAGATGCTGCCGGCCCCCCCGGCGGAAGCTGGCGGCGGCCGTCCGCTCAAGGCCTGCAGCCAGCAGCTGCGGGGCGCAATCGGCATGGCAGGGCAGCCCGCCGCTGCCGTGCAGCGAGGCCATGGCATCACAACAGCGCTGCCCGCTGCAGTCGCCAAGGAGCTGCCGGCTGGCGCGGTTCTGCCGGTCGACAGTGCCGTCGCGAGTCACTATCGTAATGGCCGTTCGCTGCGTCGTGGTTGCCATGAGTCGGGTCCCGGTAAACAGTCTGGAAAACACCTATTCTGCCGCCAACAGCGCCTCGGGTGCTTGATGCAGATCACCGCCGGAGCGTCCTGGCGCAGCGCCGTTGAGGACGAAAACCCGTGAGGCGCTGGCTGGTGGCCGCCTTCCTCGCCGTCAGCTTATGGCTCGGGCTCGGGCTGCTGGTCTTTGCCTATGCGCAGTGGCTCGCTCCCAGGCTCTGACCGCCCCGGTGTTCAGCGCGCCGGGCTCCGGGCCAGGGTGATGCGCACCGCATCCCAGAGCGAGGGCAGGAGCACCAGCGACACGGGCACGGCGGTGACCACGATAAAGCTCTGCAGCTTGCCGATACCGCCGGTGCCGAGAGACACAAGCACCAGCGCCATGGCGCCCATGGCGGCGCCCCAGAAGACACGCATCGCCGTCGACGGGTGGCCGCCCGGCGACAGGGAAACAGCCAGGCTGTAGGTCATGGAGTCGCCGGTGGTGGCGACGAAGATGGTAGTCAGCAGCAGGAACAGCAGCGAGACGATGAAGCCGAGCGGCATGGCCTGGGTGACCGCCAGCAGTGCTGCCGGCAGGTTGAGCCCGGCCATGGGCCCGGAAATGACCCCCGGGTCCGCCAGCTCCAGCCCAAGCCCCGCGCCGCCGAGGATCGTGAACCAGCCCATGGTGATCAGCGGCGCGGCGAGCGACAGCATGATCACAATGGCGCGGATCGACCGGCCCCGGCTGATCCGGGCGATGAAGATCGCCATGAGCGGTCCGTAGCCGATGAACCAGCCCCAGAAGAACACCGTCCACCACCCGAGCCAGCCGGCGGGGCCGAAGACCTCGGCGTCGCCCCGGTACAGAGCCAGGTCGAAAAAGTTGGTGAGGTGTGTTCCCAGCCCGGAGAAAAAGCTGCTGAAGATAAAGCGGGAAGGCCCCGCCACCAGGATGAACACCAGCAGCAGGCCGCCCAGCACCATGTTCACCCGGCTCAGGAACTGGATACCGCGGCCGATGCCGCTGATCGCCGATGCCAGGTAGACCACCATCAGTGCGCCGATTACCAATGCCTGGGTGAGAAAGCGGTCCGGGATGCCGAACAGCGCCTCAAGGCCGTAGCTCACCTGCAGGCCAAGGAACCCGATGGGCCCGACGGTGCCCGCGACTACCGCGATGATGCAGACCGCATCGGCCAGGTCGCCGATCGGCCCGTCGATGGCGTGCCGGCCGAACACCGGGTAGAGCAGGGTCCGCGGCGCCAGCGGCAGCCCCTCGTCGTAGTGATAGTGCATGAGCATGACCGCGGTCAGGCTGCCGAGAATGGCCCAGGCGAGGAAGCCCCAGTGCAGGAAGGACTGTGCCAGGGCATAGGGCACGGCCTCCCGGGTGGTCGCCTCCACGCCCGGAAAGGCCGGCGGTACCTCGACAAAGTGCGCCAGGGGTTCCCCCGCGGCCCAGAACACACCACCGCCGGCGAGCAGCGTGCACATGATCATCGAGCCCCACTGGAACAGGTTGAACTCCGGCACTGCCAGGCCGCCGAGAACGCTGCGGCCGCCGGGCAGGAGGGCTATGAGCAGGCCCACAAAGAAGGTCGCCAGCAACAGCAGCTGCCAGTAGAGGCCAAAAAAGCGGGCCGACCAGGCGAAGCTGGCATCGACCAGCTGATTCAGGGTTCCGGCGCTGAAGACGGCGAGGCCGCAGAACGCGGCGATGAAGCCGGCCGTCAGCGCGAACAGGGGCCAATTTAGAGCACCGCCGCCCGCACCGCCGGGCCGTTCGCCGGGCTCCGGGTTACTCACTGGGTCTGGCTCACTGTTCCAAGTCAAGCGGCGGCGGCCCCGGCGTAGCCCCAGAGCTCCTCACTGCGTTTGGCCAGGGCGTCTACCGGAGCATCGACGGAGGCGATAACCTCCGTTTTGAGCGAATTGTTGCCGGTGGCGCCGGTCAGCGGCGCAAAAAGGCAGGCCGTCATCACGGTGAGGGCGGGAAGGCCGGGCATGGTTATTCCTTGATACGGTATACGGTCAATGGCTGAGCACCCCGGACGCTCCCGGGGCATGGCGAGGGGTTGTCCGGGCGTTAGTCTTCGTCGGTATCCGGCGCTGCCGCCAGGCACTCGATCTCCGTGCGGGCATCGAGGGCGATGCCGCCGGCGGTACCCAGGGCACTGCGCGCCGGCTTCTTGTCGAAGAACTTGATGTACTCGGCGTTCATGGCGGCCCATTCGTCGATGTCGGCCATGAAAACAGTGCACTTGAGCACATCATTCATGGTCGCGCCGGCGCGGGCGAGCGTGGCCTGGATGTTTTCCATGGTCTGCCGGGTTTCCGGGCCGACGCCGCCGTCAACCAGCTTGCCCGTCGCCGGGTCGACACCGAGCTGGCCGCTCAGGAAGATGAAGTCGTCGTAGATGACCGCCTCGGAAAAGGGCAGGTCGGCCAGGGCACCGGGCGGTGCCATGTGCACCAGCTCGTCTGCGCTTGCCGGCAGTGCGGTCAGAACGGTGAGGCTCGCGATAGCGACGGCCTTCGTGAAAACGTCCATGGTTATTCTCCTCGTTTTGCTGGACACGATCGATCGCGTCTTCGGCCCCCGCGGCCGACCTTCAGCATTGAAGGGTAGGCCGCCGCCACGGAGAAGTCACCCGTCTCTGCGACTGCGGTCAGCCAGAGTGATGTAGTACCGCCGTCAGAAGAACACCAGGCAGCGGGTCTCGAGGCTTTCCCGCGGTGGTGCAGCCGCGGGTGCTGCGGGATCTGCAAAGGACGAATGGAGGGTAAAACGTGCCCGTCCATCCTCTGCCGAGTCGTAGGTCTTGAACAGCAGCACCTCGTCGGGCTGCATGCGGGGATAGTAGTACCAGCGCTGCGCTGGGTTGTGGCATGCCACCTGCAGCTTGCCGGTGCGTACCTCGCCCCGCCGCTCCATGGCGACGAGGTCGCCTTCCTCCACGGTGCTTGCATCGCAGAGCACCAGCGGCTGGTCGAGCACCGGTCCCCGGATCGGGCGCCAGGCATTGATGATGGCGAAGCGTCGCTGGCGGAGCACCGCAGCTTCTTCCGGCGTGTCAGCGAAGAAATCGTCGAGACGGCGCGGGCCGGACGCCGCCGTGTAGTCATTGTGCACGATGTTCGCCGGCTCACGGATGCCCCGTTCCCGCTGCCGGGCGAGGGAGGCGCTCCGGCGTGTGTCGTCGAACACCTCGACCCGGCGCGCGCCGGTACGGGTCGTGAGCAGATCGATCAGCTCGCCATGATAGGTGTTGCTCAGAGCTTCATCGTCGTAAAAGTTGTCCACGGCGCTGCGGTGCTGAAGAAGCGTGAACCCTTCCCTGTCGAGGTCTGTGGCAGGCAGCACCTGTCGGGCATCGCGAACCGTGACCGCGTGCGTGCGGAAATTCCCCTGGTGTTCTGTTTGATCGCCACCGCCTTTTGACGGGACGTAAACTAATGGTTGTGACAGGTCGGCCAGGAACTTCAGGCAGGCTTCAGTCGAAGTGCCGCAAACTGATTCCATTGCGCGCTCCTTATTGCATCGTATACGCCTGTATTTAACTGCGCGGCGCAGGCTTGATGCACCGTGCATCTCGACGCGTCTCCGCGAGGTCGCGTTTTTAAGACAAATCGTCGCCCGGCTTCGCCGGGGGGCTATTCGAAGCCATATTCGCGGAAAGTCTGCGGCAGATAGTCTGCAATCTTATCTCCCGGAATCGTTAACGCAGCTTTACCAGACCTGGCCTCTCCGATGTCCACCGCCGGAATGCGTGGAATATCGGGCAGGCGTGGTTTTTTCTGCAGTTTGAGAAGCTCGTTGAAGCAGCCCATCCACGACTCGGCCAGTTGGCGATAGCTCTGACGCATCGCTGTATCCCGGGCCCGTGCGCTGACCGTCGCCCAGAGGTCCTGATCTGTCAGCAGCCTATCTACCGTCGATAGAAATGCGTCCCGGTATGATCGTTCTGACGGGTGGCCCTCGATCAGGAAGCCATCGACACCGTGTTCGATACGCTCGGCCAACGCTGCCTTCTTGCTCGTCACAACCGCCAAGCCGGCGGCTTGTGCTTCAAGTACCGATATGCAGAATGTTTCCTCGAAGATGTTGGGGTAGGTGTAAATGCGTGCCTTACACATGATTTCAGCCAGTTTTTTCTGCTTTAGCGGCCCGTGCACCTCTGCTCCTGACGCCTGTAATTCCTTGTAGAGGGCCCCGTAAGCTTTCTCGTCTTCCTCCCGCGTGTGACCGTACAAGGCCATCCCGCTGCAGACATCGAAGCCCAGCTCCGGATGCTCTCGCCTAAGAGCACTGAAGTATTCGGGCATGTATTCCAGCCCGCGGAATGGTGTGGCGCTGTAAACAAGCCGCGGGGCTCTCTCAGGCAGCGGCATATCCGCAAAGTTATCGGGGAATATTCCGTTCCCCGTTATAAAGATCCGTTCTCTGGGTATGGAATGAGCTTGTATGAACGTGCGTGCCTGCCATTCGCTGACGCAGAAGAACTGGTCGATGTCAGGGTAGATCAACTTCGGATCAAGCACCGTGACGTCCTTGACCTCTCCGCCAACCCTGATGGTCGCTGTCAGCGCAGATTGCATGCTCGGTTGATCGTGGGCGTCCGGTGAAAGAAATACTCGGCAGCGTGCATATATGGGGAGCCAGAGGGGGAGCCAGCTGCGGATTACAAGAAAGATGTCAGGCTGGTTCCGTGTGGACCATGCGGCCAGTTGATGTGACGGGAGGTGCTCTACGCCACTGTAGCGCCCTGGGCGCTCTGTCCTGGAGAATAGTGTCACCTCGACGTCATGCAGTGCTGCCAGGGCCCTGGACATACCAAGCGCGGCGGTTTCTGTTCCGCCAAGCGGCCTTTGCTCCAGGGCGTCGCCGTCGAAAGTGGAGTTGAGGAGCAAGGCTATTTTCATGGTGCGAGTTCAGGTTGCCTGTTGATGTTTGGGCATTAGGCGCTCGATCGCTTGGCGATATGCGCCTTTTGAAAGGTCAAATGCAGCCTCTGGATGGGCGGTGAGCGCGGTTTTGTCGCCAAGGAGGAACAGCCCTGTCAGGACGTGTCCCCACTTGTGCTCGAAGGCTGCCAGATAAGCTGCGTTCCGGTGCCTTGTTTCCTGCAGAGTCTCATTGCCACGCCAGGTTGATTTCCCTTGGAAGTGCAGTACGAACGAATCAAGCACGTGCCCCAGTTGAAAACCGTGTTGAAGCAGCCTGATTGAGTAATCCATGTCTTCGCCGCCTCCGGCTCCGAAGCGCTCATCCAGTTGCCCGACGCGATCGTAGACCGCCTGCGGTATTTTGACGCAGAAATAAGGCGCCCGATAACAGGGCCGAAAGCCGCGGTTCTCTCTGCGGTGTGCGGCGGCAATCGCTTCAAAATATGATTCCTTTCCCAGATAGTCGTCCAGATCCATGAACGGATGTAGCTGAAACGGTCCGGCCCGGTAAGTAAATTGGGCGTTAGAGGCAGGTATTGCTACGGTGTCGCCAGCGTGCTCGACGGCTGTTAGCCATTCCTGACTGAAAATGAGGTCATTGTTCAGGAAGTAGAGATCGGCGCCTTTCTCCGAGGCGCTCTCCATCGCTTGGTTGAGGTTGGCCGCGAAACTTCGTGGCCAGTTATTCCGCCGATACTCAATGCCTTCATAGGGTTGCAGTTTTTGACGATCCAGGCTGCCGTCATTATCGATCAGCATGAAGCTGTCACGCGGTGCCAGCTGTGTATTCTTGAAGAAGCTCTCCAGTGCCGCGTAAGTGTAGGCCGCGGAGCTTTTGATGCTTGCCATTGCGAAGAATTTTTTCTTCATGGTGCGAACTTCCTGGCAGCAGATAAGTGATATGCAGCGGCAGCCGGCTCTTGCGCGTCCTTAGGCCAGCTGATCTCTTGCGGCGTTTCGCAGGAGCCTTTCACGCCCATGATAGCTATAGATGCCGCTCAACTCACAGCTCTTATTGCCGTCGCCTTTTGCCGGATCGCGCAGACCAGCCGTTGTGACAGCTCCGCCAGTCGGCTGCGGTCAGCGATCACCGGCGGACGCTCGCGGCGGGCTACTGATGAGCTCTATACGCCTTAGAAGCCTATGATACCTGCGCGGGGGCGGGTTGAGTCTCCATGGGTCGAGCCGGGTTGTGTTGCAAAATGAAAAACCTTAGTCTGTAGAGCATGGTGGTAACAGGTGCTAGCTCATGACGGAGTATGGCAGTGCGAAGCGGGTCGGTTCCCGTCCCTTGCCGCACGATCGGGAATCCGAGAGGCTTGCGTCTCTGCGGGCGACGGGGCTCCTGGATGCCCAACCGGAAGCACGCTTCGATCGGTTCACGGAGCTTGCGCAGACCGTCTTTGACGTTGCCACGGCTGTCATTTCTCTGGTTGATGCCGATCGGCAATGGTTTCTCTCCAAGTGCGGTCTCGACGCTGACGAGACGTCGAGGGACATCGCCTTCTGTGCTCATTCAATCCATGAAGACCAGTACCTGGTCGTCGAAGATGCCAGCGAGGATCCCAGATTCAAGGACAATCCCCTTGTCACCTCGGACCCTTACATCCGTTTTTATGCCGGTGCTGTTCTCCGCGATCCCACAGGTCTGCCCCTGGGCACGCTGTGTATCTTTGACCCGCAGCCCAGGTCAATGACGCTACGAGACCGGAATGCGCTCGTATCGATGGCGAGAATGGTAGAGCACGAAATCTATCAGTCACTGCAGGACTGATTTCCTGCCCGTGCCCGGCCACGAACACGTCCCCGCCCGACGCAGTGTCGAGCCGCCCAGGGTGCCGCCGAGATCACTCCAGTGCGCGGCACTCACGCTGTCGAGCAAGGCTAGGTACTGACGCAGCCGGGCCCCGGGGTGTCGCCGGAAGCGCTGCATTGCCGGCAGGGACGGTCTCGTCAGGGATACGGGTCCGGCCGCGGCCTGGAGCAGAACCGCAGGTTTTCTGATTACAAGCCGCTGCCTGCCAGCATAGTCAAATTGCCAAGGCGCGGTTGCTCTCCTCGTGCTGAAACGCGTGCGCGTAGTCTTGCAGCTCATCAGAGGTGTATCCCTCCGAGCGTAAAGCCGACTTCCAACTACTTGCTATGAAGTTCGCCATTTCGGGCGCCAGGTCCGACAACGGCTGGCTTCGCTCCGGAAGTCTCGCCTATGTGCTCGGAATAAAGTGTCACCTATGTGCCCGGAAAGGACCGGAAGGACATGGTGGGCCCAGCAGGGCTCGAACCTGCGACCAATCGATTATGAGTCGACTGCTCTAACCAACTGAGCTATGGGCCCGTACAGGCGCGGAGTATAGGCCATGGCGCCCGCCCGGCCCAGCGGCGGGCGCCACCGGGCGTCACTCGTCGAGGAAGCTGCGCAGGTAATCCGAGCGGGTCGGGTGGCGCAGCTTGCGCAGGGCCTTGGCTTCGATCTGGCGGATGCGCTCGCGGGTCACGTCGAACTGTTTGCCGACTTCCTCGAGCGTGTGGTCCGTGTTCATGTCGATGCCGAAGCGCATGCGCAGCACCTTCGCCTCGCGGGCGGTGAGGCCGGAAAGCACGTCCTTCGTCGCCTCCATCAGGCCCTGCCCCGTTGCGGAGTCCACCGGGGAATGGATCGTCGTGTCCTCGATGAAGTCGCCGAGATGGGAATCTTCATCGTCGCCGATGGGCGTCTCCATGGAGATGGGCTCCTTGGCGATCTTGAGCACCTTGCGCACCTTGTCCTCGGGCATCTCCATGCGCTCGCCGAGCTCTTCCGGGGTGGGCTCACGGCCCATTTCCTGGAGCATCTGCCGGGAGATACGGTTCAGCTTGTTGATGGTCTCGATCATGTGCACCGGGATGCGGATGGTCCGGGCCTGATCCGCAATGGAGCGGGTAATGGCCTGCCGGATCCACCAGGTGGCGTAGGTCGAGAACTTGTAGCCGCGGCGGTATTCAAACTTGTCGACGGCCTTCATGAGACCGATGTTGCCTTCCTGGATGAGGTCCAGGAACTGCAGGCCCCGGTTGGTGTACTTCTTGGCGATGGAGATCACCAGGCGCAGGTTGGCCTCGACCATTTCCTTCTTGGCGCGGCGGGCACGGGCCTCGCCCATGCTCATGCGGCGGTTGATCTCCTTGATCTCGGAGACCGTGAGGCCGGTGTCTTCCTCGATCTGCTGGATGCGCCGCTGGGCGCGCTGGATGTCGTCCTTGCGTGCCGTTAGCTTGCTGCCATAGTCCTTTTTGCGGGCGTGGCGGCTGACCCACTTGAGATCCGCTTCGGCGCCCTGGAAGGAGGAGATGAATTCCTTCCGCGGCATGGCGGATTCCCGCACGGCGATGCGCATGATCTCGCGCTCCTGCTCCCGGACCTGTCCGAGGGCGGTGCGCGCCATCTCATTCAGCGGCTCGAAGACCCGCGGCGTCAGCTTGAAGAACTTGAACAGCTCGCCGAGCTTTTCCAGCTCTTCAGCAGTCTCGCCATGCTGGCGGCCCTTGGCTGCGATGGCCTTTTCCGCCTTGTTGTATTGCCGCTTGAGGGCGGTAAAGCGCTTCTTGGCCTCGACGGGGTCCGGCCCGCCGTCGTTGTCGTCGTCGCTGTCGTCCTTGGCGGCCGCCTCGGCGATCTGGGCGGCGGAGGGCACGTGCTCGGCCGGGTCGAGGTAACCTACGAGCACATCGCTGAGCTTGCGCTCCTCGCGGGTGACCGCGGCATATTCGTCGAGTATGGACTTCACCGCGCCCGGGTAGAAGGCGAGGGCAGCCATGAGCTCGCGGATGCCTTCCTCGATGCGTTTGGCAATGACAATCTCGCCCTCGCGGGTGAGCAGCTCGACGGTACCCATCTCGCGCATGTACATGCGCACCGGGTCCGTGGTGCGGCCCGCCTCCGTCTCCACCGCCGCCAGGGCCGCAGCGGCCTCGGCGGCGGCGATGTCATCGGCGGAGCTGTCGCCCTCGGTCATGAGCAGCTCGTCCGCATCCGGCGCCTGTTCGTAGACATGGATCCCCATGTCGTTGATCATCTGGATGATGTCTTCGACCTGGTCCGGATCGGAGATGTCGTCGGGGAGGTGATCATTGACCTCCGCGTAAGTGAGGTAGCCCTGCTCCTTGCCCTTGGCAATCAGGGACTTCAGCCGAGACTGCTGCTTCACGACGCTCGTCATTCAGGAAAACCTTTGCAAATCAGCGATAAAGAGAAGAAATAGAGCCGGCCATTATAGCGGGTGTTGCGGGTATTTGCCCACAAAATGTCCGGGAAAATGTCGTCTAATATATCTGGCCGTTATCCGGGCCGCTTGTGGCGGCCGCTTGTCCTGGGCGAGGCGGTTGATAATCGCGCTAGCGGCGGTCGTTGCGAGACTGCCTGTCCAGTTGCTGCAGCTGATGTAGCAGCTCCCTCAATTCTTGTTTTTGCTCTGCGCCCATCTGAGCGTAGTCGGTGCTTCTTAATTTGTCGACCCGGGCCACGATGCGCTCTCGCTCCGGCTGGGCGAGCAGGCGGTGGATGGTGGCGCGGAACTGGGCCTCGATGCCATCGGCGGGAATCAACCGCTCCTGGCCCGCCAGGTGGCCCAGGAGCTCCCCTTCCGGGGTGCCATGCCAGTGCCCGAGAAGCATGGCGGTACTGGATTCAGGGTGGCGCTGGAGCAGCGTCACCATGGCATGGAGCAGGGCCGCTTCCTCGCCCTGGAGGCCCGCCAGCGCCGTGGGGTCTGCATGGCGCGCGGCCGCAGGCTGGTGCAGGAGCAGGGCGATGGCACTTTGCAGCAGGTTGGCGTGGCCGCTGCGCCGCACTGTGAGCGGTGAGCGCCGTCGCGGCGCCGGGGTCGGCCGGGCGGCCTCCGCGGCGTCCTTCCCTGGCCCCGCTGGCGCCGTTTCCCGGGGCGGCGGCGGTGCCTCCAGGGCCATGAGGCTGGCAAGCTCGAGCCCCGTGCGCTCGGCGAGTTCGCGGAACATGAGCTCCCGGTAGACCCCCTGGGGGAGCGTGCGCAGGTGCGGCAGGACCGCCCGCGCATAGCGCGCTCGTCCCTCGAGGGTGTCGCGATCGATGCCTTCGGCGCAGGCCTCGAAAAGGAACGTCTCCAGGGGAGCGGCGCTGTCGGTGAGCCCGCGGAGGTGCTCCGACCCCCGGGCGCGCACCAGCGTGTCCGGATCCTCGCCCTCCGACAGGAACAGGAAACGCGCCTGGCGGCCGTCAGTCATGGCCGGTAGCGTGGCCTCCAGCGCACGAAAGGCGGCCTTGCGCCCCGCCTCGTCGCCGTCGAAGCAGAACACGACCTCCGGGCAGAGGCGGAAGATGCGCTCGAGGTGAGTCTGGCTGGTGGCCGTGCCCAGGGTGGCCACAGCGTTGCGGATGCCGTGCTGTGCCAGGGCGATTACATCCATGTAGCCCTCCACGACGAGCAGCCGTTCCAGTTTGCGGTTGTGCTGGCGGGCTTCGTAAAGGCCGTAGAGCTCCCGGCCCTTGTGGAATACCGGTGTTTCCGGTGAGTTCAGGTATTTCGGTTTGTCGTCCCCCAGCACCCGGCCGCCGAAGGCCACCACCCGGCCACGCTGGTCGCGGATCGGGAACACCACCCGATCGCGGAAGCGGTCGTAAATCCGTCCGCTATCGTTGCGCACGAGCATGCCGGTAACCAGCAGCCGGTCCCGCCGGGCCTCGTCTGTGCCCAGGGCCTCGAGCAGGTTATCCCAGCCCGGCGGTGCGAAGCCGAGGCCGAAGTCCCGGGCGATTTCCCCGGTCAGGCCGCGGCCGCGCAGATAGCCCACGGCGCGTTCGGCGGCCGGGTCAGTCCGCAGGGCTCTCTGATAAAAGGTGGCGGCCTCCTCAAGGAGACTGAACAGGGGCTTGTGCCGGTCTTCGCTGCCCCCGCCGCTGCTGCCGCGGGTCCCGGCCTCCCGGGGCACCTCGAGGCCGACGGTGCCGGCGAGGTTCTCCACGGCCTGCGGGAAGTCGACGTTGTCGTAGTCCATGAGAAAGCCGAGGGCATTGCCGCCGGCGCCGCAGCCGAAGCAGTAGTAGAACTGCTTCTCCGGGTTCACGGTGAAGGAGGGGGTCTTTTCGTCGTGAAAGGGACAGCGGGCGCTGTAGTTCTTGCCGGTCTTGCGCAGCTTTACGCGCCGGTCGACAACATCGACGATATCGACCCGCTCAAGGAGGTCGTCGAGGAAGTTCTGCGGGATGCGGCCGGCCATGGTCAGCGCTCCTGGGAATCGGCGCAGGGCCGGGCCGGGTAAGATTGCACTGCCGCTAGCCGGAGAGGCGAGCCTTGACCAGCTTGCTCACGGCGCCCATGTCGGCACGGCCGGCGAGCTTCGGCTTGAGTTCACCCATGACGGCGCCCATGGCCTGCATGCCGGCGGCGCCCTGGGCCGCGATGGCCGCGTCCACCAGCTGTTCGAGCTCCGCGTCCGTCAGGGGCGTGGGCAGGAACTCGGCGATGACATCAATCTCCGCTGCTTCCTGCGCAGCCAGTTCGGCACGTCCGGCCTCTTCGTACTGGGCCTGGGAATCGCGGCGCTGCTTGACCATTTTGTCGAGGATGGATAGCGCCCGGGCGTCATCGATGTCGATGCGCTCATCGACTTCTATGCGCTTGAATTCCGCCTGAATCAGGCGGATGGCGGCGAGGCGCTCCTTCTCGCGGGCCTTCATTGCCGCCTTCATGGCGGCCCTGACCTGCTCGGGAATGCTGCCGTCGCTCACCGTGTCGGTCCTGTCGGACGCCGCCTCAATAGAGGCGGGTGCGCTTGCGGTTTTCGCGGGAGAGCTTCTTCAGGTGGCGCTTGACGGCAGCCGCCTGGGCGCGCTTGCGCACCGTGGTGGGCTTTTCGTAGTGCTCGCGGCGACGCACTTCGGACAGTACACCGGCCTTTTCACAGGAGCGCTTGAAGCGGCGCAGGGCCACGTCAAAGGGCTCGTTTTCTTTAACCTTGATGTGCGGCATATAACCTCACCTGTTTGTTCATCGTTCGTGCAGACCCCGGGTGGCCCTGCACCTGCAGTACAGTAAAGGGCGCGCATTTTATACAGAAGGTGTGTGTAATGCAAAGCCTGCGACGGTGTGTTCTCGGCCCGCGGGCGGTATCATGCGCCCTCTTTTCGACCCGGGGAAGGCACATGCGGGTTCTGGGCCTGGAGACATCCTGCGACGAAACCGGCGTCGCGGTCTACGATACAGACAGCGGTCTGCTGGCGCATGCTCTGCACAGCCAGGTAGCCATGCACGCGCGTTATGGCGGCGTGGTGCCGGAGCTTGCCTCCCGGGACCACGTGCGGCGCGTCGTCCCGCTGCTTAAGCAGGTGCTGGCGGATGCCCGCAGCGTGCCGGCAGACATCGATGCGGTGGCCTATACCGGCGGGCCCGGGCTGGTCGGCGCTCTGCTCGTGGGAGCGACCCTGGCCCGCGGCCTTGCCGCCGGCTGGGGCGTGCCGGCCCTCGGCGTACATCACATGGAAGGCCATCTGCTGGCTCCCATGCTGGAGGACGTGGCCCCCGGGTTCCCCTTTGTGGCGCTGCTGGTTTCCGGCGGGCACACGCAGCTGGTCCGGGTCGATAGCATCGGCGCCTACCGGCTCCTCGGCGAATCGGTGGATGATGCCGCAGGCGAGGCCTTCGACAAGGTGGCCAAGATGCTCGGCCTGCCCTACCCCGGGGGGCCGCAGGTGGCCGCCCTGGCGGCGGACGGCGATCCGCAGCGCTTCACCTTCCCCCGGCCCATGGTCAACCGGCCGGGCCTCGATTTCAGCTTCAGCGGTTTGAAAACGCATACGCTGGTCACCCTGCGTGAATGCGCCGGTGACGAGGAACTCTCGCAGCGGGATAAGGCCGATATCGCCCGGGCCTTCGAGGAGGCCGTAGTGGATACGCTGGTCATCAAGTGCCGGCGGGCCCTGGAGCAGGAGGGGCTGTCCACCCTGGTCATGGCCGGTGGCGTGAGTGCCAACCGGCGCCTGCGGGCGCGGCTGGCAGACAGCCTGAGCGCCCGGGAGGCACAGGTTTTCTACCCGGCGCCGGCGTTCTGCACCGACAACGGCGCGATGATCGCCTATGCCGGTGCCTGTCGCCTCGCCGCCGGCGAGGTGGACGGCCCGGACGCCCGCGTCCGGCCGCGCTGGCCCATGGACGAGCTCACCGCCATTGCCGCTCCGGCAGGGGCTGCGGCCCCATGAGTGATCGCGTCTTCATCCGCGGCCTGCGCGTGGATACGGTCATCGGCGTCTATGGCTGGGAGCGCACGGTGCGCCAGACGCTCGTGCTGGATCTCGAGCTGGCGGCGGATATCGCCGGCCCGGCGGCGACGGACGACGTGGCCGGTGCCCTCGACTACGATGCTGTGTGCCAGCGCCTGCGCCGCTACGGCGCCGAGAACCAGTGGCAGCTGGTGGAGACTTTTGCCGAGGGTGTAGCCACGCTCCTGCGGGAGGAGTTCGCCGTGCCCTGGCTGCGCCTGCGCCTCGCCAAACCCGGCGCTGTCGCGGAGGTGGAGGATGTGGGGGTCCTCATCGAGCGCGGTGCCCGCCCCTGATGCCCCGTATTTACCTGGGCATTGGCAGTAATATCGAGCGCGAGCGTCACGTGGCTATCGCCCTAGACGCCCTGGCGGCGCGCTTCGGCCAGCTGGCCATCTCGCCGGTCTATGAGGCGCCGGCCCTGGGCTTTGCAGGCGATCCTTTCCTCAATCTCGTTGTCGGCGTCGACGGCGACCTGCCGCTGCGCGCCCTGGCCGACGAGCTGCGGGCCCTCGAGCGTGCGCACGGGCGTCCGCCGCAGGCGACCCGCAACAGTCCGCGGCGCCTGGATATCGATATCCTGACCTACGGTGACCGGGTGGGCACCGGGGAGGGCGTCGAGCTGCCGCGGGGGGAGATTCTCACCAGCGCTTTCGTCCTGCGCCCGCTGGCGGCGCTTGCTCCCGAGGAGCGACATCCGGCCTGCGGCGAGACCTATGCGGAGCTCTGGGCGCGTTTCGACCAGGCCGCGCAGCCGATCCGCGCCGTCGCTTTCTCCTGGCGCGGCGTCGAGCTCACTCCCCGGCTGGACTGACGGCGAGAGCGTTGAGCCGGCGGATGCGCTCGGCCTCCATGGCCTGGCCGATGGCCTTGCCTGTGAGGCCTTCGGCGACAAAGGATGCGGCGGAGACGTCACGCGCCAGGTCGCGGGCCCGGCGCAGGTAGTCCGCCGGGAAGTCGTCGCCGGCCAGGGCTGCGGCGCCCTCGATGAATGCCTCGAAGCGGCCGTTGTCGCGCAGCGCCCCCGCGGCCTCCAGCAGCACCAGCAGCTCCTCGCTGCTGAGGGTCCTCGCCCGGGCGGCTCGCCCGGCCTGGGCCGCCAGCAGCAGGGCCAGCTCCCGGTGCCGCCGCGGCACCTTCAGCCGCTCGCAGAGCCGCTCGAGAGCCGGGGGTTCCAGGCCGTGAACCAGGGCCGCGAAGCGCAGCGCGCTGTCGTCGCTGTGCGCTGCCGCCGCTGTCAGCTGCGCCAGGGCCGCGTCGCTGCGCCGGTCCAGTTCCGGGGCCAGCGCCGCGAGGGCGCCGCAGGCCTTCAGCACCGCGATGTAGACCGCCGGATCGGCCTCGTGCAGGGCCTTCTCCGTCTCCGTCCAGACCCGCTCCGCGGGCAGGTGTTCGAGCTCCCCCTGGGTGACGATCTCGCCCATGAGCGCCAGCGTTTCCGGGGCAATGTGGAAGCCCAGGTGGTGATAGCGGGCGGCGAAGCGGGCCGTGCGCAGCACCCGCAGCGGGTCCTCGACGAAGGCCGGCGAGACATGGCGGAGCACCCGGGCTTCGAGATCCCGCTGCCCGCCGTAGGGGTCGATGAGGTGCCCATCCGGATCCCGTGCCATGGCGTTGACGGTCAGGTCCCGGCGACGCAGGTCCTCTTCCAGGGAGACCTCGGGGGCCGCGTGCACCGCGAAGCCGGTGTAGCCGTGGCCCTGCTTGCGTTCCGTGCGGGCCAGGGCGAACTCCTCCTTCGACTCCGGGTGCAGGAACACCGGGAAATCCTTGCCCACGGGGGTATAGCCTTGCTCGAGCAGATCCTCGGGGCGGGCACCGACCACCACCCAGTCCTTCTCCGTGAAGGGGTGCCCGAGGAGTTCGTCGCGCACGGCGCCGCCGACCAGGTAAGTTTCCATAGGGCCAGTGTAGCCCGCAGAGGAGCCGCGGTCAGTCGCCGCAGCGTTCGCCGAGGCGCTCGCCGCTGTCGAGGTTGAAGAAGGTGAGCTCGCCGCCCCAGACGCAACCGGTATCGAGGCCGACAAAGCGTTCGTCGCCGGTGTCGCCGCCAAGGGCCGCCCAGTGCCCGAAGATCACCCGCTCGCCGGCGGCGAGGCGGTGCGGGTGGCGGAACCAGGGCCGGAAGGGCGCGTCCTCGCTGTCAGCGTCCGGCGGGCCCTTGTTCTCGAGGTCCAGGGTGCCGTCGGCGGCGCAGTAGCGCATGCGGGTTAAAAAGTTGGTGATCAGGCGCAGCCGCGGCCAGTCGGTGAGGTCGTCGGCCCAGGTCGCGGGCCTGTTACCGTACATGTGGCCGAAGAAGCGATCGCAATCGGGCCCCGTGAGTGCCGCTGCCACTTCCCGGGCCCGGTCTTCGGCCGTGGTGCTGTCCCACTGCGGCGGAATACCGGCGTGAACAAACAGGTCATCCCCCGCCCGGCGCAGCAGCGGCTGCTCCTGCAGCCAGTCCAGGAGCCGGTCGCTGTCCCGGGCGCGGAGAATCGGCTCGAGCGTGTCCGACGGCGACAGCTTGCGCGCGCCGGTGCGGGCCGCGAGGAGATGCAGGTCGTGGTTGCCGAGCACGAGGCGCAGGTTGTCGCGGCGCTCGTAGAGAAAGCGCAGGGTGTCGAGGCAGGCGGGGCCACGGTTGACGATGTCGCCCACGGACCAGAGTAGGTCCCGGTCCGGCGAGAAGTGCACCCGGGCCAGCAGGCGCTCGAGGGGCGGCAGGCAGCCCTGGATATCCCCGACGACGTAATCAGTCATGCAGGTCAGTCATGCAGGTTCGCCATGAGAATCAGCCACCGTCGCGGGTACGGGCGTCAGTTGAGCGCGGTGGGGGTGTGCAGGGTGAAGGCCGGGATCGGCACCTCGAAGGCAGGCTGCGCCGCCGGATCGACGGCCGTTTCGCCCGCCGGCACCATGGTGTACTCCCCCTGCATATAGCCCACGGGGGTGGGCAGCGTTGCCCCGCTGGTGTAGCGGAAGTAGCGCCCGGGCTCGATCACCGGCTGCTCGCCGACCACGCCGGCACCCCGCACCTCCTGCACCTCGCCATTGCCATCGGTGATCTGCCAGTGCCGGGACAGCAGCTGCACCGGCCCGTCACCGAGATTGCTGATCGAGATGGTGTAGGCAAAGGTGTACTGCGCCTCCTCCGGGTTGGAATGGGAGGGGAGGTAGGTGGTCTGTACGTCGATGTGGACCTGGTCCGGGCCTGATTCGCTCATTGCCTTAGTCGTCGCCTGTCTCGTTGCCGGTGTCACTGCCCGAGAGGGCGTTCGTCAGCCTGATGAAATCCGGGAGTTCGAGGGTTTCCGCGCGGGCCCCGGGGTCGATGCCGAGGTCAGCGAGAACGTCGTCCGTTGTAAGGGCTTTGAGGTTATTGCGCAAGGTCTTGCGGCGCTGGGCAAAAGCTGCCTGCACCGTCGCCCGCAGCGCCGCGACATCGCAGGCGGGCCAGGGCGATTCCCGCCAGGGCACCAGCCGCACCACCGCGGATTGCACCTTCGGTTGCGGGTGGAAGGCCTCCGGCGGCACGTCGAAAAGCGCCTCTACCTGGCAGCGGTACTGGGCCATGATGCCGAGGCGCCCCCACTGCCCGCTGCCTGGGCTCGCTGCCAGGCGCTCCACCACTTCGCGCTGGAGCATGAAGTGCATGTCCTCCACCAGCTCTGCCTGGTCCAGAAGCCGGAAGATCAACGGCGTGGAGATGTTATAGGGCAGGTTGCCCACCACCCGCAGCCGCGGCGCCCCGGGGCCTTCGCGCAGCGCGGCGAAGTCGAACTTGAGCGCATCGGCCTTGTGCAGCCGAAAGCGTGGATAGATGCTGAAGGCCGCCAGCAGCCCCGCGGCGAGGTCCCGGTCCAGCTCGATGGCATCGAAGCGGCAGCCGGTGCTCACCAGGGCCTCCGTGAGCGCTCCGCGCCCGGGGCCGATTTCCACCAGGTGGTTGTTCTCCCGGGGTGCGACGGCGCTCTCGATACGGTGGATGACCATATCGTCCTGGAGGAAGTTCTGGCCGAAGCGCTTGCGCGCCGGCGATGGGCTGGGAGTACGTGGGGGCATGGGCCGTATGTTAGCGCGTGGCAAGTTGGTAACATAGCGCCCTCGCGAGAGACCGGCCCACCGATGACCTTCAGGCACTATTTCACCCTCGTCGATACCATGGCGCGCATGGCGCTGAAGGCCGACGCTGCCCGCTTCTTTTTCGGCTACCTGTGGTGGGTACTGGAGCCCCTGCTCTACGTTGCGGTGTTCTATGTGGTTTTCGAGGTGGTGCTGGGCAACAAGCGCCCTGATTTCCTGGTCTTCCTTATGTGCGGCAAGCTCACCTTCATCTGGTTCTCCAAATCCGTGAACCAGGCTTCGCGCAGCATCGTCGCCAGCAAGGGGCTGATTGGCAAGGTCGACGTACCGAAGAGCCTGTTTCCCCTGGCGACGATCCAGGAGGGGCTCTACAAGCAGGCGTCGGTGTTCCTGCTGCTGTTCATTGTCCTCTGGTTCAAGGGGTACGGGGTCAGCCCCGGCTGGGCCTGGTTGATCCCGGTGGTGCTTGTGAATTACCTGATGATCGTCGGGCTCTCGCTCTTCGGCGCCTTTCTCGTCTGCCTCGCCTTCGACTTCAGCATGCTTATCTCCCTGGGCATGATCTTTCTGCTCTTTACCTCGGGCATCTTCTGGGACGTGCGCGGCCTGGCGGACCCGGCCATGACCGAGGCGGTGCTGGTGCTGAACCCGGTGGCCTTCATCATTGATGCCTACCGGCAGGTCCTCATGGAAGGCGCCGCGCCGGACCTCGCTCACCTTGCGGCGGTAGCTGCCGGGGCTGCCGCTCTCGTTGCGGCGGGGGTGCTGCTCCTGCGGCGCACGAGCCGGTTTTTGGCCCTGAAGGCGATCACCGCATGAGCCGCCCGGCCTTTGCTGGCGCGGCGGCTGAGCCGATGCTCGAACTCCAGGGCGTGTCGCACAGCTATCACGCCCGCCGCGCCAACTTCGAGCGCGGCCTGCACCGGGTGCTCGACGATGTTTCCCTGCGTATCCACCGCGGCGAGACCCTGGGCATCCTCGGCCGCAACGGCGCCGGCAAGACCACGCTGCTCCGGCTCCTCGCCGGGGTGCTGGCGCCCCGCGCCGGTACTGTGTGGCGCCGTCCCGGCGCCAGCTGCAGCCTGCTGACCCTCGGCCTCGGCTTCCAGCCCCAGCTTTCCGGGCGCGACAACGCGCTGCTCTCCGCCATGCTCCAGGGCGCGACGCGGCGCCAGGCGCAGGCCTTCCTCGGGGAGATCCGCGACTTCTCCGAGCTGGGCCCCTCCTTTGAGGAGCCGGTCGCCACCTACTCCGCCGGCATGCGCTCGCGCCTCGGCTTCAGTACGGCGATCATGACGCGGGTGGATATCCTGCTCATCGACGAGGTGCTCAGTGTGGGCGATGCGGCTTTCCGCAAAAAGGCCCGGGCCGTGATGGAGGATCGGCTGACCGGCGATCAGACTGTCGTTCTCGTTTCCCACCAGGAGGACCAGGTGGCGGCGTTGTGTGATACGGCTGCGTGGATTGACGGGGGGCGGATCCGCGCTCACGGTGCGGCGGGCGACGTGCTGGGTGCCTACGGCGCGGGTGCGACCGATTAGTCGCTAGCCCTGGCGTTCCTGCTCCAGGCGCTTGCCGATGGCCGAGCGCACAAGGGCCGTGCCGATGCCGGCGAATAGCCCCAGGACCGCGGCGAGGGCCAGCACCATGCGAGGACGGGGCGAAGCGGCGGCTGCCGGCACCGTTGCTGGCTGGTCCAACCGCGCCACTTCAATGCCGTCGACGGGCTGTGTGACGATGGTCTGGAGATGGGCGATCTGTGCTTCGAGAGTGGCCGCATCCGGCGCGAAGGGCAGGAAAGCGTCCCCTTTACTGTCGCCGGACCGGGCTTCAAGGGCATTCAGTTCGGCGCGCAGCAGGCGAGCGCCGCGCAGATAGAGTGCATCGTCGGTGCCCGGCTGCAGGGATAGCGAGGCCAGAGGTGCCGGGTCCTCGAGGCCCAGGGAGGAGGCCGTTTCGATTGCCGCTCGCAGCCGGGTGGCGCGATGAGAAGCTGCGAGTCGGGCGGTCTCCACGCTGGCGGCGAGCATGCCTTGGAGCATTTCGATGCGACGCTCAAGTACCGCGCTGCGCCCGGCGAGGAGTTCTTGCGTTGCCCGCGTTTGAGCTTCTGCCACCAGCGCCGCTACGGCTGCTGCGGCCAATTGCGGGTCCGGCGCGCGGAAACGCACGCTCAAGCTTTCACCGAGCTCACTCCCGCGGTCCGGCTTTTCCATGGCTACGGTGAATGACCCAGCCGCATGCTGGCCGGGGCCCGTGCCCTCGGGGGGGCTGATTGCCAGGAGGGCCGCCCGACGGGTCTCCTGAGCAAACAGCTGTTCAGCAACACGCTGGAAAATGTCGTCTATCGGCGGTGCCGAGAGGTAGTCAATGGTGAGCCCATCGTCGGGCTCTTCAGCGGTGACCGTCAGCCGGGTTTCACCTGCAGGGGAACTGTTCAAGGAATCCCGAGGGATGACGATTTTCTCCAGACTGCCCGCGGCCGGCGGCAGCAGGCGAGCCTCGCTTTCATAGACGGGTTCCGCGATGAGGAGGAGGTAGCCCGCCGCCAGTAGCGGTGCTGCCAAGGTGATTGCCAGCACCAGCAACCGTTGCCGCCAGAGCGTGAGGGCAAGTTCAAACAGGTCTATCTCATCCTCGGCAAAAGTTACCGGGTAGTAGCCGGGTGGCGCCGCAGTGGGTTGAGGGACTTTCGGTTCGTTCATGGTTTGTTACTCCGAGCGGCTTACCCCGCGCCATGCCTCGCGCATGAACAGGCAATAGAGGATAAAAAAGCCAAGAAAAATCCAGAATTGGTAGTGAGTAGCAGCCCCTGCACTGGCGAGGGCGAAGCCAAGGGTGGGGAAGGTGGCTCCAAGCGTGGCGATCAGAATCAGCGCCCGACGGTCATTGATGCCTGCCGTCTGCATGAGGTGGTGAATATGGGTGCGATCCGGCGCGATTGGGGATCGGCCACGGGCGACGCGGCGCAGGGTTACAAAGGTCATGTCGTAGAGGGGCAGGCCCACCAGGTATAGCGCCGTGACCGGCTCGATATATTTGACGCCGGTCACGTTGGCGTCGGCGGCTGCCAATAGCAGCGTCACGACAATCAGCCCCATGAGTTTGCTGCCCGCGTCACCGAGGAAGGTCTTGGGTATCCGGGGCGAGAGGTCCAGGTTGGAGACCAGGAACGCGAACAGCGCGCCGCTGAGGAAGATGGTAATCAGTCCCGGATGTGTATTACAAAACAGATGAAAGCCCGCGAGGGTTATCAGCGTTATGACGGCCACCACGCCGTCCATGCCGTCGAGCATGTTGTAGGCATTAATGACGCCGAAGACGCAGATCACCGTAAACGGGTAGGCCACCCAGGGTGTCAGGCGGACATCGCCGGTGCCAAACAGATCACCGAGGTTTGTGGGCCTCAGCTCGAGGCCTTCGATGAGCAGCAGGGCCACAGCTACCTCGACCAGTATCCGCGAGAAAACGCTGACCGGGCGCATGTCGTCGATGAGCCCGGCGACAATCAGTATGCCGCCAGCGAGGAAGAACACCGCGAGAGGCTTGCCATAGCCCGAGAGGCTATTGCCCTCGGTATCTCCCCATAGCAGCGCACCCAGCAGCAAGGCGCCGAAAACAGCCAGCCCGCCAACGAGAGGTACCTCGCCTTGATGCAGCTTTCGATGGTTCGGCGGGTCGACGATGCTGAGGCGCGGGGCAATAGAGGCGAACAGCCTAAGCAAGGCCAGGGTGACGCCGAAAGCGACCAGAAGCTGCAGGAGTTTAAACGACATCAGGATCCGTTTGTCTCATTACTCGTTTCGGTCGCCCTGTCGGCGGCCGATGAGGCGCGCGGCTCGGCGCATTAGTCGCATTATGCCTCAAGCGCCATCTTCACGCGCGTGCTGATCTGTTGGCCCGGGAGTGGGATGGACATATCGACGGATATGGTGAGAGTGCGTGGCGCTCCTCGTATTGCAGACGGAGGCGGCGGCGCAGCAGGCGAACTAAGAGTTGCCGGTTGACAGTTTTTGGCAAACCTTGCCAAGATTGTGGGCGGAGGTGCTCAGATGGCAACTATGAACGTTTCCCTGCCGGATGCGATGAAAGCCTGGGTCGACGAATGTTCCCGTTCTGGCCGGTATAGCAATGCCAGCGACTATGTTCGCGACCTGATCCGAAGAGATCAGGAGCGCGCTGGCAGGATCGCTGAACTTCAGGGGCTGATTGACGAGGCGCTTGCTGGCGGAGACGGTGTCAGAACGATGGATTCGCTGCAGGCAGAAGCTACTGCGAGGCTTGCGCGGGACAAGTGAGGTATGTCCTTACTGCCCTGGCTGAGCAGGATCTCATAGACCTCTTTGTTGCCGGCGCCCAGAATTTCGGGGTTGGCAAAGCGCGGCGTTACCACCAAAACCTGCAGCACACTTTTGAATTTCTTGCGGCGAATCCATACGCCGCTCCGCTGCGGCCGGAACTGCGCCCAGCGGTTCGCGTCCACCCGGCCGGGTCGCACATCGTGCTTTATACGATTCGCGCCGATGACGTTTTGATTCTTCGCGTGCGGCATAATCGGGAGGACTGGTTAAGCCAATAGAAAATGGCAGCTACCACCGCGTCTGTGCTTGAACTTCCTGCTGCGGTGAGAATATGTCATGTTACGACAGTAGGAGCCTGCAGTACGCCCCCGGCTACTGCTTCTCTATAGACAAAACGGCCGGTTGTAAGCGCTGGAGGGGCCGAATCTCTCGAGTCCTGCGCCTTTGCAGGTAAGCCTGACCCAGCGCGACCTGGCCCGGGAGTTGGGCATCAGCCTGGGCGGCCTGAACTACTGCCTCAAGGCCCTGGTCGAGAAGGGCTGGATCAAGATGGAGAACTTCTCGAAGTCTGACCGCAAGCTCCGCTACGCCTACCTGCTCACACCCAAAGGCATGGCCGGCAAGGCGCGGCTGACCAACCACTTCCTGCGCCGCAAGCTGGCGGAGTACGAGGCGCTCAAGGAAGAGATCGAGCGGTTGCGGGCTGAGGCGGCGGGTGTGGATGACTGTGCACGGTGAGTGGCCGCCTGAGACTTCAAGGCCGGGTCAGGCCCCTCTCAAGCTTTCAGGAAAACGAGGCGCGATAGGCGCTCGCAGTGCTCTATTTGTGAGAGCTTTGCTCAAGCCGCTCCGCCAGCCACACCTTGATAATCGACTGGCGAGTAATGCCAAGCCGGGCGGCCTCCCGGTCCAGGGACGCCACCATCCACTCCGGGAAGTCTACATTGACCCGCCGGGGTGTCTGATTGGGCCGCTTGAGGCCGGAAAGATCCAGATCATCGATGATGTCTTCCTTGCCCTCGTCGAACTTTTCGCCAAAGTCTTTAGCTTTCATACAGTTGTACCTCGCGTTTACGAGAGCGCCTGACCGATATGATTCCGGTTTCGTTGCCTTGCCAAGCAATGGCGGGTAACAAGTACCGGTTGTTCGTCTGGATCACACGCCTACCGCGTCGTCTATATTCGATGCATTGGCACTCATGCTCAATACGACAGGATAAACGCGCAAACCATCTAATTCCCGCATTAGGGCAGGTAGCGACGAGAGATACAGCAGATGGATATCAAACCGATCAAAACTGATGCCGACTATCGGGCGGCACTGAAGGAAATCGACAGCCTCATGATGGCGGGTGCTTACACGCCCGAGGGTGAAAAACTTGATGTGCTGGTTACGCTGCTGGAAGCCTACGAAGCGAAGCACTTTTATCTTGACTTTGCCTGACTGATTAAACCAACGACAGTGCATGCTGATGCACAGGCCTGAGCCTACACGCGTTCCATGCTTTTGCCACCCTCTGAGCTTGATGTATCATAAAAAAACTAGGCGCATCATGATATGGAGGTGCCCCATGGGAGCCGACAAAGAAAAGTTCGCAACGCAGATTGACGCAGAACTCCTGGCCACGCTCCGGTCAGTCGCTAAAGCCGAGGGGCGGCAGATCCAGGCGATTGTTGAGGAGGCACTGAAGGCGCACTTGGCCGGCAGAGATCGTACGGGCCCACAGGGCAGAGAGCATGTGATGGCTGCCTATCTCAAGAGCACAAACCGCTACGCGGGCCTGTATGACAAGTTATCGAAATGAGCTCGGACTATCTGACGCTCGAAGACATCCTGTTCATGCACAGTGACCTGATAGAACGCTTTGGCGGCTCTAAGGGTGTGCGCGATCCAGGGTTGCTGGAGGCGGCAATCTTTCGGCCGCAGACAGGATATTACCCGGATGTAATCGCCGAAGCCGCCGCCCTCTGGGAGAGTCTTTCTCAGACTCACCCTTTTGGTGACGGTAACAAGCGGGCCGCCTTTGCCGCCTGCTATGTCTTCCTGGAGATCAATGGGGCGGCGCTAACGGCCACCAATGCCGAAGCAGAGCGCTTTATTCTCAACCTGTACGACGCAGGGGCTTTCACTTTCGAGAACCTCGAGGCGTGGCTGCGGGAAAATACGGCGCGGGGATGAGTGCACCGCCTCTCGCACAACATCCTGCCTTGTGTTCATACGCTGCTGGTGCCTGCCACCCAGGACGACGGCTTCATCGAGTGCTGGCAGGGGCGACAGACGCTGCTCACGTGTTCCTGAGCAGCCTTGCCGTGCTCAGGGGACCGTTTTTCAGCCATTTACTGCCGATGATGTTCCCTGCCCCCATGATCGCGCGCAAAGTAGTGCCCCATGGCAGAGGGGAGCACGCGATGGCGCGCAACGAAGAGGCGCCCCGGGCGTTTGTAAAGCGGGTGCGCACGCTGATGGAGGGCGCCTACGCCACCTCCACCATCAACGGCTACGAGGCGGCCTTCCTGCGACTGGTTAACTGGTGTGAGCGGGAGGGGCTGCCGGCGCTTTCGCTTGCCGACGAGGACCTCGCCCGTTACATCACCGAGTACGGCGAGGCGGTAGCGCCCAAGACCGTGAAGCTGGCGCTGACGGGCATCGGGGCGGTGCTGCGCCTCGGCGGCGCTGAGGACTTTACGGACGGGCCGGAGGTGAAGCTCGCCTGGCGCCGCCTCGCGCGCGCCAAAGGGCTGGCCGCCCAGCAGGCCGTGCCCCTGACGCGGGTCGTGCTGCGCGCGCTGCTTGCGACCTGCGGCAACGATGTGCGCGGGCAGCGGGACCGGGCGCTGCTCCTTCTCGGCTATTACAGCCTGTGCCGGGGCACCGAGCTTTGCCGCTTTACCTTTGCAGACCTGGAGCCCCTGCCCGGCGGGCGCTACGCGATTCACCTCGCATTCTCCAAGACGGACCAGGAAGGCCACGGGCGCCGGGTGCCCCTGCCGGAGAGCGTTTACCGGGCGCTCTGCCGCTGGCAGGAGACCGTCGGCGACGAGCGCTGGATCCTGCGGCCGGTGCGCAACGGGCGCATCGGCAACGCGCCGATGACGGCCCAGGCCGTGGGCCGTGTGCTCCAGCACCTGCAGGCCCGCGCCGGCATCCAGCTGCCGCGGCTGCTCACGTCCCACTCCTTCCGCATCGGCGCGGCCATTGACCTCCTGAACGACGGCGTACCCCTCGAGCAGATCATGCTCCGCGGCGGCTGGCGCTCCAGTTCCAGCGCCATGCTCTACTTGAAGCAGTGGCAGCTCGCGCAGGACTTCGAGACGCACACCGTGGAGGTGGCGACGGAGGAGGAGCTGACGGCGCCCAAGGCCCGGAGATTTCGCCGCGCCCCGGATTGGTAACCGATGGCTGGCGCTTGTCGGCCAGCTTAATTCCTTCTTCTCTGGTACCGCTGATGACATAAGGCATACGTTGGCATACTATTAGCCAGTGAAGATCGTCGACTGGGACAGAGAGAAAAACAGGCTGCTGCGTGAAGAGCGTGGTGTCTGTTTTGAAGATGTTGTCATCCGGTTGGCTCAAGCAGCGGTGCTGGATACCGTAGACCACCCAAATCAGGAAAAGTATCCTGGCCAGAAGATTCATTTGCTGGATATCAAGGGCTATGTCTATCTCGTGCCGTTTGTTGAAACAGAATCCGGCATTTTTTTGAAGACGGTTATCCCCAGCCGCAAGGCCACCAGGGATTACCTCGGGAGGTAGCGATGGGAAAGCTGGACCAGGAAGAGCAAGAGATTCTGGAGGCTTTTCAAGCAGGGCAGTTGGAGCCATCGGGAGACTTTCAGGCGCGTGTTGCCACGCACAGGGCGTATGCCGAGGCGCTGCTGCGCAAAGATGCGCGTATCAATATCCGGCTATCCAGCCGGGACCTCCAGGGGCTGCAAAGCCTGGCACTGGCGGAGGGCATTCCGTACCAGACGCTGGTGGCGAGCATTCTGCACAAATACGTTGAGGGGCGCCTGAAGGAGGTGAAGAGCTAGATGATTGTGTCCCCTGCGCTGTGCGTCTGGCCGATTACCCGCAGCTGGCGGCCCTCGCTTGACAGGTGCGCAGCAGCGCGGAGCTTTCGGCCCGCGCTGCGCCCTTTAATTCCCGCATTAGGGCAGGTAGCGACGAGAGATACAGCAGATGGATATCAAACCGATCAAAACTGACGCCGACTATCGGGCGGCACTTAAGGAAATCGAGAGCCTCATGATGGCGGGTGCTGACACGCCCGAGGGTGAGAAGCTTGATGTGCTGGTTACGCTGCTGGAAGCCTATGAAGCAAAGCACTTTCCTCTTGACTTGCCTGACCCGGTCGAGGCTATCAAGTTCGAGATGGAGCGCCGTGGCCTGACGGTAAAAGACCTCGAGCCCTTGATTGGTAAGAGCAACCGCGTTTATGAAATCCTCAACCGCCGGCGCTCCCTGACACTCAAAATGATCTGGAAGCTGCATGAAGGTCTGGGCATACCCGCTGAGTCACTGATTAAACCAACGACAGTGCATGCTGAAGCATAGGATCCTGACCCCGCCGCTTCGTAGACTGCGCCCCTACATCGAGCGGGAGCTCATCCGTGTTGGATGATCGCGCCGCCTTTCGCACAAAACCCTCCTTCGCGTCTCACACTGCCCGCCATCCATGCCTGGGCGCTTGCCCTGACCACAACCCACCTGCTAGCATGTTCGCCTAATGAACAAGGGTTTCCATGCGCTGCCGACAGCCATGCAAACCCTGCGGTAGCCTGCCCGATCCCCCCAAAAAACTACTCCAAGTGCCTGATCCACAAGCAGAAAACCACTTAAAGGTCATGCGCCTGCTCGAGGCCAACCCGCGCATGACGCAGCGCGACCTGGCCCGGGAGCTGGGCATCAGCCTGGGCGGCCTGAACTACTGCTTGAAGGCCCTGGTGGAGAAGGGCTGGATCAAGATGGAGAACTTCTCCAAGTCAGACCGCAAGCTCCGCTACGCCTATCTGCTCACGCCCAAAGGCATGGCCGGCAAGGCGCGGCTCACCAATCACTTCCTGCGCCGCAAGCTGGCGGAGTACGAAGCGCTCAAGGAAGAGATCGAGCGGTTGCGAGCTGAGGCGGCGGGTGCGGACACTGGGTCGCAATGAGTGCTCGGGTGGGCTTGTGACGGCGCAGCCCAGGACCGGGATTGAAGACTGTCTGCGCCGCCCAGCGACTACAGTATTCATTTGACTCGGGCTGGATGAAACTTGAATCTGAGGTCCGAAGCCGTCACCGGCTCGCCGTAACCGACTAGAACCACCGTGTAATGTCTCTGCTCCCCGCCTTCCTGCACCGCCGCATCGCGCATCGGCCTGGTCTGGTCAAGATCGCCGATAACATCGGTTGGCTGTTCATCGACAAGCTCCTGCGCATGGGCGTTGGGCTGTTCATTGGCGTTTGGGTGGCCCGTTATCTCGGTCCGGAACAGTTTGGCCTGTTGAACTTCGCCCTCGCTTTCACCGGCCTCTTTGGCGCCATCGCTACGCTCGGCCTGCCAGGCATCGTGGTGCGCGACATCGTGCGCGATCCCGAGTCCGCCCGCCTCACCCTTGGCACCGCGGCCGCACTGCAGCTCATCGGCGGACTGCTGTCTTACCTGCTGATCCTCGGCGCAATCGCTTACCTTCGCCCGGCCGACGCTCTGGCGCGCAGCATCGTCGCCATCCTCGGCGCGATGATGCTGTTGAAAGCCTGCGAGATCGCCGTGTACTGGTTCGAGTCACAGGTGCAGTCAAAATACACCGTCTGGGTGCAGAACAGCGTTTTCTTGGTCTTCGCCGGGATCAAGGTCGGCCTCATCCTGGAACAGGCATCGCTGATCGCCTTCATCTGGGCGATGCTCGCCGAAGCGGTTGTGGTAGCGCTGATCCTGCTCATCGTCATGGGATGGCGCGGACCGCCGCTGCGCAGCTTGCGCGTTAGCGTCGAGCGCGGCGTTACCCTGCTGCGCGACAGTTGGCCGCTGATCCTCTCAGCGATCGCGGTGACGGTGTACATGAAGATCGACCAACTCATGCTCGGCCAGATGATCGGCGATGAGGCGGTGGGCATCTACAGCGCCGCGGTCAGGATCAGCGAGGTCTGGTACTTCATCCCGATGGCCATCGTCGCCTCCGTGTTTCCCGCCATCCTGGAAGCCAAGAAGCGCAGCGAAACGCAGTACTACGCTCGCTTGCAGAGACTCTATGACTTGATGGTCATCATCAGCGTCTCCGTTGCCGTGCCGATGACGTTTCTCGCGACCCCGATCGTCACGCTCCTATTCGGGGAGTCCTATAGTGAATCAGGCCCCGTACTGGCGATCCACATCTGGGCCTCGGTGTTTGTCTTTCTGGGTGTCGCCAGTAGTAAATGGTTCCTCACTGAGAATCGGCAGATGCTGCGTTTGCAGAGGACAGTGCTTGGCGCAATCACAAATGTCGGCTTAAATCTCTGGCTGATCCCTCTTTACGGACCAGTCGGAGCTGCAATCGCTACTGTGATTTCTTATACAGTTGCTGCACTTTTTGCAGACCTTTTCCAAAGTGTGACAAGAAAAATGTTTCTGATGAAGCTAAGCGCCCTAAATATTATCGCGGTACTGGAAAGAAATAGATGATTAAAAAAATTGTGCGTATATTGTTACCTAAAATAGTGCTAGAACAGTTTCAAAGAGGCAAAAAGCAAGCAAGAAATTTCATTTCTCTAGCTAAAGATTATGGGCAATGGGTCACGATAAGAGATTGGGATTCAGTCGATAAAGATAAAAAACCGACTCCTTGGTACACTTATCCAACAACGGAGTTCTTATCGCATCTTGAATTAGCCCAATTCAATGTCTTTGAGTATGGCAGCGGTAATTCAACTTTATGGTGGGCCGCTCGAGCCAAGCAAGTCAACTCCGTTGAAGATGACGGCGACTGGTATAAGAAAATTAAAACGAAAATCGCTAATAGTTTCAAGAATGTTGCATACATTTGTGAATTAGAAAAGGAAAAGTACACTAAAATAGCGACCAAGGATTTTGATATTTTCATTATAGACGGAAAGCACAGAAGAGAATGTGCCGAGCATGTTGCAAATTGTGGCAGGGGGGGGGTAATGCTTATTCTTGATAATTCAGACTGGTACCCAAAAACAGTAGACTTTATTCAACAAAATCTTGGATGGACACAAATCGACTTCCATGGTTTTGGCCCGATTAACAATTACACTTGGACAACGTCTGTCTTTATCAATCCAGAACGACATAAAGAATTGACGTATAAACAGCCATTGAAGTCACAATGCGGACTGGCTCAGGTTGCAGATGGCGACTACTGATAATGATCAAGAACCATATCCCTCGCTCAGTTAAGACTTTGCTCAGAAGAGCGCTAGATTGTTTACCTTGGGATCAATGGGCTCAGCGCTCTTGGTCGCAAGAAGGCGAGGATATGGTTCTGCGTAGAATCTTTGAAAGACAAAAAGACGGTTTTTATGTCGATGTCGGAGCACATCATCCAAAACGTTTCTCTAATACCTACCACTTCTATCGGCGAGGCTGGTCGGGAATCAATATCGATGCAATGCCTGGTAGCATGTCGAGTTTCAAAAAAACACGCCCGCGAGATATCAACATTGAAATGGGGGTCGCGCAATCATCGGGTGAGCTTGACTATTATGCGTTCAACGAACCAGCCCTCAACGGCTTTTCCGCGGACCTCGCTGACGAGCGAGAGAAGGCAAGCAATCCTTATTTTGTAAAGGAAGTGATCAAGGTGGCGGTTTCACCGCTTAGTGAAATTTTGAATCATCACCTAGGCGGAAAAAACATCGACTTCATGAGTATCGATGTCGAAGGTCTGGATCTTGAGGTGCTCAAATCCAACGACTGGACGAAATATCGCCCAAAGGTCGTGTTGGCGGAGGTTCTAAAAAGCAGCCTTCATGAACTTGATGCACATCCGATTACGGCATTTATGAAGAGCAAGAGTTACGTGCTCTACGCCAAACAAGTCAACACGGTTTTTTTCAAAGACACAACCATCGACATTTAGGACGCTCGCGGCTTATCGCACAAGGTACCTCGTCCATGCTCGACACCATCATCGCCGTCCTCATCGAAAAAGGACTCGACGGCAAAGCCAAGTCGAGTGAAAGCGCCTTGTTACGCGATACCCTGCGCGAGCGCTCAGCGCGTGAAGTCAGACTCAACCTCGCACTCTGGAAGCTACCTGCGTCGAAACCGCGTCCGCACGCCTTCGCCGCCATGGTCAGTAGCGACGCCTTTGATGCCGTCTGTACGCTCAACCTTCCGCTACGCTCGATCCTAGACGTGAACGAGCTTGCAGCAGAGGCCAAGGACCTGCTCGAGGCCGGCCCGGAGGGCGAGCGCTTAGATACTCGGTTCAAGCAATGGGCGGCGGGCATCACCAATGAGGTGATCTTGGTCGAGCGGATCTGGCACCGACTCCGCGTGTTGCAGTGCCGGCAAGATCTCGATGGCAGTCTCGGCAATCTCGACCACTTGATGCACCTGCATCGCGCGCTGGAAATGAGGCTTACGTCACATCCCGCAACGCAATAGGCCACAGTATGACCCCGACCCCGATTGCCTACATCGTCTTCAACCGCCCGCAGCACACCGAGCAGACCTTCCAGGTGCTGCGAGAGCAACGCCCGTCGCAGCTTTTCATCATCGCCGACGGACCGCGCCCGGGGCATCCCACTGACG
Source organism: Pseudohaliea rubra DSM 19751 (assembly GCF_000764025.1). Lineage (GTDB taxonomy): Bacteria > Pseudomonadota > Gammaproteobacteria > Pseudomonadales > Halieaceae > Pseudohaliea > Pseudohaliea rubra. The sequence continues at coordinate 27,240 of NZ_KN234757.1, read as the reverse complement.
CCGAGCGCTGCGCCGCAGTGCGCGCCATCGTCGAGCAGGTCGATTGGCCCTGTGAAGTGCAGCGTAACTATGCCGAATCCAACCTGGGGCTGAAGCAGCGCGTCAGCAGCGGCCTAGATTGGGTATTCGAGCAGGTGGAGCGGGCCATCGTGCTGGAGGACGACTGCGTCGCGCATGTGGATTTCTTCCGTTTCTGCGAAACCCTGCTCGAGCGCTATGCCGAGGATGAGCGGGTCGCGGTGGTGACCGGGAATAACTTCCAGAACGGTCGCCGGCGCGGTGAGGCGTCTTATTACTTTTCCAAGTACAACCACTGCTGGGGCTGGGCGACTTGGCGACGTGCTTGGAAGCATTATCAGGGCGAGCTGCCGTTTTGGCCGGCATGGAGCGCGTCTGATGCCTGGCCGCAGTACACACCAGACAAGGTTGAGCGACGTTACTGGGAGGGGATCTTCAAGCGCGTGCGGGCGGGCCAGATCGACTCTTGGGCTTACGCCTGGACCGGAAGTGTCTGGTACCACGGCGGCCTCACTGCAACGCCGAATGTGAATCTGGTCAGCAACATCGGCTTCGGCCTGGATTCGATGCACACCGCAGCCGCTGATAGCCCTCACGCTGCGATGGCAACCGGTGCACTGGGCGATCTCATCCATCCAAAGGCCATCGCTCAGGATCAAGCCGCCGATCGCTATGTCTTCGACCACACCTTTGGCGGCCGGTGGCAACGCCTCCCTTGGTCATTGCTGCGTCTGCCGCGCCGCACCGGCGGCTATCTGTATCGACACCTAAAACGGAGTTTTGCCTGATGGCCGCGACCAACATCAACCTCGGCTGCGGCCCCGTCTTCGTCGACAGCCCCGACTGGATCAACCTGGATTTCACGCCCGCCACACCCCGTGTGCGGCGCGCCAATCTGCTTGCGCGCCTGCCGTTGCCTTCAGACGAAGCGCGGTTGGTCTACGCGTCACACTTCCTCGAACACATCCCTAAGTCCGAGATCGACGCCTTTCTGCGCGAGTGTCATCGCGTGCTGCAGCCCGGCGGGGTGCTGCGCTTGGTGCTGCCAGATCTGCAGGAAATGGCGACGAGCTATCTCCACTATCGCGAAGCGGGCGACCATGAGCGGGCGGATTTTCTGGTGCTGGAGATCATCGACCAATGTGTGCGCCGCGAGTCCGGCGGCGAGCTTGGGCGCATTTATCGTCGCCTGCGCAACGAGCCGCATCCCGATCAGGCCGAGCTGATCGCCTTTGTTCGCGAACGGACCGGTGAGGCGTTGATCACCAGCATGAACGGCCAGACTAAAAATCCGGGGGGGGGGGGGATTCCTCAGCCCTCGCGCGCCTGGGTCGACTGCCTGGGCGGCTGCACAACCGGCTCCAGCGGCTCTGGATACGCGCCTGGTTGGCGGCATTGCCAGCCGCCTTCCGCGCGCAGAACGTCAGTCTGGCCGGTGTCGGCGAGCGTCATCACTGGCTCTGGGACTTCCACCAGCTGCAACGAGCGCTCGAAGCGGCGGGCTTCCGGCTGGTTCAACGCCGTGCGGCCGACAGCAGCGCAATCGCGGATTTCCCCTTCCATCCGCTCGACCTCGACGCCGATGGTCGCCCACGCAAGGGCACCGAGTCGATGTATGTGGAGGCGCGCAAGCCCGACTAGCGGCCTTCGTCGTTGCGCCCACATGGGGAGGGCGCAATGACTGACCTGACACACTGGCTCCCCGCTGACGACCTGGCACTGATTACCCCAGACGAGCAGCGCTGGCTCGCCGGGATCTTCGAGCGTTTTGGCGGCTACCCCAGTCTGGAGGAGCTCTGGGCGGTGATGGACGAGCCCTGGCGTGAGCTAAACTGCGACCCTGAGGTGATGGATGCGCGTATCGGAACCTTCTATGCCCACCCGGTCTGGCTGCTCAACGGCCTGTTCATCGAGCAGCATGCACAAAGCCTGGACAATCGTCGCGGCTTCACCGATTGGGTGGCGGCGCAGTCACCGCGACGGGTCGCGGATTACGGCGGCGGCTTTGGCGGACTGGCGCGGATGATCGGCGCGGCCTGCCCGACAGCAGAGGTGGAGGTGATCGAGCCGCACCCGCATCCGCTGGCCATCGAACGCGCGCGACGCTCGCTGAATGTGCGCTATCGGCCTGCGCTGGATGGGGAGTACGACATCCTGATCGCAACTGACGTCTTTGAGCATGTACCGGACCCACTCGGGCTGGCGGCAGAAACGGCAGCAGCGTTGAAACCGGGCGGGCGTTATCTGATCGCTAATTGCTTTTATCCGGCAGTTCTATGCCATCTGCCAAGTACATTCCATTTTCGTTATTCATGGGACCAAGCAATGGAGGCCATGGGCCTTAATTTCTCGGGTTCTGTTCTTTATGGTCAGGTTTTTGATAAACCTTCAGAGCTACATCTTGATGCAGCGCGAATTGTCGAACGTAAGTCTGTCAAGTTATGGCTTTTCTTAAAACCTATTCCGTCTTCTGTTGCAAAACGATTGATGCGAATGTTCGCCTGATATATCAATATTGGAGAAAAAATTGATTTCTTCGCTGACTGGAAAAGATGACGCTGTCCTCCTTGCGACGATGAATCCTAGGGAGGTTGCAGAACAATGGCTCACATCGATGTCGATCGATGTCGGTGATGAATTCCGGAAGCTGAGATCACTTGAATATTGGGAGTGTCCTAAAACAAAGTTTCGCTGGTATACCCCAGAAGCAGCAGCGGGCGGAGGGGGGCTGTATGCTCAACTCGAGAAGTTCGACTGGTATTACATGGAAGACAAATGGGAATTCACCAAAGCGTTCGAATTGCTTAAAACCAGTAGTTCGGTTCTTGAGGTTGGTGTCGGCGAAGGCCACTTTTTGCAGAGAGCGTCTGAGCGTGGTCATTCTGTTCAGGGGGTTGAGCTAAACCCGAGAGGAGCTGAACGTGCACGCCTGCTCGGCTTCCAAATCTATGAGAAAACGCTTGACCAACTGGAACATGAGATTGATCAGCGCTACGATGCGATTTGTTCATTTCAGGTCTTGGAGCATGTTCCTAAACCCCGAGAATTTCTTGAGGGCATGATCGGTTTGCTAAAGTCCAATGGGAAGATGATTCTATCTGTGCCCAATGCCGCAGTGATGCGAAAGATCGATCCCCAGAATAAGGGCTTGCTCAACCAGCCGCCACATCACATGGGGCATTGGGATGAAGCGGTTTTTCGTTCCATTGAAGGGTTATTGCCCGTGAAAGTTAAATCTGTCCATCTTGAACCGCTTGCCGACCACCATGTTGCTTGGTTTGTCAATGGGTATCTAAGGAATCTATTGTCGCCACTAGGAAAAACGATGCCGCGTTTACTGGTCAATCGTTATTCCACTTTGCCTCTACAGTGGCTAATGCGCACCAAATTAAGAAAATATGTCCCAGGGCACACACTGCTTGTTGAGCTTGAATATCAGACAAGCTGATGCGTGTCATCCACATCAACCACTCTGACATCAACGGCGGTGCCGCCCGTGCGGCCTACCGTATCCATCATTGTCTGCGCGAGGCCGGTGTCGACTCCCGCATGTGGGTGAACAAGGCAAGCGCAGGTGACTGGACGGTGCAAGGCCCGTCGAGCAAATGGGAAAAGCTAACCGCCGCCCTGCGTGGCCATGTCGACGGACAACTGCGACATCTGCTCAAGACCGGCAACCCCATCATCCACTCCCCAGCGGTAGTGCCATCGCAGTGGGTAAAGCGCCTCAACGCCAGCGACGCCGACATCGTGCATCTGCATTGGGTGCAGGGCGAGATGCTCTCCATCGCCGACATCGGCCGCATCGAAAAGCCAATCGTCTGGACCTTGCACGACATGTGGGCCTTCTGCGGCGCCGAGCATTACACCGACGATCACCGCTACCGTGACGGCTATCACCGCGATAATCGCCCGGCGCACGAAGCCCGCTCCGATCTCAACCGCTGGACCTGGCGGCGCAAGCGCAAGCACTGGCAGCGGCCGATGCACATCGTCACCCCCAGCCAATGGCTCGCCGACTGCGCGCGCGACAGTGCGCTGATGCGCGATTGGCCAGTCTCCGTGGTCGCCAATCCGATCGACACTGAGCGTTGGCAGCCACTCCCACAGGGGCTTGCGCGCGAGCTGCTCGGCCTGCCCGCCGAGGTGCCGCTGCTGCTCTTTGGCGCCATGGGCGGCGGGCGCGATCCGCGCAAGGGCTTCGACCTGCTGCTGCAGGCGCTCGAACAGCTGCGCGACAACCCGCGCGCCCAGGGCTTGGAACTGATCATCTTCGGCCAACGCGCCCCGCAATCGCCGCCAAGCCTCGGCTTTCCCATCCACTACACTGGCCACCTGCATGATGACCTCAGCCTGCGCGCGCTCTACTGCGCCGCCGATGCCATGGTGATCCCCTCGCGCCAGGACAATCTGCCCAACACCGGCGTCGAAGCCCACGCCTGCGCTACCCCGGTGGTCGCCTTCAACACCGGCGGCCTGCCAGACATCGTCGAGCACGAGCAGACCGGGTACCTCGCTCAGCCCTTTGATACGGGAGACCTCGCCAGGGGTATTGTGTGGGTCATAGGGCAGCGCGGTGAGGTGCAACTGCGTAACCAGGCGCGGGCGGGTGCGGTGGAGCGGTTTAGCTATGACGTGGTGGCGAGGGGGTATCTGGATGTTTACTCGGCTGTCATCGGGTGAGTTTGGTGCCGAGCGTTTATTCTTGCCGCGCCGAAGAGCGACACTCTGTCAAAACGGACTGTGAAGATTGCCACGGAATGTGCGACGAAGATAGCGGGATCGACTTGAGCGCAACGCTGGAAGACCTTTCATTCCCTGAGGTGTTCAGTCAATGGTTTTATGCCGCAGCAGCCACCAATGGCGAGCCACGCTGTTGAAGGGCCTTAAGGTACTTCGACTCGTCATACAGCGTCCTGGTTTGCCAGCACCGGTAGAGTATTCGTAGCCATTTGAATGCCAGCGCACGTACTGCGGCTTGATGGTTGCTTCCCTTGTTTCGCTGCTGCCGGTAAAACGCCTCCGCCCAGAAGGAATAGCGGATACTGTGACCAGCCCACTCGACAATCGTCTGTCTGAGGAGGCGAGGGCACTGGGTTCGCCAGTGCACCCAGCATTTCTGGCCGCTGCGCTCTGTGACTGGCGCAATTCCGGTATACATCTGCAGCTCACCCGCACTCTGGAACCGCTCTCGCTCCTCCCCGAATGCCACGAGCAAGCGTGGTGCAAGTGAAGCCCCGGCTCCCGGCAGGCTTACAAATAACTCGTAGTCCGGGTGTTCAGATGCCAACTCCAATATTTTCTGCTCATATTGCTGTATGGCGGCCAGCACCAGCCGTAATTGCTCAGCGATGAGCCGTGCCTTGAGAGAAAATGGCGCTATCAACGCCTCATCCAACGTCAACGGCGTCGCTTTGCGGATCCCTTCCAGGCGACGCTGTTGGACACTCTGCCTGTACATGTGATTTTTGTTAAAAAACCTCACCAAGGTGCTGGAGCGAGCGCTCTGGGCCTTTCTCAATGTTGGCCACTGTTTTATGAATTCACAGAACAGAATGGTGTCGAGCTTCTCGAACCACTCCAGCGACTGGGGGTAATACTGCTTCAATGCCGCGCACAGGCGGTTGGTCAGGCGGACTTTATCTGCCACTAATTGGCGGCGATGCTCCACCAGCAACTGGAGCTGCCTGAGTCTTGCGCTCTGGGCGGCGAGCGTCTGGAACTTGTCGGGATGGCGCAATACCAGGTCCAGGGCAAGTTCAGCATCTGAAGGATCATCCTTGGCGCCGCTCGGGTGCAGCAGCTTCCGATACCGGGCCAATGTACTCGGATTCACCGGCACCAGCTCCAAAAAATCGTACTTCTGGAGCGCGTAAACAACAGGCCCCCGTGTCAGTTCCAGGGTGACGGCAATGGGTCCACCAAAACGACTGTGGAGGGACAGCGCCCACTCCTCGATCTTATCGACCCTGTGCGGGATGCAGTCGAACTCACGGTGTGAACTGTCAGCGGCCTGAATGCAGATATCGTGCTTGTTGTCGGCCCAGTCCAGACCAACATAGGCCTTGAAGTAGTCTTGGGTGATCGCGTTCATCGGCAATATCCTCCCAACCTGCTAAAGTGAATATCGGGACATGCATGCTTGAGTCTGCGAAAGTGATATAGGGGCCGGTGTGACGGCAATCCCTGAGTATTCGTTACTGAGCTCAAGCGCACCCGCTGGTTCGAAAATGAAACGTTGATCGTCTAGCGATTCCGCGGAGACATTCGTAGCCTGCGGGTGCATGTCCCGCCTTTCCTGGCAGCTACCTGCCAGTTAATCTAGTAAAGACCAAAAAGGCGGGACTGAGTGACTATATCCGCGGAGATGGGTGTCCGCGCAGACACGCTCTCGCGTTGGCGCGCGGAAGCGCTGAGCGACTCCCAGGATCGTCTGTGGACAGGTCCTGCCCGCCTGGAGGCGGTGATCCATACCGCCAGCCTGGATGAGGAAGCTCGCAGCGCCTGGTGCCGTGAAAACGGTGTGTACCTGGCAGAGCTGGACCGGTGGCGGGCGCAGGCCAGTGAGTCGTTGGCTGATCCGTCACCGGCCTCGGGATCGAGCAAGGCAGAGCGGCAGTCCCGCCAGGAAATCCGCAAGCTGCAGCGGGATCTGGCGCGCAAGGACAAGGCGCTGGCTGAGACGGCCGCATTGCTGGTGCTCTCAAAAAAGCTCGAGGCGATCTTCCACGAGAGCGGGGACGAATGACTCCCCTGGAAGATCGCAAGGTGATCCTGGCTTCGGTGGCGGAGGCATGGGCGAACGGTGTGCGGCATGCTCAACTGGCTGGGCATCAAGCCATCGTACTCGCGCCCCCGCGTGAGCGATGACAATGCCTTCGCCGAGGCCTTGTTCAAGACAGCGAAGTATCGCCCGGAATACCCGAAGCGCGGCTTTGCCGATCTCGAGGAAGCGCGCCGCTGGGCGGCGGACTTCGTCCACTGGTACAACCATGAACATCGCCACAGCGGCATCCACTACGTCACGCCGGCAGAGCGACACAGTGGTCGAGATCGCGCGGTGCTTGAGGCCAGGAAAGCCGTTTACACGCTAGCCATGGCTCGCTGCCCGAGCCGCTGGAACGGGCGTGGCATTGGAAACCGGGACCGTCATGAGCAGGTTACGCTGAACCCCGAAAGGGACGCTGTCTTCTCGACAGCGCCGACTGAAGTCATGGAACGACATTCCGCATGAATCATCGGTCAACTACCTTGAGAGACTCCGACCTGGCCGCGCGGCCCCGCCTTACCCCCGACGGCAGACGTTTCGACTGGCGCGATGTCGCCCCGTTCGCGACCATGCTGGAGCGAATTGACCGTTGGATCGGCCGCCCCGGGGTCGAGGTGATTCGGTCCGAGGATACCGTCGGTCCTGCGGACGGCGGCAGCCTGGAAAGCGAATAGACTGTGCTTAAGACGCTGTTTAAGTTGACCGGTCGCTCCTTTGACCCAGACCTGATGGAGGCCAGGCTTTACGGGCAGTCGCACACTTTCCGAAAAGGGCGCATCGGCTCGGCGGCCGAGGAGCTTGACCCCGAGACCTTGTCCTTGGTCGACGCCGCGCTCGGGCCAATCCGTCAAAAATGGGGGTACACCGATGACTAGCGCGACCGCCACACCGCTGATTTCGGTGATCTCGATCACGCTCAACGACCGCGACGGGCTCCAGCGCACCGTCCAAAGCCTGCAATCGCAAACAGATGCACCGAGCTACGAGCATATCATCGTCGATGGCGTCTCCGACTATGACGTCGCCGGCCTGCTAGAAGCACTTGGCTCGAACGCCCGGCTGCACCAGGGCCGCGACAAGGGACTCTACGACGCGATGAACACCGGCACCGGGCTCACTCGCGGTGTCTATGTAATCTACCTCAACAGCGGTGACACGCTGGCCGGGCCGGAAGTCCTGTCTGAGTTGGGCGCCGTGCTCACCAGCGAACAGCCCGACTTCCTCTACGGCGACAGCCTTGAACGTCAGCTTGATGGAGAGGAAGTGTTCAAGATCGCACACAGCCACAAAAGCGCACCGGCCCGGATGTTCACACACCACCAATCTATGATCTTCCGCAGGGCGATCGTGTCGGATACGGGGCTGCGCTACGATCTCGCGTATCCCATTGCCGCTGACTACGACTTCACGCTTCGGTTTCTGGAACAGGCAAACCGGATCGTGCGCCTTCCCGGCGTGATCGCCAATTTCTCTGCCGGGGGTGTCTCACAGGTCAAACACCACGTCGGCCGCCGGGAGCAATTTGTGGTGCGAAGACGGCACTTCGGGAACACCGGATTTGCGGTGCGCGTATATCTGATGCAGGTTTTTGGCCAATACATGCGGGCATTCTCACCAAAACTATATTGGCGACTCCGCGCCGTCGCTGGAAAGATGTTCTGATGAAAAAGAAAATCACGGTCCTAGTCATCGGCCCTACCAGAACGGCGACGACCGCGTTGTGGCAAGGGCTGAAAGGTGTCGAAACAGTCAGCGTCGCCCGCACCAAGGAGAACTATTTCTTCGGCAGGCGACTTGCCGGAAAGTCCAACCAGTCCTACGACGACTACTTGTCGAAACACTTTGCGCGCGACATTCGGGTCGATTTTGAGCCATCGATCTTTCACTCCGACGACCAGCTGCGCGAGGCTTTCGCCACGCCCGGCATCGACCGCTTCGTCGGGATTCTCCGGCCACCGCTCGACCTGTACAAAAGCGCCTACGGCTATAATACTCGTAACGGCATGACATACGACGGGTTCGAGGCCTTTTTCCAGAAAGCTTCGGGGTATTACGCCTACAGCAGGGTCGCAGCAGTTGCCCATGACGCTGGGGTTTCGATCGTCTGGCTCCCTCATGACGCACTCGTCACTGACTTGCGGGTTTTATTTACCGCGGCCGGAGTTCCCTGCGCTAGCGAGTCGGCCCTTCCCCTGATGCAGCTGAACAGTTCGCAGAAACAGGTCTCGGCAATCGGTCGAGTCGTGAAACAGGCGCGGGCGCTAAAAGGAATTGCGTTGGTAAGAACCGTCGCGGAGCGTGTTCGCGGTAGCTGGGTCTACGAAAAGCTTCTCTATAGTCCTACGAAACCGGCACTTTCTATTCCCGCAAGTGAACTCGCCGCAGTGAGAACGTCGCTAGCAAAGGAGGAGGCGTATTACCAGTCTCTGCTGTTGCGAGCTAAGACTGACTTGGCGGACCACCCTGTCCAACTTTGTAACTCGTATGATCTATAGCACGTACATAGAAAGGGCGCCTGGTATGGGTCGTATAATCCGATGATACTCAGCCGCAGAGGTTTCGCCTTTTTTTTATTGAGTAGTTTTCTGCTGATATATGGATCCGCTTTCGAGCCGACACCGGACAGTGCAAAACCGGCGCTGTTTGTATTTGTAGCACTGGCATCGATAATTATCGTGGTCTGCGCAAGGGCAATTGTGGCGGCGCGCGAGGAGCTGGCGATCTGTGTTGGTATTCTCCTTGTCGGCATTTTGGGTTCGCTTCCCCAAAACTCGTCTCCCGTCCAGCTTGTCCGGGATATCATCAGCTTCGTTTTCCTGCCGTTTTCAATCATTGTCTTGAGCTTTGTGCTGGGCAATCTGTCACGGGTCGCCAGGCTGAAGCTTGCGATTGCCTTTGCCGGGGTGTTGTTCAGCCTGCGCTATGCCGCAGACGCGCCAAGGGGCCTGGAGTCGATCATTTCGAGCAGTTTTCGTTTAAACCAAGAATACCTTTCCTCAGAACCCATGGTCATGTTTGGCCTCCTGTTTTTTCTGCAATTGGCATTTTCACAGGAGCGCGTTTGGGTGCGTTTCGGTGCTCTTACGATGTCGGCATTCGCTGCATCCGGTTTGCTCGCCGCAGGCTACCGTGGCCCGATTGTCGTCTGGGCCTTGATGTTCGTTTTCTTCGCGGCGCATAGCGCCGTGCGCGGGGGGCTCTGGGCCCGCGCTTTTGCATTGCTTCTGGCCGGCGGATCGGCCTATGTCGTGGTCCGGCTCGGGTTTTTTGAACAAGTCTCCCAGAAGATTATAAACAAGACTGCACAGGTCGGGACAAACGGGAAACTGGATGAGATGCTCCACGTCATCGGTCTCGATCGAACGCTATTCGAATCGCTATTTGGCGTGGGCTTCGGCGGAAAATTCCCGTCCCCAATTTTCTCTGGAGTAGAGGTTGGTTACACTCACAATGTCTTCTCCTACTTCTACATGAAGTACGGTCTGCTCGGATTAGCACTGTTCCTCGTGCTGATTTGGCGAAAAATTGGGAAGTACTTTCTGCGAAAACCAGTGCTGGTCGCCGCTCATCTACCCGAACTGTTGACATTGTTGTATATTGGCTTGGGGCAAGCTGCGCACAAGCATCTCGGATTTGCGCTAATTCTAGGCCTTCTCATTGTAGTCTTGGGCAAAGAATACCGCTCGGCACAAATTCAGCAGAACGCAGCGGTGCACGTGAAGCAAACGGTCAACGGGACATAATCCTGAATGTCCACACTCCCTAGTTTGAGCATGGTGGATCGCGTTGCCCCCTTTTTGTCCCAGTGGCAATCAATTGGTTTTTTTTCACGATAGGCGTGACACTGACTGTCATCATATTAACCAAGAACGAGGCGCGCCATATCCAGCGTGCGATCGATAGTGTCGCGACGGTAGCCGACAGCATTCTCGTGATTGATTCCGGCTCTACCGACGATACTATCGCCATTTCTGAGCGCCTGGGCGCTGATGTTATCCACAATCCGTGGCGTAATTACGCCACCCAGTTCAACTTTGCCCTCGACCACCTGCCCGAGGAGACCGATTGGGTGCTCCGGCTCGATGCCGACGAGATCGTCACCCCGGACTTGGCACGAGAAATCGAAGCGACGCTGCACAAGCTCGGTCCAGAGGCAAAGGGTGTCTACGTCTCGAGACGGATGCATTTCCTGGGGCGGCGGATTCGCCGGGGCGGCGTCTTTCCGATCCGGGTTTTGCGGCTCTTCCGACATGGGGCAGGGCGCTGCGAGGATCGATGGATGGACGAGCATATCCTTGTCGACGGTGCCACGGCTGATCTCTCGGGCGAAATCATCGACGACAACCTGAACTCACTGACCTGGTGGACCGAGAAGCATAATTCTTACGCGTCCCGAGAAGTGGTCGATCTGCTCAATCTGGAATATGGCTTCATGGCGCATGAAACTGTCGCAGATTTGAGCGGTGGCCAGCAAGCAGGCGTGAAGCGCTGGCTCAAGGAGCGGATCTATGCGCGGCTGCCAGGTGGTTTCCGTGCGTTCGTGTATTTCATCTACCGGTACGTGGTCCGGTTGGGGTTTCTCGATGGGAAAGAGGGCACCGCCTTTCATGTTCTGCAGGGGTTTTGGTATCGTTACCTTGTCGATGCCAAGCTTCACGAAGTGCGGCTTTACATGCAGCGCAACGACGTCGATGCGGGCAGAGCAATCCGCGATGTGCTCGGGATCGATGTGGAGAGCTCAGCCAACACCAACGAACAGAACAGCCGCCAAGAGGCGCAGCACAGCTGAGTGTCACTCCCAGACGTTATGCTCCGCATCACTGCTGTCCCATAAATTTGCATTCAAAAAGGCCTGAATCCCAACGAGTTGATACAATGGATTTGCGACAAAACACTGTAAAACTCGGAGGATTCAGGCCTTAGCTCATCGTAATACGGTCTTCGCTCAATTGCTAAAATTTATCCCGAGACATGAGTTCGAGACCCTCGCGAACCAGCACCACCGGGGCCAGAAATTGCGTAAGGTTTCACGCTGGTCGCAATTCGTGGCACTGAGTCTGGGACAACTCGCCGGACGCGCCAGCCTGCGGGATATCGTCAGCAATCTCTCGGCACAGACCGCGAAGCTGTATCATCTGGGCAGCGCCAGTGTGACGAGCACCACGCTCGCCCGGGTCAACGAGAGCCAGCCCTACACGCTTTACGAGGCGCTGTTCCATAAACTGTTATCACGCTGCCAGGGACTTGCGCCACGGCACGGCTTTCGATTCAAGAACAAACTCTACTCCCTTGATGCCACCACCATTGACCTGTGCCTGTCGGTTTTTCCCTGGGCCCGGTTCGGCAGCACCAAGGGCGCGGTGAAAGTACACGTCGGCCTCGATCATGACGGTTTTCTCCCCAGCTTTGTCACCGTCACCGACGGCAAGACCCACGATGTCACTGTCGGCCGGACGTTGGATCTGCCCGCCGAGAGCATCGTCGTCATGGATCGTGCCTACAACGACTACAGTTGGTTTAACGCCTTGAATGACAAGGGAATATTTTTCGTTACCCGGCAAAAGCGCAATGCCCTTTATCGGGTTGTCGAACGCCACCACGTTTTGAAAGACAAGGGGCTGACCTCGGATCAGACCATCGTTATCACCGGCAGCAACGCCGGCAAATGCCCTGTTGCTCTGCGCCGTATCGGCTATCGCGATCCCGAGACGGGAAAGCATTACGTGTTCCTGACCAACAACTTTCGACTGGCCGCCCGGACGATTGCTGACATTTACAAGGCCCGCTGGCAGATCGAGTTATTCTTCAAATGCATCAAGCAGAACCTCAAGATCAAGACGTTTGTTGGCACGTCAAGGAACGCCGTACTGACGCAAATCTGGATCGCAATGTGCGCCTACCTGCTGCTGGCCTGGATCAAGTTCAACAGCCGGATTGACCAGAGTCTTCAGCAAATGATCCGTCTGCTACAGCTCAACCTGTTTGAACGACGGGAGCTGCTTCCGCTATTAAAAGGAGAGCCGCCGGGCCCGCCAGAGGCATCGCCTCAAGCGGAGCTTCGATTCTCATGAAAACTGTGGGACAGCAATGGCTCCGCATGGGCAAGGTATCGCGACAGCACATTGATCGAACTCCAGCCGCCTGCGCGCATGATGGCTGCGGTGTCGAATCCGCGCCGCAGGAGATCCTGCGCGGCTCCCACCCGCATCGAGTGCCCGGCAAACTTCCGCGCTTTCCCTCTGCGTCAAGATATTTGCCCGTTCAATAGGTACCCTGGAGGGGGCACCGACGAGGGTATCACCATCCTGGAACTGGCGAAATTAGTGCGCGAGTTGCAGGCTATGAGGGTCTCATCGTTACCGATCTGATCAAGCCTGATAAATTCAATCGCCCACACTCGTCCCCGATTGCATGCAGTGGTACGGCCACTACCAAGCCCAACACGGCGCGTTTGGGGAGGCAGTCACTGTGGCACGTTCGCCCTCGCGCCGACTGAGAATCGTTGTATTTTTATAGCGGTCGTGGCTAAACGCCGTTCCTATAGAGGGGGCCGCTCCCACTCCGCTTGCTCCTACTTGTTGTGCAACTTATTCTCGCGCTGGTGGCACGCTGGAGAGATTACTCAATGCATTTCCTAGTGACCGGCGGCGCTGGCTACATCGGCTCACACCTTGTGCGGGCACTCCTCGCCCGTGAGGACGAGGCTACGATTGTCGATGACTTTTCCACCGGTCACCGCTGGGCCATCCAGGGCCGCGAGGTCATCGAGGTGGACTTGCGGGACCTTGCCGGCCTGCGCCGGACGCTTGCGGGGCGGCATTTTGATGGGGTGTTTCACTTCGCGGCCAAATCGCTCGTGGGCGAGTCGCAGGCTCAGCCATTGCTGTACTGGCAGAACAACGTGGCCGGCACGGCCAATCTGCTGCAGGTCGCGAACGATAATGGCTGGGGACGGGTTGTTTTCTCCTCCACCGCAGCGGTTTACGGTAACCCTGAGACACCGCGCATCACCGAGGCTCACCCTACGCAGCCTATCAACGTTTACGGCGAGACGAAGCTCGCTGTGGAGCGCCTGCTTCGCGATGTCAGCGGTGCCGGTAAGGTAGCCGCTTGCAGCCTGCGCTACTTCAATGCCGCAGGGGCGGCCGATGATGCCAGCCTGGGAGAGGCGCACGAGCCCGAAACCCACCTGATTCCGAATGCGCTGCGGGCGGCCTCCGGCAACGCGCCGGCGCTCACGGTCTTCGGTGACGATTACGACACCCCGGACGGCACATGTCTGCGTGATTACATTCATGTTGAGGACCTCGCCGATGCGCACCTCCTCGCCATGGACCACCTCGCGGCTGGTGGCGGCTTTGCGGCCTATAACCTGGGCAGTGGGGCCGGCTATTCGGTGCGCCAGGTCCTTGATGTGTGCGAGCAGGTGGTCGGGCGCCCAATCCCGCACAGCATCGGTGCTCGTAGAGCCGGTGATCCGCCGGTCCTCGTCGCCGCCACCGAGTTGGCGCAGGATTGCCTGGGCTGGACCCCTCGTCGTGCTTCACTGCGGGCGATCGTCGAGAGCGCCTGGGCGTGGGAGCAGAAGGGTCGGCCGGCGGCAGGGGGATTAACTCGGCGGGCCTGAACGCGTTAGGCAGTTTTGATGTGCCGGTGTTTGGGTGGTTTTGCGATGCTGTGATTGCCGGCACGGGAAATGACGAAACACCGAACAGTGCGTCGGTTAAAACAGCTTAGCCTTAAGAAGGCTATGCAGGCACTCAAGGACCTGGCCAGTATCGGTTCGTTTATCGTTCCCCTAGCCGAAAAAGTTGGAACTATATAAAGGTATTTATCGCCCGCTGGCACCGGGCTATCGGATTTGATCGTTGTCCGCTAGCGTGATGCCGCCGATACTCGCTCCGGTAAAAGCTTTCTATTGCACCGTGGGTGGGAGGGGCTACCATGAGCACAGCAGTCTTCGACACCTTGCGCTTCTCGCGCGGTCTGCGGGAGGTGGGCGTGCCGGAGCAGCAGGCTGACAGGCAGGCGGAGCTCATGGCGGAAGCGTTCAGCGCCTTTGCAGATAAACTGGTGACCAAGGACTACTTCAGTGAGGTTCTTGAGGCGCGCCTCAATCAGCAATCGGCCGAACTGGAACAGCGCATCGTTGAGAAGATGAACCTGCGCTTTGTCGAGCAGGATGAGAAGTTTGATGCTCGCTTTGCCGAGCAGGACGAGAAGTTTGATGCTCGCTTTGCCGAGCAGGACAAGAAGTTTGATGCCCGCTGTGCCGCGATGGACGAGAAGTTCACCCGGTGCTTTGCCGAGATGGACGAAAAGTTCACTGCGCGCCTGGCGGGCAGCGATGAGAAAGCTGCGTCACGTTTTGATGCTATCGAGGCACGCCTCGCCGATCACGATGCCCGCTTCGTGAAACTGGACCGCACGTTGTTGCTTCACACCTGGATGCTGGGCCTGATCACGCTGGTGCTGGTGGTACCCCAGCTTCAGGCCTGGGTTGCCTGAAGGGCATAGCCAGGTTCGATCGGTTTGACATTGCCTCCGGGAGCCGGATGCACCGAGCCTCTTCCGGAGCAGAGTTCTCCTGGGTTACGGGGTTGGATACTTCCTGTTCTTGTCGCGACGGAACCCTTTCCGTTCACGCCGGGCGCCATGGTCCAGTGAGGCGGTCAGCGACTGTCTGAACCCCGGGATTAAAGCAAGCTGGGGGCACGCTGCAAGAAAGGCCCCCAACAGGTCCGCCAGCTCATCAACAATGGCTTCTGGCCGCTTGATGCCGGCGTCATGGCCGAGCTTCACCAGGGCGCGTCGATCCGGAAAGCCTCTCGCGCCGTCGATTTTCAGCGCCATGCGATTGTCGATGGTGGGATAGATCAGGGTGTGAGTAATGTCATAGGGGGGTGCCAGCAGCGGTACCGTCATGGACTTGTTGTAGAGCACGGCATAGTTTTTCAGATGGGCATCGCCATTGCCGATAAGACAATTAAAGACTGTGAGGCGGTAGGCACGGGCCACCTCGCTGGGCTGCTGCGTATAATCGCCAACGGCCCGGAGCAGTGTCTCGTAGGAGCCCCGGTACTTCTCGCGGCCCGTCAGCACCGTGAAGTCTTCGAAAGCCAGTTGCTCGCCGTCTTTACGGTCAAAACGTTCGATGACGAAGCTCCGTAGGTCATCTGACAGCCAGAAGGTCGGTGGGCCCAGGTTGCAAGCCGCGGCAGCCGACATGCACACAAACTCGTTGACCGTCAGCAGATCGAATTCCGGGTCGAAGGTTTTGACGATCAGGTCCTCCTGAGGAATGGTCGAGCGTGTGGCAATCGGCACCAGCGTCTTGGGCTGTACGCCGGACAACATGCCGCGGAGGTAGAAGCGCTCCAGCAACTCGCCGAAAATCGGCTCCGGGCCCTGCCAGCGCAGGATGTCTTCCAGAGACACCTGATCGTAGCTACGTGGCGCCAGGGACGAGTTCGCGCGGATGTGACCGATGGCTGAATCCTGCTGCAGGGCGAGCAGGTACATGTCGTTGACCGTGGCATAGCGCTCGAGGCGCTGGCTGATGTATCGCCGGATAAAACCCTCGGGCAGGTTCTGGGCAAAAACGGGGTGCATAGCCCCGTGGCGATAGGCCTCCGCGCGCAGGGGCATGGTCAGTGAGCAGGGAAAGGCGGCGTCCTGGCGATAGGCGAATTCGTAGTGGGCCGGCTGAGTCAGGGTGCCGGCAGGTGAGCCGAAACAGTCGATGTCGACGCGGTCGATGCGCGTCGGCAGTTCAATCATCGTCGGGTCCATAGCGGTCCGCCAGTTCCTCCAGGGTCGGGAAGCGGCTCGGCGCGGGCGTCGCGGTCAATTCCAGGTTCGCATAACGCAGGTACCTCATGAGCGTGCGTAGCGAACCGGTGAACTGCCCCCGTTCAATGTCAGAGACGGTTTGGCGGTCTATTTCGGTGAGGGCGCCAACCTGTGCCTGAGTCAGGCCCCTGCTGCGCCTGAAGGCCTTCAAGGCGCTGCCGATTCGCGCCAACGGATCCTGGTACATCGTCTTTCGCCTAAAGTGTCGCTATATTTTGACAAAATAGGCGTCGAGTTGAGAAATGTCAAAATATGGCGACATGCGCTGGGCAAGGGTTGTCTCGCCCTACAAGGCCGGCATGGGCAGCTGGCCGTCGACCAGGAACCCATCGCGCGGGTAGTCCACCACCTCATGGCTCGCAAAGCTGAGGAAGCGGACGCCGCCGCCATCCACCTCGCACAGCCACTGCTGCTGGTCCTGCACCCCGGGGGATGCGAAGGCGGTCGGTTCGAACAGGCCTGCGTTGGTTCCTCGAGCGGGATCACGGGCTGACGTGAATTCAAAGGCGAGCACCCCCTCGCTGCGCATGGCCGCACCCAGCGTCTGCGTTTCTGTGTAGCGCTGCGGGTCCGTCAGGGCGGCCTGCTCAGCATCAAACGGTGGACGCTGCAGCTGCAAGCCAGGGTGTGTTGCGTAGGCCGCGCCGAAGAGCGTGTGCTCGGAGCGCACGGGCCGCGTCGGTGGCGCGGCCATCCCCTCCCGGAACACCAGGCGGTAATAAGCCGCCTCCGCCAGGGCGGTACTCGGGCAGTGCGACCCGTAAAAGATCGAGGGCTCATGGCGCCTGCCAAAGCGCGATCCGTGCCTGAGTGGCGGGTACCGGAAGGGCGTCATCAGAAGATAGTGAAGGCCGCCGGTGCCCGGCCGCATGGCCGGCTTGCTGTGCTCAAGGAGCTCTTCCAGCAGGCTCTGCTCAGCCAGCGTGTCGACGATGTCGAGGGTGGCAACCTGCTCCTGGCTCTCAACGATGCGGTAGGCGATGCCCTGGATGGGCGTGAGCCATTGAGCGATCGCTATCCCGCGCCAGCTGCCCTCGTCTGCCATGCATCAGGCCTTGCCGCGGATGGCGTCGAGGTAATCGCACACATGCACGAGGCCCGTGATCGAATGCAGTTGCTCTGCGGGCACACCGCCCGTATGCCGGTTGTGGGTATGCAGCCAGTGGTGCATGTGCTCGCTGTCACCCCCCATCAGGGCGTACAGGCTTCGGTAGCAGCGTACAAGGATGAGCGCGAGCTCTCCGCTCTGGCTCGCCGGGTCAACCCCGGAGCGCAGCAGGGTAGAGCGGTCCCGGCCGATGATGCGGCCCAGCTCAGCCTGGTTGATACCAAGTGCTTTGCCCGCATTGATCACCGCCTTCGCAAGCACCTGCGCTTTGTCGGTTGTTGATGCGGTGGCTGTGGCCATTTGGCGTTCTCTCATCAAGACGTAAAAAATATGAGTTGCGCGTGCACAATATAGATCTCAATAAGTGCGTATGCAACGATCGGGGCCCGAGGTGGGACGGGAGCGCGCCCGTGCTTACACTTCCTGCCATTCGCGCAGGTACTTGATGGCCGTTGTCTCGCTCGACCAGCCGCCACGCAGCATGATCTTGACCAGCGGCTCGCCGGCTTCCAGCAGGTCCAGCGCCGCACCCACGCGAAAGGAGTGGCCGCTGAGCTGCCCGTCGATGTCGAGCTTCGCTGTGGCCTGCAGCGCCCGCAGGCGGCGGTTGATCGCCGAGGGCGGCAGCGGCCCGCGGACATGGCCGTAGCGGTCTACGCTGCGCAGGATGGTGCCTGCGTGACCCACCCGTTCGCCCCAGGTGGCCAGGGCCCGGTAGAGCCGGTCACTCACGGGCAGGAGGCGGCCCTTGCCGTACTGGTCGGTTTTGGAAAAGCGCAGGCGCAGGGCGCGCTTGCCTTTCGGCAGCTGCTCCAGATCTTCAAAGCGCAGGGCGCACAGCTCGGCGCGCCGGCGCATGGTCTCGTAGCCGAGCAGGAGCAATACCCGGTCCCGCTCGCCGAGCACATCGTCCCGGCAGGCAGCGAGCAGCTGCTCGAGCAGGTCCCGGGTCAGCGGATAGGCCTGTTTTTGCGCGCGCCCCAGGCGGCGGTACATGCGCTTGAGCGCCAGCTTCACCGGCGGGGTGCGGGTCGGGTCGGGGTAGCCGTTCAGGGTGAACAGGGTGGACAGGCTGGCCACCCCGCGGCGGATGGTGGCGGCGGAGCGGTGATCGATGCTGTCCTCGATGAAGGCCGCAACCTGGTCGCCGCTGGCCGCGAGCGGGTCGATAGCGGCGCGCAGGCACCAGCGCTCAAAGCGCCGGAAGTCCGAGCGGTAGGCGCGCAGGGTATTGGGGGCCAGCGCCCCGTCAAGGTCGCGGAAGAGGTCGTCGCTCATGGTGAATGCGCAGGTCGGCGGCCTCCGGTACCGGCTCAGGGATCCTGTGCAACAGCAAATAACAGAATGGCGATCGGGTTGAAGCGGTTGCCCGCAATCGGTGGAACAAGCGCGTGCATGTCGGCGCACGGGCGCGCCTCCCACAGGGACGACGCTGTGGGAGCGGCGTCTCGCCGCGACGCGGCCGCAGGCCGCTTGCCGGCGCTGTCGCGGGGCTTTATCGGGCAGGCCTAGCGGAAAACCGGTGGCTGCTGATCTCTGGACATCGTCATTAAAGGCTTTCGTGACGGTTTCAGCGTTCAAACTTTCTTGACTTCGCGTTGATTTTGGGTGTTAAGATAGTCATAAAGTGTTTTTGTGACTACTATGCTGGTCAATTTGGGCGCGTTGGATGGCGAAAGAGAGAGTCTATTCCCGGTACACGCGCGACGCCGCGACGCTGCTGGCGAAACAGATCCAGCTCGGGCGAAAGCAGCGAAAGTGGACCGAGCACGATCTGGCCGATCGCGCCGGTATCTCGCGGGCTACGCTCCAGAAGATCGAAAAGGGCGACCTGCGTGTGGCCATCGGCCTCGTGTTCGAGGTGGCGGCGCTTGTCGGGGTCGCCCTCTTCGAAGCGGAGCGCGGCTCGCTCGCGACTCAGATCGCGCGCACCGACGACAAGCTGGCCCTGTTGCCGGGTGCCGTACGCAAGCCCCAAAAGCCGGTGGATGATGCGTTCTGAAGCGTCTTACAGCGAGGCCTTCGTCTGGGTCTGGCTGCCCGGTGCCGTCGAGCCAGTCGTCGCTGGCAAGCTGACCGCGGATGGCGAGCAACTGGTGTTCAACTACGGCCAGAGCTATCTTGCGCGCGACAGTGCCATTCCGCTTTACGCCCCGGAGCTGCCGTTGCAATCCGGGCTTATTCCGCCCTTGCCCGGCCTGGGCATGCCGGCCTGTATCCGCGATGGCTCGCCGGATGCGTGGGGGCGGCGCGTCATCATCAACCGGAAACTCGGCATTGGCGGGGCCAGGGTTGACCCGGCCCGGCTGGACGAGCTGACCTATCTGCTGGAGTCCGGCTCGGACCGGATTGGAGCGCTGGATTTTCAGCGCTCGGCCACCGAGTATGTGCCGCGCGGGGCGGAGGCCGCTTCCCTCGAGCAGCTGGTACAAGCCGCTGACCGCATCGAGCAGGGCATGCCGCTCAGCCCTGAGCTCGATCAGGCCTTACAGCATGGGACCTCGCTCGGGGGTGCCCGCCCCAAAGCGCAGATCGATGGTGGCGATAGAAAGTACATCGCCAAGTTTTCTTCGACTACCGATCTCTACAATGTCGTCAAGGTCGAGTTCATCGCCATGCGACTCGCCTCCCTGTGCGGGCTGAATGTAGCGAGTGTCTCGCTCACCAGCTCCCTGAACAAAGATGTGCTTCTGATCGAACGCTTCGACCGCGTGCGTTCCCGTGCCGGGTGGCAGCGCAAGCTTATGGTGTCAGCGCTCACCATGCTGGCGCTCGATGAGATGATGGCCCGTTATGCCAGCTATGAAGAGCTCGCAGAAATCATTCGGCATCGTTTTGCCGATGCTTCGGCGACGCTGAGGGAGCTGTTCTCACGGCTCGTCTTCAATATCCTGTGCGGTAATACCGACGACCATGCGCGCAACCATGCGGCCTTCTGGGACGGGCAAACGCTTCGCCTGACGCCGGCCTACGACATCTGCCCGCAGAACCGGACGGGGCGTGAAGCCTCTCAAGCCATGTTGATTGCCGGTGGGGATCGCATGAGCCGGCTATCGTCCTGTCTGAACGCTGCCGGACATTTTCTTCTGTCCCGCGAGGAGGCTGTGGCCATCCTGGAACGCCAGCTCGCCTGCATTATTGGTCAGTGGGACGCCGTTTGTGCCGAAGCCGGTCTCAGCGAGACCGACCGAGCCTATCTGTGGGGCCGCCAGTTCCTCAACCCCTATGCCTTTGACGACCTCGATGGCGATGCAGCCGGGTTGAAAGTCATGGCCGATACTGCACGTTCACCTTAGTTTTCCGACGCATGCCGGTCATCCGCACCCTGCAGCTGGACGCACGCCTTAAGCAGCAACCGGCTCAGTCAGCGTGGCGGCAAGGCCCACAGCGGCCAGGCGGTTGTCCGGGGTAGCAAACCATGCAGCAGAGGACAGGACCATGATCTCCGTGGTGACGGCCACCTGGAACTGCCGGCACACCATTGCGGACTGCATCGCCTCGGTGCAGGCGCAGCGGGAGGTCGCCGTGGACCACGTGGTGATCGACGGCGCGAGCACCGACGGCACCCGCGAGTGGCTCGCGGCCAGGGCGGGCGAGTTCGGCACCTTCTCAAGCGAGCCCGACGACGGCATCTACGATGCCCTCAACCGCGGCATCGCCGGGGCCCGCGGCGAGGTGGTAGGGTTCCTCCATGCCGATGACCTGTTCGCCCACGACCGCGTGCTGGCGCGGGTAGCCGAAGCCTTTGAAGACCCGGCGGTGCAGGGCGTGTACGGCGACCTGTGTTACGTCGAGCAACAGGATACGTCTCGCGTGGTGCGCTACTGGCAGGCGGGCGCCTTCTCCCGGGCAAAGCTGGCGCGCGGCTGGATGCCGCCGCACCCAACGCTGTACCTGCGCCGGTCCTGCTACGAGCGGCTCGGTGGGTTCGATATCGGGTATCGCATCGCGGCGGATTATCACAGCATCCTGCGGTTGTTCTCAGAGCCGGGGTTCCGGGTGGTTTACTTGCCCGAAGTGCTGGTAAACATGCGTGTGGGCGGTGCCAGCAATCGGTCTTTGCGTAATATCGTGCGGAAGTCCCGGGAGGATTACCGGGCGCTCCGCGAGACAGGCGTGGGAGGTGCCGGCACGTTGGCACTCAAGAACTTGGGCAAGGTCGGGCAGTTTTTCCGCCGCGCCGGATAAGAAGTGGGCAACAAAAAGGACAGGGGTTTGAAGAAAGCACTGATTACGGGCATCACGGGCCAGGACGGCTCCTATCTCGCGGAGTTCCTCCTCGAGAAGGGCTACGAAGTCCACGGCATCAAGCGCCGCGCCTCGCTGTTCAACACCGAGCGCATCGATCACCTCTACCAGGATCCGCACGAGGAGGATAAGCGTCTCATCCTCCACTACGGTGACCTCACCGATGCCTCCAACCTTATCCGGGTGGTGCAGGAGGTGCAGCCGGATGAGATCTACAACCTCGGCGCGCAGTCGCACGTGGCAGTGAGCTTTGAGTCGCCGGAGTACACGGCGGATGTGGACGCCCTCGGCTCCCTGCGGCTTTTAGAGGCCATCCGCCTCCTCGGCCTGCAGGACAAGACCCGCTTCTACCAGGCTTCCACCTCCGAGCTTTACGGCCTGGTGCAGGAGACACCGCAGACGGAGAACACGCCCTTCTATCCGCGCTCGCCCTACGGCGTGGCCAAGCTCTATGCCTACTGGATCACCGTGAACTACCGGGAGTCCTACGGGATGTATGCCTGCAACGGCATCCTCTTCAACCACGAGTCGCCGCGCCGCGGCGAAACGTTTGTGACCCGCAAGATCACCCGGGGGCTGGCCAACATTGCCCAGGGCCTGGAGGACTGCCTGTACATGGGCAACCTGAATGCCCTGCGGGACTGGGGGCACGCGAAGGACTATGTGCGCATGCAGTGGTTGATGCTGCAGCAGGAGGCGGCTGAGGATTATGTGATTGCGACCGGGCAGCAGTATTCGATCCGCGAGTTCATCCGCTGGGCGGCGGCGGATCTGGGCCTTGCCCTTGAGTTCGAGGGGGATGGGGTGAGCGAGGTGGCGCGGGTTACGGCGGTTGAGGGTGAGATGGCGCCGGCGGTGAGCGTGGGCGACGTGGTGGTGCGGGTGGACCCGCGCTACTTCCGGCCAGCGGAGGTGGAGACGCTGCTGGGGGACCCGGCCAAGGCCAAGACCCAGTTGGGGTGGGAGCCGGAGATTACCGCGCGGGCGATGTGTGCGGAGATGGTAGCGGAGGATTTGAAGGCGGCAGAGCGGAATGCACTGCTGCGGGCCCATGGGCATGACGTGGCGATGCCGCAGGATCTGTGAAGATGCAGCGGGTCTTTGTGGCAGGGCATCGGGGCATGGTGGGCTCGGCATTGTGCCGGCAGCTGGCTGGGCGCGGTGATGTTGAGCTGGTGACCGCCGGTCGGGCGGAGCTGGATCTGCTGGATCAGCGGGCGGTGCATGCCTTTCTCGCTGATCAGGCCATCGACCAGGTCTACCTGGCGGCGGCCAAGGTCGGCGGTATTCACGCCAATAACACCTATCCGGCAGATTTCATCTACGAGAACCTAGTGATCGAGGCGAACCTCATTCACGGCGCACACGCGACGGGCATCCAGAAACTCCTGTTTCTTGGGTCCTCCTGCATCTACCCCCGGCTGGCCGAGCAGCCCATGCGCGAGGACGCGCTCCTCACGGGGCCTCTTGAGGCCACTAATGAGCCCTACGCCATCGCCAAGATCGCCGGCATCAAGCTCTGCGAGAGCTACAACCGGCAGCACGGGCGCGACTACCGCTCGGTGATGCCTACCAACCTTTACGGGCCAGGGGACAACTTCCATCCCGAGAACAGCCACGTGATACCGGCGATGTTGCGGCGCTTTCACGAGGCTAAAGAGCGGGGCAGTAGCGAGGTGGTGGTGTGGGGCACGGGCAAGCCGATGCGGGAGTTCCTGCACGTGGACGATATGGCGGCGGCGTCTGTGTTCGTCATGGAGCTGGCCCACGCCGTCTACGCCGCCAACACGCAGCCCATGCTCAGCCACATCAATGTGGGGACCGGGCGGGATTGCACCATTGCCGAACTGGCGCAGACGGTCGCTCGCGTGGTCGGCTTTGAGGGCGAACTCACCTTTGACACCAGCAAGCCCGATGGCACCCCGCGCAAGCTGCTCGATGTGTCGCGCCTCGCGGCCATGGGGTGGGCGGCGTCGATCGGGCTGGAGGACGGACTGGCGGGGACTTACCGCTGGTTCCTGGAGCAAGCGGACGGCGTGCGGCTGTAGGCCGGCCGCCTCCATGCTGCCTCGGCGGCAGGTTGGTCGGTTTTGATGTACCCCTGTTCCGCTGGTTTTGCGATGCTGTGATTGCCGGCAAGGGGCTTCCCTTGCCGCTGGCCGCAGGAGAGCTATCATGACCACCGTGGCATTTGATTCGCTCAGGTTTGCCCGTCGTCTTCGGGAGGCTGGCGTGCCGGAGCCGCAGGCTGATGCACAGGCGGAGCTTATGGCGGAAGCGTTTGGGTTTTATGCGGAGAATATTCTGACGCGGGATCACTTCGAGGCGGTGCTCGAAGCCAGGCTCGACGCGCGTTTCGCCGCCCAGGATGCGAAGTTCGAAGCTCGCTTTGCCGCTCAGGATGCGAAGTTCGAAGCCCGCTTTGCCGCCCACGACGCCCGCTTTGCCAAGCTGGACCGTACCCTGCTGTTGCACACCTGGATGCTCGGGATCCTCGTTGTGGTTCTGGTGATACCACAGCTGCAGGCCTGGCTGGCGTGAG
Source organism: Pseudohaliea rubra DSM 19751 (assembly GCF_000764025.1). Taxonomy (GTDB): domain Bacteria; phylum Pseudomonadota; class Gammaproteobacteria; order Pseudomonadales; family Halieaceae; genus Pseudohaliea; species Pseudohaliea rubra. The sequence continues at coordinate 2,703 of NZ_KN234757.1, read as the reverse complement.
CGGGGGTTTTATATCCAAATCCTATCTATTGCGGCGCTTTTTATAAGCGAAAGGCGTCTCCGCAGCGATGTTGGGCGACATTGATGGGTAATGTCGAGGGGCGTTATCACCCGGAGCTGTCCGGCTGCGCCATCCAGCGCTGTGGCCCCCAATGAGCCGGTTGGCGAAAGAATCAGCGTACCCGTAGCTACCCTGGCAGGTTGGTCAGTTTTGATGTGTCTCTGCTCCGCTGGTTTTGCGATGCTGTGATTGCCGGCAAGGGGCGTCCCTTGCCGCTGGCCGCAGGAGAGCTATCATGACCACCGTGGCATTTGATTCGCTCAGGTTTGCCCGTCGTCTTCGGGAGGCTGGCGTGCCGGAGCCGCAGGCTGATGCACAGGCGGAGCTTATGGCGGAAGCGTTTGGGTTTTATGCGGAGAATATTCTGACGCGGGATCACTTCGAGGCGGTGCTCGAAGCCAGGCTCGACGCGCGTTTCGCCGCCCAGGATGCGAAGTTCGAGGGGCGCTTTGGCAAGCTGGAAAAAACGATGCTTCTGCACACCTGGATGCTCGGAATCCTCGTTGTGGTTCTGGTGATACCGCAGCTGCAGGCGTGGCTGGCGTGAGCGGGGGTTTTATATCCAAGCCCTATCTTTTGCGGCGCTGTTTATAAGCGAAAAACGTCTCCGCGGCGATGTTGAGCGACATTGATGGGAGTCACCGCTAACAAGATCAACCAGGGTATGGCGCATACCGCTTCCCGGCGGTTGCCAGGTTTCTTACTTCTCCCGTTGCCGTGCCAGAGCAGCCTCCCGTAATCACCCACCACGGCGCCACCAGCGGCGTCACCGGCTCTTGCCACCGGCTTACGCTGGCCGATGGGCGCGCGGCGCTGGTGGATATCGGGCTCTTTCAGGGCGATGACCGCTGGCCTTCGAGGAGCTGGTGACGGTGGATAGCCATGAGGACCACCAGCGCATGGTCACCTACCTGGCCGAGAGCCGCCAGCCGGCTATCGTCATTGCCGCCAGCGGCATGTGCGCCGGCGGCCGCGTGGTCAATTACCTCAAAGCCATGCTCGGTGACCCGCGCCACGATGTGCTCTTTGTGGGCTACCAGGCCGCCGGCACCCCCGGCCGCGCCATCCAGCGCTACGGCCCCCGCGGCGGCTATGTGGCGCTCGACGGCGAGCGCTACCCGATCCACGCGCAGGTTCACACCCTCGGCGGCTACTCCGCCCACGCCGACGAGCAGAACCTCGTCGACTTCGTGCGCGGCATTCCCGTGCCCCCGCGGGAGATCCGCCTGGTGCACGGCGAGGCCGGCGCCAAGGCGGCGCTGGCCGAGGCCCTGCGTGGGGCGGTACCGGGGAGTAAGGTGGTGGTGCCGGCTTAGTGATCCTTGTCCGGGGCGTGTCTGCTGGCGGTGCCGCTGGATGAGTGAGTCGGTTCCCGGGCGGGACGGATACCCGGCCTGGCGCCGAGTCATCGCGCCTGGCTATGCCGCTAAGCCGCGCTCCGGCATGGGGTGGCGCGGCAGGGCGGGCGTATCAATCGCCCGGAAAACGTTTTCCCAGTACGTGAACCCGGTGCGGGCCGGGCAAGTTAGACGTTCATAACCAGCGCGAGCATCGCTATGAGCAACAAACGGATCATCGTCTGCTGCGACGGCACCTGGAACGACCTGCGCATGCGGTACATCACCAACGTTGGCCGGCTGCTGCAGTGCCTGCTGCCGGTGGATGAGACGGGTACGGTGCCGCTGCCGCAGGTGGCCTACTACGATGATGGCGTGGGCGCCGATGCCGAGGGTTTCCGGCGCGTGCTTGAGGGTGGCATCGGCAAGGGGCTCGACAACCTCGTGTACGAGGCTTACCGCTTCATCTGCCTCAACTACCAGCCCGGTGATGAGCTCTTCCTGTTCGGCTTCAGCCGCGGCGCCTACACCGCCCGCAGCGTTGCCGGCCTGCTCGGTGCCGTGGGGGTGGTGCCGCGCTCGTGGCTGAAGGACATCCCCGAGGCCATGGCCGTTTACCGCGCCCGCAGTGGCGAGGCGGCGCTGCAGCAGGCCTTTCGCAAGCGGGTGAAGCCGCTCAACGCCACCGTCGATTTTCTCGGCTGCTGGGATACGGTGGGCGCCCTCGGCATCCCCGACAAAACCGCCCTCTTCACCCTCGACCGGCTGGCCCGCGCCCGCTACCAGTTCCACGACACCACCCTCGGCCGCCACATCCGCCGCGCGGCCCACGCGGTGGCTATCGATGAGCGCCGCAAGGAATTTGCGCCCACCCTGATGCACTGCGCCCCGGGCGCCCGCACCCGCCTGCGCGAGTGCTGGTTCCCCGGCGACCACGGCGCCGTGGGCGGCGGCACCTGGGAAAAGCGCGGCCTCTCGAACGCGGCGCTCACCTGGATGCTGCACAGCGCCGCGGCGCTCGGCGCGCCCCTGGCGACAGACCTCGAGCGCCTGCACGACCGCGCCCGCAGTGACCACACGGTGTACTTCAACGCCGCCCACGGTTTGCTCTACACCGACGAGGCCCGCTCCCTGAAGAAGCACAAGGTGCCCTGGGCCGCCATTCACCCCAGTGCTCGCGACCGCTGGCGCGATGAGCCCACCTACCGCCCGCGGAACCTGAGCGCCGCCCATGGCAAGGCCCTGCGCAAGCTGGAGACCGCGCCCGGCCCCGCGACGGCCGGCGCCACCGCGGCTGCCCCTGCCC
>NZ_KN234756.1 GCF_000764025.1 Pseudohaliea rubra DSM 19751 | reverse complement strand
GCGGTTGCCGCCGCGGGGGCCGCCGCAAGCGCCACGGCGCTAGCCGCGCGCCGCCAGCTCCGCGGCGATGCAGTCCATGAGCTGGCCGCCGATAGCCAGCTCGTAGGCCGCGTCGATCTCGCGGATGCAGGTGGGGCTGGTGACGTTGATCTCCGTGAGGTAGTCGCCGATCACGTCCAGGCCGACAAAGAGCAGGCCCTTCTCCACCAGCGTGGGGCCCACTTGCTCGGCAATCCACCGATCCCTGTCCGAGAGGGGCTGCGCCCGCCCGGTGCCGCCGGCGGCGAGGTTGCCGCGGGTCTCGCCCCGCGACGGCAGCCGCGCCAGGCAGTAGGGCACGGGCTCGCCCCTGATCATGAGAATGCGCTTGTCGCCCTCGCTGATCTCGGGAATGTAGCGCTGGGCCATGATCGTGCGCGTGCCGTGCTCCGTGAGCGTCTCCAGGATCACCGACAGGTTCGGGTCCCCGGGCCCCACGCGGAAGATGGAGGTGCCGCCCATGCCGTCCAGCGGCTTGTAGATCACGTCCCCGTGCTCATCGTAGAAGGCGCGCAGCCGCGCCATGTCGCCGCTCACCAGCACCGGCGGGCAGCATTCCGGGAACTGGTTGGCGAACATCTTCTCGTTGCAGTCGCGCAGCGACTGGCAGCGGTTCACCACCAGCGTACCCAGCCGCTCGGCCGCCTCGAGGATATAGGTGTTGTAGACAAACTCGTTGTCGAAGGGCGGGTCCTTGCGCATGAGGATCACGTCCAGCTCCGCCAGATCCCGGTCCTGCCCCTCGCCCAGATCGAACCAGTGCCCCGAATCCCGGTGAACCTCCAGCGGCGCCATGAACGCCCGTGGCACCCCCTGCACCAGCGACAGGTGCCGCGGCTCCATGTACCACAGCTCCCAGCCCCGGTCCTGCACCGCCCAGAGCATCGCCAGGGTGCTGTCCTTCTTGTACGTAATATCGGCGATGGGATCCATCACCACGCCTACGCTGATCGTCATGCGGGGGTCTGCCTTTTTTGGGTGGAGATAAGCTACGTGGTGGGGGGCGGAGGCGCAAGGCGGAGTCTGTCAGGATTCAGCAAGTAAGTAATCCCCGGCAGTCATTGCGGTTTCCGGGAATAGCTGAATGAGTTTTTTATCGCCCGTGATCAGTTTCAGCTTTAGTGATTTTGCCAGCGATATAAATTCGCAGTCATAAGCGGAACAGCCGCTGTCCGCAGCAAGTGCCAGCACGTCCATGGAGTTAACGGTGTATTCGTGTTCGGCAAGCTGCTGTTCTGCTTGTGATTGCATGGCAATAGCGGTGCTTAAATCGACGATGCCTTTTTTGCTGTACAAAGCCAGTATGTTTCGGAATTCGCTTCGCCACAGCAAAGGAGCAACCCAATAAGGATCTTTGTGCAATAACGCGACGACATCATCCGTTTGTGCAGTGGGCAGATACAGATAGGCGATGGTGTTGGTGTCCGCTACGATCATTCTCTGCCCTGGCTCCTGGCCGCATTGATTTCGTCACTATCCAGTCGCGCAACTTTTACCTGGCTGCGCAGATCGGCTGCTTTGCTGGCAAGCTCGGCTGCAGAGCACCGGGTCGGTTTATAGGTCTTTTCCAGGCAGTGAATCAGTTCGCTGTTTACGCTTCGATGGTGCGCATTGGCGGCTTGCTTCAGTTGCTCGTACAGGTCGTCGGGTATGTTCTTAAAGGTGACATTGGCCATGCTCAAGCCCTCGATGGTTGCAAAACGGTTGCATTATGGTTTCATGTGATCGTCTGTCAATCCCACCCTGACCAACCATTGCGCGCGGCCAGCTTCGCTGGCGCGTGAAGACGGGCGTTAATCGCCCGGAGCAAAGCGCCATTGCCCTCGTCAATTCAGGCGACCACATTTGATTGAACGCGGTCCCTGAACCCCACAACACCTCATGCGAAAATACTGTATGAAAATACAGTTCCCCACGAGGTGCTCCATGACCGCCGCCCTCCCCCAGCCCGCCCTGCAAACCCTCGAAGACCAGATCACCGAGCTCGCCGCGCATATCAACGCCGCCACCTGGCGCCTGCTCACGCTCATCCGTGACTACGACGTCCGCGCCGGCTGGAATTGCGGCGCCACCAAGTCCTGCGCGCACTGGCTGAACTGGAAGTGCGGCATCGCCCTCGGCGCGGCGCGGGAGAAGGTGCGGGTGGCGCATGCGCTGGCCGGGCTGCCCAAGGTCAGCGAGGCTTTTCGGGTCGGCAGCCTCAGCTATTCCAAGGTGCGGGCGATTACCCGGGTGGCCACGCCGGAGAATGAGGATTACTTCCTGATGATTGCGCGGCACGGGACGGCGGCGCACGTGGAGCGACTGGTGCAGGCCTACCGGCGCGTGGGGCGGGACGAGGCACAGGCGCAGCTGGAGAACCGCAAGGTCACCTGCTACATCGATGAGGATGGCAGCTGCGTGATCCGCGGCCGGCTGACGCCCGAGCAGGGTGAGCGGCTGATGCTCGCGCTCGATGCGGCGGTGGACGCCATGCCCCGGGAGGATGACCTGTGCCCGACCCAGCGGCGGGCGGATGCGCTGGAGCGCATCGCCGACAGCTACCTGGCCGGCGGCGAAGGCGACAGCAGCGGCGGTGACCGCTACACGGTTCACGTGCATACGCGGGCGGCTGACCTTGAGGCGGCCGCCATCGATGACGAAGACGTTTCCGCGGAAACGTCCCGCCGCGCCGCCTGCGACTGCGGGGTGGTGCACTGGCTGGAGAATGACCGCGGCCAGGCGCTCGATATCGGCCGCCGTGCCCGCAACATCACGCCGGCGCTGCGCCGGGCCCTGGAGCACCGCGACGGCGGCTGCACTTTCCCGGGCTGCACCACCCGGCGCCACGTGGATGCCCACCACGTGGTGCACTGGGCCGACGGCGGCGAGACGAAGCTCGACAACCTGGTGCTGCTCTGCCGCCACCATCACCGGCTGGTGCACGAAGGCGGCTATGCCGTGGCGCTGCTGGCCTCCGGCGAGGCGCGCTTCCGCGATCCCCGCGGTACGGTGGTGCCCCCGGCGCCGGATACGCGTTTCCGCGGGAACGTTTCTGCGCTTCACCATCATCACCATCGTGAACACCTCCCGATTGATGCGGCGACCCTTCCGCCGCACTGGCAGGGCGAGCGGATGGACCTGGGGCTGGCGGTGCAGGGGTTACTGAGACGGGATGGCCGGCTGCATGATCGTCCGCGTAAGCCTCACCCAGCCACCGACCTCGCCCTCAAGCACCCCGCGGAAGGCGTCGAGGGTGGCGCTACTGCCCATGGTGGGTTGCCGGGCCTCTACGGGGCTGAGTCAGCCGGTGCTTGTCGCGCAATAAACAAGCCCATAAAGTGCTGACAGACAACGACTCTGGACGCGGACTATGCAATCCATCGACGCGGCAAAGCCTCAGTACAAACCGACAGGGTCCGGCAACAAGCTTTGCCGGTCTGCGGAGGCAGTGAAGCGGAGCAGGCGTGAGCAGTGGCTTGAGGATAATGCCGACGCCCTGGCGGGTTCGAATGTCTATGTCGAGGCACACGGATTGCCCCTGGCGCGCTATCGTATCTGCTGATAGCGCGCCAGGGCCGAAAACAGGGTAATAACAATCCCGTTCCGGCGCTCCTACAGGCTGCTTCGTCGGGGTGTGCTCTCCCCGAGCACGCGCGCCGCCTTCCTGCGCTTCGCCTGTGTCGGGTTCACCATGGCCCTGATCGATATCGGCCTGCTTTACCTGCTCAAGGACAGGCCGGCCTTCAACGCCTACACCGCCCGCCTGGTGTCCTATCCCGCGGGGCTGACGGTCGGTTACTTCCTGAATCGCTACTTCACCTTCCATCACGTCGAGAATGTCCGTCACGTGCTCGATGAGCTGGCGCGGTTCTTTGGGGTGCACGCCGTGGGTGGCCTGCTCAACTTCGGCGTTTTCTCGCTCGTGGTCTATGCCGGCGAGGGCGCTGAATTCGCGCCGCGCTGGGAGGCGGCTGTGCCGCTGATCGGCGTCTGCCTGGGTGGCGTGGTGGGGATGTGCTTCAATTTTTTCGTGTCCCGGGAGCTGGTGTTCGACGGGTGACTCGCGGTGGTCGCATTTGGTGGGGCGCCAGCCTATGACGTCATAGCGTCATGACGCTATTATGGTGATTCTTCATAGATGTCCTCGGAGCCTCGCATGGGCAAGCCGCTCAAGCGCTCGACCATCTACTTCGATCCCGAGCTGCCGGCGGAAGACCAGGAGGACCTCGCCGCGTGCGATGACCGCGTCGCCGGGCCGGAGCTCAGCTATCAGGAACTGCTGGATGACTTAAGGGTTGCGCACCGGAAGCAGGTTTACCGAAACAGTTGAGGGGGTAGTATGCAGGAGTCGGGCTTATCCGCAGACACGCTGGCGCGCCTTGCGCGCCTGCTGGAGACCGAGGCGATCCGTGACCTGAAACTGCGCTACGCGCACTTCATGGACAACCTGCTCATCGATCAGCTGGCCGGGCTGTTCACCGAGGACGCCCAGTGTCATTTCGGCCCCTATGGCGAGTGGTCCGGCAGGGCGGCGATCCGGCAGAACTTCGCCGCGGTGATGGCGGAGACGGTCAAGGCGACGTTCGGTTCCATGCACCATATCTGCAATCACCGGGTCGACATCATCGACGAGAGCAGCGCGACCGGGCGTTCCTACCTCATCGATGTGATGACGGAGCGACGCCCGGACGAGAACCCCGTGCTGCTTTACGGCCTCTACGACGAGCGCTATCGCAAGGTCGAGGGAAACTGGAAGATCAGCTTCAGCCGCATCCACTTCCTGTGGCCGCAGCGGGAGGTGGACGACGCCATGCTGTCGGAGCCGGTCGGCAGTTGAAGGCTCTTTAGAACCGCAGGTCGCCCCAGCGCGCCTGCAGCGCGGCCAGGGCCGCGAGCGGCGCGGTCTCCGTACGCAGCACGCGCGGGCCGAGGGCCAGGGTGCCGAAGCCGGCGGCTTGGGCGCGGGTGACCTCCTCTTCCTCCAGCCCGCCTTCGGGGCCGCAGAGCAGGGCGATGGCGCCGGCGTAGGCCGGCAGGTCGCGGGGCTCGGCGCGGGGATCGAGGACGAGGCGGAGCGGGGCGTCGACAGTGCTCAGCCAGTCGGCCAGCGGCTGCGGCCCGGCGATCGCGGGAACCCGGTTGCGGCCGCACTGCTCGCAGGCGCTCTCGGCGATGCGCTGCCAGTGGCCGCGCTTCTTTTCGCGCCGGTCCGCCGGCAGCCTGAGGCCGCGGGCCGTCAGCAGCGGCGCGATGCGGGCGATGCCCAGCTCCGTGGCCTTCTGCACGACCCAGTCCACCCGGTCGCCGCGGGAGATGGCGATGCCGAGCTCCACGGCCAGGGGCGATTCGCGGTCGATGGCGCGCGGGGCGCCCAGGCGCACCGTGACGCTGCGCTTGTCGGCGGCGATGAGTTCGCCCGGGTACTCGGCGCCGCTGCCATCAAAGAGCACAAGCATATCGCCGGGCTGCATGCGCAGCGTGCGGGCGATATGCCGTGCAGGCTCCGCCTCCAGGGCGACCTCGGCGCCCTCGGCGAGGGCCTGGCGGGTGAAGAAGCGGGGGCGGTCCACGGCGGGGTCAGCCCTTAGCAGCCCTTCAGGCCCAGGTTCTCGCAGATCTGCCGGGTCGGCTCGACCTGGTTCATGGTGTAGAAGTGCAGCCCCGGGGCGCCCGAATCGATGAGCGTGCCGCAGAGCTGGGTGACCACCTCGATGCCGAACTGGCGAATGCTCTCCTGGTCGTCGCCAAAGCCCTCGATGCGCTGGCAGATCCAGCGCGGAATCTCGGCGCCGCAGTTGCGCGAGAAGCGGGCGAGGTTCTGGTAGTTGGTGATGGGCATGATGCCCGGAACGATGGGCGCCTCGATGCCGGCAGCGGCGCAACGGTCGAGGAAGTAAAAGTACGCCTCGGGACTGTAAAAGTATTGAGTGATGCCGCTGTCAGCGCCGGCGTCGAACTTGCCCCTGAGGTAACGGATGTCGCTCTCGTAGGAGAGCGCTTGCGGGTGGATCTCCGGGTAGGCGGCCACTTCGATGTGAAAGTGGTCCCCGGTGCGCTCGCGGATGAAGGTCACCAGCTCGTTGGCGTAGACGATGGTCGCACCGGCGCCGTTGCCGGAGGGGATGTCGCCCCGCAGCGCCACGATGCGGTCGATGCCGCGCGCCTTGTAGCGCTCGAGCAGGTCGCCGATGGTGGCCCCGTCGTCACCGCCGAAGCTCAGGTGCGGCGCGACGGTGAGGCCCAGATCCGCAAGTGCGGTGACCGTGTCGAAGGTCCGGTCCCGGGTGGAGCCGCCGGCGCCGTAGGTGACCGAAAAAAAACCAGGCGCAAGCGCAGCGAGCGCCGGGGCCGTCTGTGCCAGGAGTTTGTCCCGCCCGGCGTCCGTCTTGGGCGGGAAGAACTCGAAGCTGATCTCAGGCTTCCGTGCCATGGCCGGTCCTCAGTACTTGTAGCTCTCGGGCTTGAAGGGGCCTTCCACCGTGACGTGGATGTACCCGGCCTGTTCGTGGGTAAGCTTCGTGAGCATACCGCCGAAGCCTGCCACCATGTGCGCGGCGACTTCCTCGTCGAGCTTCTTCGGTAGCACCTCGACCTTGAGCGCGGCCTCCTTGAGGTCCGGCTCGAGGTCCGCGAAGCGACGCTCGTAGAGGTAGATCTGCGCCAGCACCTGGTTGGCGAAGGAGCCGTCCATGATCCGCGAGGGGTGGCCGGTGGCGTTGCCCAGGTTCACCAGCCGGCCTTCGGCCAGGAGGATCAGATAGTCGTTTGTGGCCTGGTCGCGGTAGATCTTGTGCACCTGCGGCTTGATCTCTTCCCACTCCCAGTTGCGGCGCATGTACGCCGTATCAATCTCGTTGTCGAAGTGGCCGATGTTGCAGACCACCGCGTTACGCTTGACCGCGCGCAGCATGGCGGCGTTGCAGACGTCGTAGTTGCCGGTGGCGGTGACCAGCAGGTCGATGCTGCCCAGGAGGTCCCTGTCGATGCAGTCGTCAGTGCCGTCGTTGATGCCGTCCTTGAAGGGGGAGACGACCTCGAAGCCGTCCATGCAGGCCTGCATGGCGCAGATCGGGTCCACTTCGGTGACGCGGACAATCATGCCTTCCTGGCGCAGGGACTGGGCCGAGCCCTTGCCGACGTCGCCGTAGCCGATGACCAGGGCGCGCTTGCCCGAGAGCAGGTGGTCCGTGGCGCGCTTGATGGCGTCATTGAGGCTGTGGCGGCAGCCGTACTTGTTGTCGTTCTTGCTCTTGGTGACGCTGTCGTTCACGTTTACCGCCGGTACCTTCAGGGTGCCGTCCTTGAGCATCTCCAGCAGGCGGTGCACGCCCGTGGTGGTCTCCTCGGTGATGCCGTGGATGCGGTCGAGCATCGCCGGGTACTGATCGTGCAGCATCCCGGTGAGGTCGCCGCCGTCATCGAGAACCATGTTCGCGTCCCAGGGCTGGCCGTCCTTGAGGATAGTTTGCTCGATGCACCACTCGTACTCTTCTTCCGTCTCGCCCTTCCAGGCGAAAACCGGCACGCCGGCAGCGGCGATGGCGGCCGCGGCATGGTCCTGGGTGGAGAAGATGTTGCAGGAGGACCAGCGCACCTCGGCGCCGAGGGCGATCAGGGTTTCGATAAGCACACCGGTCTGGATGGTCATGTGAATGCAGCCGAGGATCTTCGCGCCCTTGAGGGGCTGTTTGGCGCTGTACTTCTCGCGCAGGGCCATCAGCGCCGGCATTTCCGTCTCGGCGATTTCCAGCTCCCGCCGGCCCCACTCGGCCAGACTGATGTCGGCGACCTTGTAGTCGGGCTTCGTGTCGAGTTTTTCTGCAGTGCTCATGCTGTGCTCCTTACAAGATGAATGCGTGCAAGATAAATGCGTGTCTAGGCGGGCCGTCAGGCGTTGCGAAGGGCCTCGGCCTTGTCGGTGTTTTCCCAGGTGAACTGCGACTCCTCGCGGCCGAAGTGGCCGTAGGCGGCGGTGCCGCGGTAGATCGGGCGCTTCAGGTCGAGCATCTCGATGAGGCCCTTGGGGCGCAGGTCGAAATGTTCGCGCACCAGCTGCACGATGCGCTCATCGCTCACGGTGCCGGTGCCGAAGGTGTCTACGGCGATGGAGGTAGGCTCGGCCACGCCGATGGCGTAGGACACCTGGATCTCGCAGCGGTCGGCGAGGCCGGCGGCGACGATGTTCTTGGCCACGTAGCGACCGGCGTAGGCCGCGGAGCGGTCGACCTTGGAAGGGTCCTTGCCCGAGAAGGCGCCGCCGCCGTGCCGGGCCATGCCGCCGTAGGTATCAACGATGATCTTTCGGCCTGTGAGGCCGCAGTCGCCTACCGGTCCGCCGATAATGAACTGACCCGTGGGGTTGATATGGTAGCGGGTGTCCGCGTGCAGCCACTCGGCGGGGAGCACTTCCTTGACGATGAGGTCCATGACCGCTTCGTGGATGTCCGCCTGCGAGACGTCCTCGTCGTGCTGCGTGGACAGGACCACCGCGTCCACGGCGACGGGCCTGCCGTTTTCGTAGCGCAGGGTAACCTGACTCTTGGCGTCCGGGCGCAGCCAGGGCAGTGTACCGCGCTTGCGCAGCTCAGCCTGGCGCTCCACCAGCCGGTGCGAGAAATAAATGGGAGCGGGCATGAGCACATCGGTCTCGTTGCTGGCGTAGCCGAACATGAGGCCCTGGTCGCCGGCGCCCTGCTCCTTGTCGGCGCTCTCGTCCACGCCCATGGCGATGTCCCGGGACTGCTTGCCGATGGCATTGAGGACCGCGCAGGAGGCGCCGTCGAAGCCGACCCGGGAGCTGGTGTAGCCGATGTCCGTGACCACGCCGCGCACCACGTCCTCGAGGTCTACGTAGGTGTTGGTGGTCACTTCGCCGGCGATCACGACCATGCCGGTTTTTACCAGCGTCTCCACCGCGACCCGTGCGTCCCGGTCGTCGACGAGGATGGCATCGAGAATGGCGTCGGAGATCTGGTCCGCCATCTTGTCCGGGTGGCCCTCGGAGACAGATTCCGAGGTAAAGATTGAGTAGTCGCTCATGGAGAGTCCTTCTGGATGTGCTTACTGGTTCGCGTGGCCGAAGAGGCGCACCTGGATCTGGAAGCCGTTGCGCTGGGCGAGGAAGCTGCTGGCGATAGCGCCAAGCCCCGCGTCCGTGGCCCAGGCCGCAAGCTGCTCCGGCTCGAAACCGAGCCAGAGGTCGCCGCAGTTTTCCCGGGCCCAGCCCTGGTCGTGGCGGCAGAGGTCTGTGACGGCGAGAACGCCGCCGGGGGCGAGGTGCGCCGCGGCGTCTTTCAGCACCTGTGCCGGCTCCGGCGTGTGGTGCAGCACCATATTGATGACGATGCAGTCTGCGGCGATGCCACAGAGTTCGCTGCTACCGGTGTCGCCGAGAATGAAATCGATGTTGCCGAGCCCCGCATGGGCGGCTGTTGCCCGGCTGGCCGCGAGCATCTCCGGGGCGTTATCCAGGGCCAGCACCCGGGCAAAGCGCGGGGCGAGCTGGGCGAGGAAGCGGCCGTCCCCGGGGCCGATTTCCAGGGCCAGCTCCCGCCGGGGCAGGGGCGCTTCTATGAGAAGCTGGGCCACCGTGTCGGCGTATTGTTCGTAGCTGGCGATAAGGTCCTGCTGTTCCCGGAACTTGTCGGCGTTTAGGCGGAAGAAATCGCGGGAGTTGTGCTCCCGGGTGCGCTGCAACCGCTCCAGGCCCCGGCGCATGGCCGGTGGCAGCGGCCGGGCATCGAGCTCGTCGAGGAGCGCTGCGGCAACGGCGGCGCCGCCGGCGGGCGCCAACAGGTCACTGCGGCGGTAAAAAATGCTCGTGCCCTCGCGGCGGCTGGTGACCAGCCCTGCCCTGGCCAGCACCTTCAGGTGGTGGCTGAGGGCCGGCTGGCGCATGCCGAGGAGCTCGCAGAGCTCGGACACGGCGAGGGAATCGTTGTGCAGGGCACGCAGGATCCGCAGGCGCAGCGGATCGGCGCAGGCCTTGCACGCCGCGGCGAGGTCTGCGAGGGCGTCGTCCGATGCCTTGCGGGCGCTGATCGGCGCGCTCTGTGGTGCTTTGACCGGCTTGAGGGGAGCTGTACCTTGCATGGTGGCGAAGTCTAGCAGGCCCCGGATGTTCTATCAAAAAATTTTGATATAGGACTTTTTACGTTGTTCCCACCCCCCCGCTGGGCCAGAATGCCGGGCTTTTGACACGTGGACGATCCTATGCCCGCCCGACCCGAGCTTGCGCGCTCAGAACTCGCGAATGCCATCCGTGCCCTCAGTATGGACGCCGTGCAACAGGCCAACAGCGGCCATCCCGGCGCTCCCATGGGCATGGCCGATATCGCCGAAGTCCTCTGGAACGATTTCCTCAAGCACAATCCGGCCAATCCCGCCTGGCCGGACCGGGACCGCTTCGTGCTGTCCAACGGGCACGGTTCCATGCTCATTTACAGTCTGCTGCATCTCAGCGGCTACGATCTGCCTATCGAGGAGCTCAAGAACTTCCGCCAGCTGCACAGCCGCACCCCCGGTCATCCGGAATACGGCTACACGCCGGGCATTGAGACCACCACGGGCCCGCTCGGCCAGGGCCTGGCCAACGCCGTGGGCATGGCCATCGCCGAGAAAACCCTCGCGGCACAGTTCAATCGTCCCGGGCACACGGTGGTGGACCACCACACTTACGTGTTCCTCGGCGACGGCTGCCTGATGGAGGGTGTCTCCCACGAGAGCTGCTCCCTCGCCGGAACCCTGGGCCTCGGCAAGCTTATCGCCTTTTACGATGACAACGGCATTTCCATTGATGGTGAGGTGGAGGGCTGGTTCACGGACGATACCCCCGGTCGTTTCCGGGCCTACGGCTGGCAGGTACTCGAAGCCGTGGACGGACACGAACCGGCCGCAGTGCGTGCCGCTATAGAAGAAGCCCGCGGCGACACCACCCGACCTACGCTCATCTGCTGCCGCACGGTGATCGGCCAGGGCGCGCCGAACAAGGCCGGGAGCGAGTCCTGCCACGGCGCCCCCCTGGGCGCCGACGAGGTGGCCGCGACCCGCGAGGCCCTGGGCTGGACGCACCCGGCTTTCGAGGTCCCGGCAGATGTCTATGACGGCTGGGACGCCCGTGCCGCCGGCGCCGAGCGCGAGGCTGCCTGGGACAGCACCATGGCCGCCTATGCGCAAGCCCACCCGGGCCTCGCGGCAGAGCTTTCCCGGCGCCTCGCCTGCGAGCTGCCGGAAAGCTTCGGTGAGCGGGCCGATGCGTACATCGCCGAGTGCCAGGCCGCCGGCGCCAGCGTCGCCACGCGCAAGGCCTCCCAGCAGAGTCTGAATGCTTACGGCGCCCTCCTCCCCGAGTTCCTCGGCGGCTCGGCGGACCTGGCCGGCTCCAACCTCACGCTCTGGGACGGCAGCAAGCCGGTGACCGCGGAGGACGCGGCGGGTAACTATCTCTATTACGGCGTGCGTGAGTTTGCCATGACGGCGATCGCCAACGGCATCGCCCTCCACGGTGGTTTCATCCCCTACACGGCGACCTTTCTTATTTTTATGGAGTACGCCCGCAATGCCGTGCGCATGGCCGCGCTCATGGGCCAGCCGCAGATTCTGGTGTACACCCACGATTCCATCGGCCTCGGCGAGGATGGGCCGACGCACCAGCCGGTTGAGCAGCTGACCGCGCTGCGTGCCACGCCGGGGCTCAACACCTGGCGTCCCTGCGACACGGTGGAAACCGCCGTGGCCTGGCGCGCTGCCCTTGAGCGTCGGGACGGCCCGTCCGCGCTCGTGTTCTCCCGCCAGGGGCTGCCGCACCAGGCCCGCGACGAGCGCCAGGTCGCCGCCATCGCCCGCGGCGGCTATGTGCTCCGCGACGCTGGCAGCGAAGGTGCGCCGGAGGCGGTGATTATCGCCACGGGCTCCGAGGTCGCCCTGGCCATGGCCGCCGCCGAGCGTCTGGAGGAGCAGGGCCGGACGGTGCGCGTGGTGTCCCTGCCCTGCGCCGAGGTCTTCGAGCAGCAGGATGCGGCCTACCGTGAGGCGGTGCTGCCCAGCGACCTGCTCGCCCGGGTCGCCGTCGAGGCGGGGCACCGCGACTGGTGGTACAAATATGTCGGCCTCGACGGGCGCATCGTGGCCATGGACAGCTTCGGTGAGTCGGCGCCGGCCGCCGCCCTTTTCGAGGAATTCGGTTTCACCGTCGACAACGTTGTCGCTGCGGTCGACGAGGTGCTGCAAGCACTCTGATCATGCTGCGCCTCGCCATCAACGGCTACGGCCGCATCGGGCGCAGTGTCCTTAGGGCCCTGCAGGAAAGCCCGTTGCGCGAAGCGCTCCGGGTTGTCGCTGTAAACGAGCTGGCGGATGCGACGACGGTGGTCCACCTGACCCGCTACGACAGCACCCACGGCCGCTTCCCCGCTGACGTTGCCGCCTGCGCGGGCGGTTTCAGCGTGGCCGGTGAATCTATCGTCCTGCTCCGTGAGCCCGACCCGGCGCGCCTCGACTGGGGGCGCCACGGCGTTGACCTCGTCCTCGAGTGCTCCGGGTCCTTCACGGATCGCGCCACCGCCGAGCGGCACCTCGCCGCCGGCGCCGGCCGCCTGCTCTTTTCCCAGCCGGCGCAGGCCGATGTCGACGCCACAGTGGTTTACGGGGTCAATCACGACAGCCTCGGGGCGAAGCACCGCATCGCATCTGCCGCCTCCTGCACCACCAATGGCATCGTGCCGGTGATCGCCGCCCTGGATGAGGCTTTCGGTATCGAGGTGGGTACGATCACTACCATCCACTCGGCCATGAATGACCAGCCGGTGCTCGACGCCTATCACCATACGGACCTGCGCAAGACCCGTGCCGCGTCCCGTTCCATTATCCCCATCGATACGGGGCTGGCCCGGGGCATCGAGCGTATCCTCCCGACCCTGGCCGGGCGCTTCAGCGCCCAGGCGCTGCGCGTGCCGACGCTTAACGTGTCCGCCATGGATCTCACGGTGCAGGTACGCGGGGCGGTAGATGTCGCCGCCGTGAACCGCGCGCTCGCCGCCGCAGCCGGGTCACGCTTTGACGGTGTCCTCGGTTACACCGAAGAGCCCCTGGCCTCCTGTGATTTCAACCACGACCCGCGCTCCAGTATCATCGATGCCAGTCAGACCCGGGTCAGCGGCAGCCACCTGGTAAAGGTGCTGACCTGGTTCGACAACGAATGGGGCTACGCTAACCGTATGCTCGATGTTGCCGACTACTGGAGCCGAACCAGCTAGCCTCCCGAACCACCCAGCCTCCCGAAGGACCCGCCCATGTCCCTCCCCGTCAAGCTCATGCAGGACTTTCCCCTCGCCGGCCGGACGCTGCTCATCCGGGAAGATCTGAATGTGCCGCTCAAGGACGGCAGGGTCGCCTCGGATGCGCGCATCCGCGCGGCCCTGCCCACCATCGAGCAGGCATTGGGCGCCGGTGCGAAGGTGCTGCTCATGTCGCACCTGGGCCGACCGAGCGAGGGCGAGTTCGACCCGGCGCTGTCCCTGCAGCCAGTGGCGGCGCACCTCGGGGAACTGCTCGGGCGTCCCGTACCGCTGATACCGGACTGGCGCGGCGGTGTGGTCTTCGGCGACGGCGAGATCGCCATGCTTGAGAACGTGCGCTTTAACAGCGGTGAGAAAGCCGACGATGAGGGCCTGGCCCGGGCCTATGCCGGCCTCTGCGACCTCTTCGTCATGGATGCCTTCGGTACCGCGCACCGTGCCCAGGCGTCCACCCATGGTGTCGCCCGCTATGCGCCGGCGGCCTGTGCCGGCCCGCTGCTGGCGGCGGAGCTGTCGGCGCTGGAACGCGCCCTGGCGCAGCCGGCGCGACCCATGATCGCCATTGTCGGCGGCTCCAAGGTCTCCACCAAGCTCACGGTGCTCGAAACCCTCGCCGACAAGGTCGACAAGCTGGTCGTCGGTGGCGGTATCGCTAACACCTTTCTTGCGGCCGCCGGGCACCCGGTGGGCAAGTCCCTTTGCGAGCATGACCTCCTGCCTGCGGCGAAAGCGCTCATGGAAAAGACCGAGGTGCCTCTTCCCGAGGACGTCGTGGTGGCCAGCGAGTTCAGCGCCGATGCGGAAGCGACCGTCAAGGCCGTGGCCGACGTCGGCCCGGAGGACATGATCCTCGACATCGGCCCGCGCGCGGCGGAAGCCCTGGCGGCGCAGCTCGCCGGGGCGGGCACGATCCTCTGGAACGGGCCGGTCGGCGTGTTCGAGTTCGAGGCCTTTGCCGGCGGCACCCGCGCCCTCGCGGAGGCGATCGCCGCGAGCAGCGCCTTCTCCCTCGCCGGTGGTGGCGACACCCTGGCCGCCATCGACCGGTTTGGCATTGCCGGCGAGGTCTCCTACATTTCTACCGGCGGCGGCGCCTTCCTCGAGTACGTGGAGGGCAAGACGCTGCCGGCGGTAGCGGTCCTCGAGGAGCGCGCCAGAGAGACAGGGCCGTAGCGAACCCGGCGAAGAACCGGCGGTGTCCGTGGTGCTACACTTGCCTCATGACATGCCGGGATGCATTGCCCCGGCAGGAGGCTGGCCATGTCCCGCTACAGGCTGCTTGCGCTATTGCTGCTGCTCCTCGCCGGCTGCTCCTCGCAGCCGCCCGCGCAGTTCGCCGCCGCGGCGCCGCCCGGCCCGGCCGCTCTGCTCGATGGCCGCCTGTTCGGCGTCGGCCCTGCGGACGCCCCCGAGGATCCGGGGCTCCTCGCCGTCAACGACGACATGCGCGCCTTCCTCGCCGAGCGTGTGCCCGAGCGGGCGTCCGATTCGCACAAGGTCGACCTGATCCTCGAGGGCATCCTCGCCGGGGGCCTCGAGCTCGAATACGATAACCTGCTCACCCTGCCCGCCAGCGAGGCGTTCTACCGCCGCGCCGGCAACTGCATGAGCTTCACCAATCTCTTCCTCGCCCTGGCACGGGAAGTGGGCCTGCGGGCCAGCTACCAGGAGGTCATGGTGCCGCCCACCTGGACCGAGGGCGACAACGCCTGGTTCTACAACCTGCACGTGAACGTCCTCGTAGACCTGCCGGGCGCCGAGCAGGTGGTGGACTTCAACCTCGGTGACTACCTGCGCGCCTACCCGCGGCGGCTGATCAGCGACGAAGCCGGCGAGTCGCGCTATCACAGCAACCTCGGCGTGCACTTCATGACCCACGAGGACCCGGCCCGGGCCTTCCTGCACTTCCGCGAGGCCCTGGCCCTCCAGCCCGGGGCCGGGCACGTCTGGACCAACCTCGGCACCCTCTACCGCCGCCAGGGCGAGCTCGCGCGCGCCGAGGCGGCCTTCCGGCACGCCATCGAGCTGGACCACGAGCCGGTGGCCATGAGCAACCTCGCCCGGCTCTACCGGGAGCAGGGCCTGCCCCAGCTGGCGGCCAACTACGCGCGGCAGGTGGACCGGCTGCGCTCGAAGAATCCCTACTACCAGTATTACCGGGCGAAGCAGTCCTACGAGGCGGGGGCCTGGCTCAATGCGCAGCGGCACCTCGAGAAGGCGCTGCGGACCCAGGCAAAGGACCACCGCTTCCATCACCTCATGGCGATGATCCTCACCCAGCGCCGCCAGCCGGAGCTGGCGCGCAAGTTCCTGCGCCAGGCCGAGGCGCTGGCCGGCGACAGCGACAAGCAGCGCTACGGCGACAAGCTCGATCTCCTCGCGGGGAGCTAGTGCTCTGGTAGGATAGGAAGAGGGTCGTCGATAAGGCCTCCTTCAGCGACTGACCTTTTTCCCGCGCAGGATCCAGGCGCCGTCCCTGGCCGGTTCGCCCAGGGCCAGGCGGGCGGGTTCGTCCATGCTGAGACCGCCGGCGGTTAGTCGGTCGCGCCAGGCGCCGAGGGCGGTCTCGTCGAGGACGGCGTCCAGCATGGACTGCATGCGCTCCCGCCAGGCCGCCATGGCCGCCTCGACCTTCTCTGCCCAGGCGATGACCTCCGCGGGCTCGAAGGCGTTCATCTTCCGGTACATGTGGGCGATGTCGGCGTAGGTCCGGAACACGAGCCCGCCGCCGATCGCCTTGCCGTGCGCTTCGAGGACGGCCTCCATGGCCTTCACGCAGGGCGCGAGATCGCGGTCCGCCTGCTCGAAGGCGTCGCGGCTGCCCCGGCCCTCGCGCAGGGCGAGGCTCTCCTCCACCAGGCGGATGAAGGCCGGCAGCGCGCCGCTGTCGCGGACGCCGCCCAGGGCATCGCGGTTGGCCCGGCACTCGTCCCAGATGGCGCCGTTCTTCAGGTGCATGAGAAAGGCTACGCTGCCGCCGTGCCGCAGGACGCGCGCCGCTTCGTCGGCCGCCGCCGGCGCGTACTCGATGCCGAACTGGCTGACCACGTGGTCGAAGAACGCATCCGGCAGGGGAATGTCGTCGGCGCTGGCGCAGACTGCGGCCACGGCCGGGTGTTGTGCCTTGAACAGGTCCACCGCGGCATCGCTGATGTCCAGGTAGGTGATGCGGAAGTGGCGCAGGTTGTTGCGCGCGACGGACTCGGCGAGGGCGGTGACCGCGCCGTGACCGCAGCCGAGGTCCAGGAGGCGGGTGTGCCCGTCATCGGCGAGCGCGCAGGAGGTGAAGAAGGCCAGTCAGTAGTCCCGTAGCGCCGGGTCGCCGGCGCTGATTTCGGGCACCACGCCGGCGCGCCGGGTCCGCTCCCAGTCGTCTGCCCAAGCCTGTGCGTCATTGCTGTTCATGGGCTAAAGCATGCCTCCTTCGCATCGCGAGCACAAAAAGAAAGCACAAAAAAAACGGGCCCCGAAGGGCCCGTCGCAAACGCTGGTGACTGCCGATGATTTACATGCGCCATACCAGCCGTGCGCTGTAGAACCGACCAAGGAAGTCGTAGATTGCACTGGTGTTGGTCGAAATCGCCGGCACGAAGGGCGGCTGTTCGTCGGTCAGGTTTTCCACGGCGACTGAGACTTCAAAGGCGCTGAAGTTGTAGCTGGCGTAGAAATCGAAGTAGTTCATCTCGTCGACTTCAGTATTGACGTTGTCGAAACCAACTTCATCCGAGATGTCCATCGCATCGAGGTAACGCCAGACCAGGGAGGTCGACCAGCTGTCCTGGGCGAGGCTCAGGGACAGTGTCGACTTGTACTCCGGGTAGCCGGCGAAGGAACAGGTGGTACAGGCTACTTTGCCACGCTGATCCTCGACGACGCCGGTTGCACTGACCTCTTTGTAGTCCTCAAGCCACATCAGCAGCCAGTCGGCGCTGACCATGCCGAAGTCCGTGTTCCAGGTGAACGAGGAATTGAGATCGATACCGGACGTTTCGATCGTCGACAGGTTTTCCAGAAGCAGGTCAAAGCGCACGACATCACCGCCAGGGCCGCGGGCGATTCGATCGCACTCCGGCGCCGAGAGCCCCTGGCTCTCGTAGCAGGTATTGATCACGGTGCTCTCCACCGGTGTGCCGATTGCGTCATCGATTTCGACATCGTAGTAGTCGAGGCTGATGCTCGGGGAACCCCATACCTCGGGCGTAAACACGAAGCCCACGGACATATTATCAGAGGTCTCGGGCTGAAGATCCGGGTTGCCGCCTTGGGTGATCTTCAGCTGTGCAGCCGGCTGAACAAAGTCGGAGGGTACACCCTCCGCTGCACAGTTGGCTGCAACGGTCGGGTTCGCGGCCTGGTTCTCCGAGTTGCAGGGGTCGGTGACCCCGGTGAACGCGTCGGCGTTGCCGCCGAAGAGCTCGAGCACATTCGGCGCACGGAAACCGGTGGAGAGCTGGCCACGGAAAGTCAGCGACTGCAGCGGCTGCCAGCGGGCGCCGACTTTCCAGGTCGTCTCATCGAAGTCACCGTAATCGGAGAAGCGCGCGGCGAGTTGAGCGCTCACCTCTTCGGCGAACGGAGCGCCGGAGATCAGCGGGATTTCACTCTCCACGTAGACCTCGTAGAGGTCATACTCGCCATCGGTGGGCTCCGCGAAATTGCCGCCGCTGTTGCCGTCCCCAACGATACCGGAAGGGGTCACGCTGCCAGACTCCTCACGATACTCGACACCCGCAGCGATACCGAGACCCCCTGCAGGGAGATCCACGACCGACGGGTTGCTGATCGTGGCGGCGAAGTGCCACATTTCATACTCGGTCTTCTCGTGGTCCTCGAAGAGGATGAAGTCTTTCTCCGCCTGCGTCTTGGGGCTGCGACCGAAGGGGTCGAAGAGCGGATCGCCATTGGCCTTCTTCGGGCAGTTGTCGATGACGGCACAGCGCGCCGGATCTGACGCGATCTGCAGGGCTCCCACGTTGAGCTGGCCGAAGGTGACCTCGGTCAGGCGTGACTGACCCCAGGTGCCCCAGGTGTCCACGTCCCAGGTACTGCCCGCGATGTCCAGTTCACCCCGGAATCCGAAGGTGCCCTGCATCGTATCCGCATCGTACTTGAACTTGCGATTACCCAGGTCCAGACCCCGGTACCAGAGCTGAAAGCTCTCAGCGTCGGGCCCGAGCGCGCCCTGGATTTCTGCCCGGGCATCGGCGGGCAGGTTCGGGTGATCGATGGGTACCTGGATGAGATCCGTGAAGCGCCCCGCGGCGCCGGCGACGGGCAGCGGCGTGAAGTTCAGCGTCCCTTCCCGGTGCTGGGCCAGGATGTTCGAGTAGGCCGTCCAGCTGTTGTTGAGTTCGACCTCGCCGATGGCGGCCAGGTTGAAGATCCTGGCGGGGTTGATCAGGCTGACGCCATCACCGCCGGGGGCGTTGTAGTTGAAACGATGCCCCGTGTCCAGAATAGACTGGATGCTGCCGTCGCCGGCCGAACCGTTCAGGCCGCTGAAGCCGAACGTATCGTAGGGCTGGAAGCTGGCGCCGGTGACCGGATCTTCCTTGAAAATAATCCCTGCGGCCGGCACGCGGCCTTCAGGCGGAATACCGCTTCCGATCAGGTTCAGGATACTGCCTGAACCATCATCGCTCTGACCGAGCAGCGGAATCTGCGACCACTCCCGATCCTGGAAGTCGACATTCTCCGTCTCGGTGTAGGTACCGGACAGCACGAAGTGGCTCCGGGCGCTGCCGCTGCCCAGCAGGAAGCCGACGTTCTGCGACTCACCGCCCGCATCTTCGGGGCTGCCGGTGCCTGCGGTGAACTCGAAGCCTTCAAAATCGTCTTTCAGGATGACGTTGACCACACCCGCCACGGCATCCGAGCCATAGATCGTGGAGGCACCGTCAGCGAGCACTTCGACGCGCTCGATCATGTTCACCGGGAAGGACTGCAGGTCCACGCCCAGGCCACTGGAATCACGGATCGTGCTCACGGCGCGCCGACCATCCATGAGGACCAGGGTTCTCTCCGACCCCAGATTGTGGATCTCGACAAAGTTCGCGCCGCGGCCACCGTTGGAGTTGTTACGGTTGGTGGCGCCGCCGCTATTGGTCACGGCGGGCATGCGCTGAAGTGCATCGAGGGTGCTGTAGGTGCCGAGCCGCTCAATGTCTTCGCCAGAGGTCATGGACATGTTGGAGATCGTTTCCGGGCCCCTCGTGATTCGCGAGCCGG
This sequence comes from Pseudohaliea rubra DSM 19751, assembly GCF_000764025.1. Classification (GTDB taxonomy): domain Bacteria; phylum Pseudomonadota; class Gammaproteobacteria; order Pseudomonadales; family Halieaceae; genus Pseudohaliea; species Pseudohaliea rubra. Next base: position 57,310 of record NZ_KN234756.1, on the reverse strand, counting down.
TGACGATAACCTCTTCCATGAGTTGCTCTTGCTGAGCCAGTACCGTTCCGGGCATGCCGATGACGGCGCTGACACCGAGGGCGGCCGAAACTGCCGCTGTCAGACTGTGTTTTTTGAACAATTTTTACCCCTGTATTCTCAAGAATATATACGTTGTGTGTTGCGGGCCGTGCCGCAGTGGGGCCAACTTTACACGCGCGAGGGGCCATAACCCGTAGAGATTGCAGGGTTTTGAGACAAATTCACGGAATTTTCATGGAACTTGCTAAAGCAATACTTTCAATCGTTTAGGGAAGGCTATTGAGATGTGTGCGTAGGCAACATTAGGGTTTGGCTGGGTGCGCGCATCAGCGAATGCGCTTGACACCCACCTTGCGTCCGGTGGCGACATGGGTAAGGCGCCAGAAACCGAAGAAGTTCTTGTCCAGAATAACTTCCCGATCACCGCCCTCATAAGCGAAGCGTCCCTCGAGACGTTGTTGCCACACCTGGCCGTTTTCAAGGTAGAACAGCGTGTTGCCATTCCAGCCCCGGAACGGTGTCCTCACCCGGGCTTCGATGCGGGCCTCTTGCTCCGCTTCCCGGACGTCTTCGCTGGTGCTGCGGAGCGTTTCCGCATCTCTGGCGGTGTAGCGCAGGAGCCAGTTGTCTAGAGCGTCACGCTCGGCATCGCTCAGCTTGTCGAGCCCGGCCGCCTCGAACTCCTCGGCACTCATGAGCTGCTCGATCCCGGGGAAGTCCTCGGCGTGGGCGAAGCCCGTGCAGCTGACGGCCAGCAACAGAGCAGCAAGCCGGCGGCGCATCAGAACAGCACCCGGCTGCGGATGGTGGCGTCGATGTCGGCCAGGGCCCGGAGCGCCACGTCGGAGTACTCCGCATCGACATCGATGACCACGTAGCCGATAGCGTCGTTGGTCTGCAGAAACTGGGCAGAGACGTTCACCCCGGTATCCGAAAATACCTGGTTGATGGCGCCCATGACACCGGGGACGTTGCGGTGGATATGCAGCAGGCGGTGAGAGCCGGCGTGCTCCGGCAGCGCCACCTCCGGGAAGTTCACCGACGACGTTGTGGTGCCGTTGTCGCTGTAGCGTGAGAGCTTCTCCGCCACCTCCATGCCGATGTTCTCCTGAGCCTCCATGGTGCTGCCTCCGATATGAGGCGTGAGGATCGCCTGGTCGAAGGCGCGCAGCGGCGAAACGAATTCGTCGTCGTTAGAGCGCGGCTCCACCGGGAAGACATCGATCGCCGCCCCGGCAAGGTGCCCGCTGGCGAGCCGTTCGGCGAGCGCGTCGATGTCGACCACGGTCCCCCGGGAGGCGTTGATAAGGATACTGCCGGCGGGCATCTGGTCGAGCCGGGCCGCGCTCAGCATGTTGGCCGTGGACGGGGTCTCCGGCACGTGCAGGGAGACGACGTCGGAGCTGGCCAGCAGGGCATCGAGAGTGCCGAGCTGCCGCGCGTTGCCCAGGGGCAGCTTGTTGACCACATCGTAGAACTGGACCCGCATGCCGAGACCCTCGGCGATGACGCCGAGCTGCATGCCGATGTTGCCGTAGCCGACGATGCCCAGGCGCTTGCCGCGGATCTCGTAGCTGTTTGCGGCGCTCTTGAGCCAGGCGCCCCGGTGGGCGGCGGCGTTCTTGGCCGGGATACCGCGCAGGAGCAGGATCGCCTCGGCGATGACCAGCTCGGCAACGCTGCGTGTGTTGGAGAAGGGCGCGTTGAAGACCGGAATGCCCCGGCGCGTGGCGGCAGGCAGGTCAACCTGGTTGGTGCCGATGCAGAAACAGCCCACAGCCACCAGCTTGCGCGCGTGCTCAAAGATCTCGTCGGTCAGCTGGGTGCGTGAGCGGATGCCGACAAAGTGCGCATCGGCAATCGCCGTCTTCAGCTCTTCCGGGGGCAGAGCCTTGGGGTGCTGCTCGATGTTGTTGTAGCCGGCCGCATTGAGGGCCTCGACTGCGGAGGGATGGACGCCCTCCAGCAAAAGAAACTTGATCTTGCGCTTCTGCAGCGAGGTACTGCCCATGATGTCTGGCGTCCTGACGAGATAAGTGATGATGCCGCCGCTGGCGGGCGAAGCCCGACATGATAGCATACGCGCCTTTCGGCTATAGGCAGTGACAAGGGTGGGGGACGTGACCGCGTTGGCAGAGGAACAGCTATCGGCGCTCGCCGCAATTGTCGGCGCCGATCGCGTGCTCGATGGCCCCGCCGGGGCCGAGCAGTACGGCCGCGACTGGACCCGTGCCCACGTCCCGGCTCCCTGCGCGGTGGTGCTCCCGGGCAGCATCGCCGAGGTCCAGAGCGTGGTCCGCTACGCGCGCCGCGCGGGTCTCGCCATCGTGCCCAGCGGCGGCCGCACCGGCCTCTCCGCCGGCGCCGTCGCCGCCCGAGGGGAGCTGGTTCTGGTTCTCGACCGCCTCAACGGCATCGACGACTTTTCCCCCGTGGACCGCACCGTTCGCTGCGGCGCGGGCGTCGTCACTGCCGAGCTGCAGGCCTATGCTGAAGCGAAGGGTCTTTTCTACCCGGTGGACTTCGCTTCCGCGGGCTCCAGCCAGGTCGGCGGCAATGTCGCCACCAACGCCGGCGGCATCAAGGTCATCCGCCACGGCATGACCCGAGACTGGGTCGTCGGCGTCAAGCTGGTCACGGGCACCGGCGAGCTGCTGGATCTGAACCGCGGCCTCATCAAGAACAATGCGGGCTATGATCTGCGCCACCTCGTCATCGGCTCTGAAGGCACCCTCGGGGTCATTGTCGAGGTCACCGTCTCCCTTGCCGACCCGCCCGGCGATCTGGCCGTTATGGTTCTCGGTGTGCCGGACCTGGGTGCGATCATGGACGTGCTTCACTGCGCCCGCGGCCGGCTTGAGCTTCACGCTTTCGAGTTTTTTTCCGAGGAGGCGTTGGCCCGGGTTGTGGAACACCAGGAGCTGCAGCGCCCCTTTGACACGGCGGCACCTTTCTACGCTCTCCTCGAGTTTGCCCAGCCCGACGAAGCGGCGCTGGAGGCCGCCATGGCCGTCTTTGAGGAGACGGTGGAGCAGGGCTGGGTCCTCGATGGCTGCGTCAGCCAGAGCGTGGCTCAGGCGCAGTCTCTCTGGCGCCTGCGCGAGGATATCTCCGAAACGATTTCGCGCTGGACGCCCTACAAGAATGATATCTCCACCCGGGTCTCCGATGTGCCCGGCTTCCTCGCCGAGGTCGACGCCGTGGTTTCCGAGCATTATCCGGATTTCCAGATCATCTGGTTCGGCCATATCGGTGACGGCAATGTCCACCTCAACGTACTCAAGCCCGACGAGCTGCCCATGGACGAGTTCCAGGCCCGCTGCGGCGAGGTCAGCCGCTGGGTCTTCGAGATTGTCCAGCGCCATGGCGGCAGTGTTTCCGCCGAACACGGCGTCGGCCTGCTCAAGAAGGAGTACCTGAGCTACAGCCGCTCCGAGACGGAAATCGAGCTCATGCGCGGCATCAAGCGCGTCTTCGATCCGGACGGCATCATGAATCCGGGCAAGATCTTCGACCTGTAATGACAACGCCGCATTCATTGGCGGCGGCCTGAATCCTGAGGACTTGAGACATGCCGGCGACCCGGGTGCCCGTAGCACGGCCCGCGTCCCGGAGAACGCCTGCGGGACACGCCGGTTCGCCATCCATGGCGGCTCGGGCTCGGCGTCCTGCCTCGCACGGTCCCGCAGGCGTTCTCCGGGCCGCGGGCCTGCCGCTGTGCCAACGAACGGCGTTGGCGGGGTCTCGTGCTGGCACTGGCGTCAGGCGTCAGGCGTCAGGTGCAGCGATTCCCCCTGCGGGACGTGCGCGGCCATGGACGGCCGCGCCCGAGCTGCCATGGATGGCGCTTTTGCGGTCCCGCAGGGGGAATCGCTGCAGCTGACGCCGAACTACGAAGCTCCCCCAGCCCGAACTACGAAGCACCCGAAGAAAGAGTCAGTCCACCTGCCCGAGGTACAGCTGGTAGGCGGGATTCTCCGACTCGTCCCAGAACGGATAGCCGATCGCATCGAGGGTCTTGTGGATCTCGCGCTCCTCGCCCTTCGGCGCCTGGATGCCGACCAGGATCCGGCCATAGGCGGCGCCGTGATTGCGGTAGTGGAAGGTCGAGATATTCCAGCGCTGGCCCAGGCCCGACAGAAATCTGAGCAGGGCGCCGGGGCGCTCCGGGAACTCCACCCGGTAGATCGTCTCCCGGCCCATGGCCACCGGGGCGCGGCCGCCGACCATGTAGCGGATGTGCAGCTTTGCCATCTCGTTATCCGTGAGATCCTGGGCCTCGTAGCCCTCCGCCGCCAGCTTCGCCAGCACCGCCGCGAGATCGTCGCCTCCGGGCGTCACACTCAGGCCGACAAAAACTCTGGCCGACCGGGCGCTGGCGTAGCGATAGTTGAACTCCGTGATATTGCGCTTGCCCAGGGCGCTGCAGAACGCGCGAAAGCTCCCGGGCCGCTCCGGTATGGTTACCGAGATGATCGCTTCCCGGTGCTCACCGATTTCCGTGCGCTCGGAAATGTAGCGCAGCCGGTCGAAATTTGTGTTCGCGCCGGAGAGGATCGCCAGGAGGTCCTGGCCCTTCACGCCGCGCTCTTCCACATACTTTTTCAGGCCGGCGAGGGCCAGGGCGCCGGCGGGTTCGGCGATGCCGCGGGTGTCCTCGAAAATATCCTTGATCGCGGCACACATCTCGTCCGAAGAGGCGGTGATCACCTCGTCTACCGTCTCGCGGATGATCCGGAACGTCTCCTTGCCCACCTGGGCGACGGCACAGCCATCGGCGAAGAGGCCCACCTCTTTCAGGCGGGCCCGGCGCCCCTTCTCCAGGGCCAGCTTCAGGCAGGCCGCGTCCTCCGGCTCCACGCCGATGATGCGTGTCTTCGGCCAGACATAGCGCACGTAGGCGGCAACGCCGGCGAGGAGGCCACCGCCGCCCACGGGGACGAAGAGCGCGTCCAGGGGCGCCTGGTGCTGGCGGACGATCTCCATGCCGACGGTGCCCTGCCCCGCAATGATATCCGGGTCATCGAAGGGGTGGACGAAGGTCATGCCGTGCTCCGCGACCAGCTGCTGTGCGTGGGCAAAGGCCTCGTCAAAGGCGTCGCCGTGGAGGACGACCTTCGCGCCCCGGCTGCGCACCGCATCTACCTTGATGGTGGGCGTGGTCCGCGGCATCACAATGACCGCCTTCACGCCCATGCGCTGGGCCGCCATGGCCAGGCCCTGGGCATGGTTGCCGGCGGAGGCGGCGACCACGCCGCGATCCCGCTGCGCCTGGCTCAGCCGGTACATCTTGTTGTGGGCGCCGCGCAGCTTGAAGGAAAAGACCGGCTGCAGGTCTTCGCGCTTCAGCCAGACGCGATTGTCCAGGCGCGCAGAGAGGAGCCGGGCCTCGTCGACCGGGGTTTCCCGGGCCACGTCGTAGACCTTGGCATCGAGGATGCGCTTGATATAGCTCTGGGGCATGCGATCACCGGCGTTCAGCGTGCAGGCATGGTAAAGCAGCAGCGACGGCAATGCAGCCCGGTGTGTTCGCGGTACACTGGCGCCCAGGCACACTCCCGGGAGTCTTCATGGATCAGGACAGCAAGAAACAGGCGGTCGCCGACGCGGCGCTGGCCTATCTCCGGCCGAAGCTGGAAAGTGACACCATCGTCGGCATCGGCACCGGCTCCACCGCCAACCGCTTCATCGACGGCCTCGCGGGGCTGAAGGGCAGCATCGGCGGCACCGTGGCCAGCTCCGAGGCCTCCGCAGAGCGGCTCCGCGCGCACGGCATTCCCGTCTACGACCTGAATAGCGTGGACCGGGTCGCGTTCTACGTGGACGGGGCCGATGAGGCCAATGCGCAGCTGCAGCTCATCAAGGGCGGCGGCGGTGCGCTGACCCGGGAGAAGATCGTTGCGGCGGCAGCGGACGAGTTCCTTTGTATTGCCGACGACAGCAAGCTGGTGCGCACCCTTGGTGAGTTTCCGCTGCCGGTGGAGGTGATCCCCATGGCACGGGGATACGTCGCCCGGGAGCTCGTGCGCCTTGGCGGGGACCCGGTCTACCGGGAAGGTGTGGTCACGGACAACGGCAATATCATTCTCGATGTCTACCGCTTTCCCCTTGCCCAGCCTCTTGCCATGGAGGAGACGCTTAACAATCTTACCGGCCTGGTGTGCAGCGGACTCTTTGCCCGGCGCCCGGCAGACCGGCTGTTTCTGGCGGGCGATGACGGCGTCCGGGAGCTGGAGGCCGGCTAGCGGACCCGGTTAGAAGAGGCCGGGTAGGAGGTCGAGTTGGAGGTCGAGTAGAAAGCCTCCGGGCAGGATTGCGGGTCAAGCAAGGGCTGCTTGCAGGGCTGCTGTTCTCACGACAGGAGCAGCTGCCCCGAAAAATCCTGACGAGTCACGCAAAACGACCCACAGAAAAATAGGAGTGCTAGATGATTGACGTGTTGCATTTTGCATTATTCCCGGTAAGCTCTGTGAATAATTCACAAAGTTTTCCTTTTACACCACCCGGAGATGAGAGGGACAGATGAAGAATCGGCCTGACACCATGCTCGTGCTCCTTGCTGCCTTCGTCCTCGGGGTCTTCGTGACCCTTATGCTGCCTGCCTCTTCCAGCCGCACTGTCGCGGCCCCCGAGTCCCCGCTACAGGCGGGGCTTGTTTTCGAGCGTTAGGCGCCCTCCCTCGACGGACGCCAGCCCGTTTCCGTCAGCACACCATCCAGGGGTACATCCCAGGGGTCTTTTGGCAGTGTGTCCACGCCCTGGCAGTCGAAGGCCAGGCCCAGCAGCAGTCCCGGCCGGGACGCGGCCAGCGTCCGATCGTAGTAGCCCGCGCCCATGCCCAGCCGCGTGCCGTCTCCGGCAAAGGCCACCAGCGGGAGGCAGAGCAGGTCCAGAGCGTCAACAGGTATCGGCTCCCCGGGCGTCGGTTCGCCGATGCCATAACGGTTCTCCACCAGCGGCGAGCCCGGCGTCCAGCGATGAAACGTGAGGGCGCGATCAGCGCCGACCCGGGGCAGGTAGGTCGTGAGGCCTGCAGCCGTCGCCGTAGCAAGAAGGGGCGCCGGGTCCAGTTCGCCATCGGCCGCAACATAGGCAGCGAGGCGGGCCCCGGCGCACCAGCCGGGCAGCGCCGGAGCATAGGCCGCCAGCGCCTGCGCTGCGGCGTCCCGTGCGCTCGCGGCCTGCTCCCGGCGTGCCGCGCGCAGACGCACACGCAGCGCCGCCTTGTGGGTGCGGGCTTTGTGCTCGGCGTCGGCGGTGCTGCTCACGGCTGCTTACGTATGGCTGTCGTTGGAGAAAAGCTGTCGTTAGAAAAAAGGGGTAGGTTCCCGGCGTACCGCTGACAGGTCGGCCCTTGAACCCGATGGCTCAAGGTGGAGGCCTCCGCATCGCATCAGGCTTCCCGGTACGGGCCGGACTTGCACAACAGCGACTTTGGCTGCCCCCGGTAACGCAGTTATCGGCTCGAGGACTGATAGTCTGGCGCATACGCCAGGTAACCAGCGTCCATTATAACGCAGGGGCCCCCCAGCGCCGACTATCCCGCCCGGATTCAGCTGATTTCGATCTGCCTGAGCTGGTGCAGGGCTTCATCCAGTTTGCGGTTGAGGCTGCGCAGGGTGCCGTCGGCGCTGCCATCCTTCGGCAGTTCCCCCATGACGTCTTCGCCCCGCCCTGTGCGCTGCAGGTCGTAGCTGATATTGAGAGCGGCCATGACGGCAATGCGCTCGAGGCCGATCACCTTGCCGCTGTCGCGGATCGCGCGCATCTGCTTGTCGAGGTAGCTGGCCGCGGAAACGAGGTCGGCGGCCTGATCCTCGGGGCAGGCAACCTGGTAATCCTTGTCGAGGATGGTGACCGAGACGGTGTGGGGGGCCATGGACCTACTCCAGGTCGCGGAGGCGGGCGAGCGTTGCTTCCACCCGCTCGCGCGCGCGGTCGTTCTTCTCGATGAGTTCCCGGCGCTCCTGGCGCCAGCCCAGATTCTCCGCCTTCAGCTGGCGGTTCTCGCGGTTGAGCTGCGCGCACAAATCGATGAGGGTGTCGATCCTGTGTTCCAGCAGCTTGAGCGCATCATCCGCCATCGTCGCTATACTTGGCATTCCGCGAGGTCTCCCGCACTATAGACCCCGCATCCCAGAGAGGTCAACGGCGTAAATGCCTGTCAATTCAACAATCTGCCGTGCTTTTTGCAGGCAGCCTGCAAGCTCCCGAGCCGGCTCCCCGGCGAGTCTCACGCCATGATGGGTCTGTTCGACCCGGTACCCGGCGAGGACGGGAATCTCCCTGCCTTTGATGAGGTTGCCGATCACCTGCTCGAGCAGGGCATTTCCCAGTCGCCCTCGGAACTGCATGGCTGCCTGGCCGGGCTCCTCGCCGGCGGGGCTGATCCGTCGCCGGAAGCCGGCCTCGCCGGCGTCGGCGCTGCCCTCGGCTTCGATCCTCACGGCGAGCTGGCGGATGGTCTGCAGCGTTTCTATGTCAACACGGCGCAGCTGCTTACCGATGAGGCGCTCCGCTTCCAGCCGTTGCTGCCCGACGATGACAGCGATCTGGGCGAGCGCACGCTGGCCCTCGCGGACTGGTGCCGCGGCTTTCTTTCCGGTTTTGCCCAGGCCCGGGTGAGCAACCGCAGCCTCGATGCTGCGGTGGAGGCGGACAGCGCTGAGGCGCTGAAGGATTTTGCCGCTATCGCCCAGGCCGGCGTTGGTGACGACGACGACGATGAGGGCGAGCGCGCCTACGCCGATCTGGTTGAATATCTGCGCTTTGCAGCCATGAATATTATTCTCGACAGCCTGGGGCGCACCGCAGAGGCAGAGCCTTCCGCGCGGCCGCCGGGCAGCACGGTGCACTGAGCACCTCATGGCCGCGGTGAAGGGTATCGGCAAGCGCGAGTTCGCCAGCCGGCGGCGCAAGCTCATGGGGCTCATGGAGCCGAACAGTATTGCCATCATTCCCTCGGCACGCCTTGCCTACCGCAATCGTGATACCGAGTACCCCTTCCGCCAGGACAGTGATTTTCTCTACCTGACCGGCTTTCCGGAGCCGGACGCGGTGCTTGTCCTGGTGCCCGGTCGCCGCCACGGGCAGGTCGTGCTCTTCTGTCGCGACCGCGATCCAGCCCGGGAGCTCTGGGACGGTTACCGCGCCGGCCCTCAGGGCGCGGTCGAGCGCTATGGTGCCGATGATGCCTTCCCGATCGGTGACATCGACGACATCCTCCCCGGGCTCATCGAGGGGCGGGAGCGGGTCTACTACGCTATGGGGCGCAGCCGCGGCTTCGATGCCCGCCTCATGGGCTGGGTCAACAGCATCCGCGAGCGTGAGGCCAGCGGCGCGGTACCCCCGGGCGAGTTTACGGACCTCGATCACATGCTCCACGAGCTGCGCCTGGTGAAGAGCGCCGGCGAGCTCCGGGTCATGCGCGGCGCGGCGCAGATCACCGCCGAGGCGCATTGCCAGGCCATGCGCGCCTGCGAGCCGGGCCTCTACGAGTACCAGCTCGAGGCCGAGCTGGCCTATGCCTACGCCCGCAGCGGCGCGCGATTCCCGGCCTACCCGGCAATCGTCGGCGGTGGCGCCAACGGCTGTATCCTTCACTACATCGAGAACAGCGAGCGCCTCCGCGACGGTGATCTCGTGCTCCTTGACGCCGGCTGTGAGTACCACGGCTACGCGGCGGACGTAACCCGCACCTTCCCTGTCAACGGCCGCTTCAGCCCCGCGCAGCGCGCCCTCTACGAAGTGGTGCAGGCTGCTCACGCGGCGGGCATCGCAGCGGCCCGGGCCGGCAACCACTGGAACCAGCCTCACGATGCCACGGTGCGCGTGATCACCGAGGGGCTGGTGGCCCTCGGGCTGCTCCGCGGCCGGGTGGCGAAGCTCATCAGCGACGGGGCCTACCGGGACTTTTATATGCACCGGGCCGGCCACTGGCTTGGCCTCGACGTACACGATGTGGGCGACTACCGCGTCGGCGGCGAGTGGCGGCTCCTCGAGCCCGGCATGGTCCTGACCATGGAGCCCGGGATCTACGTGGCGCCGGACAACACGCGGGTGGCAAAGAAGTGGCGCGGCATGGGTATCCGCATCGAGGACGACGTTGCCATCGGCGCCGACGGGCCTGAGGTGCTCTCTGCGGCGGTGCCCGTGGCCCCGGACGCCATCGAAGCCCTCATGGCGGCCTGAGCATGGGGGGGCGCATTGTCATCGCCGGCGGCGGCATGGTGGGCATCAGCCTTGCCCTGGCCCTTGCCCGGCAGCTGCCCGAGGCGTTCGAGCTGACGCTGGTGGAGGGCTTCGCCCTGCCCGCGGCCGGCGCCGGCAGTTACCACCCCTCTTTCGATGCCCGCTCGACGGCCCTCAGCTACAGCACGCGGCAGGTCTTCGAGCAGCTCGACCTCTGGACCGCGCTTGCGCCCGGCGCCTGTCCCATCGAGCATATCCATGTGTCCAGCCGTGGACATTTCGGGTCGTCCTTGCTCAGTGCGACGGAGCAGGGCTGGCCGGCGCTGGGCTGGGTGGTCGACAACGGCTGGCTGGGCCGGGTGCTCGCCGACCGGTTGCGGGCCACGCCCCGCGTGCGGGTGCTGTCGCCGGCCCGCTGCGTCGACGCGCTGCCGGACGGCGCCGGGCTCAGACTCAGTCTCGAGGGCGAGGCCCCGGCGGAGCTGGCAGCGGACCTGCTGGTAATTGCCGACGGTGCCCGCTCGGGCCTGCGCGCTGCGCTGGGCCTGGGCGCGACGGAAAAGCGCTACGGGCAGGATGCGCTGGTCGCAAACCTGGCTTTTGCCGAAGACCCGGCGGGGCGCGCTTTTGAGCGCTTCACCGCCAGCGGACCGCTCGCGCTGCTGCCCCTGCTGCCGGCGGACGGCGCGCACCGCGCTGCCCTTGTCTGGACCCTGCCGCCGACGCAGGCAGCGGCGTTGCTGTCGGCATCTGCGGAGGACTTTCTCAGCGCCCTGCGTGATGCGTTCGGCTACCGGCTGGGCCGGCCCCTCGCGGTGGGCGAGCGCCACAGTTATCCGCTGGCCCTGGTCGAGGCCCGGGAGACGGTGCGCCGGAACCTCGTGGTGGTGGGCAATGCGGCCCATGCCCTGCACCCGGTTGCCGGCCAGGGCTTCAACCTCGCGTTGCGCGACGTGCACGCGCTGGCCGACGAGATCGCCCGCGGCGTGGCGATCGGCGCCGGTCCCGGAGACCTCGCCGTGCTCCAGGGCTATCAGGCCCGTCAGGCTGCTGATCAGCAGCGTACCATCGTCGCCAGCGATCTGCTCCCCGGCCTGTTCATGCAGGCCGACCCGCTCATCGGTCTGGCCCGGGACCTCGCGCTCGCCGGCCTGGATGTCGCGCGCAGCCTGAAGGGCGGCTTCGTGCGCCACGCGGCGGGCATGGCTGCCCTGGAGGCGCCCCGTGGCTGAGCCGGTCTTTGATATCACCATCGTCGGTGCCGGGATAGCCGGCTCGGCCCTGGCCGCGGCCCTCACGGGGCGAGGTCTGTCCCTTGCCCTTGTGGAGGCGCGCGCCCTGCCGGCTGCCGCGCGCCCTCCGGCCCCGGGGCTCCATGGTTTTGACGCCCGGGTCAGCGCACTGACGCCGCGATCCCAGGCCTTCCTCGAGCGCCTGGACGTCTGGCCCGGGGTGGTCTCCGTGCGTGCCTGTCCGTACCGGCACATGACCGTCTGGGACGCGGAGGGCACCGGCTCCATCCAGTTCGATGCGGAGGAGGTGGGCGCGCCGGCCCTCGGTACCATCGTCGAGAACCGGGTCCTGGTGGATGCACTGCTGGCGCGCTTCCGCGGCGCCCCGGATATCGCCGTGCATGCCCCGGAAAGCGTCGCCAGGGTTGCCCGCGAGGGCAGCCGGGTGGCCCTGGAGCTCGCGGGCGGCGCCACGCTCCGCTCGAAGCTGGTGGTGGCGGCAGACGGAGCCCTGTCGCCCCTGCGCGAGGCCCTGGGCTTTCGCACCCGGGAGTGGGATTACGGCCATCGCGCCATCGTCGCCACGGTGCAGCTGGAGCATTGCCATGGCGCCACGGCCTGGCAGCGCTTCCTGCCCACGGGCCCCCTGGCCCTGCTGCCGCTCCCGGACGGTGAAGACGGCAGCCACCGTTGTTCCATTGTCTGGTCTATCGAGGACGATCGCGCCGAGGAACTGCTGGCTCTGGATGACGACGGCTTCTGCGCGGCACTCGCAGCGGCCTCGGAACACCGTCTCGGGGCGGTGCTGGCGAGCACGCCACGCCTGGCCTTCCCCCTGCATCAGCGCCATGCCGTGGATTACATCGCACCCGGTGTGGCCCTCGTCGCCGATGCGGCGCACACGATTCACCCCCTCGCCGGCCAGGGCATCAACCTGGGCCTCGCGGACGTAGAGGTGCTGGCGGCTCAGGTGCTGCGCGCGGCCGGGCGGGGCCTCGATCCCGGACGCCTCGACGTGCTGCGGCGCTATCAGCGGGAGCGCAAGGGCGACAATCTGCTGATGATGGCGGCTATGGAGGGTTTCAAGCGCCTCTTCGGCGCCCGGGCCCTGCCCCTGCGCTGGCTGCGCAACAGCGGCCTGCGCCTGGTCGATGGTGCCGCGCCCCTGAAGCGCGAGCTCATTCGCCAGGCCCTGGGCGCCGGGCGCTGAGCGCTTGTGCCCCGTTCCGGGGCGCCGCTACAATAGCGCGCCTTGCCGGCCACCATCCCGGCAATCCGCCAACGACCGAGGATCAGCGATGAGCCAGGCACCCGAGGAACTCAGCTACGCTAGGAGCCATGAGTGGGCACGCCTTGAAGAGGACGGGACGGTCACCGTCGGCATCAGTGACCACGCCCAGGATGCCCTTGGTGATGTTGTCTTTGTCGAATTGCCGGAAGATGGGGCGGAGCTTGCCGCCGGTGACGAGGCCGGCGTGGTCGAGTCGGTCAAGGCTGCCTCGGATATCTACGCCCCTATCGGCGGCACGGTGATCGCCACCAACGGAGCTCTCGAGGAAACGCCGGAAACCGTCAACGCCGATCCCTATAACGACGGTTGGTTCTTCCGCCTCAAGCCGACGGATACGGCGGAACTTGAGCAGCTGTTGGACGCCGCGGCGTACCGGCAGCACTGCAGCGAAGACAGCTGACACAGGCGCCACCACCGTTGCCTAGTGTTCCGGCGCCCTAGCTCCGCAGGCTGATGATCTGCCAGCCCGAGGCGGTGGCCTGAGCGGCGAGCTCCGGGTCCGGATCGACCGCGACCGGGTGGTCTACCCGCTTCAGCAGGGGCAGGTCGTTGTGTGAGTCACTGTAAAAGGTAGCGTCTGCCAGCGTCTCCTTCCGGCCCTCGAGCCAGGCACGCAGCCGGTCCACTTTGCCTTCCCGGTAGCTCGGCAGCCCCACCGGCTCGCCGGTGTAGACACCGTCCACCACCTCTACCCCACAGCCGATCAGGTGCTCGACCCCGAGGGCCCGGGCGATGGGTCGCGTCACCACCTCGTTGGTGGCGGTGATCACCAGCAGCGTGTCGCCGCTGGCGCGATGGCGGCGTAGCAGCGCCTGCGCCGCCGGCAGCATGATGGGCGTGATGCAGTCGGCGAGAAAGCGCTGCTGCCAGCGTTCCACCTCTGTCACGGTACGGCCGCGCAGGGGCGCCAGGGCGAAGGCGAGATAGGCGTGGATATCCAGCGTACCGGCGCAGTAATCGGCGTAGAACCGCGCGTTGCGGGCGGCGAAGGCCCCGGCATCGACGATGCCCTCGCCGCACAGCCACTCCCCCCAGAGGTGGTCGCTGTCGCCGGCGATCAGCGTGTTGTCGAGGTCGAAGATCGCAAGTGCCATGGGGTGTCGGAAGCCTCGGGAGCGGGTGCAGGGAGGAGCGAAAGCTTAGCGTCAGTCGGGGCGGGGGACAATTTCTCAGCCTGCGGAAAGTATGGAACAATGGCGGGTCAACCAGCGAGGCAGCAGGGGAATGATTGACGCACAGGGATTCCGGCCAAATGTCGGCATCGTGATCGCCAACGATCACGGCCAGCTGCTGTGGGCCCGGCGTGTCGGTGGCCGCGGTGCGTGGCAGTTCCCCCAGGGCGGCATCAACCAGGGCGAGGGGCCGGAACAGGCCCTGTACCGTGAGCTCGAGGAAGAGGTCGGTCTTGCCCCGGAGGCCGTGGAGGTCATGGCCTGCACCCGCGGGTGGCTCCGCTACCGCCTGCCGAAGCGCTTCATCCGCCAGGGCCAGAGCCCGGTGTGTATCGGCCAGAAACAGAAGTGGTACCTGCTGCGGCTGCTCGCGGACGAAAGCGCCATCTGTCTTGATCACAATGTCAGGCCCGAGTTCGATCACTGGCAGTGGGTGAGCTACTGGTATCCGCTGGGCCAGGTGGTGTATTTCAAGCGCGAGGTCTATCGCCGCGCCCTGCGAGAGCTGGCGCCGACTGTCGGGGAGCGGCTGCCGGTGACCGGGGGGCTGCATGCCGATGCTTGAAGTCCTGCGCGGCATCGTCCAGGAGGTCAACACCGCCGAAAGCCTCGACGATGCCCTGCGTATTATTGTCAGCCGGGTGCGCGCGGCCCTGGGCACGGAGGTCTGCAGCGTCTACATGCGCGACCGGGGCGGTGAGCGCTATGTCTTCCGCGCCACCGAGGGCCTCAACCCGTCCCTCGTCGGCCAGGTGAGCCTTGGCCTTGGCGAGGGCCTCGTGGGGCTGGTGGCCGAGCGCGAGGAGCCGGTCAACCTCGACAGCGCCGAGACCCATCCGAATTTCCGCTTCCTGCCCGACATCGGTGAGGAGCCCTTCCACTCGCTCCTGGGCGTGCCGATCATCCACCAGCGCGTGGTGCTCGGCGTGCTGGTGGTGCAGCAGAAGGCGCGGCGGCGTTTCGACGAGAGCGAAGAGGCCTTCCTGGTGACCATGTCGGCGCAGCTCGCCGGCGCCATCGCCCACGCCCAGGTCACCGGAGACGTACCGCACGCGGCCGCGCCCGGCCTCACCACCAAGATCACCGGTGTTCCCGGCGCCCCGGGCATCGCCATCGGCGCGGTGCGCGTGCTGTCACCGGTCGCGGATCTGTACACGGTGGCGCGTCGGGAAGCCGGTGACCGGCGCGCTGAGCTGCGCGCCTTCAAGCGTGCCCTGGAGCAGGTGCGCCAGGATGTGCGCGCCGTGGCCGACAACCTCCGGGACGAACTCTCCGCGGAGGATCACGCGCTTTTTGACGTTTACCTCGGCATTCTCGACGACTCCACCATTGGCGGCGAGGTGGCGGCGCTGATCAAGGGCGGGGAGTGGGCCCAGGGTGCCCTCAGCCAGGTGATGATCGAGCATATCCGCCACTTCGAGCGCATGGAACACAGCTACCTCCGGGAGCGTGCGGTCGACGTGAAAGACCTCGGTACGCGAGTGCTTGCTTACCTGCAGGCGGAAGGCCGCGAGGAGACCGAGTACCCGGCGCATACCGTGCTGGTGAGTGAGGAGCTCACCGCCTCCATGCTCGGAGAGATCCCCCGCAAGCACCTCGCGGGGCTTGTATCCGTGCGCGGCTCCAGTAACTCCCATGTCGCCATTCTCGCCCGCGCCATGGGGGTTCCCACGGTGATGGGGGCCGTCGATCTGCCCTACACGCGCCTGCGCGACATGCAGGCGATCGTGGATGGCTACAGTGGCGTGGTTCACCTGAACCCGTCCACGGAGCTCGTCGCGCGCTATCGGGATCTCGCCGAGCAGGATGTGGCCCTGAACCGGGACCTCGAGGCCCTGCGCGACGAGCCCTGCGAAACCCTCGACGGGCACCGGCTGGCGCTGTGGGTGAATACGGGCCTCATGGCCGACGTTTCCCGTTCCCTGGAGCGGGGCGCGGAAGGGGTGGGCCTGTATCGCACGGAGGTGCCCTTCCTCCTCGGCGAGCGCTTCCCCAGTGAGGAGGAGCAACGCCGCATCTACCGCGACCAGCTGGAGGCTTTCGCGCCGAAGCCAGTGACCATGCGCACCCTGGATGTGGGTGGCGACAAGGCCCTGCCCTACTTCCCCATTGAGGAGGAGAATCCCTTCCTGGGCTGGCGCGGCATTCGCGTTACCCTGGACCACCCGGAGATCCTCCTGGCCCAGGTACGGGCAATGCTCAAGGCCAACGCCGGGCTCGGCAACCTGCGCATCATGCTGCCGATGATTACCAACATCGCGGAGCTGGAAGAGGCCCTGGTGCTCATCCGCCGGAGCCACCAGGAAGTCGCGCAGGAGGGCCTGGATTCGCCCATGCCCCCCGTGGGGGTCATGGTGGAGGTCCCGGCGGCTGTCTATCAGGCGGCAGCGCTGGCCCGACGGGTGGATTTCCTCTCCGTGGGCAGCAACGACCTCACCCAGTATCTCCTGGCCGTGGACCGCAACAATCCCCGCGTCTCGGACCTCTACCACGCCCTGCATCCGGCGGTGCTGGCTGCCCTCGAGGCGGTTGTGCAGGGTGGCCACAGCGAGGGCAAGCAGGTCAGCATCTGCGGCGAGCTTGCCGGCGATCCGCTGGCGGCGGTGCTGCTCCTGGGCATGGGCTTCGATGTGCTGTCCATGAACGCTACCAGCCTGCCGCGGGTGAAGAAGGCGCTGCGCAGCGTGACCCGCGCGGAAGCCGAGGCGCTGGTGGCCGAGGTGCGCGGGCTGGACGACAGCGCCCGGATCCGGCGCCGGCTCGAGGATCTGCTCAACGATCGCGGCCTCGGCCAGTTTATTCCCCCGCCCATGGCCTGAGCCCGGAGTTTTCGTTTGTTGAGCTATCCCGAGATCGACCCGGTGGCCATCGCCATCGGCCCGGTCACAATCCACTGGTACGGCCTTGCCTATCTCGCCGGCCTCGGCTTTGCCTGGTGGCTGGCGCTGCGCCGCAGCCGCGGTCCCGCGGCGCTGCTCAATCGGCGCCAGGTCGACGACCTCATCTTTTTCAGCGCCCTGGGAATTGTTCTCGGCGGGCGCATCGGCTACGCGCTTCTCTACGGCGGTGAGCGCCTTGCCGGGGATCCAGGCTGGCTGCTGCGCGTTTGGGAGGGGGGCATGGCCTTTCACGGGGGGTTCCTCGGCGTCATTCTCGCCGCCTGGTTCCTCGCCCGCCGGGAGCGCATCGCCCTCGGCCGCGTGCTGGATTTCATCGCTCCGCTGGCCCCGCTGGGGCTCGCCCTCGGGCGCCTCGGCAACTTTATCGGTCAGGAGCTGTGGGGCCGGCCCACCGATGTGCCCTGGGCCATGGTATTCCCGAGGGATCCGCTGCAGCTCGCCCGCCATCCGTCGCAGCTGTACCAGTTCGCCCTCGAGGGGATGCTGCTGTTTGTCATCCTGCTCTGGTTTACCCGTCGGCCGCGGCCCACCTGGGCCGCCTCGGGGGTTTTCGCCCTGGGTTACGGGGTGCTGCGCAGCATTGCCGAGTTCTTTCGCGAGCCGGATGCACACCTTGGCTTTCAGGCCTTCGGCTGGGTCACCCGCGGCCAGCTGCTCAGTCTGCCCATGATTGCCGTGGGGCTTTTCCTGCTGTGGCTGGCCTACGGCCGCGGCCGTGCGGCGGAGGACGCAACCCGATGAACCCCTACCTCGACCTGCTTCGCGACATCCTCGACAACGGCGTCGAGAAGGGTGACCGTACGGGCACCGGGACCCTGTCCGTGTTCGGCCGCCAGTACCGCCATGATCTCGCGGCGGGCTTCCCCCTGCTGACCACCAAGAAGCTCCATTTCCGCAGCATTGCCAACGAACTCCTGTGGTTCCTCCGCGGTGATACCAACACCCGCTGGCTCAAGGATAACGGGGTCAGTATCTGGGATGAGTGGGCCACGGAGAGCGGTGATCTCGGGCCCATCTATGGGGCGCAGTGGACGGCCTGGCCGACGGACGACGGCCCGGTGAACCAGATCGACTACGTGGTGGAAACCCTGCGCAACAACCCCGACAGCCGCCGCATCCTCTTCCACGGTTGGAACGTGGGCTTCCTGCCGGACGAGGCCATGACACCTCAGGACAACGTGCGCGCAGGCCGCATGGCGCTGCCGCCCTGTCACCTGCTCTATCAGTTTTACGTCGCTGGCGGACGGTTATCGTCGCAGCTGTATATCCGCTCCTCGGACTCTTTCCTGGGCCTGCCCTATAACACCGCAAGCCTGGCGCTGCTGACCCATCTGCTGGCGCAGCAGTGCGACCTGCAGCCCGGAGAGATCATTGTCACCACCGGTGATTCGCATATCTACCTCAATCACCTTGAGCAGGTGCGCACGCAGCTCGCCCGGGAGCCGCGGCCTCTCCCGACGCTGCACCTGAGGCGCCGCCCGGCGACCATCTATGACTACAGTTTCGAGGATTTCGAAGTGCGCGGCTACGATCCGCATCCGCCTATCCCGGCACCGGTAGCCGTCTGATGGCGCGTCTCGCCATGATTGTCGCCGCCGCCGAAAACGATGTGATCGGCCGCCATAACGCTCTGCCCTGGGCCCTGCCGGAGGATCTACGCTACTTCCGCCGGGTCACCATGGGCAAGCCGGTGATCATGGGTCGACGCACTTTCGAGAGCATCGGCCGGCCTCTTCCGGGGCGCTGCAACATCGTGGTGACCGCCAATACAGCCTTTGTCGCCGACGGCGTGCGTGTGGTGCACAGCCTGGACGAGGCCCTCATGCTGGCTGGGGCTGTGGCCGCGAGCGACGCTGTCGACGAGGTCATGCTCATCGGCGGTGCCCAGCTTTATGCCCTGGGGCTGCCGCAGGTGGAGCGCATCTATCTCACCCGGGTACATGGCGATATCCCGGGCGACGCCTTCCTGCCGCCGGTCGACTGGTCCGCTTTCCACGAGGTGGCTCGCGAGCACCACGGGGCATCCGGGGATAACCCCTGGGCCTACAGTTTCGTGGTTTATGACCGCGCTGGCGTTACGGAGGCCGCCGATAGTGTGTAGAAAGGTAACATCAGCTTTCACGCTGGGCTCTGTGGCCCACTCCTTTTTGAAGAGGTTTGAAATCGCCGGGCGTATCTGCTTAGATTCGACGCTCGTTTATAGAAGACGCTATTTGTTTTTACCGAAAGCGCAACCGGGTCTCCCCCCCCATCAGCTCTGAAAATTTTTGTTGGCTATAGGAAGCACTATTCCCATGAATACCTATCGACTGAAGAATGTGCTGCTGCCGCTGCTGACCGCTTCCGCCCTGCTGGGTGGCGCCGTCGCCGCGCAGTCGGCGACGCTGGAAGAGGTCCTCGACGTCAGCGAGGCAAAGAATGATGCAGCCCGCCAGTCGCAGGCGAAGATCGACCGCCTTGCGGAAGAGACCCGGGACCTGCTCGAAGACTACAAGGCCGTGAACAAGCAGATTGACGGCCTGAAGGTCTACAACAGTCGGCTGCGCCGCCAGATCACCAATCAGGAGAAGCGCATCGCCGATATCGAGGGCTCTATCGATGAGGTCCAGATCACCCAGCGGCAGATGCCTGCCCTCGTGGTCAACATGATCGATGGCCTCGACCAGTTTGTTGAGATGGATGTGCCCTTCAATCTCGACGAGCGCCGCCAGCGGGTCGAGTTCCTGCGTGATAACGTCGACCGCTCCGACCTCACTGTGGCTGAGAAATTCCGCCAGGTCCTCGAGGCTTACAATATCGAGCTTCAGTACGGCCGGGGCTTCGAGACCTACAGCGACACGATCGATCTGGACGGCGTCACCCGCGATGTCGACTTCCTGCGCATCGGTCGCATCGCCCTGGTCTACCAGACCACGGACGGTTCTGAGGCCGGCGTCTGGAACAACGAGACCCGCGCCTGGGAGTCGCTCCCGGCCGGTGAATACGGCAATGCCATCCGCAAAGGCGTACGTATCGCCAAGAAGCAGGCTGCCATCGAACTCCTCAACATGCCCGTCGCTGCACCGGAGGCTGAATAATGGATCTGTTCAACAAGCTGATTTCCGCCGTTATCCTCGGCGGTTTCATCACGGTGGCGGGTGTCGCCAACGCGCAGGATGACGCGGCGGCCGGCGAAGCACCGGCAGAACCTCAGGTCGATGAGCGTGCGGAAGCGGCGAAGACCCTCGAGGAACTCCTCCAGTTTGTAAAGCGCGGCCAGGTTGCCGAGCAGCAGGAGAACCGCGAGCGCGAGCAGCGCTTCTCCCGCGACAAGGCCAATCAGGCTCAGCTTCTCAAAGAAGCTGAGGCCGAGCGCGCCCGTCAGGAGCGCATCTCTGCGCAGCTCGAAGACGAGTTCGAGGAAAATGAACTCCTGATCGCCGACAAGCAGGCCCAACTCAAGGAGCGCCTCGGTGCCCTTACCGAGCTGTTCGGTCACCTGACGGCCGCTTCTGGCGACCTCAAGTCAAACCTCGACGTCTCCCTTGTGTCGGCGCAGTACCCGAACCGCGGCGACTTCCTCGACGACCTCATTGACAAGATGAGCACGTCCGACAGCCTGCCGAAGATCACTGAAATCGAGCGGGTGTGGTATGAGCTGCTGCGCGAGATCAACGAGACAGGCAGCGTCGTCCGCTTCACCACGGAAGTGGCCACGGCGACCGGCGAGCGCGCGGAACGCGAGGTCGTCCGCATCGGCGCCTTCAACGTTGTCGACATGGATGGTAACTACCTGTCCTACAACAATGATCACCTGAGCGTGCTGCCGCGCCAGCCGGGCGGCGGCTACAATAGCTGGGCCGAGGAACTGGCCAACGCCAGCAGCGGCTTCCACCGATTCGGCATCGACCCGACGGGTCCGACCGGCGGCTCCTTCCTCGCCGCTATCATCGACAGCCCGACCATCGAGGAGCGCTGGCACCAGGGTGGCTACGTGGGCTACGCGATTACCGCGGTCGGTGTTTTCGCCCTGCTCCTGGCCGTGTTCCGCCTGGTTGTTCTCTCCGCCACCAGCGCCAAGGTATCCAGCCAGCTCAAGAGCGACAGTGCCAACAGCAACAACCCGCTGGGTCGCGTGCTGAAGATCCACGAAGACAACCCGAGCATGGACCCGGAGACCCTCGAACTGAAAATGGCCGAGGGTGTGATGCGCGAGACGCCGAAGCTGGAATCCGGCCTCACGCTGCTCAAGATCATCGCGGCCGTCGCCCCGCTCATGGGTCTGCTCGGTACGGTGACCGGCATGATCATCACCTTCCAGGCTATCACCATCTTCGGTGCCGGTGATCCCAAGGCGATGGCCGGCGGTATCTCCAGCGCGCTGGTGACGACGGTGCTCGGTCTGCTGGTAGCCATCCCGACGGTACTCCTGCACACGGTCGTGAACGGTCGCGCGCAGCGCATCATCCACGTGCTCAACGAGCAGGCCACGGGCATCGTCGCCGAGCACTCGGAAGGCAGCCACAAGGCCTAGGAGGTCCACCATGTCGGGAGGATTCTTTGAAACCCTGCTCGCCTTCATGGATAAGGGCGGGAATGTGCTCTGGCTGATCGGGATCCTGGTCTTCGTCATGTGGACGTTGATCTTCGAGCGGCTCTGGTTCTTCAAGCTGGCCTGGCGCGAGGAGGTTCACCGGGTGATCAGTGCCTGGGAGGGCCGCCCGGAGCGCAAGTCCTGGAATGCCAAGCAGGTGCGTATGCGGCTGCTGTCGCAGGCGAAGGAGCACATCAACACGAACCTCCCCCTCATCACTACCCTGGTGGCGCTGTGTCCGCTGCTGGGGCTGCTGGGCACGGTGACGGGGATGATCGAGGTGTTCAACGTCATGGCGGTTACCGGTGGCGGTGACGCGAAGTCCATGGCGGGTGGTGTCGAGCGCGCCACCATCCCGACTATGGCGGGCATGGTGGCGGCCCTCTCGGGGCTTTTCGCCAACACCTATCTCTCGCGGATTGCCAACCGGGAGCAGGAGTACCTGCAGGATCAGCTCACCTCTGACCACTGAGCCAGAGCACTCCGGTCCCAAGCACAGGGTAAACAGTTAATGCGCAGACTCGGTAAAAACCAGGAAGCAGATGAGCAGGCGGATATTGATCTCACGCCGATGCTGGACGTGGTCTTTATCATGCTCATCTTCTTTATTGTCGTCGCCTCCTTTATCAAGGAAGCGGGGATTGAAGTGAACCGCCCCGACAAGAATCAGTCGGATCCTTCGGACGCGACCAGCATCCTGGTCAATATCCGTTCCGATGATCAGGTGTGGATGGAGAACCGGCGCGTTGACGGTCGTGCTGTGCGCGCCAATATCCAGCGTCTGCTGGCTTCGGACCCGGAGCAGGGCGTAACGATCAAAGTTGAAAAAGGCGCCACGGCCAATAGCGTCATCAACGTCGCGGACTCCGCCCGGGAGGCGGGTGCCATGTCAGTGAACTGGGCCAGCGCGGGGGATCGTTGACATGAGCATGAGAGAAGCCGCGGCCAGGAAGGCCGCTGAGGATGAAGCCGGTCAGATCGACCTGACGCCCATGCTGGACGTCGTGTTCATCATGCTGATCTTCTTCATCGTCACCTCCTCCTTCGTCAAGGAACCGGGTGTAGAGTTGTTGAAGCCGCAGGCTACCACGACCGAGGAATGCCCTCGGGGTACCATTATCTTTGCGGTAGATGGCCGTGGCGACATCCACTACAACAAGAACAAAGTGACCCTGGAGCGCGCCGCTCAACTTACTGAAATTGCCCGCAAGGAGGCTCCGCAGGCAAACCTGGTCATACAGGTTGATCGCGAAACACCGGCCTTTGTCGTCGAGCAGCTTTACGATGAAGTGCGGCCGATGCTGGAAGCGCCCCCCTGTATTTCAACGGACGACGAGGTATAAGCGAGATGGGCAACAGTTTAGTCAGGTCCCTCGTGGGCGCTTTGGTGGCCGTGCCCGTCGCCCTGGGCCTGTTCTTCCTCATGCAGGCTCTTATTGACCGGGACTACGAGCAGGAAGACATCAAGAATCGCAAGATCGCTGATATCGTCGTGCCCGAGCGCGAGATCGAAATCAACGTCAAGGAAACCAAGCCTGAAAAGGTGGAGGATCCGGAAGAGCCGCCCCCGGAGATGGAGCCCATGGAGGTCGACTTCGACACCGATCTCAATGTGGCCAATATTGCTCCGGGCGCCAGCGTCGACATTTCTATCAGTTCGTCGGGTATGTCCTCCGGGGATGGCGAGTATCTGCCGATCGTTAAGGTGGCGCCGATCTATCCCCGCCGCGCCCAGACCCGGGGCATCACCGGCTATTGCATCGTCGAGTACACGGTAACCAAGTCCGGTTCGATCCGCGACCCGCGGCCCGTGGACTGTGAACCTTCGGGGGTTTTCGAGCGCGCATCCGTCAAGGCGGCAGAGAAGTTCAAGTACAAGCCGCGCGTGGTCGACGGTGAGGCGATCGAGGTGGCCGGCGTCCAGAACAAGTTCACCTACGAGCTGGAGAACTAGGCTGATGAGCAAGGTAAACGTCATCTTCCGCGCCGGGCTGCTGGCAGTACCAGTACTGGCCCTCCAGGTAGCCGTCACGGAAGTGCAGCGGGCGAGTGGTGTGGTGCAGCCCTTCGGCAGTGCCCTGGCGCAGGAAGAAAAGCCGGAGCAGGAAACACGACGGACTCCCGCATTGCGCAACAAGGTCTATGAGAAGCTTGCCGAAGCGCAGGCCTTCGCTGAGGAGAAACAACTCAGCGAAGCGGCCAGGGTGCTTGACGACATGCTCAAGTCCAGCGGCAAGAATGAGCTCAACAGCTATGAGCTTGCCAATGTCTATAATCTCTATGCATTCATCCATTACTCCAACGAAGACTACAACAAAGCTCTGCAGGCTTATGAGAACGTGGTCAGCCAGCCGGAGATACCGCTGGCGATGGAGATTAACACCCGCTACACCATTGCTCAGCTGTATTTCGTGCAGGAGCGCTGGCGCGAGGGCATCGCTGCGTTGAAGAAGTGGTTCGCCATGAGCGAGTCGCCGAATGCCAACGCGTACGTGCTCCTTTCCCAGGGCTATTACCAGTTGAAGGACTATGACGAGGCGCTGGAGAATATCGAAACCGCCATCGCCATGTACCGCGAAAAAGACAAGGTCCCGAAGGAACAGTGGTTCAACCTTGCCCGGTTCCTCTACATGGAGAAGAACCAGATTACCGACGCGCAGGCGATGCTTGAAGAGCTGCTTTTCTTCTATCCGAAGAAGCAGTACTGGGTACAGCTGAGCTACGTCTACTCCGAGCGGCAGAATGAGTCCCGGCAGCTTGCAGCCATGGAGACCGCCTACGACCAGGACATGCTGGAGAAGGACGGCGAATACCGTAACCTGGCATCGCTCTTCCTGTCCCAGAATGTTCCTTACAAGGCCGGTAAGGTGCTCCGGGAGGGTTTCGAGGAGGAGATCGTCGAAGACAACTCGAAGAGCTGGGAACTGCTCGCCGGTGCCTGGCGCCAGGCGCAGGAAATTGACTGGGCTATCCCGGCCATGGAGAAGGCCGCGGCCAAGTCGGATTCCGGTGACCTCTATGCCCGCCTCGGCAGTATCTATCTGGATGGTGAGCAGTACGAAAAGGCGATTGAATCCATCAACAAAGGGCTCCAGCGTGGTGGCGTCAAGCGCCCGGACAATGCCCGGCTGGTGCTCGGCATGGCGTATTTCAATACCAACCAGTACGAAAAGGCGCGGGACGCCTTCCGGGCGGCGGGGCGTGATGAGCGCTCGAAGCAGTACGCTCGTCAGTGGATGAAGTATATGAACTCGGAAATCGAGCGACAGGAGAAGCTGGCCGAAGGCTGAGGTTGTAGCTCATGCCTGCGCTACGGCGGGCAAAAAAAGGGAGCCTTTCGGCTCCCTTTTTTGTCGCCTGGTGCCCGGGTCAGACGGCGACGACGTTCTCGGCCTGAGGACCTTTCTGGCCGCTGGTTACGGTGAACTCGACCTTCTGGCCGTCGGTCAGCGTACGGAAGCCATCGCCCTTGATTGCACTGAAGTGAACGAACACGTCGGGGCCGCCTTCCTGTTCGATGAAGCCGTAGCCTTTAGTCTCGTTAAACCACTTAACGGTGCCGGTTACTGTAGACATACTGATTTACCTTTCTAAAGCCCGGTGGCAAAGCCACCGATAATACTAATGATCACTTATGGTTAACGAACCGAGGAACTGGAAGGATCTTCGACCGTGCGCATAAACGTGCCGGATAACCCGACACTTTGAGTGTAGCACCCGATTGCCGATTCAGCTGCAAGGCGGAAAGGCAGAATGTGAATATTCACATCGATGAGCCGTCAGGGCACGGGGAGCACTTTCAGCATGTTGGTACCCCCGCGCTGCCCCAGGACCTGGCCCCGGGTGAGTAGCAGCTCATCACCGCTGCCCAGGAAGCCGCGGGCCAGCAGGAATTCGATAGCCCGCTCCTCTACGGTCTCCGGGTCGGCGCCTGAGAACACGGTTGCGTCGAAGTAAAGCGGGATCACCCCGCGGCACAGGCTCAGCCGCTGCAGGGTTCGATCGCGACGGGACAGAGCGAAGATTGGCAGCCCGGAGCTGAGCCTGGACATGAGTAGCGGCGTGGTGCCCGACTCGGTCAGGCAGGCGATCCCGCGCACCGACCGATAATGGTTGGCCGCATAGATGGCTGCCATGGCGACCGTTTCCTGGGCGCTGCCGAACTCACGCTCAAGACGGTAGCGGGAGGTCCGGGCCACCGGATGGCGCTCGGCCCCCATGGCGGCATCGGCCATGGCGGTGACCACCTCCACCGGGTACTGGCCAACAGCGGTCTCGGCCGAGAGCATCACGGCGTCGGTGCCGTCGAGTACAGCGTTGGCCACGTCAAAGACCTCTGCCCGGGTCGGCATGGGGTTCTCGATCATGGATTCCATCATCTGGGTGGCGGTGATCACTACCCGGTCGCTCTTGCGGGCGCGGGAAATGAGATCCTTTTGTATGCCGATAAGCTCCGCATCGCCTACCTCGACGCCCAGATCACCCCGGGCGACCATGATCCCGTCGGAAGCGCGGAGGATGTCATCAAGGATCCGGCTGTTGCCGACCACTTCTGCGCGTTCGATTTTCGCGATCAGCGCCGGCGCCAGACTCCGTTCCTCGAGAAGTTCGCGGGCAAGGCGAATGTCTTCAGTGCTGGATACGAAGGAGACGGCGACAAAATCCGGTTGCACGGCGTCGAGGCTGCGGATATCGGCCATATCTTTCCCGGTGAGCGCCGGCGCAGCAATACCGCCGCCGAGGCGGTTGATCCCCTTGCGCGAGGACAGTTTGCCGCCGGTGAGCACCGTGCAGTCGATGGCGGTGCCGCTGACGTCGTCAACGCGCAGCCGCAAGCGGCCGTCATCGAGGAGCAGGGTATCGTCGGGCGCAAGGTACTGCGGGAGTTCCTGAAAGGCGTAGCCCACGGCGCGGGCCGTACCCTCTTCCTCCCCCAGGGCCCCATCAAGGCGGAAGCTGTCGCCGCTCTCGAGCTTCACGGCGCCGCTTTGAAAGCCGGCGATACGGATCTTCGGCCCCTGCAAATCGGCGAGGATGCCGACATAGCGCCCGGCCCGGGCAGCCTCCTCGCGAACCCGGTGTGCCACTTCGGCGTGGTGAGCCGCAGTGCCGTGGCTGAAATTCAGGCGGAAGACGTCGACCCCGGCGCGGACCAGGCGGCCGAGCATGGTGGTGCTCTCGCTGCCGGGGCCGATGGTGGCGACAATCTTGGTACGGCGGTGGATGCGTTGGGTCACGGCTTGCTCTCAAGGAAGTGACGCGCCTTGTCCGGGAAGTCCGTGAACAGGCCGTCCACGCCCAGCCGGTCGACGAAAAGCGCCAGCAAGGCATCGAAGCTGTCGATGCCCGGTGGCAGGGCGTCGCTGCGGAAGGTATAGGGGTGTACGAGGAGCCCCGCTGCCTGGGCACGGGCTGCGAGGTCGGTGATCCGCGGCTCGCCGGCGTCATCGCTTCCCTGATAGAGCTGGCCAAGCCACGGGCCGATGCCGGCGGCGTAGCGGGCGATTGCCGCAAGGCCGGCGTCGCTGGTCAGTGTCTCATAGTCGACGTCCGGTACCCCGCCCCAGGCGTTCTCTGCAATCAGCTGGATGCGCGGCAGTGGCGAACGGAATTCCCCGGCGAGGCGCTTCAGGGTCGCGGGCTCGAAGCTCTGCAGGAAGACCGGGCTGTCAGCTTCGTGGTAGCCGGCGTCTTCCAGTACCTGCAGCACCGCCGCCGGCAGATCCTTGCCCTCCTTGCGGTGGAAGTGGTCCCCCTTGAGCTCGATATAGAGGCCTGCCACCCGCCCGGAGCTTCCGTTAAGACCATCGATGAAGGCGATTTCCTCAGCGAGCGTAGGAAGCTGGAAGAGCCGGCGGTCTGCCGGGAAACGCCCGGGAAAGACGGGGGCACCGTCTCTGCCCAGCCGTTCGCCGACGGCGAGGGTCCGGAGCTCGGCCAGGGTGAAGTCGATGGCATACCAGTGTCCGTCTGCCCGGGCGCGGTCGGGAAAGCGCTCGGCGACGTTCGTGGTGCCGTCGAGGTGGATGTCATGAAGTACGATCGGCACATCGTCTGCGCTGAGCACGACGTCCTGCTCGAGGTAGTCGGCACCCTGGCCGTGGGCGAGGGCCTTGGCGGCCAGCGTGTGCTCGGGCAGATAGCCACTGGCACCGCGGTGGGCAATGACCAGGGGTTCAGCCACGGCGGCCCCCGCAGCGAGGGTCAGCGCCAGGAGCGCGGCGGGACGAAGAAGGGGTTGCCACCGCGTCACAAAGGCCTACTTTTTTACCTGCATCTTGATGGTCTTCTCCGTTGCCGGACCGTAGGGAGGGAGCATGCCGCCGATCTTGGCCACGTTGAGCTTCGACTGGCGGTAGATAGCCTTGGCGTGGCTGAAGGTCCGGAAGCCCGCCTCGCCGTGGTAGGCGCCCATGCCCGCGGGGCCGACACCGCCGAAGGGGAGTTCCTCCTGCATGACGTGCATGATCACGTCGTTGATGCAGACGCCGCCGGAGGTGGTCCGCGTGAGTACAGCCTCCTCCTCGGTCGGATCCGAGCCGAAATAGTAGGCCGCGAGCGGCCGCGGCTGGCTGTTGACGTAGCTGATGGTTTCCTCGAAGTCCGTGTAGGTGCGGATGGGCAGCAGCGGGCCGAAGATCTCCTCTTCCATGATCCGGCTGTCTTCCGGCGGCTGCGGGATCAGCGTCGGCGGCAGCTTGCGGCTGCCGCCCTGCGCCTGGAAGTCCTCGTCGGCCGGGTTCAGCGGGATGACCCGGGCACCGCGCTCCGCCAGTTCCTCGAGATAGCCCGAGAGACGCTGGTAGTGCCGGTCGTTGACCACCGCCGTGTACTCGGGGTTGCCGAGGAGCGTCGGATACATGCGCTTCACCGCATCACCGGCGGCGGTGATCACGGCCTCGAGCTGCTCCTCGGGGACCAGCAGGTAGTCCGGTGCCAGGCAGATCTGCCCTGCGTTCAGCGTCTTGCCGAGCATGATGCGCTCCACAGCGACGTTCAGGTCCGCGCTGCGGGAAAGGATCACCGGGGACTTGCCGCCGAGTTCCAGGGTAACGGGCACCAGATTGCGCGCGGCGGCCGCCATGATATGGCGGGCCACGGAGGTGGCACCGGTGAACAGCAGGTGGTCGAAGGCCAGGGCCGAAAAGGCCTGCCCGACCTCCGGGCCGCCGGTGAACAGGGCCACTTCCTTTGGATCGAAGGCCTCGGCAACCATCCCGGCCATGACCTCAGACGTGGCCGGGGTGAATTCGGAGGGTTTGATCATGGCGCGATTGCCGGCGGCAAGGATACCCGCCAGGGGGCCGAAGGTGAGGTTCACCGGGAAATTCCAGGGCGAGATAACCCCGACCACGCCGAGCGGCTGGTACTCGATGCGCGAGCGTCCCCCGAGCAGGTTCAGGGGGAAGTTGGTCGGGCGCTTCTCGCCGCGCATCCATTGGCGCAGGTGCTTCCTGGCGTGCTTGAGAGGCTGCACGGAGGCGGCCACGTCGGTAAGCAGGGTGACCTCCCGGGCGCGGCAGCTGAAATCGCTGTCCAGCGCCTCGCAGAGCCGATCCTGGTATTTGAGGACGACATCCATGGCCCGGTCGATACGGTCGATACGGCTCTCGGCACTCACCGCGCCCTCGCGGAGGAAGTCTTCCCGCTGAGCCTCGAGGACTTCCTGCATGCGGGTTTCGGTGTCGCCGGCCTGGTTGACGGTCTGCGGTGCGTTCATGGGATGCTCCTCGCCGGGGGCGGTTGCTTTACTTATGGTTTGAGCCCTCCAGTATAGAGGTCGGGCACGCAAAAGCTAAACAGCATTCCCCGGGGCGCGCCTCCTACAGCGTACGCTCGCCCGGAACGATCTCCACCGCCCCAGGGCGCGCGCTTGCGCGACCCCGGCGGACTTGCTAGAACACGCGTCATGTCTTCCGAGCCTGCCAACCCCGACCCGCGCACGCCGTCGCCGCCCTTCGGCTACTCGCGACAGTGCCCCTATGGCCGGGAGAAGCAGCTGGAGATCGTCGCCGAGTTTCATGCTCATCGGATCCGCCCGGCGCGTATCGCCTATCGCGTGGGTATCGATATCGCCTTCATCGAGGCGCTGATCGCCGGCGAGGAAGAGCCCGAACGCTTCCCGGCCCTGGTGGCCTACTACCGCCGGCAACGTTATCGGGACCGGCTCCGTGCCAGTGAGGCTCAGCGCGGCACTGCGCGCTATGAGCGCCAGCAGCTCGCCGCCCGCGACTTTGAGCAGGAAACCGGGCTGTAGTGCAGCGGCAGGCTGGTGTCCGCGCCCGGCCACTGTGGTTAAATGACGGCCATGGCGGTTCCGCCAACATTCCCTGAAAACCTGACAACGAGGTAACCGATGCTCCTGCAACGCATGATCGTTTCCTTGCTCCTCGCCGGCCTCGTCGGCGCCGGCGCCCTGGCCGGGGAACATGACGCCGCCGCGGCGGTCGATGCCGGGAAGACCATCCCCGAGCCGCTGCACTTCGAAAGCGACGGCTCAGTCCGCATTGATGGCAAAACCATCGACTACACAGCCACCGCCGGCACGCTGGTTATGAAGAACGATGACGGCGAGCCTATCGCCCACTTCGGCTACACGGCCTATGAGAAGAAGGGTGGCGATCCCGCGAAGCGCCCCATCCTCTTTGCCTACAACGGCGGCCCGGGCTCTGCTTCCATGTGGCTGCACATGGGTATCCTGGGGCCTAAGCGTACCGTGGTGGAGGACGTCAGCTTCAACACAAAGGGGCCCTTCGAGCGCGTCGACAACGAGTACAGCGTTCTCGACAGGGCCGACCTGGTCATGATCGATCCCGTTGGCACGGGCTTTTCCCGGGCCGTCGGCGAGGCCAGCGGCGAGGATTTCTGGGGGGTGGATAACGACATCGAGTCCGTTGCCAACTTTATCGCCCGCTATCTCTCCGAACACGGCCGCTGGGCCAGCCCGAAGTACCTGCTCGGGGAAAGCTATGGCGGCATCCGCTCCGGTGGGGTGGCCTATGAGCTGCTGACCAAGCACACCATCTCCCTGGACGGCGTGATCCTGGTTTCGCCCTATATGGACTTCATCGCCGGCAACAACGGCGCCGAGAATGACCTCGCCAACGTCAATACCTTCACGACTTTTGCCGCCACCGCCTGGTACCACGAGGCTATCGACGACCGTCCGGAGGACCTCGAGGCGTTCCTGGCCGAGGCCGAGGCTTTCGCTCATGACAGCTATGCGCCGGTGCTGCTCAAGGGCAGTCGGGCCACGGCGGAGGAGCGTAGCGAAGTGCTCGCGGGTCTCGAGCGTTTCACGGGCATCAATGCCGACTACTGGGATCGCGCCAATCTGCGTATGGACGAGTCGCGCTTCGCCAAGGAAGTGCTTCGTGACCGTCGCAAGACCGTTGGCCGCATCGATTCCCGTTTCGCCGGCGACGCGATCAACCATATCGCCGAGACCTTCCGCTACGATCCTTTCTTCCCGGCTATCGGGCCGGCCTTCGTTGCCACCTTCAACGATTACTACCGGGAAGAGCTGGGTGTGAAGACCGATCGCCGCTACGTTACCTCCGCGGGCCTTTACCGCGATTGGGACTGGCGCCATGAGCAGCCGGGCGCCTGGGGCAAGCAGCCGGTGTCCAACACTGCCGTGGATCTCGCCTACGCCATGGCACAGAACCCGAACATGCGGGTTCTGGTGCAGCAGGGTTACTTCGACCTGGCCACGCCCTACGGTGCCACGGAGTACGTTATCGCCCACATGGACCTGCCGGAATCAGCGCGGGCGAACCTCGTGCTGAAGCACTACGAAGCCGGCCACATGATGTACGTGCACCCGGAATCCATGGCCCGCTTCAAGGCGGACCTGGGGGCCTTTATCGACGACTGACGCCGTCGCGGCGCGCTCAGGAGCCGGTTTTCTCCAGTTCCAGTCGGGCGCGCCGCGCTTCCCGCCTCTCCCGGTCCGCTTTCTGCCGGGCCTCCAGCCGCTCACCGAAACGCGTGCCCCGCATCCAGGCGCGGGCAAAAAGGCCGATGCCGATGATCATCAGGGCGTTGAGCAGCAGGACAAGACCAGTGTTCATGGGATTCCTTACCGATACCAGGGTTGGAGAGAGCATTCTGCCAGGTGGATTATTCTAGCGCCTTCCTGCCGTCGGTCCTGTGAACAAGTACGGGTTTACAACTCCGCCCTGCTGCTGCAGACCTTGCGGAAGCCCGCGGCGACAAAAGGAATCATGTGATCGTAGGCGGCCTGCAGGTCCGCCGAGCGGCACAGGCCGCCGGAGAGATTGTCGATCCGCCGTGTCTGCGCCAGGGTCAGCGTCAGCGCACCGGAGAGGTTCTGGTAGCACCAGTACAGGTCTTCCCGGCGCGCGTCGGGCAGGGCCTTGCCCAGGGCCTCGATGAATTCCTGCACCAGCGCGTCGAATAGATGAGACATCATTTTCGGCCCCCAGTAGGGGCTGTTGTTGATGTAGGCGATGAGCGCCAGGTAGTGGCGCCAGCCCGTGTCGCCGGTCTCCTGGGCAAGCTCCAGGGGCCGCAGAAAAGCCTCGATGATCTGCTCCAGGGTCGGGCCGGTCTCCCCGGCCTCGCCCTGGCAGCGGTGCAGGGCCTCCCGCCGGGCATTGTTGAGGAAGGCCGCCCGGCGCTCGAAGACTGCCTGGAACAGGTCCAGCTTCCTGCCGAAGTGGTAGTTGGCCAGGGCCACGTCCACCCCCGCGCGCCGGGCGATCTGGCGCAGGGTCACGCCGTCGTAGCCGTGCAGCGCGAACAGTTCCTCGGCGGCGTCGAGGATGCGTTCTCTCCGCGGGCGGGTCTGGTCTTCCATGGTTCTCTCGGGGCTCACTGTCGTTCAACGATTGTTGAGTAGCGCGCTTCCGGGTGCAAGGGGTGTCACCCCTGGATGTCTTGCGCGTGTGCCAGCGCCAACCACGGCTTGCAAATTCAACAACCGTTGAATACGCTGCCGCGACCCTGCAGACGATAACGACCGATAACGATAAGGACGAGGGGCATGACTCCGGAACTCTTCAAGTACCTCCTGGTGGGCGCTTACGCGCTGCTCGTTTACGGCCTCTCGGTCGTCGGTATGCGCCGCACCGCCAGCGTCGCCGGCTTCTCCATCGGCAACAAGGACATGCACCCGGTAGTAGTGGGCATCACCCTGGCCGCCTCGATCGCCTCCACGGCGACCTTTGTCATCAACCCGGGCTTCGTCTACCAGCACGGACTTTCCGCCTACCTGCACTTCGGCGTTGCCGGCTCCCTCGGTATCCTCAGTGCCTTCCTGGTGCTTACCCGCGGCTTCCTGCGCCTCGGCGAAACCCATGCGGCCCTCACCATTCCCCAGTGGATCTTCTATCGTTACAACCACCGGGGCTTCAGTCTCTTCTTCGCCTTCATCAATCTGCTGTCCATCACCTTTGTGGTGCTGATTCTCGTGGGCTGCAGTCTGCTGGTGACCGGGCTCTTCCCGGTGGACCAGAAGACGGCGCTGGTGGGGGTGCTGCTGTTCGTCTTCTCCTATGTGCTTATGGGGGGTACCTATGCGCATGCCTATACGAACACCCTGCAGGGCGTAATGATGCTGGCGGTTACCGCGGTGCTGTTCCTGCAGGGCTATCGCTATTTCGGTGGTGATGCGGCCGGGGCCCTGGCGCGCATCGGCGCGGACTATGCGGCCGCCTACAATCCGTCCAGCCGTCTCTATTTCGATTTCTTCTCCGTGTTCGTCAGCGGCTTTGTCATCACCTTCGCGCTCATGCTGCAGCCGCATATTCTCACCAAGGTTCTCTACCTGCGCAGCGAGCGCGACATCGGCCTGTTCATCGGCACCACGGTGGTGGTGGGCGCCCTGTTTACGCTCATGCTCATGATCGGCTTCTACGCCCGGCTTGCGGGGCTGGAGATAGACGCACAGGACACGGTGGTGCGCGAATACCTGCTGCACGAGTTCGGCAGCTCGCCCTGGGGCGAGTACGTGCTCGTGTTCATCTTCATCACCCTGCTCGCCGCGGGTATGAGTACCCTCGACGGCATCCTCGTCGCCCTTTCGGCCATGGTGGTGACTGATATCGTCCGCCCGCTCACCGGCTCCGACGGGAGCGGGCTGGCGCTCTCGCGCTGGGTGCTGGTGGCTGTTGGCGCGATCGGCCTGGCGCTGGCCTGGGAGCCGCCGCCGCTTATCGGTCTGTTTGCGCAGAAGGGCGTCTACGGCCTCGCTGCTGCCTCTCTGGTGCCAGTGCTCTTCGGTGTGCTGGTGCGCCGGCATATTCCGCTCTGGGTGGTGACCGGTGCTGCCGGCATCGGCCTCGGCGGGCATCTGCTGCTCAACCTGGGTTTCGGGATCGAAAACCCTGCCGTGTCCGCCACCTGGGGGATCCTGGCGGCCCTGGCCTTTGGCCTGACGGGGCTCGCGGCCACCCGCCCCCGCCGGGCGCTTGACAATTCAACATCCGTTGAATAGCCTCAGCGCTGTTCAACACTTGTTGAAAAGCGTCGCCGACAGGTGGCGTCCAATAACTCATAACGAATGAAAAGGTGTCCGCCATGCAACGTACCCACGTTCGTCATCCCCTTGTTGCCGCCATCGCTGCGAGTTCGGCGCTGGCATTCCCGGGCCTTGCCGCCGTCGCCCAGGAGCGGTCCCTGACCGTTGAAGAGGTTGTTGTGACGGCGCGGCGCCGGGAGGAGAGCCTGCAGGATGTGCCCATCGCGGTGACGGCGCTCACCGGCCAGGAACTCGCCCTGCGCGGTTTCTCGGATATCTCCGAGCTCGCCCAGTCCGTGCCCAGCGTCACCCTTGAGCCCACCCGCGCCACCAACACCACGCTCACGGCCTTCATCCGCGGTGTCGGCCAGCAGGACCCGCTGGCGGGCTTCGAGCAGGGCGTGGCCCTGTACCTCGATGACGTCTACCTCGCACGGCCCCAGGGCGCCATGCTCGACCTCTACGATGTGGAGCGCGTCGAAGTCCTGCGCGGCCCCCAGGGCACGCTCTACGGCCGCAACGCGGTCGGCGGCGCGATCAAGTACGTGACCCGGCGCCTCTCCGACGAATTCGAGGGCCGGGTGCGCGCCTCCTACGGGGCCTACGACCAGATGGATTTTGTCGGCACCGTGTCCGTGCCTGTGAGCGACAGCTTCCGCCTTGGCGGAACCGTCGCATCCTTCCAGCGCGACGGGTTCGGCGATAATTTCACCACCGGTGAGGATCAGTACAACAAGGATATCCTCGGTTACCGCCTGTCCGCCGAGTTCGAGCCCAGCGAGCGACTGCTGATGCGCCTGGCCTATGACAAGACGGAAGACGACTCCAACCCCGTCGCCGGCTGGCGACCCTTTCCGGGCGCGGCCAGCGGCGCGCCGGTGCTGGGGGATGTCTTTGACACCACCGCCGGCGCCGCCGTGCTCCCGACCACCGCCGGTATTAACGGCAATAACAGCGTCGAGAACGAGGGCTGGATGGTCTCCGTCGACTGGCAGCTCAGCGACACCCTTACCCTGCGCTCCATCACCGCAGACCGGGAGGACTACACGGAGTCCGTCATCGATTTCGATGGCCTGGCGGTGCCCGACTTCGACGCGCCGGTGGTCTATGACAACGAGCAGTTCAGTCAGGAGTTCCAGCTGCTCTGGAATACCGATCGGGTCAATGCCGTGCTGGGTTACTACTACCTCGACGCAGAGGCCTCCAACGACTTCGACGTGGTCCTGGGTCAGCTCGTGCCGGGCGGCATCACCGCTTATACCGGTGGCGTGGTGGAAACGGAGGCCTGGTCCGTCTTCGCCGATGTCACCTACGAACTGACGGAGCGCCTCTCCATCGCCGTGGGCGTGCGCTACACGGAGGACGAACGGCGGGCGGACATCTTCCGCGGCAACTATCTCGGCACCGGCTCGCCGTTCCTGGGCAACGACTCGGCTATCCTGCTCGCGGCGACCTCGGACTACGAGGCCGACCAGACCTATGACGACACCTCACCGCGCTTGAATATCAGCTACCGGCTGACCGAGGACGCTACCGTCTACGCCGGCTACAGCAAGGGCTGGAAGGCCGGCAGCTTCGACCCCCGCGGCGCCAATCTGCTGTCGCCGGAGGTGGAGCAGGGCTTCGACGCCGAGGAACTGCACTCCTGGGAGGCGGGCCTCAAGGCCACCTGGTGGGGCGGTCGGGCGCTCACCAACATCGCCCTGTTCTACAGCGAGTATCAGGATATGCAGATCCCGGGCTCCATCGGCGTGGACGGCGACGGTGATGGCGTCAACGACAGCTTTGTCGGCACGGTGACCAATGCCGGCGAGTCGGAGATCAGCGGTATCGAGGTTGAGGGCAGCTTCCTGTTCACGGAAAACTTCAGCGCCCAGTATGCCCTGAGCCTGCTCGACGCCGAGATCAAGGAGTGGATCGTCGCCGGGCAGAACGTCGCCGATCAGCGCGCGATCCAGAATACGCCGGAGGAGATGGCCTTCCTCGCCCTCAACTACGATGTGCCGCTCGCTGGTGGCGACCTGCGCCTGTCGGGTAACTGGTCCTACAAGGGCGACATCACCCAGTTCGAGATCGCCAACGAGTTCATCGATCAGGAGGCCTACAGCCTGTTCAATGCCAGCATTACCTGGCTGTCGGCGGACGATGCCTGGCTCGTGGGCCTGCATGGCAAGAACCTCGCCGACGAGGAGTACCGTACCGCCGGCTACTGCTTCGGCTTTGCCGCCACCTCCGGCTGCCCCTCGGCCCTCGGTCTCGAGGACAACACCACGGTGTTCTTCGGGCCGCCGCGGACCTGGACGGCCACGGTCGAGTACCGCTTCTGAGGTAGCCCTGCCGCGGCCGGGTTTTCCGGCCGCGGATTGTTCAACGCTGGAGATTTACCGTGGACCGTTTTCCGTCCCCGGCACCGCTGTTGCCGGAAATCCTGGCCCTGCACGGCAAGTGGCGGGGCCCGCGCCCGGCAGTCTGCTGCGCGGGTGAGACCCTGGACTGGGCCGCCTTCTGCGCGGCCAATCACCGCTTCGCCCACGGCCTGTTGAGCCGCGGCATCGCTCCCGGCGACCGCGTCGGTGTGCTCATGAGCAACGGCCTGGCCATGGTGCAGACGCTGTTCGGGACCCTCGCCGCCGGCGCTGTGTCCGTGCCGCTGAACCTGTCTGTGAACGACGAGGCGGTGGTCGCCATGCTCGGCGATGCGGGCATCCGCGCCCTGGTGGTCACTGCAGACCTGCAACCCCGGCTTGCCGCTCTGCGGGAGCGTCTGCCGGACAGCGTAGTGCTCTGGGTCAGCAGTGGTCCCGGCGGCGATGGCTGGGAGACGATTGATGGGCTCTGCGCGGGCCAGCCCGCGACGCTGCCGGCGCAGGCGCTCGCCCTCGACCCGGACGCTCCCCTTAACATTATCTATAGCTCCGGCACCACCGGGCTGCCCAAGGGTATCCTGCATACCCACCGGGGGCGGCGCGACTGGGCCTATGACCTGGCCATCGCCCTGCGCTACCACGGCGCTGCGCGGACCCTGCTGACCATCGGTCTCTACTCGAATATCTCCTGGGTGGCCATGCTCACCACGCTGCTCGCGGGCGGGACGCTGGTGGTGCACGAGCGCTTCGACGCCGGGGCCTTCCTCGATGCGGTCGAGCAGGACGGCATCACCCACACGGCCATGGTGCCGATCCAGTTCCAGCGGGCGGTCGCCGAGCAGCGTGAACGCCCGCGGAACCTCTCGGGGATGCACGCCATGATGAGCTGCGGCTCGCCGCTCCGGGAGGGTCTGAAGCGCGACATTTTTGCCGCTTTTCCCTGCGGTATCGTCGAGCTCTACGGGCTCACCGAAGGCATCATCACCACGCTGGAACCGGAGGACGCCGAAGGGCGCTGGGATTCCGTCGGCCGTCCGCTGATCGGGACGGATATCGCTATTATCGATGACGACGACCGCCCCCGGGCCGCCGGAGAGGCGGGGGAGATCGTCTCCCGCGGACGCATCACCATGCCTGGCTACTGGAACCGGCCCCAGGCCAATGCGGAGGCCCGCTACGTCGACGCCGCCGGTCGGGTCTGGCTGCGCTCCGGCGATATCGGCTATGTCGACGATGAGGGCTTCCTGTTCATCGTCGATCGCAAGAAAGATATGATCCTGTCGGGCGGGCAGAACATCTATCCGCAGGATATCGAGGCGGTGCTGGTCACTCACCCGGGCATCGAGGATGCCGGCGTGATTGCAGCGCCCAGCGAGCGCTGGGGCGAGACGCCGCTGGCGTTGGTGGTGCCGGCAAACCCTGCGGTCGACGCCGGGGAGCTGCTGGCCTGGGCCAACGGTGAGCTCGGCCGACAGCAGCGCCTCGCGGACCTCCTGCTGGTGGATGAACTGCCGCGCAACCCCAACGGCAAGATGCTCAAGCGCGAACTGCGCGAGCGCTACGGAGACCGTCGCTATGGCTGACTATCGCGATCACTGGTACGACAGCGCCGATGGCCTGCGCCTCTACGCCCGGGATTACCCGGGGCCCGCTGCCGGTGCCCTGCCGGTGCTGTGCATGCACGGGCTATCGCGCAATTCCGCCGATTTCGCCGGCCTGGCCGATCACCTGGCGACCGAACGGCGGGTGATCGTCGCCGAGCAGCGCGGCCGCGGCCGCTCCGCGTGGGACCCGGTGCCCGCCAACTACACGCCGCTGACCTACGTGCAGGACATGTTCCTGCTTCTGGACGGCCTCGGCCTCGATCGCGTCGCGCTCATCGGCACCTCCATGGGCGGCCTCATGAGTTTCCTCATGGCGGCGCAGGCGCCGGCGCGCTTTGCCGGCATGGTCATCAACGACATCGGCCCGGAGATCGACCCGGTGGGTCTTGCGCGCATTCAGCGCTACGTCGGCAAGAACCCGCCGGTCACGAGCTGGGATGAGGCGGTGGCGAAGACCCGGGAGATCAACGGTGCGGCGTTCCCTGACTACTCGGACGACGAATGGCTCGCCTTTACCCGTAATCTCTACGTTGAGCAGGACGGCGTCCCTGTTCTCGTCTACGATCCGGCCATCGCCGAGGGCATGGTCGACCCGGAGGAAACGGGGGCAGTACCGCCGGATCTCTGGCCCGTTTTCGACGCGGCGGCAGCCAAACCCATGCTGGTCGTCCGCGGCGAGCTGTCGGACATTCTCGCCGCAGACTGCGTGCTGCGCATGGCCGAACACGATCCGGATCTCACGGCGGTGGAGGTGCCGCGGGTCGGTCATGCGCCGATGCTCACGGAGCCCGAGGCGCTCGGCGCCATCGACGCCTTCCTCGCAGGCCTGCCCTGAGGCTCTCCTGTTTGAGCTGGCGCGGGCCCTGTGCCATGCTTGCGCGCTCTTTCCGGCAGGCGCGCGGCGATGCAGGTAATCTCCACATGGCATGACATCCTCGAGGCCCGGGACCCGTCCCGGCTCGGGCAGCTTCTCGCCGAAGACTGCGTTTTTCACTCCCCGGTGGTGCACACGCCGCAGGTCGGCCGGGAGCGCACAGCGCTCTATCTTGCCGGCGCCATGCACGTGTTCAATGACAGTTTCCGCTACCTAAAGGAAGTGGTTGCTGCGCCCCACGCGGTGCTCGAATTCAGCTGCATGCTCGACGGTATCGAGATCAACGGAGTCGATATCATTACCGTGAACCGTGAGGGGCTGATCAGCGAGTTCAAGGTAATGGTACGGCCCCTCAAGGCG
The DNA here is from genome assembly GCF_000764025.1 of Pseudohaliea rubra DSM 19751. Taxonomy (GTDB): domain Bacteria; phylum Pseudomonadota; class Gammaproteobacteria; order Pseudomonadales; family Halieaceae; genus Pseudohaliea; species Pseudohaliea rubra. The sequence continues at coordinate 18,242 of NZ_KN234756.1, read as the reverse complement.
GTGAACCTGCTCCACGAGCGCATGCGCGCGATGCTGGAGCAGCTCGGTGATTGACGCTCCCCGCCGCCTCATCGTCGGCATCAGCGGCGCCTCCGGGATCGCCCTTGGCGTGCGCGCCCTCGAGCTGCTCCGCGCCGCCGGTGTGGAAACGCACCTGGTCATGAGCAAGTCGGCGGAGCTTACCCTGCGGGAAGAACTCGAGCTGACCACGAAGGAGGTGCAGGCCCTCGCCGATGTCTGCTACCCGGTGAAGCATGTGGGCGCCGCCATCGCCAGCGGTTCCTTCCTCACCGCGGGCATGCTCGTGGCCCCCTGCTCCATTCGCACCATGTCGGAGATTGCCAGCGGCGTTACTTCGACGCTGCTGACCCGCGCCGCCGACGTGGTCCTCAAGGAGCGGCGCCGGCTCGTGCTTATGGTGCGCGAGACACCGCTGCACCTGGGTCACCTGCAAACCATGACCCGCCTCGCCGAAATGGGCGCGGTGCTGGCTCCGCCCGTGCCCGCCTTTTACACCCGTCCCGCCAGCGTTGATGAGATCGTGACGCAGAGTGCCGGCCGTGCCCTGGATCTCTTCGGCCTGCACAGCGACGAGGTCCGGCGCTGGACCGGTGACTGACCGGCCGGCCGGGGCCAGCTGAGTGCCGCTGCTCTTCGGAGTCGTCCTCCTCGACATGATCGGCTTCGGGATCGTCATTCCGATCCTGCCCTTCTTGTCGCCCACCCTTGGCGCCGATAAGCTCGATATCGCCATGATCATCGCCAGCTATGCGGTCTGCGCCGGGCTTTGCGGGCCTTTCTGGGGTCGCCTGTCGGACCGCATCGGCCGCAAGCCGGTGATCATGATCTGCATGACCGGGGCTGCCGCCTGCTATGGCCTTCTCGCCATGGCCAGCGAGCTGTGGATGATCTACGCCGCCCGGGCCGGCGCCGGGCTTATGGCGGGCAACCTCGGCGTCGCCTCGGCGATGATGGCGGACCTGACGGGCAGTGGCGACCGCGCGCGCGGCATGGGCCTCATCGGGGCCGCCTTTGGCCTCGGTCTGGTACTGGGTCCGGTGATCGGCGGCCTGCTCTCGGCCGATGGCAGCTTTCTCATTCCCTGCCTCTTTGCCGGTGGTATGTCCCTGCTCGCCGTGGCCGCCGCGGCGTTCTTCCTGCGTGAGAGCCTGCCGCCGAAGCACCGGGCTGAGCAGCGGGCGGAGCGCGACGCGGCGCCGGCGGAGAGCACCTGGGCCCTGCTCGGACGCACCCGCAGCCGCCTGCTGCTGATCCAGTTCGTGCTGCACACGTCGAGCGTCAGCGCCTTTACCTACCTGTTCCCCCTCTGGGTGGGCGACCTGCTGGCCTGGGGCCCGCACGAGGTGGGTGTCGTCTTCGGTATCCAGGGCGCGATCATGGCGACCAGCCAGGGGCTGCTCATGGGCCCGTTGGTGCGCATCGCCGGGGAAATCCCGCTGCTGCGGGTCTGCGTCGGCCTGTTCCTCGCGGGCCTCGGCATTGCTGCTGCCGCGAACGGCATGGTCGGCATGCTCGCCTCGGTCTTTGTCGGACTCACCGGTGCCACCTTGTGCATGCCGGTGCTGCAGTCGCTCACCAGCCGGCGCACCCCCGCGGCCCTGCGCGGGCGCATGATGGGCGCGGCCGCCTCAGCCTCGGCCTGGGGCCGGGTGCTCGGGCCGCTGCTGGCCGGCCTGTTGCTCACCCATTTCGGCTATCGCACCGCGTGGCTGTGCTTCGCGGTGGTGGTGGCGGTTTATTTCTCCTGGGCCCTTGTGCAGCCGCGCGAGGCCGACCATCCGCATCCCGTATAAATTCACAAGAGGAGCGTTTCCCCTATGGCTACCCACCTTTTTGACCTGAACGGAAAAATTGCTTTCGTCAGCGGTGCCAGCCGCGGTATCGGCGAAGCCATCGCCCGCCTGCTCGCCGAGCAGGGGGCCCACGTGATTGTGTCCAGCCGCAAGGCGCCGGACTGCGAGGCGGTTGCAGCGAGTATCCGTGCGGCCGGCGGGAGCGCCGAGGCCATGGCCTGCCACGTCGGCAACATGGACGATATCCACGGCACCATGGCACGGATCCGTGAGGACCATGGCCGTCTCGATATCCTGGTTAACAACGCTGCGACCAACCCCTATTTCGGTCACGTGCTCGATACGGACTTGGGTGCCTTCCAGAAGACTGTCGATGTGAACATCCGCGGCTATTTCTTCATGTCCGTCGAGGCCGGCAAGCTGATGAAGGAACAGGGTGGCGGTGCGATTGTGAATACGGCGTCCATCAACGCCATTCAGCCCGGCCCCCTGCAGGGCATCTATTCCATCACCAAGGCCGCGGTGGTGAATATGACCCGGGTCTTCGCCAAGGAGTGCGGCCCCCTGGGCATCCGCTGCAACGCACTGCTGCCGGGGCTGACGAAGACGAAGTTCGCCGGTGCTCTTTTTGAGCACGAGGAGATCTACAAGCGCGCCATGGAGCAGATCCCCATGGGCAGGCACGCGGAGCCGCAGGAGATGGCCGGCACGGTGCTGCTCCTCGTCTCCGAGGCCGGCAGCTACATCAACGGGGAGACGATCCTCGTCGATGGTGGCATCACCATCTAGCGCCCTGTCCGCTATCGGCCGGGACGTCGGCGCGGCTCAGGCCGCCTCGCGGAGGTAGGCAAAGCCGCCTTCCTTGACGTAGAGCTCGCAGTACTCGCCGCCGGTTGGTGCCAGCGTACCGCCGGCGGGGATGCGCAGCCAGCTCCAGCGCCGGTAGGTACCGTAGTCGTCGGTGAAGGCGCCCGCCAGCACAAGGATTTCCGCGCCGGCCGGGAAGGTGAGCGTGCCCAGGGAGGCCGGCTCCTCCCAGCGTTCAAGGCGGGCGGAGTCGGCGTAGGGCTCCTGGGCGTAGAGCTTCTTCCAGGCCACACCCTTGCGCACGCTGCCGCGCCAGGGCTGGTCGGCGGTCTCGAGGGCGATCTTTTCCCGGTCGTTCCCCGGGTACTGGCGCAGCTTCACGAACAGCGTGCAGCCGTCCTCCGAGTAGGGCGCGTGGGAATAGCCCTCCGGGTTAAGCAGGTAGGTGCCCGCCGGCCAATGGCCGCGATCGTCGGAAAAAACACCCTCAAGGACCAGGATCTCCTCGCCTTCCGGGTGGTCGTGACGCGGAAAGCGGGCGCCGGGTTCATAGCGCACAAGGGACGTGACCTGGCCTGCTTCGGCGCGGCCGACCAGGTGCAGGCGCTTGCGTTGCACGTGGCCGCCGGGGCTCGGGGACCAGGGCAGGTCCTGGGTGTCGATGGTCAGGCGCTGGCGGAAGTCCCCGTTCAGCACCTGTTGATCCTGGCTCATGCTATGTTCACCGTATCGTTAGTGTTGCTTTGACCGCCGGGCCCCCGTCGGGTTCCTGGCCCGTGGCGGCGGGGAGAATATCTTGTCTCACATTTACCTTACGCACGCGCTGCCGGGTAAGCGCATTGCCGAACTTGGCCAGCACTGCGACATGGACTGCTGGTCCGGCCCCGGCCTCCTGCCCGCCGACCGGCTGCGCTTGGCGTTGGCGGCCGCGGACGGCGTTGTCTGCCTGCTCACGGACCGTATCGACGCGGCGCTGCTGGCGGCGGCACCGCGGCTGCGTTTCATCAGCAGTGTCTCCGTGGGCCTGGACCATGTGGACCTTGAGGCCGCCACCGGCCGCGGCATCCCTGTGGGCCACACCCCCGGGGTGCTGGTCGACGCCACCGCCGACACGGCCTTTGCTCTCCTACTGGCCGCGGCGCGGCGTATCGCGGAAGCCGATGCGTTTGTCCGCGGCGGCCACTGGCGCCCGGAAACCGCCTGGTCGCCGGATTTCTTCCTCGGCAGGGATCTCGCCGGCGCCACCCTCGGTCTCGTCGGCCTCGGTGCCATCGCCCGGGCCGTGGCTCGTCGCGCGGCGGCCTTCGGCATGCGCGTCGTGGCCTGGAACCGGAGCCCGCGCACCGTGCCGGGCGTCGAGGTGCTGCCCCTCGACGACGTGCTCGCCGCGAGCGACTTTGTGAGCGTCCATGTGGCGCTGGCGCCACAGACCCGTGGCCTCCTCGATGCGCAGCGCCTGGCGCAGCTGCGCCCGGGGGCGGTGCTCATCAACACGGCCCGGGGCGGTATCGTGGACGAGGCTGCCCTCGCCGATGCTCTGATCAGTGGCCACCTCGGCGGCGCCGGCCTGGATGTGTACGAGCGGGAGCCGCTGCCGGCCGAGAGCCCGCTGCTGACAGCGCCGAACACGGTACTGGCTCCACATATCGGCAGCGCTACGGCCCTGACGCGCCGGCGCATGGCTGATCTTGCCGCCGCCAATGCCCTTGCCGCCTTGCGTGGTGAGCGCATGCCGCACTGCGCGAATCCGGCGGTCTACGAGTAATTCAGGGCGCCTCCGGCAGCGTGCGCAGCCCCTGGCGGATGGCGCGGCGGGCCACGTCGGCGTTGACGCGGTTCCTGTCCTCGATGATTTTGCTGATGCGCACGTTCCAGACGGCCTCCTGCGCCGCTGCGTCGAAAAGAATAATGCCGATATTGGCGGTCTCTCGCACCGTGCCCAGGGCGTAGGCGTTGTCGATAGAGGCCTGGTCGATATTGCGGTTTGGCACCGCCGCCGGCCGGTAGCTCACATTGGCGGCGCTCTGGCTCACCTCGCCGAGGCTCAGCCCCGCGGCCGCAATATAGTCGACCAGGAAATCAGGATTGTCGGTCACGCGCCGGTAACCCTTGGTGGCGAGCGTCTCGTCCACTGCGGCCCGCAGCACCGGGTCGAGTTGGTAGATACTGTCCGCTCCTGTGCCCTCCACCGGCAGGGCCGGCCGGCGCCAGGCGTAGCTCTGGTAGCTGCCGGCGGCAAAGCGGGCCGTGTCTGCGGGTTCTGTTTCGATGCCGCTGATGCAGCCCGCCAGGAGCAACGTCAACAGCAGGGGGGTGAGCGAGCGCATGGTTCTGTCCTCGAACGGTCGGGGCGTTTCGGAAAGTGTAGCAGAGTGGCGAAGGTTGCAGGCAGGAAAAAGATGCTATCGCACGGCTATCTGCGGCTAAAAGCCTGCAACATGCATGTATACGGCCATTAATTTCAGCGCTTGACGGAGGCCCGGTAGGCCTGTGGCGACAGCCCTACAACGCTCTTGAAGGCACGGGAAAAGTACAGCGCGTCTGTGTAGCCGAGGGCCGCGCTCACGGCCTTGACGCTGCGGTCGGGGTCATCGAGAAGCCGGCAGGCGGACTCCATCTTCATCTGCAGGAAGTGGCGGATCGGCGGCACACCGGTGAGTGCCCGGTAGCGGCTGACGAAGTGGTAGCGCGAGAGATTGGCCACGCCGGCGAGCTCGTCGAGGCTGAGCTGGCCGTCGAGGCGGCTGCGCATGAAGCTCTGGATGGCGGCGAGGTCCAGCCCGCCGGGGCGGCCGGTGAGCCGCTGGCGCACGGCGAGGGCGAAGCGGGTCATGAGGTGGCGCAGATGGTTGGCGGCATCGACATAGGCGAGCAGGTTATAGCCGGTACTGCGCACGGCCAGGAGGCTGTCGAAGCTTCCTTCCAGAGCGGGGTTCACGCCCGCGTCCTGCACCGCCCGGCCGGGCTGGAAGCCCAGGCGTTCGATGAAGCTGTCGCTGGCGGCGCCGCGGAAATGCACCCAGTAGAGGGTCCAGGGGTCGCGCCGGTTGGCGCCGTAGCCATGGGAGGCCCCTGCCGGCAGTAGCACCAGGTCGCCGGCGCGTACGGACTGGCGTCCTCCTGCCGATTCCAGCCAGCCGCCGCCGGCGGTGCAGTAAAGAAGCAGGTTGTCGTCCGGAGCCTGGCGGCGCATGCGGTGGTCCCTGGCTCTCGGATAGTAACCCATGGCCGTTGGGTAGCAATCGCGGGTCAGCGGGTCTTTCTCCAGTGACGCCAGCACAAAAGCCGGCGTCAGCAGCCTGACGCCATCCTTCGGCAGGGGCCAGTCGGAGGGCCTGCTCACAGCCTGTGCGGTATAATTCCCATTGCCGCAATATCGTCCATGTCATTCACAATTTCGTCAATGGCAGCTGGCGTCGGCGGGTGATACCGTTCGAGGTCCTTAAGTGATAACAGATGATGAGGTACACCATGCCTGCCCAGGTTCCGCTGTTCATCAATGGCGAGTTCATCCAGAGCAGCAGCCAGGAGTGGCTGCCGGTACTCGATCCGGCTACCCAGGCCGTGCTCACGGAAGTGCCCCTGGCCACCGCAGACGAGGTTGACGTCGCCGTCGCCGCGGCCAAGGAGGCTTTCCAGAGCTGGCGCGAGGTACCCGTGCCGGAGCGCGCCCGCCTTATGTTGCGTTATCAGGCTCTGTTGAAGGCGCACCACGACGAGCTCGGCGAGCTCCTCGCCCGCGACACGGGCAAGACCTTTGAGGACGCCAAGGGTGACGTCTGGCGTGGCATCGAGGTGGTCGAGCACGCGGCCAACATCCCCTCTCTGCTCATGGGCGAGACGGTTGAGAATGTCGCCGGCGGTATCGACAGCTACAGCCTTACCCAGCCTCTGGGTGTCTGCCTGGGTATTACGCCGTTCAACTTTCCGGCCATGCTGCCGCTGTGGATGTTCCCCCTGGCTATTGCCTGCGGCAACACCTTCGTCCTCAAGCCCTCGGAGCAGGTCCCGCTGACGCCCATGCGCCTCGCCGAGCTGTTTGCCGAGGCCGGCGCCCCCGAAGGCGTGCTCAATGTCGTACACGGCAGTGTGCCGCAGGTGGATCAACTGCTGGCGCACCCGGACATCCAGGCCGTGTCTTTCGTGGGCTCCTCCCGGGTCGGCGAGATCATCTATCGCAACGCGACGGCAGCAGGCAAGCGTGTCCAGTGCATGATGGGCGCCAAGAACCATATGGTCATCATGCCCGATGCCGACAAGGACGGTGTGCTCAACGCGCTGGTGGGCGCTTCCGTAGGCGCCGCGGGTCAGCGCTGTATGGCCATTTCCGTGGCGCTCTTTGTCGGTGAGGCGGCCAGCTGGATCCCGGAACTGGCCGAGCGCGTCGGCAAGGCCCGCCCGGGTGCATGGGATGATGCCGGCGCCGCCTATGGTCCGCTCATTTCCACCGCAGCCCGCGATCGGGTACTGAGCCTCATTGCCAAGGGCAAGGAGGAGGGCGCCACCTGCATGCTGGATGGCTCCGACTGCGTCGTGGAGGGCTTCCCGGACGGCAACTGGATCGGCCCGACGATCTTCAGCGATGTCACCCCGGACATGACCATTTATAAGGAAGAGATCTTCGGTCCGGTGCTGTGCTGTATGCAGGCCGACACCCTTGAGGCGGCTATCGCGCAGATCAATTCGCTGGAAGTCGGTAACGGTACGTCGATCTTCACCGCCTCTGGCGGCGCGGCCCGGAAGTTCCAGCATGAGGTGGCCGTGGGCAACGTGGGCATCAATATCCCGATCCCGGTGCCGCTGCCCTTCTTCAACTTCAGCGGCTGGCGTGGCTCCTTCCGCGGCGACCTGCACCCCTACGGCAAGCAGGCGGTCCGCTTCTACACGGAGACCAAGACGATCACCGCCCGCTGGCGCCACGCCGAGCCGGAAGCCGCCGGCAGCGAGCCGAACATGAGCATCAACCTCCGCTAGGCCGGCATCGGCGAGGAGAACAGCCATGGATTTCACCCTGTCTGCAGAGCAGCAGGCCTTCGCGGACAGTGCGCGCGCCTTCGCCGAGGATGTCCTCGCCCCGAACGCCGCGCGCTGGGATGCGGAGGCGATTTTCCCCAAGGATGCCCTTGCCGCCGCCGGCGAGCTGGGCTTTATGGGCATGTACACCCCGGAAGCTGCCGGCGGCCTCGGTATGGGCCGGCTCGACGCCAGCCTCATCGTCGAGGAGCTGGCCCGCGGCTGCACCACCACGACGGCCTTCCTGACGATCCACAATATGGCCACAAGCATGATCGGCAAGTACTGCCGGGAGGCGGTCATCGAGGCCTGGTGCCCGGAGCTGGTCGCCGGCACAAAGCTCGCCTCCTACTGCCTGACCGAGCCGGGTGCCGGCTCGGATGCCGCGTCGCTGCGCACCCGCGCCGAGCGCGATGGCGACGACTATGTGATCAACGGCGCCAAGGTGTTCATCTCCGGCGCCGGCGATACAGATGTGCTGGTCGTCATGCTGCGTACCGGAGACCCGGGCCCTAAGGGCATCTCCGCACTGCTGGTCCCCGCGGACGCGCCCGGGATCAGCTACGGTAAAAAAGAAGAGAAAATGGGCTGGAACGCCCAGCCCACGCGCATGGTCAGCTTCGACAACGTACGCGTGCCCGTTGAGAACCGCCTCGGCGAGGAGGGGCAGGGCTTCTCCATTGCCATGGAGGGCCTCGACGGCGGCCGCATCAACATCGCCACCTGCAGCGTCGGTACGGCGCAGCAGGCGCTGAAGGAAGCGGCGGCCTACGTGCAGGAACGGCGGCAGTTCGGCAACGCAATTGCCGAATTCCAGGGCACGCAGTTCAAGCTTGCCGATATGCTCACGGAGCTGGTGGCGGCGCGGCAGATGATCCGCCTGGCGGCGAGCAAGCTCGACGTCGGCGATCCGCAGGCGACGACCTACTGCGCCATGGCCAAGCGCTTTGCCACCGACGCGGGTTTTCAGGTCTGCAATGATGCCCTGCAACTCTTCGGTGGCTACGGCTACATTCGCGAATACCCCCTCGAGCGCTACGTGCGCGACACCCGGGTGCATCAGATCCTCGAGGGCACGAACGAGATCATGCGCGTGATCGTCGCGCGACGCTTACTCATGGAAGGTGCCCTGGAGGTGATCCGATGATCAACAGCACATCCGACAAGATCAAGGTGGAGCTGCGCGGGCATACCGCGCTGGTCACCATCGACAACCCCGCGGCCAATACCTGGGACACGGAGAGCCTGCCGGCGCTGCGCGACCTGGTCGCGGAGCTGAACGCCGCCGACGCCGTGTACGCCCTGGTGCTCACCGGCGCCGGCGACAAGTTCTTCTCTGCCGGGGCCGATCTCAAGCTCTTCGCCGACGGCGATACGGCCGTGGCGGAAGAGATGGGGCGCCTTTTCGGTGAGGCTTTCGAGGCTCTCGCGGACTTTCGCGGGGTGTCCATCGCCGCCGTCAACGGCTTTGCCATGGGCGGTGGCCTCGAGGTCGCCCTGGCCTGCGATCTGCGCGTGGTGGCCGAGAATGCGAAGCTCGCTCTGCCGGAGGCGCGCGTCGGGCTGCTGCCCTGCGCCGGCGGCACCCAGCGCCTGGCGTGGCTGGTGGGCGAGGGCTGGGCCAAGCGCATGATCCTCTGCAACGAGCGCATCGACGCGGCGACCGCCGAGCGTATCGGCCTGGCCGAGGAAGTGGTCCCGGCGGGGGAGGCGCTTGATCGGGCTCTCGCCCTCGCCGAGCAGGCCGCACAGCAGAGCCCGACCTCCGTGGCCCACTGCAAGGCACTCATTCACTCGGCCCGCGACAAGGCTCTGGCTGACGGCCTCGTCGGGGAGCGCGAGCGCTTCGTCGAGCTGTTCTCTACCGAAGACCAGCGCGAGGGGGTCAATGCCTTCCTCGAGAAGCGTGAACCCGTGTGGAAGAACTGCTAGGAGCTGTCATGAGCGACGACGCACCGGTGCTTGTATCGGAGCTGCCCGCGGCCAGTGGCGCCGTGGGCATGCTCACGCTGAACGTACCCAGGACCCTCAATTCTCTCACCCTGGAGATGGTCGACCTGCTGCAGGATGCGCTCGACCGCTGGCGCAACGACGATGCCATCCGCGCTGTGTTCATTGCCGGGGCCGGTGAAAAAGCCTTCTGCGCCGGTGGCGATGTGCAGGCGCTGCATGCCTCGGCGGTGAAGAATCCGGGCGGTCCCTGCGACTACGCGGAGGCTTTTTTTGCCCGCGAGTACCGCATGAACTATACGCTGCACAGCTACCCCAAGCCTATCGTGTGCTGGGGCCACGGCATTGTTATGGGCGGCGGTCTCGGCATCATGGCGGGCTGCCGTCACCGTGTGGTCACGGCGACGACCCGTATCGCCATGCCCGAGGTGACCATTGCCCTGTTCCCGGACGTGGGTGGCAGCTGGTTTCTGAACCACATGCCCTGCGGGGCGGGCCGGTTTCTCGCACTGACCGCGGCGAACATCAACGCGGCGGACGCGCTGTTCCTGGGCCTGGCAGACCGCTTCATCAACGCCGACCGGCGCGACGCTGTGGTAGAGCGCCTGCTGGCGCAACCCTGGACTGAAGACGCGACCGCCAACCACGGCCTTGTCCGCCACTTGCTGCGGGAGTTTGAAGCCGGGGCCGATGAGCTGCCCCCCGCGCAGGTGCAGGCACACCTCGACACCATCCGTCGGCTCACGGACGGCGACGATATCCACCAGGTGATCGACAATATTCTCGCCCTCGATACGGATGACAAGTGGCTCGCAAAGGCCCGCGACGCCCTCGCCAAGGGATCGCCGCTGGCGGCGCGCTGGATCGACCGGCAGCTGGAGCAGACACGTCATGCGTCGCTGCGTGAGGTGTTTCAGGCCGAAGTGGTGCTGGCCACGCGGATTGTCCGCCACCCGGAGTTCGCGGAAGGCGTGCGCGCGCTGCTTATCGACAAGGACCGGCAGCCGGCCTGGCAGTACGAGAACTCCCGGGCTGTGCCCGAGAGTGTCCTGGACGGTTTCTTTCTGCCGCCCTGGCCGCAGAACCCCCTCGCCGACCTACGATAATTCCGGGAGCTAGCTCATGGCACACGTTGCATTCATTGGCCTTGGCAACATGGGAGGCCCCATGGCGGGAAACCTCCTCACCGCGGGCCATTCGGTCACCGTCTTCGACCTCGTCCTGGAAGCCTGCGCGGCGCTCGCCGAGCAGGGGGCTATGGTTGCCGACTCCGCCCAGGCGGCGATCGAGGGCGCCGACTGCGTCATCTCGATGCTGCCGGCGGGCCGGCACGTCAAGGATCTCTACCTCGGTGACGATGGGCTGCTGGCGCGCCTCGACGCCAATGTGACGGTGCTCGACTGCAGCACCATCGATGCGCCGACGGCGCGGGAGGTGGGCGAGGCCGCTGCCGCCCGGGGCATCGGCTTCATGGACTCACCGGTCTCCGGCGGCGTTGCGGCGGCCAAGGCCGGGACGCTCGCCTTCATGTGTGGCGGCGATGCCATGACCTTCGAGAAGGCCCGCGTGGTGCTGTCAGCCATGGGCAGGAACATCTTCCACGCCGGCCCCGCCGGCGCCGGGCAGGTGGCCAAGGGCTGCAACAATATGCTGCTTGCCATCCATATGCTCGGCACCTGCGAGGCGCTGGAAATGGGCGTCCGCAATGGCCTTGACCCGAAGGTGCTGTCCGAGATCATGCTCGCCAGCTCCGGCCGCAACTGGTCCCTCGAGGTGTACAACCCCTACCCCGGCGTCATGGACGGGGTACCGGCCAGCAATGACTATCAGCCGGGCTTTATGGTCGATCTGATGGTCAAGGATCTCGGCCTCGCCATGGCTATCGCCGGCCAGGCGGGCGTGGACAACCAGCTGGGTCAGCTGGCCCGCAAGCTCTACGAGGCCCACCAGGCGGGCGGTAACGGGTCGCGGGACTTCTCTTCGATCCTCGAGCGGCTGAAGGACTGAACGCAAGGGCCCCCGGTGGGGCCCCTGGCGGCGCAGGACGCGCCTCCCTCAGGGGGCCTTAATGCAGTGCGTGGGCGGCGTCTCGTCGCGACGCGGCCCCAAGGCCCCTAGGGCGTGGCAGCCTCCGGGGCAATTGCTTCGGCTTCTTCTCCCGTTTCCCCGGCGGTGTCCCCGCCGCCGCCCGTCAGCGCCCCCAGGCTGTCTACGATGCGGTCGTGGTCGTAGCGGCTGATCATGAACCACGGCGCCCAGTCACTGGACTTCAGGAAGTGTGCCTCGTCTTCTGCAACAAAGGTGAGCTCGATCGCCTGCCCGCCGCTGCGAACGGCGAGGGTACGGGCCTGTGCAGCCTGCGGGGGCGCCTCTGCCACCGCCGTCACCTGCAGTCCCTCGAGGGCGCGCACGAGATCGTCGGCCGCGCCGTCTTCCACCGCGGAGCCGTCGAGGCGCCAGCCATCGTCACCGCTCTCCAGCCGGTGCCCATCCCAGCGCACCGCTGACGGGGCAGGGATGGCGGCGAGGCCGCGGTCCAGCCAGCCGCTGTCGTCCGTGGGCGCATCGTAGGCGTTGAAGTCGATGCTGTAGATGGCTTCGCTGCCGGCTTCGCGAGCGTACACCTGGCGGAAGCCGGGAGCGCTGCCGAGGAAAACTGTGGCGAGGACGTCCTCCCCCGACAACAGCTCGATCCGCCGCTCGTAGGCCTCTTCGTCCACGGCGAAGCGCTCCCGGGCAGAGGCGCTTTGTGCCATCGGCCAGCCGGGATCTGCCTCCAGTGTGCTGAGCAGCGTCGCCACGCGCCCCGGGGCAACGGGCAGCCCGCTGGCTGCCAGGGCCCAGCCGTCGTCCGTGCGGATCAGCCGGGCAGCGGCGCCCTCGTCATCGCTGATCCGCAGGCCGTCGGCGCTGGCTGCAACGTCTGCCCTGAGCAGGGGCAGCGCGCTGGCGATATTGTCGTCGGTAGCAGGCCAGTACACCGTCGCCGCTACCAGCAGCTGCAGGGCCAGCAACATGGCGAGACCCGGTAGCAGGAAACGGTTCATGCGAGAATCCTCCCGTAGCGGTTGCGGCGCTGCCGCTGGCGCAGCTGGTGCACGACGGCGATGAGGCCGAGGAGTATCAGGGCAAGGCCATAGTTGAGGTACTCGATCCGGGCCTGTGCGCCTTCCTCCAGCGGCGGCAGGGTGCGGTTGAAGTGGGCGCGGGAGCGGATCTCCAGCAGGCTGCCGTCGGCAAGAGCCCAGTCCACGGCGCCGAGGAGCAGTTCTATGGGGCTCAGGTACTGAGTGCCGCTGGCGGCCACCAGCCCCGATAGCACCTGGTCGCTGGCAAAGTCATTGGAGCCGATCACGAGCAGCCGCGCGGAGGCCGGCGAGCGGCGCACGAGCCCGCCGAAGTCGTCCCCGGCGTCAGCGGCTTCCTCGCCTTCGCCAGCCGGCTCAGGGGCCGGCGGCACCGCCTCGAAGGCGCTGTCGAAGCGGCCCTGCACCAGCACGCCCACGGTCTCCGGCGCCAGCGACGCCGTCCCCGGTGCCAGCGCATCGCCGCTGGTGGTGTCCTCGCCCGGCATCACGTCGCGGGCATCAGAGCGCCAGCTCTCCGGCGAGCTGGTGAGCAGGGACGTGACGGTTTTTCCTTCGCCGCCGGTGACGTCCACCGGTGAGGCCCAGGCCAGGGTCAGGTTCGGCAGCCCCGCGGTGACCGGGTGCTCACCGTTGAGGCCGGGCTCGCGCAGGTCGAGAAAATAGGGGTAGTCGACAAACTGCATATCGCGGAACTCGTAGCCGCCGATGCGGCGCACCACGGGCACGGGAAAGGCTCCGTGCTGGCGGTCGAGCACCAGGGTGTCGGCAATGCGAAGGCCCTGCTTGGCCAGCCAGTCGCGAAGGCCGCTGTCGAGCTCGCGCATGCGCAGCCGGTCACCATTGAGTTCCACAGAGAAGTTCGAGCTGGCCAGGATTACCGTGCCTCCGCGCATCAGGTACTGGTCCACGGCAAAGACCGAGCGCTCGTCCAGGTCCTCCGGCGCCATGAGCACCAGCAGGTCGGCGGACGGCGCCACGCTGCCGTCGGAGAGGTCCTCCCGCAGGATGCTGTACTCCCGGGTCACCCCCTGCTCAAGGGTCGCGAAGCTGTGCCCGGACGGCGGCATGCCCGGGAATTGTGGCTCGCTGTCCGGCAGCACCAGTGCCACGGTTTTGGTAAAGCCGCTGGCGAAGCGTTTGATGCCGGCCTCCAGGCTGGTGAGAAAGCTGTCCGGGTCGAAGTTGCTTGTGGGCAGCTGCACGACCTGATGGTCGTCCTCAAGGGTCAGGTAGAAGTAAAACTCCCGCGGGTCGTCGAGCCCGGCGAGCATGGGCTGGAATCCCCATTCCTCCTCGAGCCGCTCTGCCACGGCGCCGTCGCCGGCCTCCGGCTCGATGAATTCGACGCGGAACCTGCCACCGCTGTTCGCAGCCTGCTCGTCGAGGACCGGGCGGATCTCGTCCCGGTAGTCCCGGAGCAGCTGCGGCAGCAGTTCGTCCCGGGAGGCATAGGCGGTAAAGGTGATCGGCCCGTCCAGCTGTTCGAAGAGGTTGCCGCCGGCCTGATAAGCGTAGAGCACGTCGCGCACGGCGCGGGTCACGTCGAATTCCGGATTGCGCAGCACGACCTCCGGCTGCCCGCCGGTACCGGTCTTAACCTCAATGAGGTCACCAAAGGAGAGCGTCTCGTACTCGCCGCCGTACTGTACGAGGACATCGAAATAGGCATTTACCAGGGCAGACTGGTAACGGTCTGCGACCTGGAAGGGCCTGGCGTTGATGCCATACTCCTCATTGGCTTCCTGTTCCTTCGCCGGCTCCCGGGCCGGATCGACAAATTCCACGCGCACCCGGTCGCCACCGGCGATGGCGTACTCGCGCAGCAGATCCTTGAGCTGGGGCACGAGCGGGGCGAGAAGCGGATGCGTCCGCTCGCTGAAATAGCCGCGGATGAGCAGCGGCTCCTGCAGGCGGGTGAGCACATCGTGGGTCGGCGCCGAGATCGAATAGAGCTGGCCCTCGGTGACGTCGGCGCGGAGCATCGGCAGCCGCTGCAGCCAGACCGCCCCGAGCAGGAGGTTGGCGATCAGCAGGCCTGTGGCGAGGCGCCAGCGGCGGTGCCGGGGGTGTGCTCCGGCGGCCCAGCGCTCGCTTTCCAGTGTATACACGTTAAGCACCAGGAAGATGCCGCAGACCGCGCCGTAGTAGTACAGGTCGCGCGCATCGATGACGCCACGGGTAATACTGTCGAAGCGAGAGCCGGTACCGAGGAGGCGCAGCACGCCGCCCACATTGTCGCCGAAGAAGCCCGTGAGCAGCGGGCTGCCGAGCATGTACAGCAGCCCGGCGAGGAGCACACTGCCCATAAGGCTGACCATGGCGTTGTCCGTGCGCGCTGAGACGAACAGACCGATGCTCAGATACGCCGCGCCGAGAAGTGCGGTGGCCAGGTAGCCGGCGAGCACCGGGCCCCAGTCGAGGTTGCCGAGCCAGGCTACGGTCAGCGGCAGCGGCAGCGTTGTCACCAGAGCGAGGAGCAGCAGAGTGACGCAGGCGAGAAACTTGCCGGCGACAAACTGCCATAGGGGAACCGGCTGGGTGAGTACGTGCTCCAGGGTGCCGGCTCGCCGCTCCTCGCTCCACATGCGCATGGTGAGCGCCGCGGCGAGGAAGATCAGCAGCAGCGGCAGCCACTCGAAGAGCGGTCGCACGTCGGCGATGTTGCGGGCAAAGAACGCCTCCACCCAGAAAAAGATGAACAGCGTTACGGCGCTGAAGCTGCCGAGGAAGAACCAGGCCACCGGCGAGGCGAAGAAAAGGCGCAGTTCTTTCTGCGCGACCCGCAGGACGATGTTATCAGTCATGGCGGGCTCCTTCCGGGGCGGTCAGTTCGCGCAGGACCCTGTCGAGGTCGCGAAGGCGCGGCGCCAGCTGATAAAG
Organism: Pseudohaliea rubra DSM 19751; assembly: GCF_000764025.1. Lineage (GTDB taxonomy): Bacteria > Pseudomonadota > Gammaproteobacteria > Pseudomonadales > Halieaceae > Pseudohaliea > Pseudohaliea rubra. The sequence continues at coordinate 2,689 of NZ_KN234756.1, read as the reverse complement.
GCGTGCACCGCTGTCGAGCACGCAGCGGGCGATATTACCCGCTGCCGTATCTCGCTCCGTGCCCGGGTGCAGGGCGAGGGTAAAGCACTGTCCGCCGTCACCGCCGTCACCGCCGTCGGCGGTCACGGTGAGCACCTGCGGCAGCCGGCCGAGGGCGCCGGCGAGGTCCGCGGCGTCCGTGCCGGCGCGCAGGATCAGCGTGTTGTCCTCCCGGAGCCGGGTCAGATGCTCGTCGAGTACGAGGCGGCCGCCGGCGAGCACAAGCACCCGCTCACAGAGGGCGTCGACCTCCTGCATGATGTGCGTGGAGAGAATCACCGTTGCGCCCCGTGCCAGGTCGCGGATAAGCGCGCGCATCTGCGCGGTCTGAGCCGGATCGAGGCCGTTGGTCGGCTCGTCGAGGATCAGCAGCGAGGGCTCGCCGAGGATCGCCTGGGCGACGCCTACCCGCTGCCGGTAGCCCCGGGAGAGCTTGCCGATGGGGTCGAGCAGCCGGTCGCCGAGGCTGGTCGCGTCGATGGCGCGGCGCAGGGCCCGGGGGCGTTCGCCGCGGCCGATGCCTTTGAGAGTTGCGGCGTAGTCGAGGTAGTCGGCGACCAGCATGTCCGGGTAGATCGGGAGGTTTTCCGGCAGGTAGCCGAGGCCTCGCTGCACCGCAGCACTGTCGCCGTCGAGGTTGTGGCCGCCGATATGGATGCTGCCCGCCGAGGGCTCCAGGTAGCCGCTCAGCATCTTCATCATGGTCGTTTTCCCGGCCCCGTTATGGCCGAGCAGGCCGATGATCGCCTGGTCACTGATCGTGAAAGAGACGTCGTCTACGGCGGTTGTCATGCCGTAGCGACGCGACAGGTGCTGCACGTCGATCATGGCGTTACCGTTTCTTCTGTTGGCTTTTTCCGGTCGGTCAGTCCTCGCTCCAGGGTTCGCGCATGGTGACGAATTCCTCGGCGGCGGTAGGATGAATACCGATGGTGCTGTCGAAGGTTTCCTTGGTCGCGCCGGCCTTCAGCGCGATAGCGATGCCCTGGATGATCTCGCCGGCATCGGGGCCCATCATGTGCACACCGACCACGCGGTTCGTGGCATCGTCGACAATGAGCTTCATGAAGGTGCGCTCGTCGCGGCCGCTGATGGTGTGCTTCATGGGCCGGAAGTCGGTCTTGTAGAGGGTAATCTCGCCGAACTCGCGCTCGGCCTGCTCCTCCGTGAAGCCGACGGTGCCGATATTGGGCTGGCAGAACACGGCCGTAGGGATGAAGTCGTAGTCCACGGGCTTCTTCGGGTCGCCGAACTCGTGGCGGGCAAAGGCCATGCCCTCGGCAAGGGCCACGGGGGTCAGCTCCATGCCACCGATCACGTCGCCGAGGGCAAAGATGTTGTGTTCGCTGGTGCGGAAGTGCTCGTCCACGGCGATGGTGCCGTGGCTGGTGAGCTCGACGTCGACGTTCTCAAGACCCAGTCCTTCAAGATGGGGCTGGCGGCCCGTGGCATAGAGCACTGCGTCTGCCTCGAGGAAGCTGCCGTCATTGAGCAGCAGCCGGTAGCCGTTCGCGGCCTGTTCGATGGCCTCCACGTTCGTCTCGAAGCGCAGGTCCACGCCGGTCTTGCGAATTTCCTGGGCCGCATGACCGCGGATATCGGCATCGAAGCCGCGGAGGAACAGGGGCCCGCGGTAGAGCTGGGTCACCTTAGAGCCGAGGCCGTTGAAGATGCCGGCAAACTCCACGGCGATGTAGCCGCCGCCGACGACGACCAGCCGCTCGGGGAACTCAGCCAGGTCGAAGATCTCGTTCGAGGTGATTGCGTGCTCGCGTCCGGGAATATCCGGCACCGACGGCCAGCCCCCGGTGGCGATGAGAATCCGGGAAGTGGTGTAGTGGTCGTCGCCAACGGCGACCGTGTTGGCGTTGAGGATGCGGGCGCGCCCGTCGATGAGGGTGGCGTCGGCGCCCCGGAGCAGGTTCCGGTAGACGGCATTCAGGCGGGCGATCTCGTTCTTCTTGTTGTCTCGCAGCGTGTGCCAGTCGAAACCTTCAACGGTGCTGTTCCAGCCGAACTCCCGGGCGTCGGCGAAGCCCTTACCGAACTCGGACGCATAAACGTACAGTTTCTTCGGTACGCAGCCGACGTTGACGCAGGTGCCACCGAGATAGCGGTCCTCCGCGATGGCGACGCGCGCGCCAAAGCCGGCGGCCATGCGCGCGGCGCGCACGCCGCCGCTGCCGGCGCCGATGACGAAAAGGTCGAAGTCGAGGTCACTCATGCTGGTCTCCTGTGCTGGCGCCATGGTAACAGCTCCCGCCCGACCGACGGGGTCCTGCCGCTGGCGCAGCGTGCTCACTGGGCTATGATCGACGCTTCGAGTAATGGGGGTGACCATGGGAAAGATCAAGGTGGCGGTGGGCCTGTGCCTTACCGGTGTCGTTGGCTGGGCGGTCTGGCAGGGCCTCGATGCGGCGAAGGTGGCCACCGGTTACAGTGCCAAGCAGCTGTGCTCGGGGGTCTTCGTCGCCGGCCTGCCGGCCGACTTCGTGATCGAGCGGGACATCCTGCCGCGCATGGCCCTCCTCGGCCCGGCCCGGGGACTCCTTGACCTGACGGTGGACGCGGAGCGCACCGAGGCCCGGGCGAGGCTGCTTGGCGTCAGCGCCCGCGCCGGCGTCCGGGGGCCCGCGACGGGCTGCAGCCT
>NZ_KN234755.1 GCF_000764025.1 Pseudohaliea rubra DSM 19751 | reverse complement strand
GGCTGGGGCGCCTGGGGATTGCTTGGCGCCATCACGGCCCTGGCGGTGCTGGGTTATGGTGTGGTGGTTAGCGGCTGGTCCCTGGCTTATGCCTGGCACCTGGGGCGGGGAACCTTCGCAGCGGCCAGCCCCCGGGATGTCGCTGCCTTCCTCGACGGGCTGCTCGCCGCCCCCTGGCGCATGCTGGCCTGGCAGACCCTGTTCCTCGCCGCGGCGGTTGCTGTCTCGGCGTCGGGTGTGCGCCGCGGTGCCGGCGCCCTTGCCTGGGTGCTGTTGCCGTCGATCATGGCGCTGTTCTGGCTGCTTATCGATTTCGCCCTGGATCACGGTGATCTGCCGGCAGCACAGGCCTTCCTCTTCTCCACCCAGCCGCTGGACTTCCGCGACGACACACTGCTCGTGGCCTTTGGCCAGGCTCTGTTCACCCTGGGCATCGGTCTGGCGGTGGGCCTGAGCTACGGCAGCTATGCGCCGGAGCGCGTGCCCCTGGGACGCTCCGTTCTTGCGGTGGCGATCTTCGACAGTGCCGCGGCACTCGCCGCCGGCATTGCGATCTTCCCGGTGGTCTTTGCCAACAACATTGCACCGGACATGGGGCCGGGGCTCCTCTTCGTGAGCCTGCCCTATGCCTTCGGCAATCTCCAGGAGGGTGATGCCTACGGCATGCTGTTTTTCTTCCTCGTTGCCCTGGCAGCGCTGGGGACGGCGGTGGCGCTCCTGGAGCCGGCGGTGGCGACCCTCTGCCAACGGCTGCTCCTGCGGCGCTGGCAGGGAGCACTGGCGGTGGGCGTGACCGTCTGGCTGCTGGCCCTCGCCGTGGCCTTCTCCCTCCCTCCGGAGTCGCCCTTTGCCGGGCTTTTACCGCTGCTGGAGCAGGTGACCACCGCCTGGCTGATCCCGCTCGGCGCTCTCGCGGCGGCGACCTTCGTCGGCTGGTGCATGGACCCGGAGCTGCTGCGGCGGGAGCTCTACCGCGAGTCGGACCGATTCTTCCGGCTCTGGCTCCTGCTGCTGCGCTTTGTTGCTCCCCTGGGGCTGCTTGTCGTATGGTTCCGGCTCGCTGCGCCGGGCTCCTGACCGGCGCCCACTCCCGGATACGGCCAGACCATGGCCAGGACATGGATCGCACCCAGCATGCCCGCCATCAACCGCAGCGCTCTTTTGCCCTACACGCAGCGGCAGCTCTTCGACCTCGTCAACGATATCGAGGCCTACCCGCAGTACATGGAAGGCTGTGTTGGCGCGCAGGTTCTGCGCCAGGACGGCGTCACCATGGAGGCGCGCCTCGATCTGTCCCGTGGCGGCATTGCCCAGAGCTTCACCACGCGGAACCAGCTGCTGGCACCGGAAAGTATTGTCCTCGAGTTGAAGGATGGGCCCTTTGAGCGCTTCGCCGGACGCTGGCACTTCCAGGCCCTCGGTGATGCGGCCTGCAAGGTCTCCCTGGAACTCGATTTCGTCGTGCGCTCGAGCCTGCTCGGCGCCGCAGCGGGCCGCCTCTTCGAGCGGGTGACGAACAACCTCGTCGACGCGGTTGTCCGTCGTGCCGGGCAGCTCTACGGATGAGCGACGGTAAGCTGATCGCTGTGGAGGTCGCCTATGCGCTGCCGGAGCGACAGCTGATCGTGCCCCTGGAGGTGACGGCGGGCACGACGGCCCTGGAGGCCGCCCAGCAGTCGGGTATCGAGCAGGAGTTTCCCGGGCTGGTCATTGATGCCGGGACCCACCTGGGCGTGTTCGGACAGGCGGTGCCGCCGCAGCAGCCGCTCAAGGCCGGCGACCGGGTCGAGATCTACCGGGGTCTCAAGGCTGATCCGAAAGCTGCGCGCAAGGCACGGGCAGAGAAGGCGAAGGCACGTCGCGCTGGTGAGGACGGTGCTGAAGAGCCTTAAGCCTGGCGTTGGGAACCCCGGGAGTGATTTCCGGGGTGGGTGCGGCGAGCCCTAGCTGGCGTCCCCTGCCGGGGTGTCTGCTGTCTCTGCCTCTGCCTCTGCCTCTGCCTCTGCCTCTGCCTCTGCCGCGCCCTCCGCCCAGGCCGGAAGGTAATCCCCCGTTACGTCGACAAGCCGGTCCCCGTCAAAGTAGACCGCGACCATCGCCCTGCGGATGATCTCATCCCCGAGCTTGATCTCGTAGGGGTAGTCCCAGCGGTCCTGGTTGAAGCTGTCTTCCACCAGGGGGGTGCCGAGGATGAAGCGCACCTGGCGCCGGCTCATGCCCGGCTCGAGCTGGTCGACGATGTCCTGGGTAATAATGTTGCCCTGCTCGATGTTGATCTTGTAGACGCCCGGGAAGCCGACGAAGCCGCAGGCGCTGAGGCAGAGCAGGAGCAGACTGGCGATGAGGACGCGCATGGGGCAGTGCTTTCCCTCGGAAATCAAGGGTGGCATCATACCGGCACGCGAGAGACCAGAGAACCCCCGACCATGGCTCAAGAAAATCAGGAGCTGCGCAACGCCGGCCTCAAAGTCACACTGCCGCGCGTTAAAATCCTGCAGATTCTCGATGCCGCCGAGGCGCAGTCGCAGCACATGAGTGCGGAGGACGTCTACCGCGCCCTGCTCGATGCCGGTGACGACGTAGGGCTGGCGACGGTCTATCGCGTGCTCACGCAGTTCGAGTCCGCGGGGCTCGTTACCCGCCATAACTTCGAGACCGGTCACTCGGTGTTCGAGCTGGCCAAGGGGGAGCACCACGACCACATGGTCTGCGTCGATAGTAACGACGTCATCGAGTTTCATGACGAAGTCATCGAGGAGCGCCAGCGGAAGATTGCCGCTGAGCACGGTTACGAGCTGGTCGACCACTCCCTGGTGCTTTACGTGCGCAAGAAAGGGCAGGGCGAGGGCTGACCCTGTCGGCGGCGTCACCCCGCCGCCGCTGCCTCGAGCATTTCCCGCGCGTGGGCCAGAGTCTGGTCCGTGACCTTGACCCCGCCGAGCATTCGCGCCACTTCCGCTACCCGGCTGTCCTCGTCCAGGGCGGCGAGCGCCGTGCGCACCGCCTTGCGATCACCTTCCTTGCTCACCTTGAGCTGCCGGTGTGCCTGCGCAGCTACCTGCGGCAGGTGGGTGACGCAGAGGACCTGGGCGCCGTTGGCAAGGCGCCGCAGAAGCCGGCCCACTACCTCGGCGACGGCGCCGCCGATACCGACATCCACCTCGTCGAAGACCATGGTAGGCACGGTGGTGGCGCTCGCCGTGACCACCTGGATCGCCAGGCTGATGCGCGACAGCTCGCCGCCGGAGGCGATGCGCGCCAGGGGCTGAGGCGCGGCGCCGGGATTGGTGGCGATCAGCAGCTCGACGGTCTCGGCTCCGGCCGGGTGTGGCGCCCGCGCCTCCCGCGGGGCCAACTGCACTTCGAAGTTGCACTGCCCCATGGACAGGCTGTCGAGACCTTTAGCGGTCTCCCGCTGGAGCTTCCTGGCCGCCTTGCGCCGCGCCGCGCTGAGCTTTGTGGCGGCGTCTTCCCAGGCGCTCTCCAGCTCGCGCAGGCGACCGGCAAGGGCCTCGGCCTGGGCCTCGCCCCCGCCCAGGCGCTCGAGCTCTGCAGCGAGGGTGGCATGCTCCTCGCGCAGCGCCTCCGGCTGCACGTGATGCTTGCGCGCCACGGCGTAGACCTGCTCCAGGCGCTGCTGCACGGCGGCAAGTCGCTCCGGGCTGATCTCTATGGTATCGAGGTAGTGCTGCAGGTCCGCCTGCGCCTCACCGGCCTGAATGGCCGCGGACTCGAGCATTTCCCGGGCGTTGGTGAGGTGCTTCCCGGGGTGCCGGTCGGCTTCGATGAGCCGCCGGGCACGCTGGGCGCTGGCCTCAAGCTGTTCGCACAGCTCCCGCGCCTCACCGGCGCTGGCGAGGATGTCCTCAGCGCCGGCGAGCTGCTTTTCCTCGGCCTCCAGCGCTGTCAGCTCGTTCTCGCCCAGGGCCAGCTCTTCCAGTTCGCGGACCTGGTATTCGAGCAGTTGCCGTCGCGCCTCGCCTTCATCGCCTGCACCGCGCAGCGCCTCAAGGGCGTCACGCGTCTCCTGCCACTCCCGGGCCAGCGATGCGACCTGCGCTGCGGCCCTGCCCGCACCGGCGTAGCTGTCGAGAAGGGCCCGCTGGGTCTCGCGCCGGAGCAGGGACTGATGGGCATGCTGGCTGTGGATGTCAGCGAGGTGCCGGCCGAGCTCCGCGCACTGCTGCAGGGGCGCCGGACTGCCGTTGATGTAGGCGCGGGAGCGGTCTCCGGCGACAACCCTGCGCAGGATGCATTCCTCCGCAGGCAGGTCCCGCTCGGCCAGCCAGGCCCGGGCCGTGGGCAGGTCGGCGAGATCGAAGGTGGCCGTGACCTCGGCGCGCTCGCAGCCCGGGCGGATGGCCGATCGATCCGCGCGGTCGCCCAGGCAAAGGCCGAGAGCGTCGAGCATGATGGATTTACCGGCTCCGGTCTCGCCGGTGATGGCGGTCATGCCCTGCCCGAGCTCTACCTCGAGGGCCTCGACCACGGTGTAGTTGCGGATGCTCAGGTGTACCAGCATGGACTTGACGCGCGCTCATGGATGACAAACCGTTATACCGTAGACACCGCCCCCGGGAAACATCGCGGCCGTCCTTCCCTTTGCGCCTACCCTCCGCTGTGATACAAGACAGGCAACACAAGCGACGGATCAACCGTGCACGAGGAAATTTCGGACAGGGCGCGAACGCTGCTCAGGGCACTGGTGCAGCGGCATATCCGCGACGGCCAGCCGGTGGGCTCGCGCTCGCTGCAGGAAGAGGCGGGGCTGCCGGTCAGCGCCGCCACGATCCGCAATGTCATGTCGGACCTTGAGGAGCGCGGCTATCTGCACTCGCCGCATACCAGCGCGGGCCGGATCCCCACGGCCCTGGGTTACCGGTTTTTCGTTGACAGCCTGCTCGAGGTCAAGGCGCTGGACGATGCCTCCGTCGATATCCTGCGGTCTGCCCTGAATCCGGACAAAAGCTCCACGGACCTGGTACAGACCGCCTCCTCCCTACTGTCGGCGATCACTTCCCAGGCCGGTATCGTCACGGTGCCCCGGCAGGAGGCGCAGCAGCTTCGACAGGTGGAGTTCCTGCCGCTGTCAGACCGGCGGGTCCTGGTCATCCTCGTCATTAACGAGCGCGAGGTGCAGAACCGCATCATTCACACAGCCCGGGACTTCAGCGACCGTGAATTGCGCGAGGCGGCGGCGCTGGTCAACCAGCGCTTCGGTGGGCAGCCCCTGGATCGTGTTAAAGAACAGCTTCTCGGCGAGATGCGCGAAGCGCGCAGCCGCATCGACGATTACCTGACGGCCACGCTGGACCTGGCCAGCCAGGCCCTGGATCCGGAGGAGCGCGACGAGGATTGCCTGGTCGCCGGCGAGGCGCATCTGCTGGACAGCGCCGGCGCCGAGGACGTGGACAAGCTGCGGGAGCTCTTCGAGGTGTTCGAGCGCAAGAAAGATCTCCTGCACCTGCTGGAGCGCTGCACCCGGGCTGATGGCGTACAGATTTTTATCGGCGAGGAGGCGGGCTACGAGGTCTTCGGCGATTTCAGCGTGATCACGGCACCGTATGGCGATGGCCGCCGGCCCCTCGGCGTGCTCGGGGTCATCGGCCCAACGCGCATGGCCTATGATCGGGTGATCCCCATCGTTGATGTGACCTCCCGGATGCTGTCCTCGGCCCTTGCCCGCTGACGGGCCCGCTTCCCTGCCCGGCCGGCCCTTGAAAAGGCCGGCGCCGCCCCCATGAACTCCCCAACGCCAGCCAAGACCTAAGGGAGGGAGCGCGTGTCCGACAAGGAGCAGGAACCGCAGGTGCCGCCGGAAAGCGCCGGACAAGAGGCCACGGAAGCCGCTGCGGCGGCATCGGCTTCACCCGCAGAGGGTGAAGCGGCGGCAGCCGAAGCAACTGAAACAGCGAAGGCTGAGCAGGCTGGAGCCCCGGATGGCGAAGCCGCCGCCGGCGATGACGGCGGCGAGAGCGCGGCGCTGGCCGCGGAGCTTGAGGAAGCACGCGAACAGGTCCTGCGTGCCCAGGCCGAGCTGCAGAACACCCGCCGACGGGCCGAGCAGGACGTGGAGCGGGCGCGCAAGTACGCTCTGGAGCGTTTCTGCAGTGAACTCCTGCCGGTCGTGGATAACCTCGAGCGGGCTCTGGAGTCCGCTTCCGGCGATGACGAACAGCTCCGGCCCATTGCCGAGGGCGTTGAGCTCACGCTGAAAAGCTTCCTGAATGCCCTGGGCAAATTCAATATCGAGGCCGTAGAGCCCGCCGGAGAGCCCTTTGATCCCCAGTACCACCAGGCCATGAGCAGCGTTGAGAACCCTGATGTCGAGCCGAACACGGTGGTCGCCGTCATGCAGAAGGGCTACACGCTCAATGGCCGCCTCATCAGGCCCGCCATGGTCATGGTGAGCAAGGCGGCGGCGGGCGACGCCGGGGCCTGAAGGACCACCTGCCCGGATGGGCCCTTGAATTCCGCGGCACCGGGCCAATATAGGAAGCAGTTAGCGAAACAGCGGGTCGCCAGTGCGACCCGAGAGGAGATTTGACATGGGCAAGATCATTGGAATCGACCTGGGCACCACCAACAGCTGTGTGGCTGTGCTGGAGGGTGACAAAACCCGGGTCATCGAGAACGCCGAAGGGGACCGCACCACGCCGTCCATCGTCGCCTACACGGAAGACGGTGAGATCCTGGTCGGACAGAGCGCCAAGCGTCAGGCGGTCACCAACCCGAGCAACACGCTCTTTGCTGTGAAGCGCCTCATTGGCCGCAAGTTCAAGGACGATGTGGTCCAGAAGGACATCAAGATGGTCCCCTATGAAATCGTTGCTGCCGACAACGGTGACGCCTGGGTGGCCGCCAAGGGCGAGAAGATGGCCCCCCCGCAGGTCTCTGCCGAGGTGCTGCGCAAGATGAAGAAGACGGCCGAGGAGTACCTCGGCGAGCCGGTCACCCAGGCGGTGATCACGGTCCCGGCCTACTTCAACGATTCCCAGCGCCAGGCCACCAAGGATGCCGGCAAGATCGCCGGTCTTGAGGTCAAGCGCATTATTAACGAGCCGACGGCCGCTGCCCTTGCCTACGGCATGGACAAGGCCGAGGGCGATCGCACCATCGCGGTCTACGACCTCGGCGGTGGTACCTTTGATATCTCCATCATCGAGATCGCCGAGGTGGACGGCGAACATCAGTTTGAGGTGCTGTCGACCAACGGCGACACCTTCCTCGGTGGCGAGGACTTCGACCTGCGGCTGATCGACTACCTGGCCGCCGAGTTCAAGAAGGACAGCGGCATCGACCTGCACAACGATCCGCTCGCCCTGCAGCGCCTGAAAGAGGCTGCGGAGAAGGCCAAGATCGAACTCTCCAGCTCGCAGCAGACGGAGGTGAATCTGCCCTACATTACGGCGGACGCCTCCGGGCCGAAGCACCTGGTCGTCAAGCTGTCGCGTTCCAAACTCGAATCGCTGGTGGAAGACCTGGTCATCCGCTCCATGGAGCCGGTGAAGATGGCGCTCAAGGATGCCGGCCTGTCTCCGAGCGAGATCAAGGATGTGATCCTTGTCGGCGGCCAGACGCGCATGCCCCTGGTGCAGAAGCAGGTAGCGGAGTACTTCGGCAAGGAGCCGCGTCGGGACGTGAACCCGGACGAAGCCGTTGCCATGGGCGCGGCCATCCAGGGCGCCGTTCTCTCCGGCGACGTCAAGGACGTGCTGCTGCTGGACGTCACCCCGCTGACGCTGGGTATCGAGACCATGGGTGGTGTGGCCACGCCGCTGATCGAGAAGAACACGACGATCCCGACCAAAAAGTCGCAGGTTTTCTCCACGGCGGAGGACAACCAGACGGCCGTGACCATCCACGTGGTCCAGGGTGAGCGTAAGCAGGCAGCCCAGAACAAGTCGCTCGGCCGCTTCGATCTGGCCGATATTCCGCCGGCGCCGCGGGGTATGCCGCAGGTTGAAGTGACCTTCGATCTCGACGCCAACGGTATTCTCAACGTGTCCGCCAAAGACAAGGCCACGGGCAAGGAGCAGTCCATCCGCATTACGGCGTCCGGCGGGCTATCTGACGACGAGATCGACAAGATGGTCGCCGACGCCGAAGCCAACGCTGAGGCAGACAAGCAGTTCGAGGAACTGATTACCGCACGCAACAGCACCGAAGGCCTCATCCACGCGGCGCGCAAGACCCTTGAAGAAGGTGGCGACCACGCAACGGCAGATGAGAAGGCAGCCATTGAGGCTGCTATCACGGAGGCTGAAGAGGCGGTGAAGGGCGACGACAAGGACGCCATCGACGCAGCGGCCACCAGGCTTACCGAGGCGACCGGGCCCGTGGCGCAGAAGATGTATGCCGCCCAGGCCGAAAGCGCCGAGGGTGCTGCCGGCGCGCAGAACGATGCCGGCGACAGCGCCGCTGGCGGTGACGATGCGGTCGATGCGGAGTTTGAGGAAGTCGACGACGACAAGAAGTAAACTGGCGCTTTCGCGGGGCCCGGCGGGCCCCGCTTGACGCCCCCTCCTGGCGCGGGACGCTGTTTCCCGCGCTGTTGTTTCCGCCGGAGGGGCATGTGCGGGACGGGATATGGCAAAGCGGGATTATTACGAGGTGCTCGGCGTCAGTCGCGGTGCCGATGAAAAGGACGTCAAGAAGGCCTACCGCCGGGTAGCCATGAAGTATCACCCGGATCGCAACCCCGATGATCCGGATGCCGACGAGAAGTTCAAGGAGGCCACGGAGGCCTACGACGTTCTCACGGACAGCGAGAAGCGCGCCGCCTATGACCAGTTCGGCCATGCGGGCGTAGACCAGTCCATGGGCGGTGGTGCCGGCGGCTTCGGCGGCGGCAACTTCAGTGACATTTTCGGTGATGTCTTCGGCGATATCTTCGGCGGCGGCGGCCGGGCCCGCGGCGGGCCGCAGCGTGGTGCCGATCTGCGCTATACCCTTGATATCACCCTCGAGCAGGCTGTGCGCGGTACCACGGTGGAAATCCGCGTTCCGGCCCTCGTCTCCTGCAGCACCTGCAACGGCAGCGGCGCGAAGAAGGGCAGCACACCGACAACCTGCGGCACCTGCGGTGGTATGGGTCAGGTGCGCATGCAGCAGGGTTTCTTTCAGGTGCAGCAGACCTGCCCGACCTGCCGCGGCCGGGGCACGCTTATCTCCGATCCCTGCACGAGCTGCCGCGGCCAGGGCCGGGTCGAGAAGACCAGGACCCTCTCTGTGAAGGTGCCCCCGGGTGTTGATACCGGGGACCGCATCCGTCTCGCGAGCGAGGGCGAAGCCGGGCCTGAGGGTGGTCCGCCGGGGGATCTCTTTGTGCAGATCTCCGTCAAGCAGCACCCGATCTTCGAGCGCGACGGCAAGAATCTCTACTGCGAAATTCCTATCACCTTTGTTGATGCGGCCCTCGGCGGCGAGCTGGAAGTGCCCACGCTCGATGGCCGGGTCAAGCTCAAGATTCCCCCGGAAACCCAGACCGGCAAGCTCTTCCGCCTGCGCGGGAAGGGCGTGCAGCCGGTGCGCGGCGGCGGTGTCGGCGATCTCCTGTGCCGCGCCGTGGTCGAGACGCCGGTGAACCTCAACAAGGAGCAGAAAGACCTGCTGCGCCAGTTCGAGGAGAGCCTGGGGCAGGGCGGCAACGCGCAGTCGCCCCGGCAGACCAGCTTCTTCGAAGGTGTCAAACGCTTTTTCGACGATATGAAACCATGAGCCTGCGCATCGGTATTACCGGCGCCGGCGGGCGCATGGGACAGACCCTGGTCCAGGCGCTCGACCAGACCGGCAACAGCATGGCTCTTGCCGCAGCGCTCGAGCGTCCGGGCAGCAGCCTGCTCGGCGCCGACGCCGGCGAACTCGGCGGCGTCGGCGCCAACGGTATTCTCCTCGGCAGCGATGTCGACCTGGCGCTCCGGGCTGTCGATGTGCTCGTAGACTTCAGTTCGGTCGCTGCGACGCTGGCCCATGTCGCCGCCTGCCGTGCCCACGGCAAGGCCCTGGTCATCGGTACCACCGGCTTCAGCCCCGAGGAGCTGGCGGACATCGACGCAGCCGCTGTCGACATACCTATCTGCAAGGCCTCAAATTTCAGCACCGGCGTGAATCTGTGCTTCCGCCTCGTGGCCGAGGCGGCCCGTGTTCTTGGCGATGAGGTTGATGTGGAAGTGATCGAGGCCCACCATCGACACAAGGTGGACGCTCCCTCCGGGACTGCGCTAAGCCTGGGCCACGAGGCGGCTGCCGCCCTGGGCCGGGATCTGCGCGATGACGCGGTCTATCACCGGGAGGGGCAGACCGGCGCCCGCCGGCCGGGCAGCATCGGCTTCAGCACGGTCCGCGGCGGGGACATTGTCGGCGATCACACGGTGCTGTTTGCCGGCGACGGTGAGCGGATCGAGATTACCCACAAGGCCAGCAGCCGGCTGGCCTTTGCCCGCGGTGCCCTGCGCGCCGCCGCCTGGCTGGCGGCGCAGCCCCCGGGTCTCTATGACATGCAGGACGTGCTCGGCCTGCGGCCGAAGGAGGAATCACCGTGATCGACCAGGCACCGGGTGCCGGCGGCAACGTCGTCGATATCGACGAGAGCAACGCCGCGCATTACCTTATCGACGAGTCACACAAGCGCCCTGTGATCATTGATTTCTGGGCGGACTGGTGCGAGCCGTGCAAGGCACTCATGCCGGTGCTGGAGCGGCTGGCGGATGAGTACCGTGGCGCCTTCCTGCTGGCGCGCGTCAACGCCGACTCCCAGCAGATGCTGGCGCAGCAGTTCGGTGTGCGCAGTCTGCCGACGGTGCTGGTGATGCAGGCCGGTCAGCCAGTGGATGGTTTTGCGGGCGCCCAGCCTGAAGCTGCCATACGGGAGCTGCTGCAGAAGTATCTGCCGTCGCCCTTTGAGGGTGTGCTGGCAGAGGCGGCAGAGAAGCTCCAGGCCGGGGATGCCAGTGGCGCTATCGCGCTGCTGCGGCCGGCCTATGAGGAATCCGGCCGCGATCACCAGGTAGCCATGGTCTACGCGCATGCGCTGATTGAGGGCTATCGCCTCGACGAGGCAGAGCAGGTCCTTGATGCCGTGAAGATGGTCGATCAGGACGCGGCTTACGAGCAGTGTCGGGCGCAGCTGGCGATCCGGCGGGAGTCGGCGAAATCCCCGGAGGTGACCGCCCTGGAGGAGCAGCTCGCCGCAGCCCCGGAGAATCTCGACCTGCGGGCGCAGCTGGCGGTGCACTACACCGACACGGGGCAGTACCGCGAGGGCCTCGAGGCTCTGTTTTTCATTCTTCAGCGCCAGCTGGACCATAATGACGGCGCCAGCAGGAAGGCCTTCCTCGACACTATCGCCTCCCTCGGCAAGGGCGACCCCCTCGCCGCCGAGTTCCAGCGCAAGCTCTACAGCCTGCTCTACTGAGTTCCTGCGCCCGCAGGGCACGCTGCCGAAGAGAAACGGCCCGTGCCGACCGGGCGTGTCACACCCGCCAAACACGCTTGTTTCCCTCTCGCTCACCCGCTAGAGTACCGGGCCGAGGAAAAACATACCCGAAGGTCAAATTTCGGGGACGCAAGGAGAACAGCCGTGGATACCAGCTTTTCCGCCGAAGACCTCGCCTTCCGGGACGAGGTGCGGGCCTTCTTCGCCGAGGCCTATGATGACGACCTGCAGGCCCGCCTGGCCGACAAGGCGACTTTCCGGGAGGCTGTCATCGACTGGCAGCGTCGTCTCCACGACAAGGGCTGGATAGCCCCGAACTGGCCGAAGGCGCACGGTGGCGCAGAGTGGACGCCAACGCAGAACTTCATCTACGAGACCGAGCGCGCAGCCGCTGGCGTCCGCGATGTGGTGCCTTTCGGGCTGAAGATGGTCGGCCCGGTAATCTATACCTTCGGCAACGACGAGCAGAAAGAGCGCTTCCTGCCGCGCATTCTGCGCAGCGAGGACTGGTGGTGCCAGGGTTACTCGGAGCCGGGTGCCGGTTCTGATCTTGCCGCCCTCAAGACCCGCGCGGAGCGCGATGGCGACGACTACGTGGTCAACGGCGCAAAAATCTGGACGACCTACGCCCAGTATGCGGACTGGATCTTCTGCCTGGTGCGCACCAGTAACGAGGGCAAGAAGCAGAACGGCATCTCCTTCCTGCTTATTGATATGCACTCGCCGGGGATCAAGGTGAACCCCATTGTCTCCATCGATAATCACCACAGCCTCAACGAGGTGGAGTTCAACAATGTGCGCGTGCCGGTCGCCAACCTCATCGGCGAGGAGCACAAGGGCTGGACCTATGCCAAGGCCCTGCTGGCGCACGAGCGGACCTCCATTGCCGGCGTGGCCGACTCCAAGCGCGCCCTGGCCGAGGTGCAGCACTTTGCAGCCCGGGAGCAGAACGGCGGCCGCTTCCTCATCGACGACCCGCTGTTCCAGCAGCGCCTGTCGGACATCGAGATCGAGTTGATGGCCCTCGAATACACCGAGCTGCGGGTGCTGGCCTCGGTGGCCGCCGGCGGCGCCCCGGGCGCTGAGTCGTCGCTGCTCAAAATCAAGGGCACGGAAATCCAGCAGGCGATCCAGGAACTGCGGATGGAGCTCGCCGGCTACTACCAGGGCGTGCTGCCCACGGAGCTTGCCCAGGAGGTGCTCGGGCACAGCTTCGGCAGCGACGCTCGCCAGGCCTTCATGTACGGCCGCGCCGCCACTATTTATGGCGGCTCGAACGAAGTGCAGAAGAACATCATCGCCAAAGCCGTTCTCGGCCTCTGACAGCCGCGCGAGGTTAGCAACATGAATTTTGATTTTACCGATGAGCAGGTCATGCTGCGCGACAGCGTGGCGCGCTTTATCCAGGATGATTACGACTTTGACACCCGCTGTAAGGTCGTTGCCTCCGAGGCCGGTATGAGCAAGGCGAACTGGGATACCTTCGCCGAGCTTGGCTGGTTGTCTGTGCCCTTTGCCGAGGAGTTCGGCGGCTTCGGTGGGGGCCCGGTGGACCTTATGGTCATGATGGAGGAGTTCGGTAAGGGGCTGGTCGTTGAACCGTACTTCGCCACCGTGGTCCTTTTCGGCGGCCTTCTCAGCCGTGGCGGGAGCGAGGCTCAGCAAGGCGATTTTATTCCCCGCATTATCGAAGGCAGCTGCCTCGGCGCCTTTGCCTATCTCGAGCGGCAGAGCCGCTTCGAAATTGCCGATGTGCAGACCCGGGCGACGCGCCAGGGTGAGGATTACCTCCTCGATGGCGAGAAGGTAGTGGTCTTCAACGGCGCCAATGCCGATACTCTGATCGTGTCGGCCCGTACCGCCGGCGAGCAGACAGACAAGCACGGCATCACGCTGTTCCTCGTGCCGGCCAATGCGCCGGGCGTGGAGCTTGTTGACTACCGGCTTATGGACGGCCAGCGCGTTGCCAACGTCGTGCTGCGCGAGGTGGTGGTGGGTGCCAGCCATGTGCTGGGCGCCGTCGACGAGGGACTGCCGCTTATGCAGGCAGTAATCTCCGATGCCTGCGTGGCCCTCGGCGCCGAAGCGCTCGGCATCATGGACCGGCTCAACGCCAAGACCCTCGAATACACCCGGACCCGCGAGCAGTTCGGCGTCGCGATCGGCAGCTTCCAGGCGCTGCAGCACCGCATGGTCGACACCTTCATGTCCTGCGAGCAGGCCAGGTCGCTGCTGTATCGGGCGGTCTGTGCGCTGGAAAAGGAAGACGACGACCCGGCTCGGGATATCCACGCGCTCAAGGTTATGATCGACAAGGCGGGCAAGCACATCTATGGCGAGGCGATACAGCTTCACGGCGGTATGGGCATCACCGATGAGCTGGATATCGGCCATTACGCCAAGCGGCTCATGATGATCAACGCGACCTTCGGCAATGGTGACTACCACCAGGGCCTCTTCAACGCCCTGAGCTACGGCAGGGACGCGGCCTAAGGCGGCGGAGGGACCATGGAGCTCACCGGCAAGCTTGTCGTCGTCACCGGCGGCGGCAATGGTATCGGCAAGGCACTGTGCGAGGCCTTCGCGACGGCCGGCGCTGCGACGGTCATCGTGGCCGATCTCGACGGTGCAGCTGCCGAGGCAGTGGCCGCAGCGGTCGGCGGAGAGGGGCATGGCCTCGATGTGCGCCAGGAGGCTGCGCTGGCAGCGCTGGTCGAGGAGGTGGAGACCCGCTACGGTCGCATTGACCTCTTCTGCAGCAATGCCGGGATCATCGCCGGTGACGGTGAGCCCTGGTATGCCACCTCCGCACCCAATGCCACCTGGCAGGCCATGTGGGATATTCACGTGATGGCCCACGTATACGCAGCGCGCGCCTGTCTCCCGGGTATGATTGCGCGCGGCGAGGGGTACTTTCTCAACACGGCCTCTGCCGCGGGTCTCCTCAACCAGGTAGGTGACGCGGCCTACTCCACGACCAAGCATGCAGCCGTCGGTTTTGCCGAGGCTCTTGCCATCACCCATGGCGATGACGGCATCAAGGTGTCCTGCCTGTGTCCCCAGGCAGTGGCGACGCAGATGATCGCCTCCGTGGAAGGCGGCGGCACGGCCGGTGTCGACGGTGTTATTTCCCCCGCACAGGTGGCCGCCTCGGTCATCGATGGTTTGGCAGAGGAGCGCTTTCTGATCCTCCCGCACCCGCAGGTGGAGAGCTATCGACAGCGCAAGGCGCAGGACTACGATCGCTGGCTCGGGGGGATGCGCAAATTGCGCCGCCGCTTCGGCAACCCTACAATCTGAGCCTCACTCGCCCGCCCCCGGGAACCCCATGGAACGCAAGGAGCGCTTCGCGCGCATCATCCTCAACGGCTTTGAAGCGTATTTCGCCGACTTTCAGAACATCACCCTCGCAGCCCGGACCCGCTTCGAGAATACGGACTGGCACGGCGTGCAGCAGGGCTCCCGGGACCGCATCGACCTTTACAAGATCAAGGTTCGCGCTGTCCTCGACTACGTGAAGCTGGTCGCCGGCGACCAGCTGGAGAACCTCGATTTCTGGCGCGAAGCCAAGCCCGTCTACGCCGAGCTGCTTCGCGGCCACAACAACTTCGAGATCGCCGAAACGTTCTTCAACTCCGTGTTCTGCAAGGTGCTCGACCACGCGGAGATTCGCGATGACTATGCCTTCGTGTTTTCGCCGCGGGGAGACATGCCGCCCTCGGACATGAGCAAGGTGTTGCGCCGTTATCCTGTGGAAGATGACTTTCGCGACGCCTTCACGCGGCTCCTCGATGCCTACAGCTTCAACGTGCCCTGGGAAGACCGGGAGCGGGACGTGGGCTTCATCACCGCCATGATCGACGAGGTGCTTGTGGCGCCGCGCATCGACCTGGACGCCGGGTCTGTGCGCCTGGAGGTGCTGGAGCACCACTTCTTCCGCAACAAGAGCGCCTATATCGTCGGCAGGATTGTTGCCGGCGAGGAGCAGATGCCCTTCGCCCTGCCGGTGCGCCACAATGAGCGCGGCGCGGTGTACGTGGATACGGTGCTCTTCGGCGCGGACCGAGTGAGTGTGATCTTCAGTTTCACCCGAAGCTACTTCATGGTTGATGCGTCGGTGCCGTCCCAGTATGTGCTTTTCCTCAGGCAGCTCATGCCGGCAAAGCCGATCTCCGAGATCTACAGCGCCATCGGCCACTACAAGCATGGCAAGACCGTGTATCACCGCACGGCCGTGCGGCATATGCAGAATACTGCCGACGAGTTCGCCATTGCCCCGGGCATCAAGGGCATGGTGATGCTCGTGTTCACCATGCCGTCCTACGAGTATGTCTTCAAGGTGATCAAGGACCGCTTTACGGCGCCGAAGGAGGTGACCCGGGAAGAGGTGATGCAAAAATACCAGCTGGTAAAGCGCTGGGACCGGGCCGGCCGCATGGCCGATACGCAGGAGTTTCGCAAGCTCGTGTTCGCCCGCGACCAGTTCTCCGATGAACTCATGGAAGAGCTCTATCGCGAGGCGCCCTCCCAGATCGAGGAGCGGGGTCGTGCACTCATCCTCAACCATGTGTACGTCGAGCGGCGCATGGACCCGCTTAACCTCTACCTGCAGCATGCCACGGACGAGCAGGTGAACGATGTCATGGACGAATACGGCAACGCCATCAAGCAGCTGGCCGCGGCGAATATCTTTCCCGGGGACATGCTGCTCAAGAACTTCGGCGTCACCCGCCACGGCCGCGTCGTCTTCTACGACTACGATGAGATCATGCCGCTGACAGACTGCAATTTCCGACGCATACCGGCGCCCCGCACGGAAGAAGAGGAGCTGTCGGGCCAGCCCTGGTACTCCGTGGGGCCGAACGACGTCTTCCCGGAAGAGTTCCGCCTCTTTTTCTCCGGTAACCAGCGTGCACGGAAAGCCTTCGATGCCCGCCACGGCGATCTCTACGATGTGGAGTTCTGGTGGCGTCTGCAGCAGCAGATCCACAACGGCGTGATCACGACCTTCTACCCTTACCGGCGGCGCCTGAGCTTCCCCCGGAAGGACACCGAGCTGAAAAGGACCGGCTGATGGCTACAATTTACCTGGTGCGCCACGGACAGGCGTCCTTTGGCACTGATGATTATGATCGGCTTTCGGAGCTCGGGGTACGGCAGGCCGAGCGAGTGGGCGAGTATTTCCGCGATCATGGCATTGTGCTCGATGGCGCCTACTGCGGCAGCCTGAAGCGCCAGCGGCACACGGCGGAGCGGGTGCTGGCGGCACAGCCTGCTGAGGTTGCGCTCACGGAAGACGCGCGTTTTGACGAGGTGCGCAACGACGAGCATCTCGAACACCTCCTGCCCATCGTACTCAAGGACAACGAGCAGCTGCAGGCTGTGGTTGAGCGTGGCCTCAAGTCATCCAAGGACTATCAGAAGGTCATCGACGCCGTGTTCAACTACTGGGTATCTGATGCCTGCGATGTGCCGGCTATCCAGAGCTGGAGGGACTACTCGGGTGGTGTGCGCGAGGCGCTGAAGCAGGTGATGGTCCGGGAGGGGGGCGGCAAGACTGTTGCCGTATTCACCTCCGGCGGCACCATCGCGACGATTGTGGCCGGGGTGCTTGGCCTTGATGGCAGTCATGCCTACAAGTTCTATGAGCCCGTATTCAACTGCTCCGTGACGCAGCTGTTCTACAGCAGGGAGCGCGTTTCCCTATCCTACTTCAACGATTGCTCCTTCCTGCGCGTGCTTGGAGCACAGCGCGACGAGAACCTGGTCTCCTACCGCTGACCCTGGCGGGATGGCGCGCCGGCGCCGCTAGGCCTCACGGCGCCGAATGAGTGCCTCCTGGGCCGTGGAGGCCACCAGCTGTCCGTCGCGGGTGAAGAACTGCCCGCGGCAGAAGCCGCGGCCGCCACTGGCGTTTGGGCTGTCCATCGCGTAGAGGAGATACTCGTCGGCGCGCGCAGGCCGATGAAACCACAGGGCGTGGTCGAGGCTGGCCACCTGCATGCCCGGGCTCTGTGCCGTATACGGATGGGGCAGCAGTGAAGCGCCCAGGAGCGCAAAGTCCGACATGAACGCGAGCAGCACCTGGTGGCGGTGCGGGTCCTCGCCGACGTCGCCGCTGACGCGGAACCAACTGTGCTGGACGGCTTCCTGGGGCTGTGGGTTGTCGTAGTCCCGGCGGTTGACTACCCGGCGCTCGATGGCCTGGGCCAGCGGCGCGGGATAGCGCTCGGGATTTTCCGCATGCTTGCGCGTCCAGAAATCGAAGTCCGACTCCAGCGCTTCCGGCGGGGTCACCTTGACCGGGCTGGCCTGATGCTCCAGCCCGGGCTCGCAGCGCTGGAAGGAGATGGCCGTATTGAAGATCGCCCGCCCATCCTGCTTGGCCACGACGCGGCGCGTAGCAAAGCTGCGTCCGTCGCGGATCGGGTCTACCTCGAAAACGATCTGCCGGGACGGGTCGCCAGGGCGCAGGAAATAAGCGTGCATGCTGTGTGCTTCGAAAGCCGCGTCGACAGAGCGAAGGGCCGCGTTCAGGGACTGCGCCAGCACCTGGCCACCAAAGATGCGGCTCGGCCGGGCCGGACTTTTCCCGGTAAACAGGAAACGATCCACGCGCTGTACTTCCAGGTATTCGATGAGTCGCTCGATAGGGCCGTGATCCATAGTCAGTCCGTGGTTGCTTCGGGCTCCCGGTGCAGGAGCCCGTTGAAAAAGAGATCGAAATACTCCCGGGCCGCATCGTCGATATGGCCGACCCGGCGCCAAAGCGAGATATCCATGGAGGCGTTGATAGCCCCCGCAAGCAGGTTCCTTGCTACGAGTGGATCCACGGGCCGGATGCTGCCGTCGGCGACGCCCTCGGCCAGGAAGTCCACGAAGCGGTTGTTGGCTGTGTCCGTGCGCGCAAGCACCTCCAGCCGCCTGGCCGTCGGCAGGGCGGTGATCGTGTTGTAGCGGATCAGGGGACCTGAGCCCGAGTTCTGGATCAGGAAGGTGCGTCGGCTTGCGTAGTCGATCTTTTCAATGCCGGAGGTGCCAGCGCTCTCCGCTTCGCGGTAAACCCGCTCGACAATAGCCAGCGATTGGTTGTAACAGTTGTAGAGCAGGTCCTCCTTGTTACGGATGTGATAATAAAAGGCGCCTTTCGAGACGCTCAGGTAATCGGCAATCTCATCGAGGGAGGCGCCGTTGAAGCCCTTTCTGTTGAACAGCCAGGTGCCTGCCTTGTAAAAGGCTTCCTGCTTCAGACGGTTCTGCTCGTCACGGTCAAAGCCGCTCGCCGTGACACCACTGTCGACGTCAGCAGGGCCGATAGCGCTGTGATAGCACCCCGGACCAGCGTAAAGGCCGTGCAGGAGCAGGTCTGCGGCCTGTGCTGCCGCGACCTGAACGCCATCCTCGGGAACACTGTGCAGCCAGTGAAACAACCAGTCCAGCGAGCCGATGATGGCGCGGGTCATGGACGTGCTGTCACCGCTGCGCAGCGAGCCATCGGCCATGCCGTCGCGCAGATAGCTGCGCAGGCGCTTGAAGAGGCTGATATACGCTTGTTCGATAGCGTCGCGGTGCTCGTCCTTGAGCGAGGCAATTTCGAGCAGCGCGGCGAGGTGGACATCGCGCCCCTCGCGCGCCTCCTGCCACTGTTCGAATTGGCGTTTGAGAAACGCCAGGATACGCTCGACCGGGCTGACTGTTTGTGCCTCGATCTCGTCCAGAGCCTGGTGCTGGCGCTGCAGCGTTGCCAGGTAGCACTGGTAGATGAGTTCTTCCTTGGTGCGGACGTAATAGTAGAGGCTGGTCTTGGTAAGACCGAGGCTGGCGGCGATGTCCTGCAGCGTCGTGGCGCGGGAGCCCTTGCCGTTGAAGAGGCGGGCGGCCTCGGAGAGGATTGCGGCTCGCTTCGCGTCGTGCTGCGCCTGCCGGTTGAAGGGCTGGGCGCGAGAGGTGAATGACTCGCTGCTGCTCATGCTGGGCAGGCGCTGCTCCCGCAGTGGCTTTACTGGAAAGTTGGAAATTCCAACTTTAAGTATTTTTTTTGTTCCTGTCTAGGACGGGTCCCGCTCAGGCAGCGTGAAGCGCTGCCCCAGCCGGGCGCAGGGCTCGTGGCGAAAGCAGCCAACGAGATGATCGTTGACCATGCCGACCGCCTGCATAAAGGCGTAGCAGATGGTGGGGCCGACGAAGGTAAAGCCCCGCTGCTTTAGCTCCCGGCTCAGCTGCCGCGACAGGGGTGTTTCCGCGGGAATGTCCTCATGCCGGTGCCACTGGTTCTGCCGGGGCGCACCATCAACAAAGCCCCAGAGAAATTGTGAAAGCCCCGGGCCGCGCTCCGCGAGCTCGATCGTGGCCCGGGCATTGGTGACCACCGCCTTGATCTTGAGCCGGTTGCGGACAATGCCGGTCGACGCCTGCGCCTCGGCGAGCTGCGCCGGGCCCCAGCGGGCCAGGCGCTCGCGGTCGAAGCCCTCGAAGACACGGCGATAGCCCTCCCGCTTGCGCAGAATCGTCAGCCAGGACAAGCCGGCCTGCGCGCCTTCGAGGGTAAGGAACTCGAACAGTCGCTGTTCCTCGGTGAGGGGCACGCCCCACTCTTCGTCATGGTAGGCCTGGTAGTCGGCATGTTCGCCGCACCAGCTGCAGCGTTTCGTGCGTGTCGTCTGATCGCCGTGCAATCGCCTGCTTCCTCGTGGCGGCCCCGAGGCCCTTGTGCCAGAATACCAGCGCCTGGCGAGGAGGGGATATGTCGGAAACCGTTATGTTCAGCATCGAAGCGCAGGTGGCACGCCTGACCCTCAACAACCCCGAGAAGCATAACGCCCTCGGGCGTCGTGAGCTCGATGCCATTCACGCCGCGCTGGAGGCGGTAACGGAGAGCGCCACGGTCCGCGCGCTGGTGCTAACCGGTACCGGTGACAAAACCTTCTGCGCAGGTGCTTCCCTGGAGCAACTCAATACCGGGGAAATCCGCGGCGACGATTATCAGGACATGACAGACGCCCTGGCCGCCCTTGCGATCCCGACCGTGTGTGCGATCAATGGCAACGTGTTCGGCGGCGGTGTGGAGCTCGCGTTGTCCTGCGACTTCCGCATCGGCATCGAAGGCACCCGCCTGCGTGTGCCGGCGGCATCCCTGGGCCTCTGCTACCCGGTCAGGGGCATCCAGCGTTTCGTGCAGCGCCTGGGCTCCGGCGTCGCCAGGCGCATCCTGGTTGCGTCAGAAACCATGGATGCGGACGAGATGCTGCGGATTGGTTTCCTCGACCACCTCGTCATGCCGGCGCAGCTGGAGCAGACCGTCCAAAGTTATGCCGAACAGCTCGCCGGGCTGGCGCCTCTGGCGGTCCGCGCCATGAAGCAGATCATCGCCGGCGCCGCTGCCGGTAAGCTGGATCTCGATGAGGCAGAGGCCCTCGCCGCCCGTTGCGCTGCGTCCGATGACCTTGCGGAAGGTTTTGCAGCCCAGAGAGCGAAGCGCCCACCCGAATTTCGGGGGCGCTGAAGGTCACTCCGCCACCGGTTCTCGCGGTAGCGGCAGTTCGACGCGCCATGATGTACCTGCACTGGAAGCCGGCCGTTCGATGCTGCCCCCATAGTGTGCGACAACCTCGCGGACCAGAGAAAAGCCCGCCGTCGCGTAGTCCTCGAGAGCTAGCCCCTCCGGCAGCCCGATACCGTTATCTTCCACGGTGACTACGGCCCTCAGGGCCGTTGAGTCGTCCAGCGGGGCCAGTTCGAAGGCCACGCGCAGAAAATTGCCATGCTCCCTGCCCTCAAACGCATGATCTATTGCGTTGACCAGCAGTTCGAAGATAACCGTTGCGACTCGCGCAGCGTGCTCAGCATCAATGAGCTCATCGCTAACCTCATTGATCAGCGTAAACCTGCTGCTGCAGCCGCGACGGGCGCAGAGCATTGCAATGCACTCATCCGTAAAGCTATGAAGATCTGCCAGCACGCGATCATCACGATAGCGCAGCGCGTACTCAAGGCACACGAAGGCATCGATACGCTCAAGAGAAACCTTGGCTAACTCCGCCGACAGGGCGTCCGGCAGCGTGTCCGCCTGACGACCCACTAGTTCCGAGATCCAGGAAAGCGTCGCAACATTCTTGCGCGTGACGTTTTCCAGCAATCGCCCTTGTGCTTCCACCTCCTCCTGCATGTCCTCTATTGCCTGGTTAGCGGTGGCCGTCATCTCGCGAGCGAGCTGCGTGGCGCGGCGGGAGAGGAGGATTGTGCCGTAGTAGTGTTTAATCAATGCTACTAGCCCTATCGCAGCCAAAAGATAACCCGTGAGAGCCCACAAGGATCGCCACCAAGGTGGTAGCACCTGAACTGTTAGAGAGACGGTTGCAGAACTCCATTTGCCACTAGAGTCTTTGGCTTGAGACTGAAATTGGTAACTGCCTGGGGGCAGGCTGGTATAGGAGATTTCGTTTCGTGTCGTGCCTTGACTCCACGTCGCATCGAAGCCCTTCAGCTTGTACCTAAGTTCTAGATCTTTCACTATCAGGGGCGCTAGTGAACCAATATTAAAAGTTAATCTCCGATTTTCGGGTTCGATAACCACCCGGTCAAACTCAGTCAGTGGACGAAAGAGGAGAAAGCGCTTTTCATCAATGGCGTAGGAAGTGATCCCGTGGGCAGGTGTTTTCACCGCTACCTGTATTCTGTCGGGGTCAATATAGACAAAGCCCCCGGTTCCGCCGAATAGGACGCTCGAAGAATTACTGTGAGATGCTCCAAAGTCGAATCTGACTAGGGCATTGCCCGAGCCGGCGTAAACTCTGGAAATGCCGCCTGTGGTGCTAACGTTAAAAACACCAGTAGTGGTTGCGATTAGAGCTTCCGTGTCAGACGTCGCTTCGACTGCCTGAATGATTTCCCCAGGAACTTCCTGATGCGCCAAGATTGTTGGCTCGCGCAAGGGGAAATCCTTTAATGAAACCACATAGACTCCATCCGTAGGCGTCGCAAGCCAGAGAAGATCTCCTAGAGTTGAGGCTGCCCATGGTGTGGTGCCCTCCAGTAGTCGAGTTAACTTGGAAAGAGATTCTTTTGAGCTCTGACTTTCTGGGATCGCTATCAAGCCGCCTTCAGTGAGCAACAACACTCCGAAGCTGCCTACCGGCTCGATCTGAACTATCCTCTTCTGGATAGGGTTGGAGGCTTCAGGGGGGGTCAATTTCTCGAGACTGCCCGAGTCTCGTAGTCTGTAAACTCCATTACCGTAAGTGCCAATGAATATCTCGTTATCTACAATGGTAACGGCACTAACGGGTCCAACACCGCTTGCAAGCACGATTGGCTCGCACTCTGTACTGCCACTCATAATGGTGCCTTGGAGGACCTCCCCGCTTCTTAGCCCATAGATGATGCTGTCCCCACGCACGGCAACAGCCGTAATTCCGCCCGACGCTTCGCAGATGCGGGCAATACTGTGCTCATTTATATCCTCGGTATTTTTTTTGTTAAGGAGCAGTAAGCCGGCATAATCTGCTATTACAGTTGTATTTTCGTCGACGCTTGCAAAGCCTACGATCGCTGGCGAAGAGGTTGCTGGCAATTCGCGTACGACTACCGTTGGTGATACTTGGAGTCTATGTAGACCGGCGAAACTAGACGCCCAAATTGTATCTGCGTTCTGCATGGCAATCCCGGTAAACTCCGTCGATACAAGGTCACTTGCGTTCCGGGAGTTGTAGAGAATATTCAGTGATCTCGCATCAAGAATTACTAAACTGGAGTCCGTAGCTACAACGACTGTGTCAGTGCTGTGGCTAATTAAGAGTTCGTGAATGGTTGCCCTGCCCGTATTTCCTGAACCAAGTGGCACGGTCTTTAAGGAACTTCGCGGCTGGGAGAGATTGCACCGGAATAGGCCATTACCTTCTGATCCGATTAATACCGAGGTCTCATCAAGTATCTCAAGTTTGCTGAATCGCCCTGGCTCACCTTCGCAGGAATATTGGATGGGAACAGACGGTCCTATTGCTTGATTTGGTAGTCGAAGAAGGCGGCCATCTTCTGATAGGATCAGAGTGGAGCTTGAGCTAAAGGAAAAGTCCCTGACTGGAGTATTTAAACGATCGCAAACGGAGCGAATATGCCCCATGGCGATATCATAGACTTTGCAGCTTCCGTCGGCATAACCTAACCATAAGCTTGTCTGTCCATCGTGTTTAACGGCGCTTAGCGCAGCGTGCTCCGTGCTGAGCGATGCAATCAGTTGGAAGCGCGCATGATTGGGATTAAATCTGTAAATGCTGCCATTAAAACCAGCCACCCAAACTTTTTCGTAAGGTCCTAGGAAGAGATCTGCTATCCGCGCAACTGGGAAGCCGTCGCTACCCATCCTTGGCAGGCTATACCTTTGTACGGAGTGGCCGTCGTAACGAATGACGGAGCTTAGGCTCGCTGCCCAGACGTCGCGATCGGCTCGGACGACAATGTCTGTAAACGTAGTCCCGGATGTTTCTGCAAGGGCAAGGGGGGTTACATTAAGAAAGTTCCCGGGGTCAGTTGAAGCCGCCGTTGTGAGCTTTGGGAAAGAAAATAAACCGACGCTTACGATAATCGTAAGCATACATAGCCTGTGGAGCTCCTGAGGTGCGTTTACCGAAAAGAAATTTTCTCGGCTGCCTTCATGAAAGACATGAACGCACATTTTATGCTCTCGTGTTGCTTTTCGAAGTCCGAAACCCAACCGGCCTTGGCCTCCTCTTCAAGTCTTTGTGCTATTTCTCTAACGAGAATAGCACCCATATTAGCGCTCATCGATTTGATGGCATGTGCAATCGTTGCAACATTAGCCGCATTCATGGAAGTTGTCTCCGCATCAAGCTCGAACAACTTCTGTTGCATTTGATCGTGATAACCCTCTAAGAGGCTTTCCAGGAGTTTACTATTAGAAGTCTGAGCGGCGAGGCGTCGCAAGCCATCAATTACTGTATCGTCTATTTCTGTGCCTGAGTCCACAAAAAAAGGCGATAACTGTTGACTCTCTGTTTCTTTGTATGGATGGCCGCCCGTGAGCATAGGGGGCCCAAATTCATCAAGTATCAGAATGATGTCTGCTTGCTTAAATGGCTTTTGTAGAAGTTTGTCCATGCCGGCCTTCTGACACTGGACTATGTCTTCCTTGCTACCCCCGGCAGTAAGGGCAATGATCGGGATGTGCGAGCCAATTGGTTCGCTTTTTCTGATTGCTCTCGTGGCGGCGTAGCCGTCCATGATAGGCATTTGACAGTCCATCAAGACCAAATCGTAGGCCCCAATTGCAAACAAATCCACGGCTTCTTTCCCGCTCGCCGCAATATCAAAAGTGCAGGACGCCGCGTGTAGGAACTCGCCAATAATCATTTGATTCACCGGCATATCTTCCGCGACGAGAATATGAGCCCTTGCGACGATAGAATTTACCGCAGGCTTGGTCGTAGGCTCAGGTTGTGGGGAAGAATCAAGATTGCCTGTTGCTTCACCGATAAAGGCTTTTATTTCGTTATTCACTGCCGGTAAATGAATCGCTTGCAGCCCCTTGTCCAGGGCAAGCGCAACCTCCTTCGCAGAAAAGCTATAGTAAACAATCGACTTGAAGCGGGAAGTCATGCCTGAGGTTTGTGCCGCGCGTTCAGGCGTGTTGTAGGTGATCGGGACGAATGCAACTCGCTTTATGCCGCTCTGAGGTTCATCAGCATCGCCTACATAAGGCGCTATCATGCCCGATTGATGATCAATGGTCGTAACAGATAGGACGCGTAGATGTGAGTCCAGCATTTTAGTTATCAGCTCGTCATCCGAAAATATCGTGCATTGGAGCGCTGGTTCCTGGTTGAATGTGAGCTCCTGAGTGCCTTTAGTACTGTTAATTGGTAGAACGAGAGCAACTCTGGAGCCCACGCCGGGGGTCGATTTTACTTGTATCTCCCCGCCCATCAGCTCTGCATACTTCCTTGAGATGGTAAGACCTAAGCCTGATCCACCGAAGCGCCGTGTCGTGCTGGCGTCAGCCTGCGTGTACGATTCGAAGACCTTTGCTTGCGTTGTTTCGTCCATACCAATGCCGTCATCATCGACTGCAATGCATACACGGTAAATTCCTTCTGGCGTAATCGGTTGAGTGATTTTTTGCGAAACCCGTACTGCTCCGTCCTCGGTAAATTTTATCGCATTCCCAACTAAGTTCGTGACGATCTGTCGAATTCTAGTGGGGTCGCCCAAGTAGTCTCTTGGCCCTTCCGGATCGCAAGTGTTATAAACGCGAATGCCCTTCCGAAAAGCTACTTCGGATTGGAGGCGACACACATCGTCGATGAGGGCTACCAGGTCAAAACGTGTAATCTCAAGCTCTGTTTTATCGGCCTCGAGTTTTGAGTGGTCAAGGATGTCGTTAATTAGTTGGAGTAGAGATTCCCCGCTTTGCTTAGCTGTCTCAGCGAAGCGACGCTGTGACGGCGTGAGCTTTGAGCTTAGAAGAAGTTCGGACATTCCGATAATCCCATGCATGGGAGTACGGATTTCGTGTGTCATGGTCGCCAAGAACTGTGACTTTGCTTTATTCGCCTCTTCAGCGACCGTTGTCGCCTCTTCTAATTCCAGAGTTCGCTCTCGGACTTTATTCTCCAGTTCCATTCTTCTCGCTTCTGCCCGTCTCGCTCGCGAAGTAAGAAATCCTATGGCGATCAGTACGGCCGTCGTCGCTAGCGTTGCGTAAATTATGTAAGCAGCCTTGCTGAGCCATGGTGGCGGAGCGACGATAATGTCGATTTGTTTCGCGTCCCAGTTCCAGGTCCCGGCCGCATTGGCCGCAGCGAGTCGCAAACGGTACTCGCCTGCCGGCAATGTCGTGAAGGAAGCCTTTTTCGCATCTCTCGAGATAACCCAGTCTGGTGATATACCCTCAAGCTTGTAGGCATAGAGTATACTTTCGGGTGACGAAAAGTCGGCTGCGAAAAATTCGACTGTAAACATTCTGTCTGTGTAATCGAGATGGAGCGCAGAGACCTCATTGAACGGCTCCTGCAAGTTTGCCGGTTGATTCATGACGCGAATTTCGGCAATGGACACCTGAGGACTTGGAGCTGAGTCGGGTACGTTAGCAGGGGTGATTCTGTTGAAGCCTCTGGGGCCACCGAAGTAAATGTGGCCTTCTTTGTCGCTGAAGGCTGCGCCCATATTGAATTCCGAATCTTGTAGGCCGTCTACTTCTCGAAAGTGACGAACATCAAGGGAGCTCGGGTTAAATCTAGTCACCCCCTTGTTGTGGCTAAGCCAGAGATTTCCTTTACTGTCTTCTTGGATTCCGAAGATAGAACTGCTGGGTAGGGATATGTTTTCCGAATAATGCTCAAACTGTGGTGCATTCGCCTCTATGCGATTTTTTCGCCACAAATTCAGACCGCCACCATTGGTGCCAAGCCAGAGGTTGCCCGTTCGGTCCTCATGAAGGCTCCACACCATGTTGCTTGACAGGCTGCTGGTATTCCCATTCTCGGCATAGTATCGTTGGAAATCCCGTGTCTTGAGGTCAAGGAGATTTAGGCCGTTTTCTGTGCCTATCCAAACTGCCCCACGGGAATCTTCGAGTAATGCTAAAACATTGTTGCTGCTGATCGATGTGCGGTTTGATGGTTCATGCAGGTAGACGGTCGCGTGTTGGGATTCCGGATCAAAAACCGATAAGCCGCCTTGATACGTCCCAACAATTAAGTGGCCGGTAGAAGCTCTTAGGATGGATGTTATTCCGTCTGAAGCGAGGGCTCGAGGGGTGCTCTGAGACGCGCGAATTTTTGTAAGTTCTTTGGTCTTCAGGTTGTACTTGTTGAGCCCTCCTGCGTAAGTTCCGATCCACAGTGTTTCGTCCTCTCCGAATAGCGACATGACGGCGCTGTCCGATAAGCTTGGATTTGTGAATGTATTTAGCCAGTTGAACCTTTCGCTATTCTGGCTAAGCTGGTTTAATCCGTCATCCGTCCCCACCCAGATGGATCCATCTCCAGTGGTGGCAAACGCGTTCACTGAAGGGTTAGAGAGTCCGAAATTCTCTGGGGTATATTTGCTGAAATAAGACCGTCTCGCCTTCGTGAGCCCGAAAAAAGTGCCCACCCAGTAGGTGCCGTCGCGAGTCTGAGTAATTGAGGTAATCCTGGCGGCTGGCAGGGCGCTGTCCTCATTGCTGTAGAGTTGAAGGTTGGTTCGACTCTCGTCGAGCACGGCTAAACCGGAGTTAGTCCCAATCCATAGGTTCGACTGATCATCAAAAAAAATGTCGTAGATGGTATTCGAGGGGAGCCGCGTTGTGGCCGTTCTAGTATTGTATTGCTGAAATTTCCCGCTTGATGTGTTGAGCATAAAGAGCCCACTGTTTAATGTGCCAACCCAGATCTCTTCGCCATGGAGGGCTATGTGAGTAGGCTGTGCGGGCTTGGTTGCTTGGCGGTCGGATGTCTGCAGCGTTTGTTGGCGTTCAATTTCCAGGCTATCGCTGATTTGGAGAAGGCCCGCTTCTGTAGTCGATACCCAGATTTCTCCCTGGGAGCTTTCGGCGAAACTTGTTACTAGCCCTAGAGAACGATCGAGGTCCCGATCGCCAATTAGATGTTTGTAACTGTTGCTTTGCAGGTCAAGGTAGCTGATGGCCCCCTCGTACCCAATCCAGATTTTCCCTTTAGAATCCGCAAAAACTGCGTAAACGTCATTAGATACCAGGCTTTCAGGTTCATTTGAAGAAAGGAAAGTTTCGAAGACTCTCTTTTTAGGGTTGAAACGGTTTAATCCCCCATTGATCGTGGCTACCCATATGCTGCCATCAGAGGATTCAGTTATGCTCGTAACAGCATCTGAAGATATGCTCCCCTGTGCTGATGGTGAATGGCGGTATGTGATGAGAGTGTGGCCGTTATATCTGTTCAGGCCTTCTTGGGTGGCAATCCAAAGCTCTCCAGTTTTGGACTGAAGTAGGTCAGATACGGAGCTCTGCGTGAGGTCGTCGGAGACTTCAGCTATTTGAAAATGATATTGGGTTGGTGGCTCGTCGGCCGAGTTTGCTCCAGGCGATGTCAGTAGAACTGCGAGGAATAGAGTGGCTCTAATGGATTGCAGTAGCTGAAGCATCGTTGTAACACGCTGGTCTGTACTGCGAGTTTAGCAGATGCAAGCGGAGTATGGGCAAAACAAAAAAAGCCAGTGCCTACAGGCGCTGGCTTTTCTAGCTTATTATTCCTGCAGCTTGGTACGTTGGTGTTATCGAATGCCCCACTTGTAGCCGGCCTGGTCAGCGTTGGATCGGATCCCCCACTTATAGCCGGCTTGGTCAGCGTTGGACCGGATGCCCCACTTGTAGCCGGCCTGGTCAGCGTCGGATCGGATCCCCCACTTGTAGCCAGCTTGGTCAGCGTTGGATCGGATCCCCCACTTGTAGCCAGCCTGGTCAGCGTCGGACCGGATCCCCCACTTGTAGCCAGCCTGGTCAGCGTTGGATCGGATCCCCCACTTGTAGCCAGCCTGATCAGAGTTGGTACGAATGCCCCACTTGTAACCAGCTTCGTGAGCAGCGACAGCTCCCCTGCTGTCTGCAGTCGCGCTATGCTGTATCGGGCTTGCGCGATTCCACTTGTAGCCGGAAGCGATATGAGTGTTTGAACGACTTTGCGTAATCTCAAGACTGCTACCTTGAGGACCAGAGGTCCCAGTCCACTTGTAACCCGCCGTGGTCTTAGGGCTGCTCTGATAGAGCATGGTCTTGGCGACTTCAATGCGGAGGCTGCCGATCTCTTGATTGATTTCAGCGTTGGTTGCCACTGCGGTAAGCGCTGCACCGATGCTGAGTGTGGCGAATGCCGTTTCTCTTACCAGTTTCTTCATAATCTCACGCCTACCTTCGTCGTCGAATTTGCTTTACCAGCACCGGCGTTCCCGGCGTCTGACCTTTGAATTGATCTCCGAGAAGATCGTTTCCGTTGCGTACGACTTGAAGTTAGGCGCGGGGCCGGAATTGATGAAGGCGGTGTGCTACCCCCTTTGGGGTAGATGAGGTTATCTGGGCGGTTGCAATGCAGAGGTGCGTGCTACTCGGGCGTGCGAGACAGTTGCTCCATTCTGGCTTTCTCCTCGAGATAGAGGCTGTGCCAATCGAAGGGAAGCTGCGGGTCCTCGGGAGTACCCGGCTCACTCATGCCGTGCTGCGGTCTTTCGATATGGGCTTTTATACCCCACCGGCGGCTCTCGCTGTGTCCTTTCTCCGGGGGTTCGGGAGTCACCATCTGTTCGAGACCGGGTAGTGTCGGGGAGCCATCTTCCGCCAGGACGGCAGGGCCCTCGAAATGATCTTCGCCAGCGATATCGGTCTTGAGATTGAGCCCCGCATTCCCGCAGCCGGTATCGCCCAGGGTAAGCGCGCGCTGGATGCTGATTGCGCCTGCTCCCTGCTCGAAGGGGGAGTAGCTTAGCCTGCCGTCGGCACTGAT
This sequence comes from Pseudohaliea rubra DSM 19751, assembly GCF_000764025.1. Lineage (GTDB taxonomy): Bacteria > Pseudomonadota > Gammaproteobacteria > Pseudomonadales > Halieaceae > Pseudohaliea > Pseudohaliea rubra. Next base: position 51,664 of record NZ_KN234755.1, on the reverse strand, counting down.
GGCAGGGTTGGCGGACGACATGAACTTACATTTCACATCGTCCGGTGTCAGTTCCGGTTCGACTTCCAGGAGCAGGGCGACCAGGCCGGAAACGAGCGCAGCGGCCTGGGAGGTTCCGGTCATCACGAAGTCACCGTTCGCAAGCTGGTACTCCGGGAATTCCTGCGTCAGCGTGGAGCCGGGGCGGGTCAGGCCGGCCATGTGTCCCCCGGGGGCGACGAGGTCCGGTTTGATGTGCGCACTTGGCGTGGGGCCGCGGGATGAAAAGTCGGGTAGATAATCGTCGTCGGGGTCGTGGACGGTCCAGGAGTCCGTGATGGCGCCTACAGTGAGCAGGTACGGGAGGTTCCCCGGGGAGCCAACGGTCATCGCGTCGGGCCCTTCGTTGCCAGCGGCGGCGACGGCGACGATGCCGGCGTCCCAGGCGCGCATCAGGGCCTGATTGATGGGGTCCTGCCAGTAGGGCCAGCGTGGCTTTGCCGCGAACGATAGGTTGATTACGCGTATCCCATAGGTCTCCCGGTGGTCGACGATCCACTGTACGCCACGCACGATATCCAGCAGGTCGCCCTGGCCTTCACGGCTGAAGGCCTTTACCACCACGAGCCGCGCATCCGGTGCAATGCCGCGCCAGGCTCCGGGAGTGGCTTCAGCCCGGGTGACGGGGCGGCTCTGGGCAAGAATGCTGGTCATGTGGCTGCCGTGACCGCTCTCGTCAAAGGCGATGCTGACTTCTTCGCCGGCGATGGCGTCGTAGCTTGCGAGGACGCGGGGCTCGCCCTGCGTGTCCCGGGTCAGCCTTGGGTCGTCCCAGAGCCCAGAGTCCAGCACGGCCACGGTGACGCCGGCCCCTGTGATGCCGTGGCGGTGCAGCAGGTCTGCTCCGGCAACGGTGCTGTAGTAGCTGTCTCCGTCGTTGTCATCGTAGCCCGGAATTAGCTCGACGGCGCATTCATCGGCAAAGGTTGCGGTGAGGTTCAGGTGGCGCTGGTGCAGCTCACCTGACGGCCAGGGGCGTGAAAACTCGAGTTGCAAGGTCGCCGCGGCGCCGCCGGCGAGGGGGAGGGCATCGGCCGCGAGCAGGGTCGCTCCCTGTCTGCTGCCATCCAGGGTTGCTGTCAGTGCCCGGCCGGCGAAGCTGGCCCTGTCGAGTTCGCCCAGGGTCTCGGGCCAGGCGAGCGTCACGGTTTCCAGCCCGGCGCTGTCTTTCCCCTTGTTGAAGAGGCGCCACCGTACTACGTGCCCATCGATATCAAGCTCCAGGCCGGCGCCGAGCTGACAAGCTGGCGGGGGTGCTTCCGGTTCCTTGCGGTCCAGATCGTCGATAATGCGATGCACCCCCGCGGCGCCGCGGAGCTGATCCACCTGGGCTGGCGTCAACCGCGCGCCGATGGCGTCGATGATGGGGAGGAAGTGGGTAAGCTCTCCGCCGACGGCAAGTACCTGCTCCCGGAGCGTTTCCGCCGCTTCGCCCTGGAGCATGACGGAGGCGGGCTGGCCGTGGGCCACCGCAGCGAGGAAACAGAGCGTGGGGGCGCCGAGACTTCGGAGCAGCCCGTTGATGTTGCCTCCCATGTGCGGTGATCAGTCCCTCAGGGCGTCGGCGATATCCTGGGCGTAAACGTGGCGCAGGGCGTCGGGCACGTCCTCGGGATAAAGCGGTCGGGCGAAAAAGAAGCCCTGCAGCAGGTCGCAGTGCTGCGCTGCCAGATGCCTGAGCTGGTCGCGGGTCTCGATACCCTCGGCGATGGAGCGCAGGTTCAGGGTCTTGGCCAGAACGATGATGGCGTCGACGATGGCAACACCATCGTGGCTCGACATGTCGGCCACGAAGCTCTGATCGATCTTCAGGGTGCGGATGGGGAAGCGTTTAAGGTAACTGAGGGAAGAGTAGCCGGTGCCAAAATCGTCCACCGCAAGATCGAGCCCCAGCTCGTTGAGCTGGCGCAGTTTGTCGATGTTGGTCTTGGCGTCCGTCATGATCGCGCTTTCTGTCAGCTCCAGCTCGAGCCGGGAGGGTCTCAGCCCCGAGTGTTCCAGGAAGTAGCGTACACGCTCCACCAAGTCCGGCTGGTTGAACTGGAGCGGCGAGATATTCACGCAAACGCGGAAGTCATCGAGGCCCAGCGTTTCCCAGAAGGTGCAGTGCCTCGCTACCTCGGACAGTACCCACTCGCCGAGTTCGATGATCTGGCCGGTCCGCTCCGCCACGGGGATGAAATCCCCAGGTGAAATCAGCCCGCGCACAGGGTGTTTCCAGCGCACGAGCGCCTCGAGGCTGACGACCCGGCCGGTGGTGGTATCGACCTGGGGCTGATAGCGCAGCTCAAGCTGCCCCTCCCGCATGGCCTCGCGGAGATCTTCTTCGAGCTTCAGCTGTTCGACGGAGCGTGCGTTCATGGCTTCGTTATAGAAGCGGAAGCAGGCACGGCCGTCGGCCTTTGCCGCGTACATGGCCGTGTCGGCGTTGCGCACGAGGCTGTCAGCGTCGAGCCCGTCCTGCGGGTACATGGCAATACCGATGCTCGGGGTCACTACCGGGTTGTGCGAGTGCAGGGAAATCGGTTCCGACAGTGTCTGGATGATCCGCTGCGCTACGCTTTCCACGTCCCGCATGTCGCGAACGTCCGAGAGAACGACGGTGAACTCGTCGCCGCCCAGCCGGGCGATCTCTGTGTTGCGGTCCCTCTCGTCCACAGCACCCGCATTACTGTCGGAGAGGTAGTTGATGGCATCGTCTTCGCGAAGCTCGCGGGCGAGGCGCTTGGCAATCTCCACCAGCAGCCGATCACCGCGTCCGTGGCCGATGGAGTCGTTGATGCGCTTGAAGTTGTCGAGGTCGATGAACAGCAGTGCGGCGCTATGATCGAGGCGCTGCGCGCGCTTGAGGATTCGGGTGAGCTGCTCGTTGAAGCTGCGTCGGTTGGGCAGGTTGGTGAGTGGGTCGTAGTAGGCCAGGTAGCGCAGGCGGTCTTCCTGACGCTTCAGACTGTTGAGGGCGTTGCTCGCGCGCAGCATGTACTGCACATCGCGGCCGAGCAGGGACCAGTTGACCGGCTTGGTCTTGTACTGGGTCGCGCCTGCTTCGAAGCCTTCATCGATGGATTTACGATCGTCGGACCCGGTGACGATCATGATAGGGATATTCTCGCCCTGGGGCATCTCGCGGATGCGACGGCATACTTCCAGCCCCGACAGCCCTGGCATTTCTACGTCCAGAAAAATAAGATCCGGTCGCTCCCGGAGGAAGGCGTCCAGTGCCTGCTGGCCGTCAGCCGCCTCGACAACGGTCATGCCTTCGGCTTCGAGGCACTGGCGCGTCAGCAGGCGCACGTTCATATCGTCGTCGCTGACCAGAATCTTTGCCTTCGGTTGGGCCGAGGCAGGTGTCACTTTCGCTTGCGGCTGCGAAGTCATGGCGTGCGCGTGTGACAGACGTTGCGCAGAGGCTATCACCGATGGGCGCCCTTGCCTAGCGCAAGTAACCCGGCCGTGGGGGAGACGGTGTCAGCTGTGATAAAATAGCGGTTTCCATCGTATGACTGGCAAACCCCCCATGAGCCTTGCATCCGAAAAGCTGGAAGCGATCCGCCTCCAGGTGCAGCATCATCTCGACCGTGCTGAAGCCGAGGAGCTGACCCCTGCAGAAGAGTCGGACCTGGTCGTCCGCATCAAGGCCGATCTCGAGCGGCACAATGCGGTGATCGTTGCCCATTACTACACGTCGCCGAAGATTCAGGCGCTTGCCGAGGAGACGGGCGGCTGCGTGTCCGATTCGCTGGAAATGGCCCGCTTCGGCCATGATCACCCGGCCCGCACCCTTGTGGTCTGCGGAGTTCGCTTTATGGGTGAAACCGCCAAGATCCTCACGCCTGGCAAGCGGGTGCTCATGCCTACGCTTGAGGCCACCTGCTCCCTGGATATCGGCTGCCCTGCGGATGAGTTCTCGGCCTTCTGCGACGCGCACCCGGATCGGGAAGTGGTGGTCTACGCCAACACCTCGGCGGCGGTGAAGGCCCGGGCGGACTGGGTGGTTACCTCGAGCATCGCTCTCAAGGTCGCCGAATACCTCGCAGACCAGGGCAGGAAAATCCTCTGGGCACCGGACAAGCATCTGGGCGACTACGTCCGTCGTGAAACGGGCGCCGATATACTCATGTGGGACGGCGCCTGCATCGTGCATGAGGAGTTCAAGGCCCGCGGTCTGGCCGATCTCAAGAAGGTCTATCCGGAGGCAGCGGTACTGGTGCACCCGGAGTCCCCGGCGGCGGTGGTGGAGATGGCAGACCGTGTCGGCTCCACAACCCAGATTATCAACGCGGCGAGAGACATGCCCAACGAGCGCTTCATCGTTGCCACAGACCAGGGGATTTTCTACAAGCTCCAGCAGCAGGCGCCGGACAAAGAGTTCATCATTGCACCCACCGCAGGAAAGGGCGCCACCTGCCGGAGCTGTGCGCATTGCCCATGGATGGCCATGAACGAACTCGGCAACCTCGCCACCGTCTTCGACCGGGCTGACAACGAGATACACGTGGATCCGGCGATCAGCGAGCGCGCGATGGTGCCTCTGCGGCGCATGCTCGAGTTTTCCGCGGAGTTGCGCCGGTCCGAGGCTTAGGCGCCTGGCACCCGGCCGTGGTCCCCAAGACGGCTGCAGGCTAGGACTCGAGTTGCTCCTTCATCTGCAGGACGTCCTTCAGGCGCTCGTTGATGCGGGCATTGGTCGTGTAGTCGCTGTTAACACTGCGCAGCGCGTAGCGTAGCTGTTTCTCGGCCTCGCCGAGCCCGCCGTTGAGGATAAAGTATTCGGCCCGTGACTGGTGCAGCCCCACGATGTTGCCCGCCAGTCCCTGCACTTCCGCCAGCAAATACCACAGGTAGGGATCGTCGGGGCGCTGTTTGCTCTGCGCCTCGAGCACCTGCTCGGCAATATGGGGTTGTTCGTTCTTGAGCAGGGCGCGGGCGTAGGCCATGACCAGCGGGTGGTTGTCCGGAGAGAGCTCGAGCCGTGCGGAGAGTTTATGCACCGCTTTTTCCGGCCGGTTTCGGGCCAGATCGATTTCTGCGTCGGCGAGGAGGTATTCCAGCCGCTCCCGGTCACCGGCCCAGATTGTGTCGAGCTCCAGGGCGGCCTCGTCGGTGCGCCCGGCATCGGTGAGTGCCAGCACCAGGCCGTAGCGAGCGGCGGTCTGCGAGCGCGGTGCTCCGTCGAGTTCGCTGCGGAACTTGCGCAGGGCTTCTTCGGGCGTCTCTGCCAGCTGGTTCACGACCCGGGCGCGCATGAGCTGGTAGGTGAGGTCGGATGCGCGGATCTGCTTTGGATACTGGCGGGCGCGGTTGCGCGTGTCCGCGATGCGGTTTTCTGACAGCGGGTGGGTGCGCAGGAATTCCGGAACGCGGTTGCCGGTGGCGTAGCGCGAGGCCTGCAGCATGCGCTCAAACATGCTCGGGGCGGCATGCGGGTCCATGCCGGCGGCGACGAGGGTCTGCATGCCAACCCGGTCCGCCTCGGCCTCATTGCCGCGGCTATAGCGCAACGCCGAGCCCTGAGCGGCCGCCTGCGACGCACTGAGGGCGGCCATTCCGGCATCGCCTCCCACGGCCGCCATCAGCACGAAGCTGGCGAGCATCGTTGCCAGCGTCAGTGGCTGCTGCTTTTTCTGGAACTCCACCCGGCGCGAAAAATGGCGCTGGCTGAGGTGAGCGATCTCGTGGGCAAGGACCGTGGCCAGTTCATCCTCGCTCTGGGCGTAAAGAAGGAGGCCGTTGTGTACCCCGATCACGCCGCCGGGCACAGCAAAGGCGTTGATCGTGGGGTTGTCGACGATGACCAGGTCAACCCGGCGATCCTTGAGCTGGCTGTGGTTGACGAGGCGGAAGACCAGGCCTTCAAGGTAGTCGAAGAGGAGGGGGTCATTCACCGTGGGCACCTGCCCCCGGAAGATACGCAGCCAGGTCCGCCCCAGCTGATACTCGTACTCAGCTGAAAAAAGGCTGGTGCTCGACTCGCCGAGGTTGGGCAGCTTGAGGTCCTCCACGGCAGCCACGGGGGCAGCGGCCAGCACCAGGGCGAGCAGGGCAGCGGTTATGGCTTGGAAGCGGTGGCGTGGCATAGCGTTCAACCTGGTTTACGGATGCCCATAGTCTGCCCGGGCAGCTTGACGTATTCTACGCGACGAGGCCCTGACCGTATTGCCAGACGGGCCCGTGCGTCGAGTTAGGCGGCCGTGGGCGGAAAAAGTTCGGCGCTTCGAAGGTTTCCGAAGCGGCTGCGATCGGATGCCCCCGGAAGTTCAGGATGAACCAAAAGCACCCCGGCCTACGGAGGAAGCCACCCTATGCTCGAGTCCGCCGACAGTGAGGTCGACGCGCGCGATCTGCGCTGTCCCATGCCGCTTTTGAAGGCCAAGCGCGCCTTGAATGCGCTCGCGCCGGGGCAGCTTCTGGCGGTGCTGGCGACGGACAGCGGTTCCGTGCGCGATTTTGCCGTCTTCTGCGAGCAGAGCGGCCATGAGCTTCTTCTCAGCGAGGAGCGGGACGGCATCTACCGCTACCTGCTGCGCAAGGTTTGAGGCCCGTTACACCCTCGGTCCCTGACAGGTGATCTACCGTCCGGAAATCGATGGCTTGCGGGCCGTCGCGGTTGCCGCGGTGGTGCTCTTCCATCTCGGTATCGCACCCCTGGCCGGGGGCTTCGTCGGGGTGGATGTCTTTTTCGTGATCTCCGGCTACCTGATCACCCGGCTCATCCTCGCCCGGGTCGATAGCGGCACGTTCTCTCTGGCCGGTTTTTATCTGCGGCGTATCCGTCGTCTCCTGCCTCCGCTTCTGGCCACGGTGGCTGCCACCTTCGTGGCCGCCGCTCTGATCCTCAACCCGTATGACTTCGCTCCCTTTGCGCGCTCCGCCCTCGGTGCGATGGTCAGCGTGTCGAATATCGTGTTTTATGCCGAGGCCGGCTACTGGGACGCGGATTCCGAGCTGAAGCCGCTGCTGCACACCTGGTCCCTCGGCGTTGAGGAGCAGTTCTACCTGGCCTGGCCGGCGCTCCTGCTACTCCTCTGGCGGCTGCGCGGACGGTTGCGGCTCGGTGCGGCGCTTGCTGGTCTGACCGTGGCTGGCGCCGCCATCACCATCTGGTTTACGGGTGTCGATGCCTCTGCCGCCTTCTTTTTGTCGCCCTTCCGAGTGTTCCAGTTCGCTGCTGGCGCCATGCTGCCTTTTTTTCTTGGTACTGGCCTCGGGAAGCGTCTCGGGGCGAGGCCTGGCGTGGTCCGGGCCGCTCTGGCGGCGGGGCTTGCGCTGATCCTCGCGAGCACCCTCGCTCTGGACGCCGACACGCTTTATCCGGGCTGGGCCGCGCTGCTGCCGACGCTGGGCGCTGCCCTGGCGCTGCTAGGCGCTACGGCGCCGGCTGCAGGCGGGCCGCTTCATGCTGCCTTGCGCCATTCGCTGGCCACCTGGCTCGGCAAGGTGTCCTACGCCCTGTATCTCGTGCACTGGCCCGTGGTGGCGCTCTACCGCTACCGGACCGGTAGCCATCTGGTTCCGGCAGAGCAGCTCGCGCTGGTTTCCCTGATGATGCTCCTGGCCTGGCTGCTGCATGCGGGTGTTGAGCGGCGCTTTTATTCCCGCGCGGGCGACCCCGGACCCCGGGTCCGCCTGTCTGATGGCCGCTTCGCCCTGGTTATTGCCGGCCTGGTCGTGGTGCTGGCCCTGCCCGCGCTGCATGCCTGGCAGGGGGATGGCTGGGCCTGGCGCTTTCCCCGTCAGCAGCTCACCGCAGAAGCCATCAAGGCCGGTGAGCAGCGCCGTTTCCTCGATACGCGCAAGGCCTGCAACCTGGGTCTGGGTACTGACGACGCCTGCGCCATGGCGCCGATCCAGGTGCTGGTACTCGGTAACTCTCACGAGGTGGATGGCTACAACTTCCTCCGCGCCGTCTACGAGGATGACCCCGGTGTTGCGCTCGTGCTCTTCGGAGGCACCCAGGATTGCGGCCGGCTTCGGGTGGAAGCGGGGGTTGTGCGCGCCCAGTACCCGGCGTGCACGGCGCGTTTCGCGCGGCTGGGGACGCCGGAAGTGGCACAGCGCTTCCAGGTCGTTGCGGTCTCGGCCTCGAACCGAGCCTTCTCGCGGATCGCGGAGCCTTTTCTGGTGGCGGTCAGAGCCCTGCGCGAGGCCAATCCCGGGCTTCGGGTCATGACCTTCGGCAGCTACATGAAGACTCGGGTTCCCTGCGCTCGTCTCATCAACGAGACGGGCAGCAGTGCGGCGTGCGGCCGGCCGGAAAACCTCGACTATTTCGAGACGAACCCGGCGCGAGACCGGCTTTTCGAGCCTTTCATGGCGGTAACAGACCTCTACGTGGACCGCATTGATCTGCTTTGCGCTGCGCGACGTCCGGAGCGCTGCCCCACTGAAACCCCGGACGGCGTGCCGGCGTTTTATGACAAGCACCACCACTCGCGGGCCTTCGCCCGCTACACCGGCGAGCGCTTTGCCGAGCTCCATCCGGACCCGGTCCGCGAGCTGCTCGGGCTGGGGTCGCCGGCCGTCCGCTAGGCGGGAAAGAACCTCCGGCGTATACATCCGGCCGCGGGCTCGGGCATGATATCCGGGTCCGGCGGGGTGGCCCGCGGCGTGCTCAGGGAGCTGATCTTCCGATGATGGAAGTCTTTACGAAATGGTACCGGCGCTATCTGCAGGAGGAGGAATCCATTCTGCTGCTGCTGCTGCTCCTCGTCGGAACCGTGCTGCTGGTGACCATCGGCGATATCCTTGCGCCGGTACTGGCCGCCATCGTTCTCGCCTACCTGGTGCAGGGTGTGGCCAACGTGCTACAGCGCTCCGGGCTTCCGCAGTGGCTGGGCTTTACGCTGGCTTTCATCATCTTCATAGGCGCTTTTTTTGGCGTGATCCTCGGCCTCCTGCCGCTGGTCTGGCGCCAGCTCGTGGGGCTCGCGGGCGAGGTGCCTCGCATGCTTGAGCAGGGGCGGCAGTTGCTGGCGGTCCTGCCGACCCAGTACCCGGACCTGTTCAGTCAGCAGCAGCTCAATCAGGTCGTGGCCGCCGCCCAGGTGGAAGTCGCCGGTTTCGGCCAGCGCCTGGTAACCCGGACCCTCGCCGGTATTCCCGGGTTTCTGACGGTGACCGTATACCTGGTGCTCATCCCCATTATGGTGTTCTTTCTGCTGAAAGACCGGCAGCTGATCTCGGACTGGCTCACCAGCTTCCTGCCATCGCGCCGCCCCCTCCTGACCCGGATCTGGGCGGAGATGAACGTACAGTTCTCCAATTACGCCCGGGGCAAAATGGTGGAGATCATCATTGTCGGTGCTGTCAGCTACGTGGCTTTTACCTGGCTGGGCCTCAACTACGCCGCCCTGCTCGCCCTGCTCGTCGGTCTGTCCGTGATCATCCCCTACATCGGTGCCTTTCTGATCACCATCCCGATCCTCATGGTCGCCTTTTTCCAGTGGGGCATCAGCGGGGAATTTTATGTGGTGATGGTTGTCTACATCGCCATTCAGATACTCGATGGCAACATGCTGGTGCCGCTGCTCTTTTCCGAGGCGGTGAACCTTCATCCAATTGCCATCATTATCGCCGTACTGTTCTTCGGCGGAATCTGGGGCCTGTGGGGTGTGTTTTTCGCGATCCCTCTGGCCACGCTGATCAAAGCCGTCATCAATGCCTGGCCCACCCGGGAAGTTGAACCGGAAGTCATAGAAGGAGACTGATTCATGCCCCTGCGATCTGCGCCGCCCCTGCCGGCGCTTCTCGTCCTTCTGTTTTCCGCGCTCCTCGCGGCCTGTGCAGCAAGCCCTGTTCGTGAGTACACGGAGCCGGCCAAGAGCGAGGCTGATGACTACGCCTACCGTCTCCTCACTCTCGAAAACGGTTTGCAGGCGCTGCTCATCTCCGACCCGGATACCCGGAAGGCGGCGGCTTCCCTCGATGTGATGGTCGGCAGCGGCGACAACCCGCCAGGGCGCGGGGGGCTGGCTCATTTCCTCGAGCACATGCTTTTCCTCGGCACCGACAAGTACCCGGATGCCGCCGAGTACGAGCGCTACATTACCGAGCACGGTGGCTCCCGCAACGCCTATACGAGCTTCGAGCACACCAACTATTTCTTCGATATCAACGCCAGTTATCTGGAGGAGGGGCTCGACCGTTTTGCCCAGTTTTTCATTGCGCCGCGGCTGGATGCCGACTACGTCGACCGGGAGAAGAACGCGGTGCAGGCGGAGTACCAGATGGGCCTGAAGAGCGATCCCCGGCGTGGCCTCGATGTGCTGCAGGCGGTCATGAACCCGGCCCACCCCTACAGCCAGTTCTCCGTTGGCAGCCTCGAGACCCTTGCCGACCGGCCCGGGGCCCCGGTGCGCGAGGACCTGCTCGCCTTCTACCGCAAGCATTACTCCGCCAACGCCATGCGCCTTGTGGTGCTCGGCGCCGAGCCGCTGGAGGAGCTGGAAAAGCTGGTGGCGCCGCTCTTCGCCCGCGTCCCCAATCACGACTATGAGCCCGAGCCCATGGCCGAGCCGCTCTTCGAGCCGGCATCGCTGCCGATGAAGGTCACGGTGCAGCCGCAGGCGACGCTTCGGCAGCTGCAGGTCAATTTTCAGGTGCCGGACTACCGCTCCCGGTACCGGGCCAAGCCCATGGCTTACCTCGGTAACCTCATCGGCCACGAGGGCGAAGGCAGTCTTCTGCTGGCGCTGAAGCGCGAGGGGCTGGCGGAGGGCCTGTCGGCCGGCGAGGGGTTGTCCTGGCGCGGCGGCTCGCTGTTCAGTGTTACCGTGTCGCTCACGGAGCGTGGCGTGGCTGAGCATGAGCGCGTGCTCAGGCTGCTCTTCAGCTATCTCGCCATGCTCCGGGAAGAGGGCCCCCAGCGCTGGCTGTATGAAGAGCAGTCGGAGCTTGCGGCCATCGACTTTCGCTTCCGGGAACACGGTGAGCCCATGGGCTACGTCAGTGCCCTGGCCGGCGGCATGCACTACTACGCCCCCCGGGACGTGCTTCAGGGTCCCTACCTCATGGAACGCTTCGCGCCGGAGCTGATCGAAGAGGCGCTGGACCGCCTGCGACCGGCGCTGGCGCAGGTGGTTCTTACGGCCCCCGGCGTGCCGGTGGATCGTGAGTCGCCCCATTATGAGGTGCCTTTCGGAGTGACGACGGCCCCGGCCCTTGCGTCCCGCTGGGCGCCGACGGACGTCGCCAGCCTGCATCTGCCGGCGCCGAATGCCTTCATCGCCGAGGATCTGTCGCTGGTGCCGCTGGCGGCGGACAACCCGGAGACGCCGACGATCGCCCTCGACACGCCGCGCACGCGCATCTGGTTTCGCCAGGGCAAGGATTTCCGGACACCACGCGGTGCCCTCTACGTGAATTTTCGTTCCCCGCTCGTGAGCGGGGACGCGCGGGCGGTGGCGGCGGCCATGCTCTACACCCGGCTCCTCACCGATGCGGTCAACTCTTTCACCTACCCGGCACGCCTGGCCGGCCTCGACTTCAGCCTCTACAAGCACGCCCGCGGGGTGAGCCTGCGCATCAGCGGCTATAACGACAAGCAGCAGGTCCTGCTGGAGCAGTTGCTGGACACCGTGCAGGCGCCGGCCTTCGACCGGTCGCGCTTTGAGAGCCTTCGCGCCGACCTTGTCCGGGGCCTGGAAAATGCAGTGGCCAAGCGCCCCGTGAGCCAGGTGATCGATGACCTGCGCGAGGCGCTGCTTTACGGTGCCTACGGCGAGGCGGCACTTATCGAGGCCCTTCGCGGACTCGATCTCGCGGCAATCGAGGACTATGCCGATGCCTTCTGGGCCGGCGTGAGCGCGGAAGCGTTGCTCTACGGCAACTACCCGCAGTCCGCGGTCGCCGAGCTTGCCGCGGCGCTGGCCGACCTGCTGCCGGCTGGCGACGTGCCGGCGCTGCCACCTCTCGAGGTGCTGCGTATTGGCGCTGGTGAGTCCCTGCAGTTTGTGACCGATGTGCCTCACGATGATGCCGTGGTGAGCTGGTACCTGCAGGGTGCCGGCGACAGCTGGCGCGACCGCGCGGCCACGGCCCTGGCGGCGCAGGTCATGAAGTCCGGCTTCTTCCAGGAGCTGCGTACGGAACAGCAGCTTGGCTACGTGGTCAGCGCTTTCTCCTGGCCGCAGTTCGATATCCCTGGGCTGGTATTGCTGGTGCAGTCCCCGAGCCACGACGCCGGGCATGTCGCCGGCGCCATGGAGGAGTTTCTCGACGAGGTGCTGCCGTCCCTCGACAACAGCCGCTTCCAGCGGCACCGGGAGGCCCTGGTGGCGGAGATCGAGGAGCCGGACAAGAATCTTTTCGAGCGGGCGGAGTTCTACTGGCAGTCCATTGCCAAGCGCCAGTATGCCTTCGACGGTCGTCGACAGCTGGCCGCCGCGGTCAATGACTTCGACCGGGACGAGTGGGCAGCCTATTTCCGCGAGGTTTTCCGGGAGCAGCCGCGTTCCCTGCAGGTGGTGGCCCCCGGCGCCCGCGGCGTGATCCCCGACAACATCGGTCGGCGAGTGACGAACGCCACGGCAATCAAGGCGGACCATGACACCTGGTCAGTGGATCAGTACTGATAGTTCTAAATGGGAATGGCTATTTCCCCCGGCCGCCGCTTTCCTGTAGGATAGTTGGGTGTTCGTGGTGTGCGGCGGTGTTTTCGCGCCCGCGGCGTGCCAGGGCACGCGTTTAATGGTTCTAAAAAAGAACTTAAGTCTTCCTAGCGCCAGGAGCCTCCCGAGCCATGATCGATGACCTTGATCCCGTCGAAACCCGCGAATGGATAGACTCTTTCGATGAGGTCGTGAAGTACCGGGGCGAGGAGCGCGCCACCTATCTGATGGAGGAGCTGTCGAAGCGGGCCATGGCCGATGGCATCCCGCTGCCGACCGCGATGACCACGCCCTTCCGCAACACCATCGCTCCGGCGGACCAGAAGCAGATGCCCGGCGACCTGTTCATGGAGCGTCGCATCCGCTCCCTCGTGCGCTGGAATGCCCTGGCCATGGTGATGCGGGCCAATGACAACGACGAGGGGCTCGGCGGCCATATCTCCAGCTTTTCGTCCAGCGCCACGCTCTACGACGTGGGCTGCAACCATTTCTTCCGCGGCGCCGACCGGGAGCATCCGGGCGACCTGGTCTTCTATCAGGGGCACAGCGCCCCGGGCATGTATGCCCGCTCCTATCTCGAGGGACGCCTCACCGAGGAGCAGCTGGACAACTTCCGTCGGGAGGTGGACGGCCACGGACTGTCGTCCTATCCCCACCCCTGGCTCATGCCTGATTACTGGCAGTTCCCCACGGTGTCCATGGGTCTCGGTCCGATCCAGGCCATCTACCAGGCGCGACTGCTCAAGTACCAGCAGGATCGCGGTCTCCTGGACCACGGTGACCGCAACGTCTGGTGCTTCCTCGGCGACGGCGAGTGCGACGAGCCCGAGTCGCTCGGTGCTATTTCCCTGGCGGGGCGCGAGCGCCTCGGCAACCTTATTTTTGTCGTCAACTGCAATCTGCAGCGCCTCGATGGCCCGGTGCGCGGCAATGGCAAGATCATCCAGGAGCTCGAGGGTGTTTTCCGCGGCGCCGGCTGGGACGTGCTCAAGGTGGTCTGGGGCCGCAAGTGGGACCCGCTGCTGGAGCGCGACGAGACCGGGCTTTTGCAGAAGCGCATGGACGAGGTCTGTGACGGGGAGCTGCAGAACTACAAGTACAATGGCGGCGCCTACACCCGGGAGCATTTCTTCGGCAAGTATCCCGAGCTCCTGGAGCTGGTGAAGGACCTGTCCGATGAGGACATCATGTACCTGAACCGGGGCGGCCACGATCCCTACAAGGTCTATGCCGCTTACGCCCACGCGGTGGCCCAGCACGAGAAGCCCACGGTGATCCTGGCCATGACCGTCAAAGGCTACGGCACCGGTGAAGCGGGAGAGGCGAACAACGAGACCCACTCGCTGAAGAAGCTCGATATGGATGGCCTCAAGGCCTTCCGGGACCGTTTCGGCATTCCGATCAGCGACAGCGAGCTGGCGAACGTCCCCTACTACCGTCCCGCGCCCGATAGCCCCGAGATGCGCTACATGCTCGAGCGGCGCGAGGCGCTCGGCGGCTTCGTGCCGGCGCGGCGGCGCGGCGAGCGCTCCCTGGACGTGCCGGACCTCGACGCCTTCAAGTCCCAGCTCAAGGGCAGCGGCGAGCGCAAGATCTCCACTACCATGGCCTTCGTACGCATTCTGTCCTCGCTCGCCAAGGACAAGGCCATCGGCGAGCGCGTGGTGCCCATCGTCCCCGACGAGGCGCGTACCTTCGGCATGGAGGGCATGTTCCGGCAGCTCGGCATCTACTCCTCCGTAGGGCAGCGTTACACGCCCCACGATGCCGGGCAGATCATGTTCTACAAGGAAGATATCAAGGGACAGATCCTCGAGGAGGGCATCAACGAGGCCGGCGCGTTCTCCTCCTGGCTGGCCGCCGCGACGGCCTACAGCACCAGCGACTATCCGATGGTGCCTTTTTATATCTTCTACTCCATGTTCGGCTTCCAGCGCATCGGCGATCTGGCCTGGGCGGCCGGTGACAGCCAGGCCCGCGGCTTTCTCATCGGGGCCACCTCGGGCCGCACGACGCTGAATGGCGAGGGTCTGCAGCATCAGGATGGCCACAGTCATCTGCTCGCGCAGACCATTCCCAACTGCGTGAGCTATGACCCGACCTACAGCTACGAGCTCGCGGTCATTATCCAGGACGGGTTGCGACGCATGTACCTGGAGCGGGAGAACCGCTTCTACTACATCACCACCATGAACGAGAACTACCCGCACCCGGAGATGCCGGCGGGCGCAGAGGAGGGGATCATCCGCGGCATGTACCGGCTGCGGCGCTCCCCGCGCGAGGATGGTCCGCGAGTGCAGCTCATGGGCTCGGGCGCGATCCTTCGCGAGGTCGAGGCGGCCGCGGAACTGCTGGCAAGCGACTATGGCATTGCCGCGGATATCTGGAGCGTTACCAGCGTCAATGAGCTGGCCCGGGACGGCCGGGTCTGCCAGCGCTGGAACCGACTGCACCCTGAGGAGGAGCCGCGCGTGCCGTATGTCGCGGAGCTGCTGGCGGATGCGGATGGGCCGGCGGTCCTGGCAACGGACTACATCACGCCCTATGGCGAGCAGCTGCGTGCCTACCTGCCACGATCCTACACCGTGCTCGGTACGGACGGCTTCGGCCGCAGCGACACCCGGGCGAAGCTGCGCCAGCATTTTGAGGTGAGCCGCGAGTACATCGCCCTTGCGGCCCTTGGTGCGCTGGCAGCCGAGGGTGCCGTGGAGCCGGCGAAGGTGGTCGAGGCGCGCCGCGACCTCGCTATCGACCCCGACAAGATCGACCCCATGCTGGCCTGAGGGCCAGTCAGAAGCAGGAGCGTTAGGTGGCGAAAGAACAGGTATTCGTTCCCGATATCGGCGGTGCTGAGGCCGCGGAGGTTGTGGAATTGCTGGTAGGGGCCGGCGACAGTATTGAGGAAGAACAGGGGCTGATCGTCCTTGAGTCGGACAAGGCCTCCATGGAGATCCCCTCGACGATCGCGGGCAGGCTTGTGGAGCTGCTGGTCAAGGAGGGCGATCAGCTTGCCGAGGGCGACCCGATCGCCTGGGTTGAGACCGCGGCCGCTGAAAGCGGCTCAGCGGGCGGCGAGCCCGCGCGCCGTGAGGCTGAGGACGGCAGCGACGCCGGGCGTGGTGAGGACGCCGCCCCGGCAGAAGCGGCGGACAGCGCTCCCTCCGGAGCTGATACCGCCCCCAGCGCTCCCTCCGGAGCTGATAGCGCCGAAGAAACTGCACCTGCGCGCGCGGAGGATGAGCTGAGCCGGGAGGTCATTGACGTGCCGGTTCCCGATATCGGTTCGGACGACCCCGTGGACCTCGTCGAGGTTGCCGTCACTGTGGGTGACACCGTCGAGGAAGGCGACAGCCTCGTCGTGCTTGAATCGGACAAAGCGTCCATGGAAGTCCCCTCGCCGGCTGCCGGCGAGGTTGTCGAGCTCCTTGTCGAGGCCGGAGGAACGGTCGGCGAAGGTGATCTGCTGCTGCGGCTGCGCAGGGCAAGTCCGGCGTCGGCGGCGGCGGCCGGTACGGTCCAGGCACCCGGGCGCGAAAGCGAAGAAGAACGTGCACCGGCGGCCGGGAAGGACGATCGCGGCGAAGGTGCCGGGCCCCCGGCGCCGAAAGCGTCCGAAGCGCCAGCGGCGATCTCCGAGGTCGGGGGCAGCGGTGCCGGACCCCGGGAGACCGTTGCGCCGACTTCTGCGCCCGCCGGGACCGTTGCGCCGCCGGAGCGCGACGTCTACGCCGGGCCGGCGGTACGCAAGCTGGCGAGGGAATTCGGCGTGGAACTCGGCCGGGTGAGCGGCAGCGGCCCGCGGGGACGCATCCTCAAGGAAGACCTACAGGGCTACGTGCAGAAAACGCTGAAAGAGGGCCCTGCACCGGCCGCGGGGGCGGGTGTGCCGCCCATACCGGAGGTGGATTTTGCGGCCTTCGGCCCGGTGACCGTGGAAGAGCGCAGCAAGCTGGACAGGCTCACCGCTGCGAACATGCAGCGCAGCTGGCTGAACGTGCCCCATGTCACGCATTTTGACGATGCGGATATCACCGAGCTCGAAGGCTTCCGCCGCTCGCTGAAGGAAGAGGCGGCCGGGCGCGGCACGCGCCTGACGCCCCTGCCGTTCCTCCTCAAGGCCTGCGCCGCGGCGCTCCGCGCCCATCCGAAGTTCAATGCATCGCTCTCCGACGGCGGCAATGCGCTTACCTACAAGGATTATGTGCACATCGGCATGGCCGTCGACACGCCGGTGGGGCTCATGGTGCCCGTGCTCCGGGATGTCGACCGCAAGTCACTCTGGGAGCTTGCCGAGGAAGTGCTGGCAATGGCGGAACTGGCCCGGGAGCGCAAGCTCAAGCCGGCGGACATGCAGGGCGGATGCTTTACCGTATCCAGCCTGGGCAGCATGGGCGGTCGCGGTTTCACGCCGATCATCAATACGCCGGAAGTCGCCATCCTCGGCGTCGGCCGGGCGGGGGTGCAGCCGGCCTGGGACGGCAGCTCCTTCCAGCCGCGGACCCTTCTGCCCCTGAGCCTGTCCTACGACCACCGGGTGATCAACGGCGGTGACGCCGGGCGCTTCATGGAAACGCTGCTCGGCCTCCTCGGGGATATCCGCCGACTCCTGCTCTGAGCTCGGGGCAGCGGCCCCTGGCACGTTTCCTGCCCTCACGCTCCCAGCCGCAACGCGGGTAGCATGGGCAGAAGGCGGATGACCGGGACGAGGGCCGTGACAGAGACTGATCAACCGGGAGGGTCCTGGGAGCGGGACTGGCTGGCTGCTGAAGGTCTGCCGCCGGCCTATGCCGCGCAGGCCCGGCGTTATTTTGCCCCCCTTGCCGCACAGCTGGCCTCGGCGCACCGCGAGAGCGGACGGCCGCTGCTGGTCGGCGTCAACGGCAGCCAGGGCTCGGGCAAGAGCACCTGCTGCGCCTGGCTGGTGCAGGCGCTCTGCGAGGAGCAGAGGCTGCCGGCTCTTGCTCTTTCCCTCGACGACTTCTACCTCACCCGGGCGGAGCGCGCTGTTCTCGCCTCGAGGGTCCATCCGCTGTTCGCGACCCGTGGCGTACCGGGGACCCACGATATTCCCCTGCTCCGCGAGACCCTGGGGAACCTTCTGGGGCGGGGAAGCACCAGCGTGGTTCACGTGCCGCGCTTCGACAAAGCCCTCGATGATCGCGCGCCGCAGGCCCGCTGGGACCGTGTCCCTGCGCCGGTTGCGGTGGTCCTCCTCGAAGGCTGGTGTCTCGGCGCCCGACCGCAGTCGGAGGCGGCGCTGCGGGTCCCGGTGAATAGCCTCGAGGCAACGGAGGACCGCGATGGCCGCTGGCGCCGGCACGTCAACGAGGCCCTGCACGATGCCTTTCTCCCGCTTTATGGTGACGTCGACCGCTGGGTGATGCTGCATGCGCCTTCCTTTGCCTGTGTTTATCGCTGGCGTCTGGAGCAGGAACACAAGCTCCGCGCGCGCGCGGGGGCCGCAGCAGCGGTGATGGATGACGACGACGTGGCGCGCTTTGTGCAGCATTTCGAGCGCCTGACCCGTCACTGCCTCCATGAACTGCCGGGCCATATGGATGTCATCTTCTCGCTGGATAATGACCGGCAGATCGTCAATGCCAGAGGCCTGTAACTGATGATGACCACTGCCAGCAATACCGCCGGAGACGTCGACGCTGCCAGCACGGCTTTCCTCGTATTCTCCGATCTCGATGGCACGCTCCTCGATCATGACAGCTACAGCCATGCCGCCGCACAGCCGGCCATCGATCTGCTGGATGTGCTGGCCATTCCCCTGGTGTTCGTTTCGAGCAAGACCCGCGCCGAGGTCGTGGCCCTGCGCCGCCGCCTCGCCAACGGGCATCCTTTTGTGGTCGAGAACGGCGCCGCAGTCTTCATCCCCGAGGGTTACTTCCTCGCGCAGCCCGCCGGAACAGTGCTGCGCGACGGCTACTGGGTGCGTGAGCTGGCTGCTCCGCGGGCGCGCTGGGTGGCGCTGCTGGAGCAGATCGCGGCGGATTTCCCCGGGCAGTTCGAGTATTTTGCCCGTGCCGGTGAGGCGGGTATTGCCGCCATGACCGGCCTGTCGGAGGCAAAGGCGGCGCTCGCCAACGCCCGCGAATACAGTGAACCGGTCCAGTGGCGCGGTGACCGGGCCGGGCTCGATGCGTTCCTCGCCGCCTGTGCCGCCGGCGGCGCCCGGGTCAGCCGCGGTGGGCGCTTCTACAGTCTCGGCGGTGAGGCGGACAAGGGTGAGGCCCTGCGCTGGCTCCGGAAGCAATTTGCCATGGCCCGCGGCATCCGACATATTAAGGACCTCGCCGCCGGCGACGGTGCCAATGACGTGCCGATGCTGGAGAGCGCCGAAACGGCGCTCCTGGTGCGGGCACCGGACCGCGACCTGCCGCCGCTCCAGCGCGCCGGGGGGGTCCTGTGCAGCGACGCCGAGGGTCCCGCAGGCTGGGCAGAAGGCGTCACGCAGTGGCTGTGTGAGCACGGTTTGGTAACACAGGACAGCTAGCGAGAGCATGGGCGACTTCTACCAGAACGGCATCATCACCACCTTGCACAACCTTTCCCGGCGACCGGTCGCGGAACTCGAGGCGGAGCTGCTCGCGTTCTCGCGCAAGCGGCCGCTGGGGCTGCTGCTGCCCTCGCTGTATTCGGAGCTCGAGGGGGAGGCCCTGCCGCGGATTGTCGAGCACCTTGCGGCCGTGCCCTACCTCAACCAGGTAGTGATCGGCCTCGACCGGGCCGATGCGGAGCAATTCCGTCACGCGCACCGGTTCTTTTCCTGCCTGCCCCAGGAGCACCGGATCCTCTGGCACGACGGCCCGCGACTCATGGCTCTGGACGAGGAGCTGCGCGCCCTGGACCTCGCGCCGCGGGAGATGGGCAAGGGTCGCAACGTCTGGTACTGCATGGGTTACATTCTGGCAACGGGCCGGGCGGAGTCCATCGCCCTCCACGACTGCGACATCACCACCTACGACCGACACCTGCTGGCCCGGCTCATCTACCCGGTGGCGCACCCGCAGTTCAATTACGAGTTCTGCAAAGGCTTCTATGCGCGCGTGGCAGGCGGCCGTATCAACGGCAGGGTCAGTCGGCTGCTGGTCACGCCGCTCCTCCGCGCCCTGAAGAAAACCGTGGGCGAGGTGGACTATCTCGAGTACATGGACAGCTTCCGTTATCCGCTTGCCGGCGAGTTCTCCTTCCGCCGAGACGTACTTCGGGACCTGCGCATCCCCAGCGACTGGGGCCTGGAGATCGGCGTGCTCTCGGAGATGTACCGCAATTATGCGAACAACCGCCTCTGCCAGGTGGATATCGCCGACAGCTATGACCACAAGCACCAGGCCCTGTCGGCGAACAACGACCGCGACGGTCTGTCGCGCATGTCCATCGATATCGCCAAGGCGCTGTTCCGCAAGCTTGCCACCCGCGGGGTGATCCTGAGCCCCGAGACCTTCCGCTCCGTGAAGGCGACCTATTACCGCATCGCCCTCGACTTTGTGGAGACGTACAACACGGACGCGCTCATGAACGGCCTGGACTTCGATATCCACCAGGAAGAAAAGGCCGTGGAGCTGTTTGCCGACAACATCATGAAGGCGGGGGAGGCCTTCCTGGCCCGACCCAAGGAGCGCCCCTTCATCCCCAGCTGGTCGCGGGTGAGCAGCGCCATGCCCGATGTCCTCGACCGGCTCAACGAGGCCGTGGAGCTCGATAACCGCGAGGTAGCCGGTCATTGATATGCGGACCGGCAGCAGCGACCAGACGCTGACGCTCTGCGAGCGCGTCGCCCAGCACCTTGCCTTCATCTACCGGGAGGTCGAGCCGGGGCCTGACTGTCCGGCGTTGGCGGAGGAGCTCCTCGCCATCATGCGCCTTGCGAGCGATACGCCGGCGCCGCCGACTCACGTCAACCAGTGGGACCAGGGGGATGCCCTGGTCCTCAGCTACGGCGGCTCCATCCTCGCTCCGGGCGAACCACCGCTGCGCACACTGAAGCACTTCCTCGACCGCTACCTCCAGGGCCGGGTCTCCGGCGTGCATATTCTGCCGTTCTATCCCTACAGTTCCGACGACGGCTTTGCCGTGCTCGATTACCTGAGCGTCAACGAGGAACTCGGCGACTGGGAAGACATCCAGGCCATTGCCGACAAGTACGATCTCATGGCCGATCTGGTCATCAATCACTGCTCTGCCGAGGGCGAGTGGTTCCGCAATTTCCTGAACAATCGCGACCCGGGACGGGGCTTCTTTGTCACCGCGGCCCCGGCTACGGATCTGGAGGCGGTGGTGCGCCCGCGAACGACCCCGCTGCTGCGCGAAGTGCAGGCTGTGGATGGCCCGCGCCACGTGTGGTGTACCTTCAGCCCGGATCAGGTGGACCTCGATTTCCGTAATCCCCGGGTGCTGGCCGAGATGGTGCGCATCGTGCGCTACTACCTCGACAACGGTGTGCGCATTTTCCGCCTCGACGCCATCGCTTTCCTCTGGAAGGTGCCGGGTACCAGCTGCCTTAACCTCGATGAGACCCACGAGGTCGTCCGGCTCCTGCGCACTCTGGTGTCCCATGCGCGCCCGGACGCCATGCTGATTACCGAGACGAACATCCCGAACCAGGAGAACCTGTCCTACTTCGGCAACGGCAACGAGGCCCACTGCGTCTACAATTTCTCCCTGCCGCCGCTGCTCCTCAATACGCTAGTGACGGGAGACTGCACCTATCTCAAGCAGTGGATGATGAGTATGCCGCCGCCGCAGCACGGCACGGCCTATTTCAACTTCATCGCCTCCCACGACGGCATCGGTCTGCGGCCCGCCGAGGGGCTCCTTTCCGAGGATGAACTGCAGGCACTCATCGGCACCATGCGCCGCTTCGGCGGCCATGTGTCCTACCGGCGCCTCGCCGACGGTGAAAGCAAGCCCTATGAAATCAATATCGCGCTTTTCGATGCGCTCCAGGGCACCGTGGAGGGGCCGGACGAACACAACATCCCGCGCTTCCTCTGCGCCCATGCGATCATGCTCGGCCTTGAGGGCATTCCCGGTATCTACCTGCACAGCCTGCTCGCCACCCACAACGATCACGAGCGGGTCGAGGAGACGGGTCACCCGCGCTCCATCAACCGGCACCAGTGGAACCTGGCCGAGCTGGAGGAGGCGCTTGCTGACCCCACCAGCGAGCACGGGGTGGTGCACCGGGGCATGCTGGAGCTTCTGGAGATCCGCCAGCGGCAGGCGGCCTTCCACCCGAATGCCACCCAGTTCACCCTGCACCTGGGCTGTCAGCTGTTCGGCTTCTGGCGCCAGAGCGCCGACCGCCGCCAGAGCATCTTCTGCATCAGCAACGTCAGCGCCCTTGCGCAGACCCTCAATCTGGCCGACATCAACCTCATCGACACGGAAGCCTGGCAGGACCTGCTCACCGGCCGCCCCTTCCAGTCCCGCGTGGAGCAGGTGACGCTGGCGCCCTATCAGACAGTGTGGATCACCAATCTGCCGGACCACCGCTAGCGGCGACCGTGCTAGACTTTCGGCGTTTTGATCGCGGGAATCAGGGAGCATCGCATGATCATCAAGCCGAAGGTCCGGGGCTTTCTATGCACCACCACGCACCCGGCCGGTTGCGCTGCCAATGTACGCGCCCAGATCGAGTTCGTGCAGGCGCAGGGCGCGCTGCCGAAGGGACCGAAGCGGGTGCTGGTGATCGGTGCATCCACGGGCTATGGCCTCGCCTCGCGCATTACGGCCGCCTTTGGCTCCGGGGCCGACACGCTGGGCATCTTCTTCGAAAAAGCCGGCACGGAGCGCAAGCCCGGCACGGCGGGGTGGTACAACTCGGCGGCGTTCCACGCCGAGGCTGAAGCGGCAGGCCTCGGCGCCTGGAGTATCAACGGTGACGCCTTCTCGAGCGAACTCAAGGCGCAGACGATCGCGGCGATCCGCGAACACCTCGGCAGCGTCGACCTCGTCGTCTACAGCCTCGCTGCGCCGCGTCGCAAGCACCCGGTCAGCGGCGAACTGCATACCTCGACCTTGAAGCCCATCGGCAAGGACACTACCCAGAAGGGCATCAATACGGACAAGGGCGAGATCCAGGACTTCCACCTCGAGGCTGCCACGCAGGAAGAGATCGACCACACGGTGGCGGTCATGGGCGGCGAGGACTGGCAGTACTGGATCGAGGCCCTGGACGACGCCGGTGTGCTGGCCGATGGTTGCAGGACCACGGCCTATACCTACATCGGCGAGCAGATCACCTGGGATATTTACTGGCATGGCACCATCGGCGCCGCGAAGCAGGATCTCGATCGCCGGGTCGTCGCCATCCGCGAGCGCCTGGCTGCCCGCGGCGGCGATGCCCGGGTCTCCGTGCTCAAGGCGGTGGTCACCCAGGCCAGCGCGGCGATCCCGGCCATGCCCATTTACCTGGCGATCCTGTTCCGGGTGATGAAGGCCGCCGGCACTCACGAAGGCTGCATCGAGCAGGTCTATCGCCTGTTCAGCGAGTCACTCTACGGCGATGAGCCTTTTCTGGACGACGAGGGCCGGCTGCGCGCCGACCGTCTCGAACTGGACCCGGCGGTACAGGCAGAGGTCGCTGAACTCTGGGCGCGCATCGACAGCGATACCCTCGATGAGCTGTCGGATTTTGCCGGCTACCGGCAGGAGTTCCTGCGCCTCTTCGGCTTTGCGGTGCCCGGCGTGAACTACGAGGCCGAGGTCGACCCGGTGCAGCCGATCCCCGGGTTGCTGGAGTCCTGACCGTGGCGCTGGTCCCGGGACAGCCGGAGCGCCTCTCGCCGCTGGTGACGCGGCTCGTGGCGCCGAATCCGGGGCCCATGACGGGCCCGGGCACCAACACTTACCTGCTCGGGCGGGAGAGCGTCATTGTCGTGGACCCGGGCCCGGCCCTCCCGGCGCACGTGGACGCAATCCTCGCCGCCGCCGAGGGGCCGATCCGCTACATCGTTTGCACGCATACGCACCCGGACCATTCGCCGGCCTGGCAGGCGTTGGCGGAGGCGACCGGCGCCGAGGTACACGGGGCGCTGCCCTACGGCGATGACCACCAGGACGAGAGCTTCCGCCCCGACGTGGAATTCGTCCACGAGCAGCGCCTGGTCACCGATGAACTCTCGCTGCTGGCCCTGCATACGCCGGGGCACGTGAGCAACCATTTCTGCCTGCTGCTGGAAGAAGAGGGCATGCTCTTCGCTGGCGATCACATCATGCAGGGCTCCACGGTGGTGATTATTCCGCCGGGGGGCGATATGGCGGCCTACATCCGCTCGCTGAAGCTGCTGCTCGATTACCCGGTGCAGGTGATAGCGCCGGGGCACGGCGCCCTGATCGAGGACAGCCGGCGCGAGGTTGACCGGCTCGTGCGCCACCGCCTGTTGCGCGAGGCCAGGGTCGTCGGTGGCCTCGAGCGCCTCGGTGAAGCAGACCCGGATGCGCTGGTCAAAGTGGTCTATGACGATGTGGATCCGGCGATGCACCGCTGGGCGAAGTTGTCCATGGCCGCACACCTGATAAAACTCGAGCAGGAGGGACGCGCGGCCCGCGCGGACGATGCTGAACGCTGGCGGCTGCTGCCGCCCGGCGAGGCAGGGCAACCGTGAACCATCCGTCACTAAGGAGAACACCATGAACGGATCGATGATGGACGTGCCGCTGACGATCACCTCGATCATGCACCACGCAGACCGGGTGAACGGAGACAGCGAGATCGTCTCAGTCACCCGTGACAACCCGCGACACCGCTATCGCTATCGCGATGCCTTCCGCCGTACCCGTCAGCTCGCCAATGCCATCGCCGGCTGGGGCCTGGGCAGCGGCGACCGGGTCGCGACCCTGGCCTGGAACGATTACCGCCATTTTGAGACTTACTACGCCGCCGCCTGCAGTGGCTATGTCTGTCACACCATCAACCCCCGCCTGTTCCCGGAGCAGATCGTCTACATCATCAATCACGCCGAAGACCGCGCGGTGTTTGTGGACGCTGACTTCCTGCCCCTGGTCGAGGCCGTGGCCGACAAGTGCCCCGGCGTCGAGCACTGGGTGGTGCTCACGGATGAGGCGCACATGCCCGAGACATCGCTGCCCGGCGCCATCTGCTACGAGCGCCTGGTGCACGGCCACTCCGACCAGTTCGACTGGCCCGACCTCGACGAGCAGCAGGCCTGCGCGCTGTGCTACACCTCCGGTACCACCGGCAACCCGAAGGGCGTGCTCTATTCCCACCGTTCGACGCTGATGCACGCCTACGCCACGCTGATGCCCGATGCCCTTGGCCTTTCGCGCAACGACGCGGTGCTGCCGATCGTTCCCATGTTCCACGTCAACGCCTGGGGGCTGCCCTACGCGGCGCCCATGGTGGGCGCGAAGATCGTTTTCCCGGGCAGCAAAATGGGCGATGGCGAGACGCTGACGGCCCTTATGAACGAGGAGCAGGTGACCCGCTCCGCCGGCGTGCCCACGGTCTGGCTCAATCTTCTTGCCTACCTCCGGGAGAGCGGCAAGACCATCGAATCCCTGAAGCAGGTGATCGTCGGGGGGGCCGCCTGCCCGCTGTCGATCATGGAGGCCTTCGAGCGCCACGGGGTGGAGACGCGGGTCGGCTGGGGTATGACCGAGATGAGCCCCCTCGGCAGCGCCAACGCGTCCTGGGAGTCGCGCGACAGCTATGATCCGGAAAGCTTCGCGAAGCTGCGGCAGAAGGCCGGCCGGCCGATCTTCGGCGTCGAGATGAAGATCGTCGACGACGACGGCAAGGCGCTGCCCTGGGATGGCCAGGCCTACGGATCCCTCAAGGTACGTGGCCCCTGGATCTGCTCGAGCTACTTCAAGCTGGACGGCACCGACGCCCACGCCGAGGATGGCTGGTTCGAGACCGGCGACGTGGCCACCATCGACCCCGAGGGCTACATGGCGATCACGGACCGCACCAAGGACGTGATCAAGTCCGGTGGTGAGTGGATTTCCTCCATTGATGTGGAGAATGTGGCCACGGACCACCCGAAGGTCGCGGAAGCGGCAGTGATCGGGCGCTACCACCCGAAGTGGAGTGAGCGCCCGCTGCTGATCGTGGTGAAGGCCGCCGGCGGCGAGGATCTCACCGCCGAGGAGATGCTGGCCTGGTTCGAGGGGCGCATCGCGAAGTGGTGGACGCCGGACGCCGTGGAATTCGTCGATGAGCTGCCTCACGGCGCCACCGGCAAGATCCAGAAAGTCGACCTGCGCGAGCACTTCCGGGACTACGAGTTCCCCGGCTGAGGGCCGCTCCCGGCCCGCAGGGCCGGGGCACTGCTGTGTTAGACTGTTGGGAACGTTCTGCCCGCCTCACCCGTCAATAAGGGGTAGCGGGCAACATTACCCGGTGACCTCGCCGCGCCCCGGGGCCTGGCGGGGTCACGTTCAGCGTCACGTGGGTGCCATGAAGAAGATCGGCGAAATTCTCATTGAGCGCGGCAAGGTGTCGGAGCGCGACATCGAGCGCGCGCTGCTGGCCCAGGCCGAGATGGGCGACCTGCTCGGCCGCGTGCTGGTGAAGCTCGGGCTGGTATCGGAGCTCGACTGCGCCCAGGCCCTCGCCGAGCAGCTCGACGTCCCCCTGCTGGCCGCCGGCGACTACCCGGAAGAACCGCTGCGCCTGGACGCCCTGTCATCGGATTTTCTCGCCAACAACGGCGTCGTCCCTGTTGCCCGCGATGGCGATCGGGTGCACTTCGCCGCGGCGGTGCCCCAGGATCCTTTCATCGCCCGCGCCCTGACCATGGCCCTGGACGGCCCCGTGCAGCTTGCGCTTGGTCTTGAGTCCGACGTCTCCCGGGCCCTGAAGCGCTACCTGCGCGGCGACGGGCCCGACGAGGCGGAGGCCGAGGGCGTCGACAGCTTTGCCGGGCAGAGCGATGACGAGTTTATCGAGCACCTGCGGGACCTGGCCAGCGAGGCACCGGTGATCCGCCTCGTCGACCAGCTCATGCACCGGGCCCTGGACCTGGGCGCCTCCGACATTCACGTCGAACCTTTCGAGGACGGTCTGCACCTGCGCTACCGGGTCGACGGCGTGCTCCAGGACCAGGCGGACCCGCCCCCGGGCAGCCTGGCGCCGGCGATCGCGTCGCGCATTAAGCTTATGGCGCACATGAACATCGCCGAGCGCCGCCTGCCCCAGGACGGGCGCATCATGAAACGGGTGAAGGGCCACGAGCTGGACCTGCGGGTGTCGACCATCCCCACCGTTCACGGCGAGAGCATCGTCATGCGCGTGCTGGATCGGGAGAGCATCCGCCTCAGCCTGCCGGATATGGGCTTTTCCGCAGATACCCTCGAGCGCTACCAGACGCTCCTGACCCGCCCCCACGGCGTGCTGCTGGTTACGGGCCCCACGGGCTCCGGCAAGACCACGACCCTCTATGCGTCCCTCGCTTCCCTGGACGCAGAGCAGCTCAAGATCATCACCGTGGAGGACCCGGTCGAGTACCAGCTCGACAGCGTCAACCAGATCCAGGTACAGGCGCAGATCGAGCTGACCTTCGCCCGGGCGCTGCGCTCGATCCTTCGCCAGGATCCGGACATCATCATGATCGGCGAGATGCGTGATACAGAAACCGCGCAGATCGGCGTGCAGTCGGCGCTCACCGGTCACCTGGTGCTGTCCACCCTGCATACCAATACGGCCGCCGGTGCTCTGACCCGCCTCGAGGACATGGGCGTCGAGCGCTACCTGATCACCTCGGCGGTGAACGGCGTTCTGGCCCAGCGCCTGGTGCGCACGCTCTGTTCGAGCTGCCGGGTCCCGCTGGAGCTGGGCGATGCCGCCATCGAGCGCTACGGCCTGCGCCGCTTCCTGCCCGAGGGGCAGCGCAAGGTCTTCCAGGCCCGGGGCTGCGAACACTGCCGCGACACGGGCTACATCGGTCGGACAGCGATCCACGAACTGTTCCTCCTCGACGAGCAGCTGCACGAGGTGATCATGGGCGGCGCCGACGCCACGACCCTGCACGCTGCAGCCCGGCGCCGGGGTATGATTACCCTCTACGAGGACGGGCTGCGCAAGGTGGTGGCGGGGCAGACGTCGCTGGAAGAGGTCATGCGTGTTACCCAGGACCAGAGCAGCGACAGCATGGCCGAACCGGGCCCTGCGGCGCTGCAACAGTCCGCGACCGCCTGAGCCGCTGATGGCGCAGTTCTACTACAGGGCCCTCGGGCGCGACGGCCGGGCGGCAGAGGGCACCATCGAAGCCGACGCCCCGGAGCTGGCCACGCGGCAGCTGCGCGAGCGCGGCCTGACGCTCCTGAAGCTCGAGCCCGGGGCTGCCGCTCCGGGCAGCGGGCGCGCCGGTAAACCTCCCGGACGTAAGGAAGTACTCGCTCTGACCAGCGAGCTCGCCACCCTGCTGCGCGCGGGGTTACCCCTGGACCGGGCCCTCAAAGTGCTGCTCGAGATGGCCTCCACCCCCGGGGTTCGTGGTCTGCTGGAGCTGCTGCTCAAGGATGTGAAGGGGGGCAAGGCACTGTCCGCGGCGCTGATGCCGCACGCCGACATCTTCGGCAACTTCTACATCAACATGGTGCGCTCCGGTGAGGCGAGCGGCGAGCTGTCGCTCGTTCTCGACCGGCTCGTCGAGACCCTGGAGAACGCCCGGCGCAACCGCGACAGCGTCGTGTCGGCGCTGATCTATCCCGCGATTCTCCTCGTGGTCGCCACGCTGTCTATTGCTCTTATGCTGGTATTTGTAGTGCCTCAATTCGAGACACTCTTCGAGGACATGGGCGAGGCGCTGCCGGCGCTGACCCGGGCCGTGCTGGGGCTTGCCGATTTTGTAGCCGCCTGGGGCTGGATTCTCCTGGCCGTGCTCGGCGCCGGCGGCTTTGCTGCCTGGCGCTGGCTGCAGACCGCTGACGGCGAGCAGGCGCTGCACCGGCGCCTGCTCGCCCTGCCGCTCCTCGGCGGTATCGTGTTTGAGTTCGAGGTGGCGAAGTTCGCACGCACCCTGGGTACGCTCCTTGGCAGCGGTGTGCCCCTGCTGCAGAGCCTCGGTATTGCCATCGACACCGTCGACAACCGCGTGGTCCGCGACGCCCTCGGGGCGCTGCCGCCGGCGGTGAAGTCCGGCCGCCGGGTCTCGGCCTCGCTGGAGGAGAGTACCCTGTTCACGCCACTGGTTATCCAGATGGCGCGGGTGGGCGAGGAATCCGGGCGCCTTGACGCGATGATGCTCGAGCTTGCGCGGGTCTTCGACGACCATGTAGAGGCCAGCGTCAAGCGGGCGCTGACCCTCCTCGAGCCCGTGCTCATCCTGTTCATGGGTTTTGTGATTGCGGTTATCATTATCGCCATCCTCATGGGCATTCTCTCGGTGAATAACCTCGCGCTCTAGGCGTGCGGGAATGCCATGTCGTGGGCCAGCCATTTATCAGATCGGTCACTTACCAGAAAGGAACACATTATGAACCAGCCCTTCCGCCGCCGCGGCGGCTTGCGCCGCGGACGCGGCTTCACGCTCATGGAGCTGCTGGTGGTGCTGGCCATCCTCGGCCTGCTGATCAGCCTTGTCGGTCCCCAGGTGCTCAACCAGCTCGGGGGCGCCAAGACCAAGACCGCGCGCATCCAGATCCGCGATCTTGAGCAGGCCCTTGAGATGTACAAGCTCGACGTGGGCCGCTACCCGGGCACCCGTGAGGGCCTCGAGGCCCTCGTCAAGAAACCCGCCAACGCTGCCGGCTGGAATGGCCCCTACCTCAAGTCCGACGTGCCCCAGGACCCCTGGCGCCAGGACTATCACTACAAGTACCCCGGCGAGCGGGGTGAGGTGGATATCTTCACCTACGGCCAGAACGGCGCCCCCGGCGGCGATGGCGAGGATGCCGACGTCGGCAACTGGCAGTAGGGTCATGGCCCCGCGGCGCCGGGGCTTCACCCTGGTCGAGCTGCTGGTGGCCATGGCCATCGTCGGGCTTATGCTCGCCGTGGCGGTGCCCGCGGGCTTTCGCTTTTATGAGGGCATGCAGACGCGGGAGGCCGTGCGCGACGTGGTCACGCTTTTCGCGACGGCGCGGCAACAGGCAATTACCAGCGGCGCCGCGCAGGATGTACTCGTCTGGCCCGAGGAGCGACGCCTTGTGCTCGGCGACACGACCCGCCGCCTGCCCGGGGGGCTGCGCGTTACCGTTCACGGTGCAGAGGAGGTCAACCGCGAGAGCGCCGGCGTTATCCGCTTCTATCCGGAGGGGGGCACGAGCGGCGGCGGCATCGATATCACCAACCCCGGGGCCGGCACCATTGCGATCGCCGTGGACTGGCTGACCGGCCGCGTTACCCAGACTGTCCATGACCGTTCCTGAGCGCGCTTCCCAGCGCGGCTTCTCCCTGCTGGAAATGGTGGTCGCCATGGCCATCCTCGGTCTTGCCCTCGGCGCCCTTTACCAGGCCAGTAGCGCGGCCACCCGGAACGTGCGCACCGACGAGCGCTACGCCTATGCGGTAGAGCTGGCCCGCTCTCTGGTCGCCGACAGCGCTATCGTGCCCGCCGAGGGCCTGCGTAGCCAGGGCGAAACCGACGGCGGCTTCCGCTGGGAGCTGCGTGCCGAGCCCCTGTCCCGGCCCCGGGATTCCAGGCTCACCCCGGGGATGCTGCAGGAACTGGCGGTCGAGGTGAGCTGGGTCGATGGGGACAAGCGCCGGCGGGTGCGCCTGCACTCCGTTGTCGAGGGGCAGCGTCTTGACGGGAGGCGGCGGTGATCCGCCGCGGCCGGGGGTGCGGCTTCACCCTGGTAGAGGTGGTGGTATCCCTCGCCGTGCTGTCGCTGATCATGCTGGCCACGGTCACCGGGCTGCGTACCCTGGGCAACACGCAGGTCGCCGTGGACCGGCAGGTAGACCGGGTGAGTGAGGTGAGGGCGGTCAGCAGTTTTTTGCGCGACAGTTTCAGTGCCGCGGTGACAGGCAGCGGTAGCGGGGGTCTTTCGCTGGGGGGCGGCATGAGCGAGACCACCGTCTTCGAGCTTACCGGGCAAGGTGCACTTATCTGGAAGGCGGTTGTGCTGTTCGGGGAAAGTTACGGCGGCAATTACCTGGTGCGTCTGGGCAAGCAGGGCGACGAGCTCGTGCTGCGCTGGCGGGCGTCCGACGGAACCTCGCCGCTTCTCGGCTGGAATAAAGCGCCGGAGCGCACGTTAGTATCAGGCCTCGACAGCTTCGAGGTGGCCTACCGGCGGACGCCGGGCGGACCCTGGCTCAGCGCCTGGGATCGGGCCGGGCCGCCGGGCTGGGTGCGTCTGCGCCTGAAGGTTGATGGTCGCTTCTGGCCCGACCTGGTGATGGTCGTCGCGCGATGAGCGGGGGCCTCCAACAGCGTCAGGCGGGCGTGGCCCTGGCCGTGGTGGTCTGGTTCATCGCCGGCATGTCGCTGCTGGTTGCCGGGATCGTGTCGCGGGCGACCGTGGACGCACGGCTGGCGCAGGCGCACCTGGCCCGCGCGCAGGCCGAGGCGGCGGGCGATGGCGCGATCAACCTCCTGCTGGCTGATCTGCTCGAGGGGCAGTTCGCTGCCAGCGGGGACGCGCCGGTGGGCAGCTATCGCCTTGGCGAGTGGCGGGTGCGCGTGCTGGCCATGCCGACAGCGGCCCTGGTGGACCTCAATGCAGCGCCGGCGCAGCAGCTGGCGCGGCTGTTCCGTGACTATGGAAAAACCGCCGGCGACGCGGCCCCGGCGCTTGCCGCCAGTGTGGTAGAGTGGCGCCGGACCGGCGGCCAGCAGCCGCCGCGTTCCGTTCGCTTCGACGTCGTTGAAGACCTGCTGCAGGTAGAGGGGATGACCAGAACACGACTCGACGACATCCGGCACATGGTAACCGCCAGCGGCGGTGCGACCGGGCGGGCGCCGCGCCTTGAGTGGGTAGCCGCGCGCTCGCCGGAAATGATCGCTAGGGAGGGGTTGCCA
Organism: Pseudohaliea rubra DSM 19751; assembly: GCF_000764025.1. Taxonomy (GTDB): domain Bacteria; phylum Pseudomonadota; class Gammaproteobacteria; order Pseudomonadales; family Halieaceae; genus Pseudohaliea; species Pseudohaliea rubra. The sequence continues at coordinate 20,073 of NZ_KN234755.1, read as the reverse complement.
GAAACGGGTTCCGCAGGGCGCCGGGGGGCCGGTGGACGCGGCGCGACCTCCTACCGTATCGATGCGCTCGTGGAGCTGGGAGGCCGCCATTGGCTGCGTCGCCGCTGGGTTGAGCTTGGCGCCGGGCGGGGCTCGGCGCTCCCCTGGTCCAGCCGTCGCGTGGAGCCGGCGCGCGTCGTCGGAGGCGCCCCGTGAACAACGACCAGCAGTGGTATCTCTTCGGCTACGACATGCGCCAGCTCGGCCGCCACTGGCTCGCCGCCTGGCGCGATCTCTTCCTGGGCCTTGATTCCCCGGTACGCCGACACCTCGACGAGGTGGTGCTTGTCGAGCGGGAGGGTGCCGTGCGCGCTTACCAGTCCGGTGAGCCGCTTCCTGAACGCGCGGCGGCCAGCAGTGCCTGCACAGGCGTCTGTCTCCCGGACGAGTTGGTGCTGCACAAGCGCCTGTCCCTGCCTCAAGCAGTGGAGAGCGACCTGCAAACCGCGCTTGCGATCGAGGTCGCCGCCAACAGCCCCTTCGCTGCGGATGACACGGCCTGGGGTTGGCGCCTGGCCGCGCGCAGCGAGCAGACCATTGCCGTTGATCTCGCCATTGTGGCTCGCAGCGCGGTCATGAGCTTCCTGGGGCGCGAGCACAACAGCCGCGAGGCGACGTCCCAGGAAATCTGGGCCGCGGTGCCCGGCGCCATGGCCGTAATCAACGGCTTTGGTGAGGGTCGTCGCGAGGCGCTCTACCGGCGCAGGCTCGGTCGCGTGGGAATGATGCTGGGTGCCTGCCTGTTGCTGGTGCTTGCGCTGGCCGGTGTCTATGCGGGCGGCAAGCAGTTTGAACTTGCCCGGGTGTCTGCGCTGGCCACCGAGCGCTCTCGTGCCGCCGGTGACGTCACAGCATTGCGAGAGGCCATTGCTGACGCCAACCGGCAGATCCTTGCGGCCCGCGAGCTTATCGCGCGCTATCCGAACCCGCACGAGGAGCTTGCGCGCCTTACCCGGCTCCTCGACGACGATGCATGGGTGGCGCACTTTTCCGCCAACGGCCCGGACCTGCGCATCCGTGGGCGCGCCGGCGACGCCGCCGCCGTCATGCAGACGCTCTCTGCCGAAAAGGCGTATTCGGAGGTTACCGCCCCGCAGGCAATCAGCCGCGTGGGCAATAGTGAGGTAGAGCAGTTCTATCTCGATATCCGCCTCGAAGAGCCCGACGCGTCATGAACTGGCTGCGCACCCACCGCCGCAGCGCGATTATTATCGGCCTGACGCTCCTGCTGCCTGTTTATCTCTACCTGGCCGTGCTGGTGAAACTTGTCGCCATGGGCGCGGAGGACGCCGAGCGTATTGGTGATCTGCGTCCGCGCATTGCGCGGCTGCAGGGGCTGATAGACAACGAGACGGCCCTGCGGGCGGCGGCCGGGGAGGTTGGTGAGCGCCTGGAGACTCTTGGTTACGCACCGGCCCAGGATGCCACGGCGGTAGCCGCCTCGCTGCAGGCTGAGGTGCGACAACTGCTGGGTGAAGCGGGCCTTGCGGTCACCAACAGCCAGGTGCTGCCGACCCGCAACGATGACAATTTTGATCTTGTCGGGCTCAAGTTGACGGTGAGCGGGTCTCTTGCCGCGCTGGATGCTGCCCTTGCCGGTCTCCAAACCTTCAGGCCGATGCTCCTGGTTGAATCCCTCGACACATTCCCCACGCGGCCCCGAGGGCGGCGCGGGGAACAGGCGCCGCAACAGCTGACGGCCGTGATCGAACTGCTGGCATTACGGAGGCTGCAGTGAAGGCTTTGCGCGCACGCTATGCCGGGCAGGCTGATCCCTTGCGCTCCGAGCGACGGGTAGAGCTGGCGGCGATCGGTCTCGCTCTGGTCCTGGTGCTCGTGGTGTTTTATCTGGCGGTCCGCTTGGCTGTAGCAGGCACTATCCGCCCGATCGAGCCGGCGCCGGACAGTGTCCGTGTAGCCAGCCTGGCCGCCGGCACGGTGCCGTCCCCTGAAGATCGGCAAGGTATCACTGCCAGACCTTTGTTCTGGGCCCAGCGGCAGCCGGTGGAGGCTGTGGAGGAGCCTGCGGTGGTGGTGGAAAAGGCAGAGAAGGTGGAGAAGGCGGCACCGCGCATGAAGAATGTCACGGTCCACGGGGTTTATGGCTCCGGCGACGCGGGCGGCGTAATTCTCTCGCTGAAACAGCGCGAGCTCCGCGTGGCGGTTGGTGAAGAGGTGGACGGCTGGCAGCTCGAGCGGGTCACCGGTGACAGTGCCGTGTTCTTGAGCGGTGGCGTGCGCGACGAACGTGAGCTGGTGCCGCAAGTGATCGAGCTACCGGAGCCGCAGTCACCGGCCGGGAATGCCGACGCGGCGTCTCCGGCACAGGATGGCGACCGATCAGCGGCGGCGGGTCGTGACAAGGACGAGCCGCGGCTGACCCTGGGCGGTGCACGCTGAGGTGTCTTTCATGGCAGGAAACAACGACAGCGGCGACACGCCGGTAAACCATTGGGGCAGTAACATGTGGAAGTTAATGATGGCCATGCTGTTCAGCGCAGCGCTCGTGGGCTGTGCGACCCCTGGCGGCAAGCTGCAACCGTCGAGTGCGAAGGTGGCCGACGACGAGCAATCCCCTGCGCAGCGGCCCCTCTCCGCCAACGCCCGCGACCTGGCGGAGGAGAACCGGCAGTCGGGTCGCAGTGAGCCCACGCTCTACCGCGGCAGTGACCAGCAGGTAAAGCTGCCTCTGCCCTCAGACCCGGTACGCTTCGTCGGCGATGATGTGAGCCTCAACTTCGAGCAGGCGCCGCTGTCGGAGGTGGTGCAGGCGGTTATGGGGGATATCCTCGAGCTCGACTACATCGTGGACCACCCGGTGCAGGGCAAGGTGACGCTGCGCACCCGCACGCCCATCCCCCGGGGCCAGCTCCTCGGCGTGCTCGAGTCCCTGCTCAAGGCGCACAACGCGCTGCTTATCCGCGGCAAGGATGGCCGCTACCTGGTGACCGGTTCCCAGCAGGCGGTGCGTCTGTCGCCGCAGGTGACCAGCGCCCAGGACGAATTTGCCGGCTTCAGCACCATCATCGTGCCGCTGGAATACATCAGCGCCTCGGCCATGGCCGACATCCTGCGCCCCGTGGCCGACGATTCCGCCTTCGTGCGCATCGATAATGCCCGCAATCTGCTTATGCTCGCCGGGACCCGGGCTCAGCTGACGGGCTGGCTGGATATCGTATCCACCTTCGATGTCGATATGCTCGCCGGCATGTCTGTGGGGATCTTCCCGCTGGAGAACGGTGGCGTGCTCGAGACCGCCGAGGCCCTGAACAGCCTCATCGGTGCCGCTGACGGGGAGGGGGGCGATATTGCCGGTCTGGTGCGCATCATGCCGGTGCAGCGCCTGAACAGCATCCTCGTGGTAACGCCCCGGTCGCACTACCTCGAGCGCGTGGGCACCTGGCTAGAGCGCCTCGACGTGAACCCCAATGCCCGCTTCGAGCGCAGGCTGTTTGTGTACCCCGTGCAGAACACCACGGCGACGCGCCTGGCGGAGCTGTTGAACGGCATCTACGCCGGTGGCAGCGGCGCCGGTGGCGGCACGACTCGCGGGTCCGGGGGCACGGACCGGGGTGCGGACCGCGGCGTGGCACCGGGGATGACACCGGAGAGCATCGGTAACGCCAGCCGTAGCAGCGGTTCCGCAGGGGGTTCCCGTTCCAGTGCGACCGGCGGTGCATCAGGCGCCAGCGGCGGTGCGGCTATGGTCGCCGCCGCGCTTGGCGGCGAGGACGACGTGCTCGCCAACGTACGGGTGGTCGCCGACGAGGAGAACAATGCCCTCATGATCTACGCCACCGGCAAGCAGTACGAGATCATCGAGGAAGCCCTGGACCAGCTCGACGTGGTGGCGACGCAGATTATCATCGAGGCCAGCATCCTCGAGGTGACCCTCACCGACGAGCTGCGCTACGGGCTCGAGTGGTCCTTCCGCAAGGGGCTCGATGGCGCCTACGAGGGCTTCGGGCAGCTGGTGGGCGACTCGGGGGTGCCGAGCGCCGTTACGCCCGGCTTCTCCTACACGGTGACCAACAGCGTGCGGGACATCAGCGCGGTGCTCAATGCCCTCAGCCAGGACTCACTGATCAACGTCATCTCCACGCCATCGGTGATGGTGCTGGACAACCATACGGCGGAGATTCAGGTCGGTGACCAGGTGCCGGTGCTGCAGGGCAATACGGTCACTAATGGCGGCAATACAATCGAGAATATCGTCTTCAAGGACACAGGGGTCAGTCTCATCGTGACCCCCTCGGTCAATGCCGGCGGCCTGGTGACCATGGATGTGGAGCAATCAGTAACGGACGTGGGCAACGTGGATTCTGCCACCGGGCAGCGCTCCTTCCTCGAGCGCTCCATCCGCAGCCGGGTGGCTGTGCGCTCCTCGGAGTCTGTGGTGCTCGGCGGCCTGATCCGGGAAAATGCCAGTACAGGCCAGAGCGGTCTGCCGCTGCTGAAGGATATCCCGGGCCTTGGGTCCCTCTTCGGCGCTACCACGGCGGAAAATCGACGCACTGAGCTCCTGGTCATTATTACGCCGCGGGCCCTGTACACGGAAGATGCCCTGCGCGAGGTGAGCGAGGAGATGCGCTCCCAGGTCCGCTTTATGGAACTGATTGAAAAGGTACCGGCCGCCGTGGGTGCCGGCAGCAAGTAACGGCGGACGGGCAGGCCTTGAAATGCTGGTACTTTTTACGGCCTCTCGAGGGGGAATAAAGCCTGCTCTCAAACGCCCTTTCTCGGAAAACGGGCGGCCGGGGAGGGTGCCGCGCGGGGCCTGCGGTCCGCGCCCGGCGCCTTCTTCCCCCGAAACAGGGCGCCTGTTGTGCGCCCCGGATGGCGGCAAAGCGTAGGACACGCGCCGGGAGCCCTCCGCGGCGTTTTCGTGCCGGGTTCTCTCGTGTATACTCGTAACCTGTTAAAAAACTAGGAAAATTAGTATGTTACACACATTGAGGGCCCGCTTCGGAGCGGGTCTGGGCGTCGTTTTGGTGACTCTCCTGGCCGGTTGTGCGAGCGCTCCGCGTATGACCGACACCGTGAAGGAGCAGCTCCTCGCGCGGGCCGAGGCGCGCTGGCACGCCCTCGAGCAGCGCGACTTCGACACGGCCTGGACCTTCACCTCACCTGCCTACAGAGAAGTGTTTTCCAAAGCGCTGTACCGCCAGAAGTTTTCCTACATGGTGGAGTGGCAGTTGACAGAGGTTGAACTGGTTACCTATGATGCTCACGCAGCTGTAGCGAGTGTGGCGGCAAGGGTCATGTCCGAACCCGTCAAACATACCTCGGCAGCTTCGGCAGCAATCGGTGCTGTTCCAACGCGCTTCGTCGAACAGTGGGTGTATGTCGACGGGGAGTGGTGGTTCAGTGCCACATTGTAGCTTTGGCAGCAGGTTGACAGCTGGCTGCAGCTAGCAATAATAGCGCTAGCATTAACCATTTGGTTGTGTGTTTAAACATTAGGAGTCTCCTCTATGAAAAGCAATTTTAAGCCCTTGGGCATTGCTGCTGCGGTAGCTGTCGCATCTGCTGGCTACGCAAATGTGGCCTCTGCTCAGACTGTGGCCAACAATGCGCTGGGCGATCTCGCCCTTGTGCCGTACTACACCGTCAACGGTGACTGGCTGACGGGTGTGCACATTGTTAACACCAGCGCCCAGACCCAGGTCGTCAAGTTCCGTTTCCGTCGCGCGACCGACTCCATGGACGCGCTCGACTTCAACATCGTCATGTCTCCCGAAGACGTCTACGCCGGTTACCTGTCGGACGACGATGGCGCCATCTCCTGGCAGGCTGACGACACCACCTGTACGGTACCGGCAACTACCGGCGGCAAGCTGACGATGCCGGAAATCTACCGTGATGATGCCGAGACGGGTTACGTCGAAATCATCGCTATGGGTGCTCCGGAATTTGAAACGTCTCCCATAGCCGAGGCCGCCAAGCACAAGGCGGGAGTCCCGGCTGATTGTGCGGCTGTCCGCTCGAACTTCTTTGCGGATGGAAGCAGCACTTCTGGCAGTGAGACTCGAGGCGTAATCGACTTCGAAACTACCTACGGCGTTGATGCTGATGCCACTGATACTGTGGATTTCGGCGGCGAGTCAACGTACACCGATAGCGGTAACGTTCTGAAGGTGTCCTACTTCATTCGTGACAACGCAACCGGCGTTGAGTTTGGCGACAATGCCGTGCATATCCAGGACTTCCTGGAGAACCCGAGTATTACCAACCAGCAGTACGGCGTATTCTCTGGCGACCTTAACGGTTTTGACTTCCCTGACCTCGACGGTGGCGTACCGACGGCTAGCCCCGCAGAGCGTGGTAAGTTTGTAGCCCTGCGCTCAGGCAGCGTTCTTGGCGTATCAAAGCTCATCAATGAGTGGACCGCTAACACGGCCAACGGCGCGGCTCTGGATTGGGTCGTTACCATGCCCGGCCAGTACACCATGCTGGACCTGCCGAATTACATTGAAGAAGAGTTGGACGCCGACGGGGCTGCCGTCCTTGACGAGGATTGCAAGCGCGGCGAATTAAACAAAGCGTGTGATTATCGCGATATCCCGGTTACGGCAACCATTGTTCCGTACAATCGTGAGGAGCTGACGTCTACGCCGGAAGAGGGCGGCCTGACGGTTTCTCCGGCGCCTCCGGGTGAAGTCCAGCGTCTGGTGCTGCCGAACGAGACGAACGTCATTACCTTTGGCAACAAGGACCAGAATGGCGTGCTGGGTGTTATCGGTGATGTCGACATCACTGCTGACCTTGAACAGCCCTACGGCTGGCTATCGCTGGAAGTAGCATCCGCTACTACGGGCGATACGGCGGTCTGCGATTGGGATGTCAATACTCGCGTGACAAATGGTGAGTACAGTGCCGCTGCTGGCGCCGACTTGACCATGACCTGCAGTTCGGTCGGTGGCAACGTCCCGATGATCGGCTTCGCTGCATGGGCACGTCAGGTTGCTGCCAATCCCGACGCTTCCTACGGCCGGATTGTTGCGCACAGCTTCGAGTCCGCTGCTCCCTAGCAAAAGGTGGTTCCCGGCTAGCTTTTGTAGTCGGGTGGTATCGAGCCGGCGCCTTCGGGCGCCGGCTTTTTTTTGACCGACTATTGCCCACAGGTGGTTCATGTTGCAACGAATCCTGCTCACACTTCTCCTCATAATGCTGATGCCCGCGGCTGCGCTGGCTCAGGTGGTTATCTCCGATGAGGGTGTCGACATCACCCGCGAGGAATTCGAGGCCGTGCTGGCGACCTCCCCTGACAAGATCAAGCGCCGGGCCGCCAACGACCTCGGCGACCGCTTTGAGCTCATCACTCAACTGATCGCGAGCCGCAAAGTGGCCGCGACGGCCGAGACCCTGGACAAGGATGATCCCGGCTATTGGGAGCTCCAGTTCAAGTTGCTCACTGCGAAGGAGCAATTCATGTTCGAGCGGCTTGTAGCCGACTATGACTTGCCCGATTTCGACGAGCTGGCTCGGGAACGTTACAAGACCCAGAAAGATAAGTACGCACGCTATCCAGAGTTGCGAGCTTCCAGCCATATTCTGTTTCGCTCGCCCCCGGGTGAGGATCGCACGGAGCTGCGCGAAAAAGCGGCGCTGGTGCTCGAAGAACTCCGCGCCGGTGCCGACTTCGAAGCGTATGTGCAGGAGTATTCCGAGGACCCTGGTTCAAAGAAGCGCGCTGGCTCCCTGGATCGCTGGATTCGTCTCGGCGACCCCAAGATCACCCCGCCTTATTCCGGCGCGCTTTTTGAAATCGATGAGATTGGCGGCTATTCCGAGGTGACCGACTCTCAGTTCGGCCTGCACATCATCCGCCTCGATGGCATCCAGGAGTCCGGCTATGCCGAGTACGAAACCGTGCGGCCGAAGATCATCAGCGACCTTCGTGCCGAGTACAAGACGCTGGCTGCCAAGGAAGTGCGTGCGCGCTTCCATCTCACTGATGACGCCTTCATCGACGGTGACGCCATGGAAGAACTCCTGGCCCCCTACAAAGAATAACGGTTTGCCGCCCCGGGAGCCCTGACCATGGCACTGACCCTTGTTCTGGGCATGCACCGCTCCGGCACCTCGCTGGTCGCGCGGGCCCTGGCGGAGGCCGGGCTCTATCCCGGGCGGGGGGAGGACATGCTCGCGGCCCAGGCGGACAATCCCCTGGGCTTTTATGAACGCCGGGACCTCGTCGATGCCAATGAGGCGCTGCTCGCGTCCACCGGTGCGAGCTGGTTCGAACCGCCCGGCGCTGTGCTCGGTGAAAGTGGCCTGCCTGCGGGTGCCGACGCTGCCGTGGCCGGGGTCACGGGGGCACTTGAGCATGCGGCGGAGGCCGGCCGTGGCACTTTCCTCAAGGACCCCCGCCTCTGCCTCACCTGGCCCGCCTGGGCAAGCCCCGCTACGGTGGTGTTGTATGTGTACCGCAATCCCCTGGCGGTGGCGGATTCTTTGCGCCGCCGCAACGCCTTTCCCCTGGGCTATGGCCTTGCGCTCTGGGAGCACTACAACCGCTGCGCTATCGCCGCCCTGCGGGGACGCCAGTACGCCTGCGTGTCCTACGACGCGATCGCCGCTGACCCCAGGGAGCTGGAGCGGCTCCTGGAGCGCCTGGGGGCTCTCGGCCTGCCGGTTCAGGCGCAGCTGCCTGCTGAACTCTTCGAGGCGGGACTGCGCCATGCCGCCACAGCGGCGGACTTTGCCGCCGGGGATCGGGCCCTGCAAAGCTACGAGCAGACACTCCTGGCAGAGTATTGTGAGGCCCTCTGCGCCGGCGGGCCCCTCACGCCACTGCCCGCGGCATCCCCCTCGCTGCAGGCGCACATTGTCGATTACGCCCGCGCCCTGGCACCGCTTGCCGAGGTGGTCGAGACCGGCAATGCGCGGCGCGAGGCAGAAGCCCTCATGGAAGAGCGTACCGCCGAGCGGGATCGGGCCCTCGACCGGCTCCGGGCGACCGAGACGGATTATGCGGCGCTGGCGGCGGCGCATGATGCCGAGCGCACGGCCCACGGCCGCCTGCAGGCGGTGCACGAGGCAATGGAAGCTGAGCATGAAGCGCTGGCGGCGGCGCATCAGGCCCAGGTCGAGGCCTACGACGCCCTCGCCGACGAGCACCGCGCCCTGGAGCAGCAGCGTGCGGAGCTCAAGGCCGCACAGGATGCGCTGGCACAGAAGGCCGATTATCTGTTCCACACGCTCAGCGAGGCCTACGGTAACCTGCAGGCCTACGAGGCGTCGCCGCTCGGTCGCGTGCAGCGCCAGTTCTCCCGCGCCTACAAGCTGCTCACCGGCCGCCACGGCACCGCCACCCGCTATGACAATGTGATCATCGCGGCGCGGGGCCACGCGCAGGACTTCGGCCTGCCCGGCCCCGAAGCGCGGCCCAGCCGCCTGGCCATGGCCTCCGACGTGCTGCGCTACGTCGCGCGCAACCCGGCTGGGTCCGCCCGCAGCTTCAGCTGGCCGCGGCTCAAGCGTGCCGCCAGTGTGTTCTTCCGCAGCTCCCCGGAGGACCTGGGGGTGTGGATCCGTGCCCGCTTCCCGGAACAGGCCGGCGAACGGCTGGTTTTCGACCCGAAAGCCATGGACCCGGACCTCGACACGCTGGAGCTCGCCTTCCCCGAACACGACCGGCCCCGGGTCTCCATCATCGTGCCGGTGTACAACGACTACCGGGTGACGGCCCACTGCCTTCAGGCGCTGCATGAGCACCTGGACGCGACCCCGGTGGAGGTGATCGTCGCCGATGATGGCTCTGCGGATCTCACGACCTCTCTCGAGAAGCGCATGGCCGGCGTGCGGGTGGTGCGTGGTGAGAATGTCGGTTTCCTGCGCAACTGCAACCGGGCTGCGCGGGAGGCCCGCGGTGACTTTGTGCTTCTCCTCAATAACGATACGGCCGTCACGGCCGGCTGGCTGGCACCGCTGCTGGCCGTGTTCGAAGACGAGAGCGTCGGCGCTGCGGGCCCCATGCTGCTCTTCGGCGACGGTACGCTGCAGGAGGCCGGGGGCATTCTCTGGCGCGACGCCTCGGGCTGGAACTTCGGCCGCGGCGATGCGCCGGACAAGCCCGCCTACACTTACCGCAAAGCTGTGGACTATGTGTCCGGCGCCTGCCTGATGGTGCGCCGCGGGCTCTGGGAGGACATCGGCGGTTTCGACGAGCGCTTTGTGCCGGCCTACTACGAGGATGCGGATCTGTGCTTCGCGGTCCGCGCTGCCGGTTACCGGGTGGTCTACCAGCCGGCTTCCCGTATTTTCCACTTCGAGGGGGTGAGCAACGGCACGGATCTCGCCGCCGGCGTCAAGCAGCACCAGGTGCGCAACCAGGGGGTGTTCGCCGACAAGTGGCAGGCTGTGCTGGAGGCGGAGCACTTTGACAACGCCCGGCATGTAACCTGGGCCCGGGACCGCTCGGCCCGGCGCCGCTGCGTGCTGGTCATTGATCATTACGTGCCGCACCACGACAAGGATGCCGGCTCCCGCTCCACGTTTCTCTACGTCCAGCTGCTGCTGGCCATGGGCTATCGCGTGCAGTTCATGGGCGCGAATTTTTTCCCCCACCAGCCCTATACGCAGGCGTTGCAGCAGCTTGGGGTAGAGGTGCTCGCGGGTGAGTCCATCGCCCGGGACCTGGACCGCTGGTTCGCCGAGCACGCGCCCTACATCGATGAAATCTTCCTGCACCGCCCGCATGTGGCGGAGCAGTTTCTGCCTCAGCTCTCGACGCTGGCGCCGCGCCCGGCGGTCAGCTTCTTCGGTCACGATCTGCATTACCTGCGCATCCAGCGGGAGGCCGCCGTGCTCGCGGACCCGGAACTGGAAAAATCCGCGGCCAGCTGGCGCAAGCGCGAGTACGCCGTGTTCGAACAGGTCGACCGGATCTATTACTTCTCCGAGGTGGAGATCGACGAAATAGCCCGGGAGCGACCGGGGCTCGCCCTGCGCACGGTGCCGCTCTATGCGCTCAAGGACCGGCCCCTGCCTGCTTACGCGCCAACGGCGCCGCGACACCTGCTCTTTGTCGGCGGCTTCAATCACCCGCCGAATGTCGACGCCGCGCGCTGGCTGGTTAACGACATCCTGCCCCTGATCAATGCTGCCTGTAAGGGTGTGCAGGTGCACCTGGTCGGGTCCAACCCCGGCGAGCAGGTTCAGGCCCTGGCCTCAGCGCAGGTCACCGTGCACGGCTATGTGAGCGACGAGGAACTCGCCGCGCTCTACCGGCAGGTGGGACTGGCGGTCGTCCCGTTGCGCTACGGCGCCGGCGTGAAGGGCAAGGTAATCGAGGCGGTGCAACATAATGTGCCTCTGGTGACCACGCCCACAGGGGCCGAGGGTATCCCCGATGCCGCCGAGGTGCTCTGGACAGCGGACAGCGCCCCCGCGCTTGCCGAGGCCATCGTCGGTATTGTCGAGGGGCGGGCAGAACTCGCGCCGCGCATGGCGCGCTACGGTGAATGGTTGGCGACCCACTTCAGCCGCGGCCGGGCCGAGGCGATGCTGCGCCGGGATCTGCTGCCGCCGCAGCGCGACCCGGGCGGCCTGGCAGGCTAGCCATCCTCCGGGGGGAAGCGTTCGAGAAAAGCCGCCGCCCGCGCGCGCCCGGCCGCCGTTGCGTCCCAGGCCCAGTAGCGGTTGCCGTCGACGCGGAAGGTTGCCGGTACACCCTGAGCGACCGCGTAGCGGGGCAGATCCCGGGTGACCACGCTGCCGAAGGCGACCCGCGCGAAGGCGCCGACGGTGACGTCCTTGAGCACCGCACTGCGCTCGCCGAGCCAGGCGTGCGGTTCAAGCAGAATGCCCCGGGCCGGCGTATTCATGACGTCGCCGTTGCTGTGGTCGAGCACCGGGTGGCCGTCGCTGTTACGCAGCGTTACGTCGGCAGCGAGCAGGCAGCAGTCGCCGACGACCAGGGTCGGTCGTCCCGGGGCCGCTGCCAGGCCGGAAGTCCAGGCGCCGGGCCCGGTGACGGCAACGTCGTTGCCGATGGCGATCAGATCGTTCGGCTGTCGCGAGCGCAGCGTCAGGTCGTTGAAGCTGCAGTTGTCGCCCACGTAGAGCGTGCTGCCGTCGCCGCGCAGCGCCGCATGGAGGCTGCCCCGCAGGTTGTTGCCGATGAAGACCTGCGCCGTGCCCTCCTGGGGTGCAATGAGGCTGACGCGGGCTTTACGGATGCCGTCCCGGAGATACAGCGCCACCCGCCGGGGGTCGCCGTCCACGGTGATGCCGTTGGCGGCGAAATCCGCCGCCGGAACGGCTCGCCACTGGTCCGGGTCCGTGGTGAAGCCGGAAATGACGGCGGAGATGAGGGCTTGATCGAGCATCGCTGCAGTGTACCGGGCGTCCCCGCAGCTGTCCCGGTCGCTGGGCGCTGTTTCCGCGCCGGTGGTACACTGCGCCACTCGCCCGGGGCGTTGCCCGTCGGGTGCTGCTCAGTGTTTCCCGGGGTTACCGCGACGTGGTTTTCAACGATGGACTGCTATTCCTTCTTTTTCCGAAAACGGCGGGCATGGCGGCTAGTGACGCGTTGACGCGCCGCCGGGAGGCGCCCGTGAAAGCTTCCCCTGAGCGTTACCGGGACGCCTGAGTCATGCGCGCCGTCATCCACATCGGCACCGAGAAGACGGGGTCAAGCTCCCTGCAGGCCTACCTGTGCAGCGGCGCCGGTGAGCTGGCTGTGGCCGGGGTGCACTGCTGCACCAGCGCCGGGGACGGCAACAACCGCGCGCTGGTCACCGCGTTCATGGACCTGGAGGAAAGCGACGACTACACGCGTCTGCACGGCCTCGACGATACGGAGACCCGTGCCGCCTGGCGAGCTGCGTACCTTGAGGCCTTCGAGGCAGAGGTCGCCGCCTGCACCGCAGACCTTTTCGTTATCAGCTCCGAGCATTTTCATTCCCGGCTCCTGGCGCCGGCACAGGTTGCCGCGCTCGCGGCGTTCCTGCGGCCGCTTTTCGATGATATCCAGGTGCGTGTTTACCTGCGTCGGCAGGACGAACTCGCGCTCAGCTTTTACAGCCAGAAGCTTCGTGCCGGTTTTATTCCGCCGACGATTCTGCCCCTTGCCAACGTCCGGCGCTCGCCGCGAACGCCACCGCCTTATTTTGATTTCCAGGCCCTGCTCGAGCGCTGGGCCGATGCCTTCGGTGAGGCGGCCGTGTATCCCTGCCTCTACGACCGCAGTCTGCTGCAGGGCGGTGAGGTGGTGAGTGATTTCTGCCACTTCGCGGCTTTGCCGCTTCTGGATGTGGTGTTGCCGTCGCCGGTGAATACGGCGCTTTCGGCTCCGGCGCAGGCCGCGCTGCTGCGCTTCAACGAATGTTGCGGTGGGGATCGCGAGAGTCGCGAGCGGCACCGGCCGACCCGCAACGCCCTTGCGGCCTACCTGCAGGCCCACGGTGCCGGCAGGAGCGTGCTGCCGGCGCGGGCCGAGGCCGAGGAATTCTACGCCGCCTTCGCGGCCGGCAACGCCGCCGTCGCGCGGCGTTGGTTCGGCCGTGAGCAGCTCTTCAATGAGGACTTCTCCCGCTACCCGGAGGCCCCCGCGCCGGTGGATTGGGAGCGTGCCGCGGCACTGCTTGCCGGCTTCGCCGCCGGTCAGTCTTCCCCGGCGTGCTGATTTCCCTGCACCTGCCCAAGACCGCGGGGACGAGTTTCCTCGGGCTGCTCGAGGCGGTTTATGGCGACGGGCTGCTGCGCGACTATGGGGACCGGCCGATCAATCGTTCCGTCGCCGCGCGGCGGTTGCGCGCGCTGGGTGGCTGCCTGCGCCACGCGCTCCCCCCGGCGCGGGTCCGGGCCGCGCAGTGCATCCATGGACACTTTCTGCCGTTGAAATACGCGCTGCTGCCCGCGCGGGACGGCCGTCGCTTCATCGTCTGGCTGCGCGATCCGGTGGAGCGCCTGGCCTCCCACTACCACTACTGGTACCGAAGCTATAACCCGCGGGACGCCGGTCGGCTGCACCGACAGGTGGTCGAGGAGCGCTGGTCCCTCGAGCGCTTCTGCCTCGGGTCGGAGCTGCGCAATATGTACAGCGCCTTCCTCTGGGGTTTCCCGCTGTCGCGCTTCGACTTCGTGGGTATCACCGAGCACTACGAGGCAGACATACGTTACTTCAGCGAGCAGTTTCTCGCCGGGGCGAGGCCCCCGGTCGCACCGCAGAATATGAACGCGGAGCAGGGGCAGGACAGCCGCTCGCCCTATATCCAAGACGCAGCGTTCCGCAGCGAGGTGGAGGCCTGGCATGCGCGCGACATGGCTCTGTACCGCCAGGCGCTGGCGCTGCGGGATCGGCGCTGTGGCTAGCCGCAGCGCGCTGGCGCCTCCCTGGTGGGTCGCGCTGCGGGTCTACACCCGCAAGCCTGTGCTGGTCATCACCCTGCTCGGCTTTTCGGCGGGGCTGCCGTTCCTGCTGGTCTTTTCCACCCTGACGGCCTGGCTCCGCGACGAGGGGGTGGCCCGCACTGCCATCGGCTTCTTTGCCTGGGTCGGGTTGACCTATTCCCTCAAGATCCTCTGGGCGCCCGTGGTGGACCGGCTGCGTCTGCCGTTGCTGACGCCGTCCCTCGGCCAGCGTCGGAGCTGGATACTCCTCGGCCAGCTTGGGATTGCCGTGGGGCTGGCCACCATGAGCCAGCTCGATCCGGCCGCGTCGCTGACGCCCATTGCCGCCGCAGCGGTGCTCGTGGCGTTTTCATCCTCGACCCAGGACGTTGCGCTGGATGCGTTCCGTATCGAGTCGGCGCCCGATGAGGAGCAGGGTGCGCTCTCTGCCGGTTACATCTTCGGCTACCGGGTCGCGCTGCTGGTGGCTGGCGCCGGGGCGCTCTATATCGCCGATGCGAGCGGCTGGTCCGTAGCCTATCTGTCCATGGCTGCGCTGGTTGCTGTGGGCGTGGCGGCCACTCTGTGGGGTGACGAGCCACCGCACCGGGGCGCCGCGGAGCAGCGGCGCATGGATGCCGCCATGGTCGATCAGGTCATGGGCCGTCCCATGCACCTGGAGCGCCGCGCCTTCTGGCAGCGTCAGCTTCTCGGGGCAGTCATCTGCCCCTTCCTCGAGTTCCTGCAGCGCTATGGCCGCTTTGCGGTGGTGGTGCTTATTTTCGTGGCCGTGTTCCGGCTGTCGGACATCGCCATGGGTGTCATGGCCAACCCCTTCTACCTGGACCTCGGCTACAGCAAGTCGGAGATTGCGAGCATCGCCAAGCTCTTCGGGTTCTTCATGACCATCGCCGGTTCCGCGCTCTGCGGCCTGCTGGTGCTGCGCTTCGGTATTCTGAAGCCGCTGCTGCTCGGCGCCGTGCTCGTCGCCGCGACCAACCTGCTGTTCTCGCTCCTCGCGCTCGAGGGCGGCACTGCGCCGCCACCGATCGTCTGGCTCGCCCTCGTGATCAGCGCCGACAACCTGAGCGGCGGGATCGCCGCCACGGCCTTTGTCGCGTATCTCTCCAGCCTCACGCACCGCAGCTACACGGCAACGCAGTACGCCCTGTTCAGTTCGCTCATGACGCTCCCGGGCAAGTTCATTTCCGGCTTCTCGGGCTGGCTGGTCGATGTCGGTGGCTATCCCTGGTTTTTCGTCGTGGCGGCGGCGCTCGGCATCCCGGCGATCACTCTCGTCCTGGTGCTCATGGCGCGGGAACACCGGACCGTGACGGCGGCTGCGCGGGAGCCTGTACCGTGACGGCCGCCGGGCGTGCACCGGCGCGGCGGGCGACATCCCCGTAGCTGCAGACCCGCCCGGGGGGGATGCTCGCCACCAACAGCCCGCTATGTTCGTCGCTGGTCGGAGCTGCCGCCAGGGCGGCAGCTCGCCCTCGCACCGGGAAGTTCGCAAGCACGCCTTGCAAAAGCCATTTCCGCCCCCATACTGCCCCTATGAGAGTTTTCCTCCTGCTCCTCCCCTGGCTGGAGCTGTTCACCCTGATTCAGCTCGGCGTTGCCACCAGTGCCCTCACGGCCCTGGCCTATGTGTTCCTCACCTTTGTCGCCGGTTTGGCGCTGCTGCGTGTGCAGGGGCGTGACCTGTTCAACCGCCTGCGCGAGGCCCAGGCAGGGCGGTTGTTCGGCCCGCAGATCTTCGTTGACGATATGGCCGTGGGCCTCGCTGCGCTGCTGTTGATGGCACCGGGGCTCATCACCGATACGCTGGCCCTGCTGGTGCTTATCGGCCCGCTGCGCCGGCGGCTGTCGCGCTGGCTTTTCGGTGCCCGCGCCGCAGAAGACCCCTACGGCCCCGGCCACACGGCCCGGGACTGGCGCCACGACGCCACCATCGAGGGCGATTTCACCCGCGTAGACGACGAGGACAGCTCGCCTCGTCGCTGAAAAAAAGCAATAAAAACAAAGACCTGCAGAATTTTTTAGCACTCTCGAAAAAAGAGTGCTAAAAATCCCTTGAAAAGCGATCCCCGGGCCCCAATTGATGCGGCAGGCCCCGACGGGGGATTGCTAACGTGTAAGCTTGGAGAAGTAGCCAATGAAAATCCGTCCGCTGTACGACCGCGTGGTCGTTCGTCGCAAGGAAGAAGAAGAGACCACCGCCGGTGGCATCGTCCTGCCGGGTTCCGCCAAGGAAAAGCCGAATCAGGGTGAAGTTGTCGCCGTTGGCGATGGCAAGGTGCTCGACAACGGTGAGCAGCGCCCGGTGGCCGTCAAGGTCGGCGACACGGTGGTGTTCGGCCAGTACGCCGGCAGCAACACCATCGAGATCGATGGTGAAGAGCTGATCCTCATGGGTGAAAGCGAGATCTACGCTGTCGTGGAGTAAGACTCCCGCACCTGACCATCCCGATCTGACAAGCAACGAACAAGCAAGGAACACATCATGGCAGCAAAAGACGTATTTTTTGGAGACGAAGCCCGGCACCGTATGCTGGCCGGCGTTAACATCCTGGCCGACGCAGTGCGCGCCACCCTCGGCCCCAAGGGCCGCAACGTCATCCTGGACAAGTCCTTCGGTGCACCGACCGTGACCAAGGACGGTGTCTCCGTGGCCAAGGAAATCGAGCTTCAGGACAAGTTCGAGAACATGGGCGCGCAGATGGTCAAGGAAGTTGCTTCCCAGGCCTCCGACGCCGCCGGTGACGGCACCACGACCGCCACGGTCCTGGCTCAGGCCATCGTCAACGAAGGCCTCAAGGCCGTTGCCGCCGGCATGAACCCCATGGACCTCAAGCGCGGCATCGACAAGGCCGTGGCCGCTGCCGTGGAAGCGGTACAGAAGGCTTCCACGCCCTGTGAAGACGGCAAGGCCATCGCCCAGGTGGGCACCATCTCTGCCAACAGCGACGTGGCCGTCGGCGACATTATCGCCGAGGCCATGGACAAGGTCGGCCGTGACGGCGTCATCACCGTCGAGGAAGGTTCCGGTCTCGAGAACGAGCTGGATGTGGTCGAGGGCATGCAGTTCGACCGCGGTTACCTGTCTCCCTACTTCATCACCAACCAGGACAACATGAGCGTCGAACAGGACGCCCCGTTCATCCTGCTGGTGGACAAGAAGATCTCCAACATCCGCGAACTGCTGCCGCTCCTCGAGCAGGTTGCCAAGGCCTCCAAGCCGCTGGTTATCGTCGCCGAGGATGTGGAAGGCGAGGCCCTGGCCACGCTGGTGGTGAACAACATGCGCGGCATCGTCAAGGTTGCAGCCTGCAAGGCCCCGGGCTTCGGCGACCGCCGCAAGGCCATGCTCCAGGATATTGCCATACTCACGGGCGGTACGGTCATCTCCGAGGAAGTCGGTCTCGACCTCGAGTCCGCCACCCTTGAGCACCTGGGCAACGCCAAGCGCGTGACCATGGACAAGGACAACACCACCATCATCGACGGTGAGGGCGAGTCCGAGACCATCGAGTCGCGCATCAAGGAGATCCGCGTCCAGATCGAGAACACCAGCTCCGACTACGACCGCGAGAAGCTCCAGGAGCGTGTCGCCAAGCTCGCCGGCGGTGTTGCGGTGATCAAGGTCGGTGCCGCCACCGAGATCGAGATGAAGGAGAAGAAGGCCCGCGTCGAAGACGCGCTGCACGCTACCCGTGCTGCCGTCGAGGAAGGCGTGGTTGCCGGTGGTGGTGTCGCGCTGATCCGCGCCATCGACGCCATCCGTGGCCTCAAGGGCGACAACCATGACCAGGACATCGGCATTGCCGCAGCCCTGCGCGCCATGGAGAACCCGCTGCGCCACATCGTCAGCAATGCCGGTGACGAGGCCTCTGTGGTCCTCGACAAGGTCCGCCAGGGCGAGGGCAACTACGGCTACAACGCTGCTACTGGCGAGTACGTGGACATGATCGAAGCCGGTATCATCGACCCGGCCAAGGTTACCCGTACGGCGCTGCAGGCTGCTGGCTCCGTCGCCGGCCTGATGATCACCACCCAGGTGATGATCGCCGACGCCCCGGAAGACAAGGCAGCGGCACCCGCAATGCCCGATATGGGCGGCATGGGCGGCATGGGCGGCATGATGTAAGCGCCCCCCGAGCCTGACGAAAAACCCGGCCTCAGTGCCGGGTTTTTTTATGTCTGCGTAATTTTTGGGGTGGTCAACGGGGCGGCTGTGGCGGCTGTGGCGGCTGTGGCGGAAGGGCCGGGAGAAGGGGGGAGCGGACACGCTACAAGCACATCCATGTGCGCTCGACGTCGGCCATCCATGGCCGCCGACGGTCCGCTCCCCCCTTCTCCCGTCCCTTCCTTCTCCCCCGGCGCAGTGCTACTTCCGACAGCAGTTATAGGCTGCATCCACTCAAGAGCCAGTATCTTGGCACTGTTGTTGTTATCCAAGCGTGTTTGACGTGCGTCGACGGTGTGAAGGCGTCCACTGAGAAGGCAGGGCGCGGCATAGGCCCCCCGGGACCGTCGCGGGCCATGGATGGCCCGCGTCGAGCGCACATGGATGTGCTTGTAGCGTGTCCCGGGGGGCCTATGCCGCGTCCTGCCGCCTGCATGCCCGGTTCGTGTGGACAACACGCCGCGGTCTGACGCCCGCAAGCTCGCTCTGGCAACCCCCGGCCACAAAATCCCCAGACACAAAAAAGCCCTCCGAGGAGGGCTTCTTCGATGGCGTGTTGAAAGCGCCTTACTTCATGTTGGACGCGGCAAACTCCCAGTTGACCAGGTTCCAGAACGCTTCCATGTACTTGGGGCGGGCGTTGCGGTAGTCAATGTAGTAGGCGTGCTCCCAGACATCGACCGTGAGCAGCGGCGTGACGCTGCTGTCGGTGAGGGGCGTGCCGGCGTTGCTGGTGTTGACGATGGCAACCGAGCCGTCGCCCTTCTGCACCAGCCAGGTCCAGCCGGAACCGAAATTATTCACGGCACTGGCGGTGAACTCTTCCTTGAACTTGTCGAAGGAGCCGAAGGCCGCGTCGATGGCGTCGGCGAGCTTGCCCGTGGGTGCGCCGCCGCCGTTCGGGGCCAGGCAGTGCCAGTAGAAGGTGTGGTTCCAGATCTGCGCGGCATTATTGAACACGCCGCCCTCGGAAGACGTGATCACATCTTCGAGCGACTTGCTTTCCATGTCCGTGCCGCCGACCAGGCCATTCAGCTTGTCCACATAGGTCTTGTGATGCTTGCCGTAATGGAACTCGAGCGTTTCCGCAGAGATGTGCGGCTCGAGGGCATTCTGCTCGTAGGGGAGGGGAGGAAGTTCAAAAGCCATGGTGCTCTCCTGGGTTGACGATGAGTATACCGGACATACGTTGGCAAAGTGCTCTCCGATCTATGCCGCAGTGCTTTTGTCGGGATTAGAATAACATGAACCGCCCCCGGTGCAGGAGGCTCGGCTCACGACGCCAGAGCAGGAAGAGCAGGAAGAGCAGGAAGGGCGCCTGTAAGGGGATGCTATCGGACGGTATAATCGTCGGCTCCTTTGCTAGCCGGCGCCTGCCATGTCCCGCGACGACGATCCCGAAGCTATCCCCTCCATGGTCCCCACCCGGGATGACGACGAGCTGTCCGCGGTCGCACCGCGGTCCGCGGCGGGGCGCGGTGCCACGCCGCGGGCAGGGCGCGGCG
>NZ_KN234754.1 GCF_000764025.1 Pseudohaliea rubra DSM 19751 | reverse complement strand
CGCCGGCTATCCGCGGCGCCAGGGCCCGCCAGCCGGTGTCGAGATCCCCGGCCCGGAGCACACGGGTGACGCCCGCCGCGGCCGCCGCCGCTGCGAGCTTCTCTACCGAGGCGGCACGCCCGTTGCCCGGCAGGTCGCAGACGACCAGGCTGTCCAGACGCCCGGCAAGGGGTGCGAAAATACCCGCAAGGTCCTTGTCCTCCATAATGGCGCAGAGTCCGTGGGTCGCACCGGCAGGCGCGCGGGCGAGCGCGTCGGCCAGTCCCGCTGCCGCATCCGGATTGTGCGCCACATCCAGCCAGAGTTCTCCCGCGCCGAGTGCCCGCCGTTCCCTGCGTCCCGGCACAGAGACAGCCCGCAGCGCTTCAGCCACAGCGCCGGGGGCGAGCGGGATCAGACTGTCCACGGCGCAGACAGCCGCAGCGACGTTACCGGGCTCCAGGGCATCTGCCAACGGCACGTCCAGCCGGCACCCGCGAGCCGTGGTCACCGTCAGTTCTCCCCCCGAGCATACCCAGTGCCAGTCACGGCCGGCCCGGAGGGACCGGGCGCCGGCCGCGGCAAGCGCCGCATCCATGCTTGCCGGGTAGTCACGCTCGCCAAGGATTACAGGACGATCACGGCGGGCAATGCCCGCTTTCTCGATCGCTATCGCCTCCACCGTGTCACCGAGCCACTCGCGGTGGTCCAGGCCAATGCGGGTTATCACCGCGACATCCGCGTCAAGAATATTGGTCGCATCGAGGCGGCCACCGAGGCCGACCTCCAGCACCGCGAGCTCCACGGCGGCGTCGCGGAATAACCACAGGGCGGCGAGCGTGGCCGTTTCGAAGTAGCTCAGGCTGATGGTGCCCCGCGCGGCCTCGATAGCCTCGAAGGCACGTACAATCGCAGCATCGCCGGCCGGAATGCCGTCGATGGCAATACGCTCGTTGAAGCGCAGCAGGTGCGGAGACGTGTAGGCGCCGACGCGACGGCCGGCGGCCCGGGCCAGCGCCGCGGCGCAGTGGGTTACGGTACCCTTGCCGTTGGTCCCGGCCACGGTGAGCACCGGGGCGGGAAAGGGCCGGAGGCCCAGGCGATCGGCCACTCGGGCAATGCGGGTGAGTCCGAGATCGATTTCCCGCGGGTGACGCTGCTCGAGGCGCTCGAGCCAGTCGACGAGATCCGACGGCTCAGCCATCACTCCGCGGGGGCGTCTCCTGGTCCTCGTCGTCCCGGGACTCGCTGGCCTCCGCCGAACTGTCCGTGTCGTCCTCGACGCTGCCGGCCTCCGACGAAGCCTCCGCAGCGCCGGCCTCGCCGGCCGTCTCGGCAGACTCGGGGGCCGCGACCGGTGTCGCGGCACTGGCAGCAGGCGCCTCGACCGCCCCGGGTTCGTCATCCACCCGGCCGGGCTGGGGCTCACCGAGAAACTTTGCAAGCAGGCGGGCAAGGGTATTGCGAAGGTCAGCGCGGTCGACAATCATGTCGATGGCACCGTGCTCGAGCAGGAACTCGCTGCGCTGGAAACCCTTGGGCAGCTTCTGGCGGATGGTCTGCTCGATGATGTTGGGGCCGGCAAAACCAGCCCGGGCATCCGGCTCGGCGATGTTGAGATCGCCCAGGAGAGCGAGCGAGGCCGACACCCCGCCGTAGATCGGATCGGTGAGCACCGAGACATAGGGCACACCGGCGCCGTGGAGACGCTCGATGACCGCGCTGGTCTTGGCCATCTGCATGAGCGAGATGAGCGCCTCCTGCATGCGGGCGCCGCCAGAGGCCGAGAAACACACGAGGGGAATGCGTTCCAGCAGAGCCTGCTGCGCGGCGCGGGTGAACTTCTCGCCGACGGCATAGCCCATGGAGCCGCCGTGAAAGTTGAACTCGAAGGCCACGGCGATCACGGGCTGGCCATGGAGAGTGCCCTTCATGGCGACCAGGGCATCGCGCTCGCCCGTGGACTTCTGGGCACCGGCAAGACGATCGCGGTAGCGCTTCTTGTCGCGGAACTTGAGCCGGTCGACGGGCTCGATATCCGCAAAGATCTCCTCCCGGCCGCCGTCATCGAGGAACAGGTCCAGGCGCCGGCGGGCGCCGATACGCATATGATGGCCACACTTCGGGCACACCTGCTGATTGCGCTCGAGATCCGGGATATAAAGTACCGAATCACACTTGATGCACTTCTTCCACAGGCCCTCGGGCACCGTGGCGCGCCGCGTTTCTGCCGTGCTGCTCTTCACGCCGGAAGGCAGAATCTTGTCAATCCAGCTCATGGCTCCCCCTGCTGTCGGCGGGCATTATACGTCCGGCGCCCGGTCAGGCCGCAACTGCGGCGTCGATCCCGCTGCGGATCTCGGCGACCAGCGCAACGACCCGCTCGCGCGCCGCCTCGGGAGCGAGCCCCTCGGCCAGCGCGCGCGCATGACAATCGACCAGCGCCGAGCCGACGACGACACCGTCCGCCGTGCCGGCGACAGCGGCAGCCGAAGCAGCGTCCTTGATACCGAAGCCGACACAGACCGGCAGCCCCGTGTGGCCACGAATCCGCGCCAGGTGCCGGCTGACGTCCGCGACGTCGAGATTGCCAGCGCCGGTCACACCCTTGAGGGATACGTAGTAGATGAAGCCACTCGCCTCCCGGGTGATGAGGTCGAGGCGCGCCTCCGGCGTGGTCGGCGCGATAAGGAAAATGTTATCCATAGCAACGCGCTTCAGCTCCCGGTTGACGCGCGCAACCTCCTCCGGCGGGATGTCCACGGTCAGCAGACCGTCAACGCCGGCATCGGCGGCCGCGTCTGCGAACACATCGTAGCCCATGTGCTCCACGGGGTTGGCATAGCCCATGAGCAACAGCGGCGTAGCCGGATCATCGCGGCGGAACTCGCGCACGAGTTCGAGCACGGAACGCAGCCGGGTACCGCCGGCGAGGGAGCGCTCATGGGCGCGCTGGATCACCGGGCCTTCGGACATCGGATCTGAGAAAGGGACACCCAGCTCGAGCACATCGGCACCGGCAGCCACCAGAGCATGGAGCAGCGGCACGGTGGCGGCCGGGTCCGGATCGCCGGCGACCACATAGGGCACCAGGGCCGTGCGGCCCGCGGCGGCAAGCTCCCGGAAACGCCCCGCAATACGACTCATGGAGCCTCCTTCAGACTACAGTTCAATACCATCGAGATCGGCAACGGTCAGGATATCCTTGTCGCCACGGCCGGACAGGTTCACCACAATGTGCTGGTCCGGGCGCATGCTCGCCGCGAGCTTTTCAGCGTAGGCGAGGGCGTGGGCTGTTTCCAGCGCCGGCATGATGCCCTCGGTGCGGGTGACCCGGTGAAAGCTGGCCAGCGCCTCGCGGTCGTCCACGGCCACGTAGTTGACGCGGCCGATGTCCTTGAGCCAGGCGTGCTCCGGACCGACACCCGGATAGTCGAGGCCTGCGGAGACGGAGTGGGTCTCGCTGATCTGGCCATCGTCATCCTGCATGAGGTAGGTGCGATTGCCATGGAGCACTCCGGGAGTACCCGCGGAGAGCGGCGCCGCGTGGCGGCCCGACGCGAGGCCCTCCCCGCCTGCCTCGACCCCGTACATGGAGACACCTTCGTCCTGCAGGAAGGGGTGGAACAGGCCGATGGCGTTGGAACCGCCGCCGACACAGGCCACCAGGGCGTCCGGGAGCTGCCCGGTCTGGGCCAGGCACTGGGCTCGTGCCTCGCGACCGATAACGCACTGGAAGTCGCGAACGAGCATCGGGTAAGGGTGAGGACCTGCGACCGTGCCGATGATGTAGAAGGTGTCATCGACGTTGGTAACCCAGTCACGCATGGCCTCGTTCATGGCATCTTTGAGGGTCCGCGAACCGGACGTGACCGGCACCACGGTAGCGCCGAGGAGCTTCATGCGGTAAACGTTGAGCGACTGCCGTTTTACATCCTCGGCGCCCATGAACACGTGGCACTCGAGGCCGAGACGAGCCGCAATGGTCGCGCTGGCAACCCCGTGCTGGCCGGCCCCGGTTTCGGCGATCACCCGCGGCTTGCCCATGTGTTTGGCGAGCAGCGCCTGGCCGACGGTATTGTTCACTTTGTGCGCGCCGGTGTGGTTCAGATCCTCGCGTTTGAAGTGGATACGCCCGCCGCCGATCTCGTCGGAAAGGCGCCGCGCCTCATAAAGGGGCGAAGGCCGACCGACGTAATGCGCGAGATCTTCATCGAGCTCACGCTGGAAAGCCGGGTCCGCCGACAGTTCCCGGTAAACGCTGTCGAGTTCAGCCAGCGCCGCAATGAGCGTCTCTGAGACGAAGCGGCCACCGTAAGCACCGAAGCGCCCGTCGGCATCCGGCACAGTATTAATGAGCTGTGGATCGAGCTTGATGGTCATGGCTTGCTCCCGCTTTGCCGCTTGCTGTCCGCCGCCCGCACCGCCGCCACGAAGGCGGCAATACGCGTTGCATCCTTGAGGCCCGGTGCCGCCTCCACGCCCCCGCTGACGTCTACCGCCGCGGGACCCACCCGGGCGATAGCATCGCCCACGTTGGCCGGCGTGAGCCCGCCGGCAAGCACCAGGCGGGACCGCAGCGCCACCGGCACCCGGTCCCAGTCGAAGGCCTCGCCGGTGCCGCCTGGCACCCCCGGCCGAAAACTGTCCAGCAGAATCCCGCTGGCTCTGTCATAGCCCTCCGCCACCGCTTCCACGGCCAGCCCCGGCGCCATACGCAGGGCTTTCAGGTAAGGCCGGTGGTAGCGACCGCACGCCGCCGCGCTCTCGGCACCGTGAAACTGCAGCAGCCCCACCGGAGCCGCTGCCAGGACCTCCTGAACCGCCGCTTCTGCCGCGTCCACGAACAGGGCGACCACGGTCACAAGGGGACCCACAGCTCGAGCGATGAGCGCAGCCTGTGCGGGGGACACAGCCCGGGGACTATCCCGGTGAAAAACAAGGCCAATAGCATCTACACCCGCGTCCGCCGCGGCGACAGCATCCTCCGGGCGGGTGATACCGCAGACCTTGATGCGTGTCCTCGTTAACGCCACCGTCGTCCTGCCCCCTGGCCAAGGCGCGAATGATAGCAGAACGTACCGCGAACTGGCTCTAGTCCCCGGGGAAAGGGAAAAGGAAGGGCCGCGACGGTGGCACGAGGGCAAAGCGTTCCGGGTAGCGCACGGCGACAAGATAAAGACCGTCCGGTGGCGCGGTCTCCGCCCCCTGCCGTCGATCCCGGCAGGCAAGAAGCCTCTCCAGCCAGTCGGCGTCCCGCTCACCGGCGCCGATGGCGAGCAGCGCACCGGCGATGTTGCGCACCATGTGGTGCAGAAACGCGTTGGCGGTGATGTCCACGCAAAGCAGCGGACCGGCCCGGGCGACGCTGATGGCTTCCACCCGTCGCCACGGGGTGCGCGACTGGCATCCGGCAGCGCGGAAACTACTGAAGTCCAGCTCGCCCAGTAGAAGCTGTGCTGCCTTGTGCATGCGTCCGGCATCGAGGCTGCCGCGACGCCAGGTCACGAGGCCGCGATAGAGGGCCGGGGCGACAGGCGTGTCGGTGACCAGGTAACGGTAGCGCCGCGCAGTGGCGCTGTGGCGGGCGTGAAAGTCTACCGGCACCGCCTGGGCATGCAGCACCCGCACGGTCCCCGGGAGGTTGGCGTTAGTGCCGAGGACCCAGGCCTTCGCGCTGCGCCCCACCGGGTCGTCGAAATGCACCCACTGGCCCGTGGCGTGAACCCCGGTATCGGTGCGACCGGCACAGTGCGTACGCACGGGCGTGGCCGCGACAGCGGCCAGGGCTGCCTCGAGGGCATCCTGCACGCTGGGGGCATGCGGCTGGGACTGCCAGCCGCAGAAGGCGCTGCCGTCATATTCCACAAGCAGCGCCACCCGGGTGCCGGGCGGCTGCGGGGTATCGGGGAAGCGTGAGGCTGGCGCGGGCGCGTCAGCCAAGACGGGCCAGCAGCGTGTTCGCCTCTTCCTGCTGGTCGGCGTTGCCGTCGCGAACGACCTCCTGGAGAATCGAGCGGGCTCCGTCGCTGTCCCCCATGTCGAGGTAGGCGCGGGCCAGATCGAGGCGCGTGGCGATCTGATCGCCCTCATCCGCGAAGACCAGGTCTTCATCACTCTCGCTGCCGCCTGCCTCCGGCATCGGCGGCGGCGCGCCGAAGTCCACGGCCTCGGACGCCTCCACCGGATCGGTCAGGGGCTCCTCGAGCTCCAGGTCGAGATCAAGCACCTCGCCAGGCTCCGCCGCCGGCGGTTCCTCTTCGATCGCCAGGCCATCGAAAACGCTGTCATCGTCGGCAAGCTCCGGGGCCGCAGCCCCCGGGACTTCCGGCGCCGGTTCAGGGGCCTGGGCGAGCTGCGGATCCGATGCCGACTCGGGGCCTGGCTCTTCTTCAGACCCTGGCTCCACCTGGGGCTCAGGCGCCACTTCGGGCCCTGGCCCGGGCGCTGGTTCCGGGACCATGGGCGAAGGCGGAGGCTCTACCGCGCCAGCGGGACTGGCCGCCGGCTCCGGTCGGGCCCTGGGTGCAGGCGCTGCGCCACCGACAATCCGTTCAGCGCGGGCGACGGCGTCGGCGGCACCATGTTCGCGCAGGGCTTCGAGTTGCTCCAGAGCCTTGTCGCTCTCGCCCATGTCTGTATAGAGCTCAAGGAGCTTAAGGCGGAAGGCGCTGTTCTCGGGCTCGCTACGGATGGCGGTACTGAGGAGTTCTGCGGCCTGCAGATAGCGGCCATAGGCAATATAGATATCGGCCTCGGCGAGGGCGTCACCACCATCAGCGTCGTCGATGTAGTCGTCGTAGCGCCGCTCACCGTACCCCCGCTCGGAAACGTCCCGGTGTGCAGGCTCTTCACCATCCGCAGCGGCCACAACCGGGGCGGCCATGTCCACGGCATCCTCACGCAGGGTAACGCCGGCGAACACGTCATCGTCCGCCGCCGCTGCCGGCGCCGGCGAAGCCGGTCGGGCCGGGGTCGCATCGGACCGCAACGGCGTGCCGCTGCGCCGCCTGCGGCGAAAGCCGAGCACGGCGAGCAGTACCAGCACCACCGCACCGGCGATGCCATAAACCCAGGGCATAAAGCCGCTCGCGGCAGAGCTGGCCGGCGCAGGAACCGGAGCCCGCGCGACAGGCTCCGCCGGCGCTTCTGCCCTGGCTCGGGCCGCGGCGGCAGCCTGGGCGCTGTCACGGGCCTCGCGCAGGGCATCTTCAAGGCGGGCAATCTCCTGATCCTTAACCGAGAGCGTCGCCTCCAGCGCATCGAGCCGCCCCGCCATGGCAGCAAGCTGAGCAGCCAGCTCCCCCTCCAGGGGCGAGGCTGTTGTAGCGGCGGCTACTGGGTCCGGTTCAGGCGAGTCCGGTTCCGGCGGCGACGGCGCTGGTGCTCTCTCCACGGCTGCCGTCGCAGCTTCCTGCTGCGCCTGCCCCTCTGCGGCGACAGCTTCCGCGGTATCATCCGCCGTCGGCGCGTCACTGCCGCCGCTGTCGGCAGAAATACGCAGCGTGGCCGCCGCCGTCACCCCGGGAGTGCGACTGCGCCCGGACGACCAGGCGCTGTTCTGCGCCTGCACCTCTGCCAGCGCGTCAGCCACATCGTCGGAGCTGATGTCGCCGGCGCGGGGGAGGTAAATAATGTACCCCGCCTTGAGCCGGTTGATATTGCCATCGATGAAGGCCTCGGGGTTGAGGCGCTGGATATCGAGCATCGCCTGCTGCACGCTGACACCCTCGGGGCGCGCGCCACGGGCAATCTGCCATAGCGTCTCGTCGCGCTTGACCAGGTAGCGACTGCCGGCCTGCGGCTCATCCACGGTGGCCGCGGAAAAGGGTCGCCGGGGCATCTCGCCGGGCGGCAGATCGCTGTCGAGAACCTGCACCCGGTCACCACGCTCACCGGTCCTTGTCTGCGGCTCCGGGGGCGTCTCCGGCTGCTGGCCCGGTGGCGTTGAGGCCGAGGCTTCTTCAGCCTCCGTCTCGGCGACACGCGCGCTGGCCGATACGGTCAACACCTCCTCGCGGAAAGCCGGCGGGTCCACAAGTACGGTGTACTCGCGCAGCAGCCGGCCGCTGGGCCAGCGGGCCTCGATGATCAGATCAAGAAAAGGCTCGACGACCGGTTCGTCCGTGGACAGGCGGATCACACCGCGCCCCGTGGCCGGGTCAACGCTGACCCTGAAATCGATGCTTGTCAGAAAGTAGTTGCGATTGATGCCAAGCCGCTCAAAGTCTTCGACGCCGGCAAGGCGTATACGAATGTCGTCGGTGGTGAGCCCGCGGGTATCGAGGAGGGAGACCTCCGCGTCGAGCGGCTCATTGAGAAATGAGCTGAGCGACATCTCACCGAGGCCGAGCGCTGCCGCCTGTCCCGCGTGCAACAGCCCCCCGGCAAGGAGCACAGCCGTTGCCTGAACCCGTTTAGCCATAGCGCTGCCTTGTTATGGTCCCGAACCCCGCGGCGCTGCCGCGCCCCCCTCTGGTGCCATCAAAATGCCATGCATCCCAATGACTTGCAATTCATTATGCACTTTTTACTCAACGTACACTGGCGCCCGCAACCCCCCGTCGCGGGCCCTGGGGACCCTTTGCTGTCAATGCCCTGTGTCACCCCAGTATCTGCCAAGGGCCGCCGCCGGAGCAAGGCGGCCCGCCGCCGTAAACGCTAGGCCAGGTAGTCCCGGGCGAGGCACTCGGCAATTTGCACGCTGTTGAGGGCGGCCCCCTTGCGCACATTGTCGGCCACAATCCACAGATCGAGGCCGCGCGGGTGGGAGATGTCCTTGCGGATGCGGCTGACGAAGACCGGGTCGTGCCCCGCCGCGTCGCTCACTGCTGTGGCGTAGCCGCCGTCGGCGTGCTCGTCGAGCACAGTCACCCCGGGGGCAGCGCTGAGCAGTTCGCGGGCTGCGGCGGCCTCGATCGGTTCCCGTGTCTCAAGGTGCACGGCTTCGGAGTGTCCATAAAAGACCGGAACACGCACGCAGGTGGGATTCACCAGGAGCTCCGGATCGTCGAAGATTTTCTGCGTTTCCCAGACCATCTTCATCTCTTCGCGCGTATAGCCGTTGTCCTGGAACGTGTCGATGTGCGGTAGCGCGTTGAACGCAATCTGCCGGGGATACACGCTGCACTCAGCCGGCTGCCCATTAAGCAGCCGTGCCGTCTGCCCGGCAAGTTCCTCAATCGCTTCCTTGCCCGTGCCGGATACCGCCTGGTAGGTGGCGACATTGATGCGGGTGATGCCCACGGCATCGTAGATCGGCTTCAGGGCAACCAGCATCTGGATCGTCGAGCAGTTGGGGTTGGCGATGATGTTGCAGTCGCTGTAGCGGGCCAGCGCGGCGGGGTTCACCTCGGGAACGATCAGGGGGATCGCCGGATCGCGGCGAAAGTGCGACGTATTGTCGATAACCACGCAACCCGCCGCTGCGGCCTTCGGCGCGAACTCGGCAGAAATGGAGCCGCCGGCGGAGAAGAGGCCGATGGATACCCTGCTGAAATCGAATTCGGCGAGATTCTGTACCGTCAGCCGACGCTTACCGAAACTGACGGATTTGCCGGCGGAACGCTCGCTGGCGAGAGCGTAAACCTCACCCACAGGGAACTTGCGCTCGGCGAGAATCTCCAGCATCGTCTCGCCCACGGCGCCGGTGGCGCCCACCACCGCCACGTCAAATTGCTTCGCCATCGTACCCCTCCTCAATGCTTGTCTGGTGTTACGGACTGCCAAGGGCCGCGACCACGGCGTCACCCATGGTCGCGGTGGACACCGGTTCCCGCCCCGCAGCACAGATATCTGCCGTGCGCAGCCCGTCGTCGAGCACGCGGCCCACCGCAGCCTCGATCGCTGCTGCAGCTGCCGGCTCACCGAGCGTGTAGCGCAGCATCATTGCCACCGACAGGATCGTCGCCAGCGGATTGGCCTTGCCCTGTCCGGAAATATCGGGCGCCGAGCCATGGCAGGGCTCGTAGAGACCGCGCCCGGCCGCGTCGAGGGAGGCCGAAGGCAGCATGCCGATAGAACCGGTAAGCATGGCAGCCGCGTCAGAGAGGATGTCACCGAATAGATTGCCGGTCACCATCACGTCGAACTGCTTGGGGGCCATGACCAGCTGCATCGCCGCATTGTCGACATAAAGGTGCGTGAGGGTGACCTCCGGGAATTCCGGGGCGATGCGTTCGACGACCTCGCGCCAGAGCACGGTCGCCTCCAGGACGTTCGCCTTGTCGACGGAGCAGAGTCGCCCCCCGCGCTGCGCCGCGAGGCGGAAGGCGAGCCGGGCGATGCGTTCGATCTCCGACTCCCGGTAGACATAGGTGTTGAAGCCCTCGCGCTCGCCGGACGCCAGCGTGCGGATGCCCCGCGGCTCACCAAAATAGATGCCGCCGGTGAGCTCGCGCACGATCAGCAGGTCCAGCCCCGACACCACCTCGGGCTTCAGGCTCGAGGCCTCGGCGAGCTGCGGGTAGAGGATCGCCGGACGCAGGTTGCCAAAAAGGCCGAGCTCGGCGCGGATGCGCAGCAGCCCCTTCTCCGGGCGCAGAGCCCGGTCGACGTCGTCCCACTCCGGCCCGCCGACAGCGCCCAGAAGAGTGGCGTCTGCTGCCCGGGCGCGCTCCAGCGTCTCAGCCGGCAGCGGATCACCGCAGGCCTCGTAGGCGGCACCACCGATAAGACCGTGCTCGAGAGCGAGGCCAAGGGCGAAGCGCTGATCGACCACTGCGATGACCTTCTCCGCCTCAGCAACGATCTCCGGTCCGATATGGTCCCCGGGCAGGATCAGGATCCGTCGCGCCGCCATGTCAGGACACCGGGCGGTCGAAGCCGCCGAAGAGCCACGGCGACTGCTCGCGCCAGCGGGCCTCGTAGGCGCGGATTGCGTCAGCGCTCTTCAGGGTGATGCCGATATCGTCGAGCCCCTCGAGGAGCCGCTCCTTGCGGAAGCCGTCGACAGCGAAAGACCAGCGGCGGCCATCGGGCGCAATAACCACCTGCTCGCGAAGGTCCACGGTCAGCGTGTAGCCCTCGCTGGCGTAGAGGACGGCGAACAGGTCATCGACCACCGCCGCCGGCAGCACCACTGGCAGGATGCCGTTCTTGAAGCAGTTGTTATAGAAAATGTCAGCAAAACTCGGCGCAATCACGCAGCGGAAGCCGTAGTCTGCCAGCGCCCAGGGCGCGTGCTCCCGGCTGGAGCCACAACCGAAGTTTTCCCGCGCCAGCAGGATGCTGGCGCCCTGGTAGCGCGGGAAGTTCAGCGGGAACTCGGGGTTTATGGGACGCTGGCTGCAATCCTGGCCCGGCTCCCCTTCATCGAGGTAGCGCAGGTTGTCAAACAGGTTCGGGCCGAAGCCCGTGCGCTTGATGGACTTCAGAAACTGCTTCGGGATGATCAGGTCCGTATCGACGTTGGCGCGGTCCATGGGCACAACCAGCCCCTCATGGACAGTGAGTTTCTGCATCATGGTCTCAGGCCTCCGTCAGTTCGCGAACATCGATGAAGTGACCGGCGATAGCGGCCGCCGCGGCCATGGCCGGGCTTACCAGATGGGTGCGACCGCCGGCACCCTGGCGACCCTCGAAGTTGCGATTCGAGGTGGACGCGCAGTGCTCGCCAGCGCCCAGCTTATCGGCGTTCATGGCCAGGCACATGGAACAGCCCGGCTCGCGCCATTCCATGCCCGCGTCGAGGAAGACGCGGTCCAGCCCCTCGGCCTCTGCCTGTTTCTTTACTTCGCCGGAGCCCGGCACCACCAGCGCCTGCTTCACACTCGCGGCCACCCGGCGGCCCTTGACCACAGCCGCGGCGGCGCGCAGATCCTCGATACGCGAGTTGGTGCAGGAACCAATGAAGACCCGATCCGGACGAATGTCCCGGATCGGCATGCCCGCCGTAAGGCCCATGTATTCGAGCGCCCGCCGCACCGACTCTGCGCGGCCGGGGCTGTCCATGGCATCCGGGTCCGGCACCACCCCGTCCACCGGAGCGACCATCTCCGGGGAGGTCCCCCAGGTGACCTGGGGCTTGACGTCCTCGGCACGCAGCTCCACCACCCGATCAAAAACCGCATCCGGATCCGAGTGCAGACCGCGCCAGGCGGCCACGGCCCTGTCCCAGAGCTCGCCGGTCGGCGCGTAGGGTCGACCGCGCACGTAGTCGATGGTCGTGTCGTCGACGGCAATGAGGCCGACCCGCGCCCCCGCCTCGATGGACATGTTGCACAGCGTCATCCGTCCTTCCATGCTGAGCGCCTCGATCGCCTCGCCGGCGTACTCAATGGCGAAGCCGGTGCCACCGGCAGTGCCGATCTGACCGATAATTGCGAGGGCAAGGTCCTTGGCAGTGACCCCCGTGCCCAGACGACCACTGACGCGCACCTGCAGATTCTTCATTTTTTGCGCGAGCAGGCACTGGGTGGCAAGCACATGCTCCACCTCGGAGGTGCCGATGCCGTGGGCGAGCGCCGCCAGAGCACCGTGGGTCGAGGTGTGGGAGTCGCCGCACACCAGGGTGACCCCGGGCAGGGTAATGCCCTGCTCCGGGCCGACGACGTGGACGATGCCCTGACGCACGTCATTGATCGGTATCTCGACGATGTCGAACTCGGCGCAGTTCTCGTCCAGCGTCTGCACCTGCAGCCGGGAGACCGGATCGAGAATGCCCGCGACCCCACCAAGCCGCTCGGCGCTTTCCGTGGGCACATTATGATCCGGCACGGCAATATTGGCGTCCCGGCGCCAGGGGCGACGGCCCGCCAGGCGAAGGCCCTCGAAGGCCTGCGGGGAGGTCACCTCGTGCGTCAGGTGGCGGTCGATGTAGATCAATGCGGATCCATCATCCCGCTCCTCAACGAGGTGGCTTTGCCAGAGTTTGTCATAGAGGGTCAATCCAGCCATGGAATCACCGTATCAGTCGTGAGCCCCGTACCACGGGAGAAAGTGCCGGAGTAAGCACCCGGCTCAGGAGGCCAGGAAGCCTACCGCGCCAGCGCCCGGAACGCTACTCCCCACCGGCCAGACGGCGCAGAGCGGCGTCGCCGGCACCGCCCTTCCACATGCCATCGTGATCCGGGAGGTAGAACGTTCCGCTGTAGCGCAGCACCGGCTTGTCGCCATCCTCAATCACGCCGGCGCAGAAGCCGAAACGGCGCTTGACCTCGACGAGGTGGGTGCGCGTCTGCAGCCAGTGGCCGAAACGCCCCGGCGACAGGAAGTCAAAACCGAGATTGATTGTCGGCAGGCCCACGCTCTTTGGCAGCCGCCGATTGATGCTGGTGGCAGCCGCGATGTCGGCGAGGGTCATCAGGCAGCCACCGTGACAGATATGCATGAGGTTCGCATGCTGCTCAAGGACGACAAAGCCGAAACTCACCTCATCGCCGTCAATGCGCCGGTAGAAAGGCTGCAGGCTGTCGCTGTAGCCGAGCCCGTGTTCCAGTTGCTCAAAGCCCTCGGGTACCGCTGCCAGTTCGTCGCTCACATCATCTCCAGGATCCAGTGTTCAAAAGAGGCCGAGGGCGAGGCCCGTGGCCAGCGCCTCACCGAGTTCCCCGGCCCGCGCAAGACCCTCCGGCCCCGGTGAGCCGCGGATTATTAAAGGCTCCGTGGCAGGAGTAAAGGGAATCCCCTTGAGCATCCGCTCGACATCGGCGACGGCACTGCGGCCATCGTTGCCCGCAGACACCAGCACCGCTGCCGGGAGCATGAGCTCCCGGCTGATGCTCGGGTAGAACACGCGATCGAGAAACTGCTTGGCGCCGCCGGCGAGGCGACCGGCGTTCTCCGCGGCAACAAGCAGCAGTCCACTCGCTGCAGCCACTTCCACACTGCCGAGATCCTCGCAGCGGCCGGCTTCGGCGTCAGCGCCCTCGGCACGGCGGGCACCGGCCAGAGCGGCACCGGCGAGGCGGGCACAGCTGCCACTCTGACTGTGCCAGGCAATCAGGAGCACCGGCGGCGCCATCACTGTGGATAACTCTGGGGGCAGTCCCCCCCGGGGTGACTCAACGCGGCGCCGGGGCGCAACGCCAGCGCGCTCAAAAACCACTCATAAAAGACACTTATATTTTTATTTTTCAGGATTTTATGCGACATAGCGGAGAAGCCGTGAGAACTCGCAAGGTGTATGACCCGACATAAGACGGCTCTTCGGGCATCTGTGGATAAATAATCTGTCAAGTAAGTATATCCTTACGCGCATCATCACGTGACGTAAAGCCACCCTACCTTTCGCCCGCCGGCTTCTGGAAGCGGAAACAGTGGTGAACCCTGGGCCGACGCGCGAAATCCGGATCAATGGTCGCGGCGGTGATGTCCTCACAGCCGGGCAGGTCCGCCAGCGCCGGGTCAAGGCGGAAGCGGCGCAGGTTGTTCGAAAAATACAACACCCCCCCCGGCCGCAGGCAGGCCAGCGCCCCCGCGACCAGCGCGCGGTGATCACGCTGCAGATCAAAGCTGCCGTCCATGGCCGCGCTGTTGGAAAAGGACGGCGGGTCCAGCAGTATCAGGTCCCAGGCAGCCTCGGCGTCGGCAAGCCACGCCCGCACATCCGCCCGCAG
The DNA here is from genome assembly GCF_000764025.1 of Pseudohaliea rubra DSM 19751. Classification (GTDB taxonomy): domain Bacteria; phylum Pseudomonadota; class Gammaproteobacteria; order Pseudomonadales; family Halieaceae; genus Pseudohaliea; species Pseudohaliea rubra. Next base: position 81,144 of record NZ_KN234754.1, on the reverse strand, counting down.
GAGGCGGTGACGCCCTTCGGCGAGCCCGTTCTCTGCCAGGTTGCGCCGGAGCCAGCCGAGGTAGGTGTTGGACAAATCGATGCTCGTGGTACTGCGGGCACCGCCAAGAGCGGCGTGCACCGTGGCGGTGCCCGTGTAGCAGAACAGGTTGAGAAAATCCCGCCCCTTCGCCTCGGCGCCGATCCGCAGGCGCAGTGGCCGGTGATCCAGGAAAAGGCCCGTATCGAGATAGTCCTGCAGGTTCACCAGAAGACTCGCGGGGCCTTCCCGGACGGGAAAGAACTCACCGCTCCGCCCCTGGCGCCGGTACTGCTCGCTGCCACGCTGGCGCTGCCGCGTCTTGTAGCTAATCTGTTCCGGCGGCACCGCGAGCGCCCCCGGCAGCGCCGCCCGTACATCGTCGAGGCGCCGCGCCGCAGCGGCCGGATCCACGCCCTTCGGCGCCGCGTACTCGGCCACCTGCACCCGGTCACCGTAACAGTCCACCGCCACGGCGTACTCGGGCATGTCCGCATCATAGACCCGGTAAGCGTTAATCCCCTCGCGCCGGCGCCAGCTGCGCAGGCGCTTCTCGTTCTTGCGCACCCGATTGGCGAACATCGCAGCGCCTTCGCCGAGGGTCGTCTCTCCGGCCGGGGCAGACGGCGCTGGCGCGGAGGGCACCGCAGTCTGCAGCGCCGCACCGGCGTTCCACCGGTTGTCAGGAACGAGTTCGAAAAGCAGCAGGGTCACCGGGAGCGCACCGTTGTAGAGGGCATACTGCTGATGACTGCGCAGGCCCATGGCCCGGCCGAGCTCGCGATCGCCGGTGAGCACGGCAGCCTGCCAGCCGGTGAACTCGTCGTGCAGTACCTGGCCGAGGCGCCCATAGAGATACGGCAGGCTCTCCCGATCGCCGAGGCGCTCGCCATAGGGTGGATTGCACACGACAACGCCCTCGGGCAACGGGCGGTGCGTGGGCCGCTTGACCTCGGCGAGGGCCTTGCAGCTGACCCGAATCACCTTGCCGAGGCCGAGGCTCGCCGCGGCCTCCTGGGCGATCCGGACGACCCGCGGATCCGCATCGTAACCGCGAATTTCCGGTGCCGGGCCCCGGGCGGCATGCTCGGCACGGAGCCGCGCGTCGCCGAGCACGGCACGCCATTGCGCCTCGTCGTGGCCGCGCCAGCCGGCGAAGCCCCAGTGCCTGCGCTCTAGCCCCGGGGCACGATCCAGGGCCATGAGCGCGCCCTCGATCAGCAATGTCCCGGCCCCGCACATGGGGTCGATGAGCGCACCGCCCCTGGCCACCATGGCCGGCCAGCCTGCGCGCAGGAGCACGGCCGCTGCCAGGTTTTCCTTGAGGGGCGCAGCGCCGCTGCGCTCGCGATAGCCCCTTTGATGCAGGCTCCCGCCCGTCAGGTCCAGGGCCACAGCTACCTGATCCCGGCGCAGCTGCACGCTGATGCGCAGGTCGGGGCGCTCCAGGTCCACCGATGGCCGGGCCAGTCCGGCCTCGCGACAGCTGTCGACGACCGCGTCCTTGCTGCGCTGGGCACCAAAGCGACTGTGGCGGATGGCGCCATTCTGCCCATGGAAATCGACGGCGATACTGGCGCCCGGGGCCAGGAGCCGGGGCCAGTCAATGCTGCGCAGGCTGGCGTAAAGCGTATCGCCGTCGGCGGCGGGAAAGTCGCCGAGGGGCAATAACACGCGGTTGGCGAGCCGGCTCCACAGGCACGCCCGATAAAAGACCGAGCGGGCGCCGCGAAAGCTGACGGCACTGCCCTGCTCCCGGGCATCCTCCGCTCCCAGCGCCTCGAGCTCCTCGACCAGGAGCGGCGCGATACCGCGCGGGCAGATCGCCAACCAGTGCTGCTGTTCCATGAGGGTGCTCAGTCGCTGTTGCGTTTACCGGTGCCCCGGCGCGTCGCCGCAGGCCGTTTCTTCCGCGGCGGGGACCGCCGCCTGCGTTTTGCCGCATGGGCTTCTTTTTCCCGCGCCATGAGATCAGCCACCAGCTGCGTGGAGCTGTCCATGTAATCGATGAAGCGGGCGAACTCATCGTCATCCAGCTCGCGCAGAAAATCGTGCTGGCGGTAGAGATTGATAAAGCGTCGTTCCCGCTCGAAATGCCTGGGCAGCGCCATGACGCCCCAGTCCTCCAGGGCCCGCTCGAGCTGCGGGTTGTAGGTCCGCAGGAAACGGATCAGGAGCGGCACCGGATCGTGCCGGGCGAGCAGCGATGCAGCGCGCAGCACGTATTCGATGGGCAGAATCTTCTCCCCCCGTTCCACGTCAGCGAGAAGCTCCGGGTCGGCCAGGCCAAGGTCTTCGGAAAGCTCGCGGAGCGAGAGGCCGGCGGTCTGGCGAAGATCCCGGAGCAGGTGCCCGGCCTCGGCCATGGCCTCGTGGCGCTCCGGCGACAGAGACAGCGCGAGGGCGTTGCGCAGCCAGGCCTCGCCGAACATGGCGCCGAGCGTCCCGGTGGCGACGGCCAGATCCATGGTACCGCCGGCGACCTGCCCCGTGAGGCGCTTGAGCGCATCGAGGAGCGAATCCTGGGGGGGCTTGTCATCCGTAGCGGCCATGGCGCCAGCATAACCGCTCAGGGCCGGGGACTGAACTCGCAGCGCCCACTCTGTCAGCCCAGTCTCCTCATGGCACGCCGCCGCCCTCCAGCGTGAAGATACGCCGGAGGATCTCACGCCATTCCCCATACTGTGTTGCCAGGGAGCCGCTCAGGCGATAGACGCGGTCGTCGACATCGATCACCGTTTCCGTTACCTCGTTGTCGAAGCCCTCCGCCAGCTCCTCAAGGTCCTGCTCGTGGATCTTCACCCGCCGGAAGCGGCCGTAGGTTTGCTGCATGGCTGCGTAGGTCCCGCGGCGGGCGTTGATCTCACGCTCCCCGACGCGGGCCAGGTAGTCAGTCTCATAGCGGGCGAGCTCGTGGGCGTACTGGCGCCAGAGGTGGTAAGTCGGCGCAAAGCGCTCGACAAGGTCTCCGTACTGTTCATCCGCTGCGTCGATGAACAGGTATTCCTGATTGCGCAGGCGCCGCACGCGCGCCAGCATCGGGTCGCCCTCCGCCGGTGCCCGGCGCAGCTCACGCTGGCCGTCGGCAGCGATGCTCAGGTAGTCCCCGAACACCCCCGGGGCCAGGGTGCCCGCATAGCGCAGCAGCGCGACGGCAGGAAGCTCCGCCACCGCCCGGGCCCGCTGCGCCGCCGCCAGGTCATTGGCGACCTGACGGTACAGATCGCCGAAGGGATCTTTGCCGGCAGCTACCGGGTAGTCTTCTTCCGCGGCGCGGTCGTGGTACTCGCGCTCCAGCCACACCGACCCCGTCGCATCCACCGCCCGCAGGGCGAGCACAAGGTCCACCCCGTCGGAATGCACAATGCGGCCGCTGAGGGACAGTGCCGCGGTATCGCTCGCCCGGGGCGCTACGCGCACTGCACCCCAGTGACCGCTCTCGACAAGCGCCTGGCGCAGCGCAAGCGGCATGTAAAAGGCCTCGGCCTTGCGCACGGCCGCAAACACCGGCTCCTCGCCGGGACCGGCGGCCGCCTCCGCCAGCCCGGTGTCGAAGACCTCGATGATGACGTCCAGCGCGGGCGCCGGTGGGGTGCCGGCCCGGTCGAGGGTCACGGCACCGGGCGCAGGCGGCCAGGCGGGCGTGGGCTCTGCGGCTTCCGACACAGACGGCGCACCTGTGCCCGTCGCGCAGCCAGCCAGGCTGAAGATGCAGAGGAGCAAGAGCAGGCGCTTCACGGGCTGCCCTCCGTGGTACAGACCCGGCCCCGGCTCAGGGTTTCCCGGCAACGATAACCGCGGCTGCCGGGCTCATAGCGATCATAGATACGGCGCACGGTGAAAGGCGCGCTCACCTGGTCCGAAAAAACCGTGGTGACGATCCCCAGCTGGTCGCCGGAGCGGGCGAGCGCCACCCGGTGCCTGATGGACAGGCCCTCGGGCAGGCTGATGAGGAAAACCAGCTGCTGGCCGTCCCAGCGGCAGCTCTCCCGACCGACCCCGAGGTCGTCGATGTAACCCGGGTCGCGCAAGAAGTCACAGGACAGGGCGAAGTTACCCTCGCGCTCGAGACGGATACGGGTCCGCCCCTGTTCGACCTCGAGGAGCTGCGACGCCGTAATCTGCTCGGCCATCCGGGCAAGGCCGATAACTGAAGGCGCACTGTCGGTGGTCCCGGAACCCAGCACCAGACCACCGCGCTCGCTGCGCAGGTTGGAGGCACGGGCGCTGCGCCGCTGGAGGTCGCGTACCAGGGTACTCAGTCGCGACTGGATGTTGTCGCTCTGCCCGTAGTTCAGCTCCCAATGGCCGCTGAAATCCACCGGGTCCGCTTCCCGCGGCGGAGCCGTCAGCGTCGGGTCCGACGCGCAGGCGAGGAGGCACAGCGCGGGGACAAGGCTGGCCAGGGCTCGCAAGAGGTCTCGGCGGGTCACTGCGTGGCTTGCTCCGTTCCGGGGTGGGCGCGCGCCCCGTGAGGTTCGCGGCGGCGGGTATGACGCGCCCGTCGCCTTACCAGTATACTGCGCCACCTCGCCAGCTAGACACCCGAAAGGGAAAGGGGTTCCCATGGCCAAGCGCGTCTACCTGTTCACCGAGGGCAATCGGGAGGATCGCGATCTGCTCGGCGGCAAGGGTGCCAACCTCTGCGAGATGACCAATCTCGGACTGCCGGTGCCCTTCGGGTTCATCATCACTACGCCCACCTGCCGGGAATTCTTCGAGAACGGCAACAAGCTGCCGAATCTCCTGGAGCAGGAGTACCGGGTGGCCCTTGATCTCGTCGAAAAAAAGATGGACGCCCGCTTCGGCGACCCGGACAACCCCCTGCTCTTTTCCGTCCGCTCCGGCGCTCCGATCTCCATGCCGGGCATGATGAATACAATCCTGAACCTCGGCCTCAACGACGAGATCGCTGAGGGCCTGGCGCGGAAGACGGATAACCCCCGCTTCGCCTACGACTCCTACCGGCGCTTCATCCAGATGTTCGCGGAGGTGGTCATGAGCCAGGATGCGCACGCCTTCGAGAAGGAGATCGAGCATTATAAGAAGGATCGCGGCTACGCGACGGACATGGACATGACCGCCGCGGACTGGCGGGCCATCGTAGAGCGCTTCAAGGCCATGGCGGACTTCCCCCAGGACCCCTTCGTGCAGCTGCGCCTCGCCGTCGAGGCCGTGTTCCTGTCCTGGCACACGCCCCGGGCGAACGTGTACCGGGAAATGAACAACATTCCCGACTCCCTGGGCACGGCCGTCACCGTGCAGTCCATGGTCTATGGCAACTTCGGTGATGATTCAGGCTCGGGGGTGGCGTTCACCCGCAACCCGTCCACCGGGGAGAACCTGTTCTTCGGCGAATTCCTCTTCAATGCCGCCGGTGAAGACGTGGTCGCCGGCACCCGCACGCCACAGCCGATCTCGGCCCTCGCGGACAAGCTGCCGGCGGTTTACGACCAGCTCAACGAGACCCAGGCCCTGCTTGAGCGCCACTACCGGGACATGCAGGACATTGAGTTCACGGTGCAGGAAGGCCGCTTCTACATGCTGCAGACGCGCAGCGGCAAGCGCACCGGCCGCGCCTCGGTGAAGATCGCCGTGGACATGGTCCGGGATGGCCTGATCAACGAAAAAGAGGCGCTGCTGCGCGTCTCCCCGGATCACGTCGAGGCCTTCCTACACCCCATGGTCGACCCGGACGCGAAGACCGACATCATCACCACGGGCCTGCCGGCGAGCCCCGGGGGAGCCACCGGCGCGATCGTTTTCTCCGCCGATGAGGCAGTCAAGGTCGCGCGGGACGGCACCGCGGTGATTCTCGTGCGCCGGGAGACCACCCCGGAGGATATCCACGGCATGAAGGTCGCCGAAGGCATCCTGACGGAGCTCGGTGGCATGACATCACACGCGGCGGTGGTCGCCCGGGGTATGGGCGTCTGCGCCATCACCGGCGCCAGCGGCCTCTCCGTCGATGCAGAAGCGGGCACCGCGACTACGAAGGATGGCGTCACCCTCAAGCGCGGCGACATTATCACCCTTGACGGCACCGCCGGCGAGGTCATGCTCGGCGACATCCCCAAGACCGAGGCAAGTTCCAGCGACGACTTTCAGACCCTCCTTTCCTGGGCCGACAAGCACCGGCGCCTCAAGGTCCGTGCCAATGCAGAGACCCCGGAAGACGCAATCCGGGCGCGGGAACTGGGCGCCGAGGGCATTGGCCTGTGCCGCACCGAGCACATGTTCTTCGACAGTGACCGCATCGACCTCATGCGTGCCATGATCCTCGCCCCGGACAAAAAAACGCGCAAGAGCCACCTGAAGAAGCTCCAGGTCTTCCAGCAGGCTGATATTTACGCGCTGTTCAAGGCCATGGACGGGCTGCCGGTCACCGTGCGTCTCCTCGATCCTCCGCTGCATGAGTTCCTCCCGCACGGCGAGGAGGAAACCCGCGCTCTCGCCGGCCGCCTGAAGCTGCCCGTAGCCGAGGTGCACAGTGCTGTGACCGAGCTTTCGGAAGTCAACCCCATGCTGGGCTTCCGCGGCTGCAGGCTCTCCGTAGTTTATCCGGAGATCACCCGCATGCAGGTTCGCGCCATCATCGGCGCCGCGATCCAGGCCACGGAGGACGGCTACCAGCCCTACCCGGAAATCATGATCCCGCTCACGGTGAATGTCCGCGAGATACGCCTCATCGGCGACATCATCGACGCCAGCATCCGCCGCGTTCTCGGCGAGAAGTCGGTATCCCTGCGCTACAAGGTCGGTACCATGATGGAGACGCCGAGGGCCTGCCTGGGTGCGGACCGCCTTGCCACGGCGGTAGAGTTCATGAGCTTCGGCACCAATGACCTGACCCAGATGACCTACGGCTTCTCCCGAGATGACGCCGGCCGCTTCATCCCGCAGTACCTCGACAAGAAGCTTATTGAGCACGATCCCTTCATCAGCCTGGACCAGCGTGCCGTGGGCCGGCTCATGCGCCTGGCGGTGGAGGAGTCCCGGGCGGTGAACAAGGGCATCAAGTACGGCATCTGCGGCGAGCACGGCGGCGACCCACGTTCGATCCAGTTCTGCCATGAACTCGGCCTCGACTACGTATCCTGCAGCCCTTATCGCGTGCCCGTGGCGCGCGTTGCCGCCGCCCAGGCCCACGTGCTCGCCGAAGGCTAGCAACAACTCTTTCACGGAGATCAACCATGACTGCCAGTTTCCACCCGCCGCAACGCACGCTGCTGGGCCCCGGCCCCTCGGATGTACCGGCCCGCGTTCTCGGCGCCCTCGCCCGCCCGACCATCGGCCATCTGGATCCGCTCTTCGTCGACCTCATGGACGACATAAAGCGGCTCCTTCAATACGCCTTCCAAACGGAAAATGCGCTGACACTACCGATCTCGGCGCCGGGCTCGGCAGGCATGGAGGCCTGCTTCGTCAACCTCGTGGCGCCGGGCGATACGGTGATTGTCTGCCAGAACGGTGTCTTCGGCGGGCGCATGCGCGAGAACGTGGAGCGCTGCGGCGCCACTGCGGTCATGGTCGAGGACGCCTGGGGAGACCCGGTGAGCGTGGACAAGGTCGGCGAAGCCTTCGCAGCCCACCCGGAGGCATCGGTGCTCGCCTTCGTCCACGCCGAGACCTCCACCGGCGCACGCTCCGACGCCGAGGCACTCTGTGCCCTGGCCCGACAGCATGGCGCCCTGGCCATCGTCGATGCGGTCACGGCGCTGGCCGGCATTCCGCTGGCGGTGGATGCCTGGGGCGCGGACGCGGTTTACTCGGGCACGCAGAAATGCCTGTCCTGCGTGCCCGGCATCTCACCGGTGACCTTCAGCGAGCGCGCCGTGGAGCGGATCCAGGCCCGGGAGCGCCCCGCGCAGAGCTGGTTCCTGGACATGCAGCTGGTCATGGGGTACTGGGGCGGCGGCAGCAAGCGGGCCTACCACCATACAGCGCCGGTCAATGCCCTCTATGCGCTGCATGAGTCACTGGTCATGCTGCAGGAAGAAGGCCTCGAAGCTGCCCACGCCAGGCACAAGCGCAACCACGAGGCGCTGGTCGCAGGACTTGAGGCGCTGGGCCTGTCCCTCGTGGTCGCCCCCGAGTGGCGCCTGCCCCAGCTGAATGCCGTGCATATCCCGGAGGGCGTCGATGACGCCGCCGTGCGCGCCGCCCTGCTGACAGACTTCGATCTTGAGATTGGCGCCGGCCTGGGCGCCCTCGCGGGCAAAGCCTGGCGCATCGGGCTCATGGGTCACTCGAGCCGGGAGCGCAACGTCTACGTCCTGCTCACCGCGCTGGCCGCGGTGCTCGGTCAGCAGGGACACAGCTGCGACGCCGGCGCCGCAGTAGCGGCGGCACGGGCCAGCTACGGGGCCTGAGGCCCCGCGCCCGGGGTCCGGCTGCCGGACAGATCCCTAATCGATATCGAAGCGGTAGTAGAGGTCCACGGAATTCTCCAGGGCAGAGACCATCTCCAGCCACAGCCGGGCGCGCAGGTATAAGCGCGCCGTGAGCGTGTTGACCGGCTCGTAGAGTCCCATGCCGTAGGAAAGGTAAAGCCGGTCACCCACGTAACCGCTGATGGTCGCGGCCGTGCCCGTGCTGCCGGTCTCCGTACCCAGGGCCACGTTACTGAGCCCCGGCAGCCGGTTCAGGGAACGCATCAACGGCGTCTGGTTAAGTGCCGTAGCACCGACGGACAGCGCGAGCGCGGTGCCGTCCACGCTCGCGCCCGCATCCGGGGGCCGGCCGCGCAGCAGCCAGGACAGCTGTGCCTCCCGGGGTACCTGGGGTTCCGAGTAAAGCGCCAGGCGCGGCTCTCGAAGGCTGCCGCCGACGGCGAACCCCACACGCAGCGCCTCCGACGGGAATTGGCGCTCGGCGCGAAGGTCGAGCTGCGGATTTTCCGGGTCGCCGGCAAAGGCCATGCTGCCCTCGCGCAGCTCCAGCTGCTGGCCGTAGGCGCGCAGCTCGCCCCCGACCACCGCCACCCGACCGATGAGCTGCGGCGGACCCGCCGGCTCCTGGCGCAGCCGGAGGTCACCACCGATGGTGGCATCGACCAGATCGCCGACCACACGGAAGCGCTCCTCGACGAGGATTCTCAGATCGATACGCGTGCGCAGGAGCGGCTTCCGGGCGTCAGCGCCGATGATTTCTGCGTCGGGCGACACCGCGATGCCGCCGCTGCCGACCTGCCCCGGAGCCAGGCGGCCACCGTGCACGCGCAGCTCCCCGTCCAGGGTCGCGGTGCCGTCCGCGTAGCCCAAGGCCAGCACCGGTGACACCGTGGCGTCCACCAAACCCGGCCAGTGCACGGCGTTCTCCTTTCCCTCCAGGGACAGTGACAGCCGTGGCGTCACCGGATCGAGGGAGCCGGCGATGGTCACGGGCCCGGCGCCGTAGCGGCCGCTACCGGCAATAACAAGCTCGCCCCCCTCCCCCGGGCGCAGCGTCAGCGCCAGCGCTTCCAGCTCGGCATCGCTGGCAGCGAGGCCCAGCCGGCCGTCCTCCAGGGCGAGGCCGCCGCCGGTGACGAAGGCCGGCCCCGGGGCCGCCAGAACCAGCTTACCGCGCACCGTGCCGTCGAGCAGAGCCACGCCAGAGAGGAGCGGCTGCAGATAGGCAAGGGGCGCTCCCGCCACCGTCAGCTCACCGCGCCAGCCCTCGCTGCCGCGGCGCGCCGCAAGGCTCATGGCACCCAGGGCGCCGCCGGTGAGTTCGCCGCCCAGGGACAGCTGTTCGTGCAGCGCCAGGGAAAGTTGCAGGTGCCCCGGGTCCTCGAGGGGCTTGTCCCGTCCCGCCGGGGTAACGCGAATCCCGTCCATCGACAGCTGCGCGTCCACCCGGGGCGGACGATCAGCGCCCCAGCGGGCCTCCACGGTACCGGCGAGCGCTGCCCGGGCCGCAGCCACCGATGGGAACGTCCCGGCGCGCAGGGCCAGAGGTCCCTCGAGTCTGGCGACAAGCTCGCCTTCGCTCCCGGCTTCTGCCGCTGCCAGGCAGAGGGAAACATCGTCGAGCGACCAGCAGTGCCCGGGAAAGCGTAAACGCCGGGGGCTGGCCAGGAGCGCCAGCGACAGCGGTTTTTTCCGGGTCAGTTGCCCCGCCGGGGTCTCCAGAGTCAGGGGCTCTAGCAGGAGGTTCCAGCGCCCCTTCTCGCCACGCTCTGCCGTTACGGTGAGGTCGCCGGCGACGGCACCGGTGACCGAGGCCCTCGCCTCGCCGCCGGCGGTATTCCCCTCGGCGACGAGATCCAGAGTCTCCAGGGTCCGGGTTCCAACGGTGACTTCCTGCACCTTGCTGCGGGCGCTGAAAGCGAACGGAGCTGCCAGCGTGACCGTGCCCTCGACCTCGAGCTCCGACGCGCTCGCGGCATCGCCCTGCAGGCCGCCGGCGGCACCCCGGAAGGCAAGTACACCGCCATCGGCGGCCAGTTCGCCGTCGGCCCGGAGGCTATCCAGCGTTATGCCGGCGACGGTGAAGCCACCCTTCCCGTCAACGGACAGCGCCAGCGCTTCGCCACCGCCACCCTCCAGCGCCCAGGGCAGACCCGCGGCGACCCCGGTCAACCCGAGGCGCGGAAGCGGCATGCCCGGCTCCCAGGCGCCCTCTCCGGCGACGCTCAGAGCGTGGCCCTGCCAGCCACTGGTGAGCTGCAGCGCCGCCAGCGCCACGCGGAGGCGCTCACCGAACTCGACCTCCAGCCGGGCGCTGCCGCTGGCCGGGGCCAGGGGCCAGGTCGCAGACACCGGCGCCACATTGCTGGCGGTAACAGCGAGGCCAGCCCGCCGGGCGGCGAATTCGGCATCGCCGCGTGCGCTGACGCTGCCCGCGGGGCTATCGAGCCTCAGGCGCTCCAGATCCAGCGCGGGCCAGCGCAGCGTACCCCGGGCCCGGGCACGGACACGGCCACCGAGCGCCGGCACCGCGGCCGCCGCATCTACGGCCAACGCCAGGGCCGTCGGAGGACCCCGGGCAATCACCGAGAGCGGGCGAAGCAGGCTGCTGTCCCCGGGCAGGCGGTCGGTAAGCGCAGCATCCGGTGCGAAGCTACCGTCAATGACCAGGGGCCATTCCCGGTCCAGGGTCAGCGTAACTGCCGCCGTTGCCCGGCCGATACGCTCCAGACCGAAGGCAAGCTGTTCCGCTTCGACCTGACGCCCGCCGGCCCGCAGGGAGGCCGCCTCCACGGCCTCGACGGCCTCGACGGCAAGCAGACTGTCGCCAGCTTGCAGCGTCAGGGTGCCGACCACCAGGCGCTCAGCGCGAAAGGGGAACGGGAGCGGCGCGGGGCGCCCGCCCGCGTCCCCTCGGCCTGGCTCCGGGAGCCGCAGCTGCAGCGACTGCGCCGCAAGTTCCCCGAAGCAGAGTTCCCCCCGCGGCAGGCAGGCCGGGCGCAGCCGCGAGCGCAACCCTCTGAGGGTCAGCTGCAGCCCGGGGAGCGCTACGGTCGCCCGCTCAACCTGAAGGACCCCCAGCAGGCGCCCCTCGACCCCCGCGAGGCTGACGCCGGGTACCCGGTTGGCGAGCGCGGCCAGCAATTGCGTACCCGGCGCCGTGGCCGGCGCCAGCAGGAACGCAAACAACACAAGGAGCACAACAGCTGCCAGCCAGCGCCGCCAGCGTCTCACAGCTCCGCCCCGATATTGATGTGAATCCGCCAGTCCGGATTGGCTTCGCTGACGCTGTTGGCCACCTCAAACTTGAGTGCCCCTACCGGGGTCAGGAAATGAATACCGACGCCGGCGCCGACCTTGAGGTCGGGATTATCGTCGAGGAAGGCGTCACCGGCATCGGCAAACAGCGCCACGCGCCAGCTGTCGCTGAGGTAGCGCTGGTACTCCAGGCTGCCGGTCACGAGCCGGTCACCACCCGCTGTGACACTGACCGGACCGGCACTGCGCAGGAGCACAACCTCCTGACCGATGGACTGGTAATCGTAACCGCGCACACTCTGGTCCCCCCCGGCGAAAAATCCCAGGGAAGGCGGCAAAGCCAGGGGCGGCTCGGAGGACCCGAGCAGCGCACCCAGCTCCAGCCGCCCCACCAGCCGATGCGGGCCGCCGGGGCTCCCGATCCAGCGCCAGTTGCCGTACAGCCGCAGCAGGTCGCTGGCGGAGCCGATGTCCTCCGACGCGGCCTCAACGCTGTAGAACTGGCTGAGGCCGCTGGTAGGATCTACAACGCTGCCCTGGCGGCTGCGCCGGGACAGGGTAAGCCCCGGCAGCAGGTAATCCGCCGCGAAGGTTTCCTGAAGCACAGACCAGTCCTCATGCAGCGCGCGCACGCCGACACTGGTGATCCAGACCTCCCGCGCCCGCTCGTAGCGGACACCGGCAACCCCCTGGCGGCTGTCCAGGTCGCCGTAGCGGTTGTCCTCGAGGCTGGCGCGCAGCTGCACGCTGTCGCGCAGGCGGGCGCCGAGCGGTATGCGATATACCGTGCTCCCGGCGGGATTCACTGGTGACCAGCGCAGCCGCGTTTCCTGGCTGTGGCCGGCCTTGTTAAGGCGAGGGCTGCGCCAAAGGGCGGAGAGGCGCCCCCGGGTATCGGTGCTGAAGCCAACACCGAGTTCCAGAGAATGTCGGGGAGCCGGCACCAGCTCGACCTGCACCGGTACCCGCTGCCCGCTGGTGCGCTCAGGCTGCGGCACTACGGAAACGCCGCCGAAGAGCCCGGTGGCACGCAGCCGCGAGCCCAGCTCCTGCAGTTTGCCCTCGTCGTAGGCGTCCCCGCTGGCAAAAGGCAGCAGCGCCTCAAAGCGGGCACGGTCGAGGCGATCCTCATTGTGACTGATGGCGCCGAAGCGGTAACGCGCGCCGCTGGCGAAGTGCAGCGTTACCTCAGCCAGGCCTTCAGAGGGATCCACGCGCAGGCTGTGTGCCTCAAAGCGGCCGTCCAGATAGCCACGGGCCCGGGCCAGTGTCTGCAGTTCGCGCTTGAAGGCAGTGTATTGACCGTGATCCAAAGGCGTACCGGGCACCAGGGACGTGCCCTCGACAACCCGCATAAGGGCCTCATCGTCGCTGGCGTCACCGGTCAGTAACAGCTGCACCTCACCGAGGTGCACCCGCTCGCCGGCGTCGATATGCACTTCCAGTCGCGCGACCTCTGCCGGCGCCGCACCGACCCCCAGGGGCTGGCCGTCGGCGCCGAGGTAGTGCAGCTCGATGGAGGGCCGGTAATGGCCGAGGGCCTGCAGCGCTTCGACCGTGCGACTGCGCGCGCCCTCGAGCGCGCGCGCTACCGCAGCACCCTCCTTCGGCGGCGCGCCGAGATAAGCGCGAACGTTGTCGCGCAACGCCCCGTTGACGCCGGTGATGCGGTAGTCGAGCGCGTGCGCGGGAGCCCCGGCCAGCGCGAGGGCAAGCACCAGGGCCCGGACGATGACATCCGGCACAGCGCGGCGGCGGCATCGACCCGCCGCCTCAGGCGTGAACCGCAGCACCCCAGGTACTGAAGCCGGCAATGCGTGGCGTACCCGGCAGGTACATGGCGTCCTGCTCCACGGCGCGGAAGCCGCCGGCCGCGAGCAGCGCCGGGATGTCCCGATCGAGATGGCAGCCGCCCGCGATACGTCGCCAGAGCGGATTCAGGCGACGCTGCCAGCGCTGCACGCCGACATCGGGGGCGAGGCCATGCTCACAGAAGAGCAGCTCGCCTCCCGGGCGCAGCACCCGCGCCATGCCCGCAAGCGCGTCGACGGGGGCGGGAATGGTGCACAGGCTGAAGGTCATCACAATGCTGTCAACGCTGTGGTCCGCCAGGGGTATCTCTTCGCCGGGCAGGCCGATGAACTCCACCGGAAAGGGCAACAACCTGCCGCGCTCTTCGGCCAGAGCCCAGGATGCCTCCGAGGGATCGAGGCCCACCAGACGCTCCACCGCGCCGGCATCGTAGTAGGGCAGGTTGAGTCCCGTACCAATACCGACTTCCAGAACCACACCGCGCGCCCGTGGCACGACCTTCTGCCGCTGCCGGCGCACGGGCCCGGTACCACAGGCGCAGTTGATAAGGTGCGGCAGGATGTGGCGTTCATAAAAACTCATCGGTTTGTCCCGGCGCGGTGGTGCGCCCTATTATACGCGTGGCGCCGCGGCGGTCGCAGGCCGGGGCCCGTGCCAGGGAGCAGGCCATGTTCGAAGCGCTGGAAACAGGGAAACACCTCACGGAGGAGCAGTTCAAGGCGCAGCGCGCGGAGCTGCGGCCGGCGCTCCTCCAGGCACAGTTCGACCTCGCCGGGCGGGACTACCCGGTCCTTATCGTCATGGGCGGCTTCGATGGCGCCGGCAAGGGTGCCGTGGTGCACCACCTCAACGAGTGGATGGACCCGCGGCTCATCGAGACCCACGCGCTGTGGATGCACTCCGATGAGGAGGAGAGCCGCCCCTATTTCTGGCGCTTCTGGCGCCGCCTGCCACCCCGGGGTCGCACCGGCATCATGCTCGGCAACTGGTACCAGCGCGCCGCCTACCGCGCGATGGCCGGGCGCCTCGACGAGGACGGCTTCGAGCTCGCCATGCGCCGGGCTGTCGCCTTCGAGCGCATGCTGGTCGACGACGGCGCCCTCGTAGTGAAGCTCTGGCTGCACGTCAGCCGCGACATGCAGCGGCGGCAGCTTTCCTACGAGGCACCGCGGCAGCACCAGAACCCGCGCGTACCGGCAGACCCGGAGGCGTGGTGGATCAGCCGGGAAGCCGCCCGCGGTGAGGCGCAGCAAAACGTGGCGTCGCTGCCCGCAGACCCGGAAGAATGGTGGGCCCGCTACCCCCGCGCCCTGGAAGTGTCCGAGCGCCTGATCCGGCTCACGGACAGCGGCGAGGCGCCCTGGCACCTCATCGAGGCCGATGACAGCTACTATCGGGACGCGACGGCGGCCGGCCTGCTGCTCAAGGCCATGCGCAACCACAAGCCCGCGAACGGGGGGCCCGCCAGCGGCGACCGCGACCCGCCGCCGGACGATCCGCAGCCGACGATCCTCGATGCCATCGACCTCTCCCGCCGCGTGCCCCGGGACGAGTACAAACCGCGCCTGGCGAAACTGCAGGGGCGTATCCAGGACCTCTTCTGGCAGGCACACCGGGAGCGACGCTCTCTGGTGGCGGTCTTCGAGGGCTGGGACGCTGCCGGCAAGGGCTCGGCGATTCGCCGGCTCACCGCCGCCGTTGACCCGCGGCTCTACAAGCTCGTACAGTTCGCCGCGCCCACGGACGAGGAGCGCGCCCAGCACTATCTCTGGCGCTTCTGGCGCCTGCTGCAGCGCGACGGCCGCGCCACCCTCTTCGACCGCTCCTGGTACGGCCGCGTGCTCGTGGAGCGCGTAGAGGAACTGACACCGCCAGCGACCTGGCGCAGGGCCTACAGTGAGATCAACGACTTCGAGGCGCAGCTGGTGGAGCACGGCTGCATCGTGGCCAAGTTCTGGCTGCATATCAGCAAGGACGAGCAGCTCAAGCGCTTCAAGGACCGGGAGGCGAAAGCGCACAAACAGCACAAGATCACCGACGAGGACTGGCGCAACCGCGAGCAGTGGGATGCCTACGCCCTCGCCGTGGAGGACATGGTGGCGAACACGAGCACCAGCGCGGCGCCCTGGCACCTGGTCGCCGGCAACGACAAGAAGGCGGCGCGGCTCGAGATCCTCGAGCGGCTCTGCGAGCACTTCGAAAGCCACCTGGGCGCCTGACGGCAGCAACCGGCGCGGCGGGACGGGACGGGAGCCCATGCGACTGCATATCATCACCACCGGCGGCACCATCGACAAGGTCTACTTCGACGCCAAAAGCGACTACCAGGTCGGCGACCCGGTGATCGGCGACCTGCTCCGGGACCTCGGCGCAGCGCTGTCCTTCACGGTGGAATCCGCCATGCGCAAGGACAGCCTGGACCTGACCGACGCCGACCGCGCGCTCATCCGTGAGCGTGCGGAAGCCTGCGAGGAAAGGCATGTGCTGATCACCCACGGCACCGACGGCATGGTCGCCACCGGCCAGGCGCTCAAGGGCCTCGCGGACAAGATCATCGTCCTTACCGGCGCCCTGCAGCCCGCCGCCTTCCAGCGCACGGACGCCGACTTCAACATCGGCTGCGCCGTGGGCGCCCTGCAGTGCCTGCCCGCCGGCGTCTACATCGCCATGAACGGCCGCGTGTTCGACATCGATAATGTGGTCAAGAACAGAGAGGCCAACCGGTTCGAGGCCCTGGAGGCCTGAGCGGCCTCAGCCCGCCAGGCGCCGCTCCCGCGGCGCGAGCAGCCAGGACAGCGCCGGCAGCACCAGCAGCGCGCCGAGCATGTTCCAGAAAAACATGAAGGTGAGCATCAGCCCCATGTCCGCCTGGAACTTGATGGGCGAGAACATCCAGGTCCCCACGCCCACCGCCAGCGTCAGACCCGTGAAGGCGACGGCGGTACCGCTGGACTTGAGGGCCGAGAAATAGGCCTCCTTCAGCGGCTCGCCCCGGCGCAGGTAGAACTGTAGCGCCGAGTAGATGTAGATGCCGTAATCCACCCCGATACCGACGCCGAGGGCGATCACCGGCAGCGTCGCCACCTTCACACCGATACCCAGGAAAGCCATGAGCGCCTGGCCAAGCACGGAGGTGAGAGCCAGCGGGACAATAATGCAGACGGTAATGCGAAGGGAACGGAAGTTCAGCAGGCAGAGCAGGATAACCACGCCGTACACCCAGAGCAGCATCTTCGTCTGCGCTTCCTCGATGACTATATTGGTAGCGGCTTCGACGCCGGCGTTGCCCGCAGCCAGCTCGAAGGTCACGGCGCCGGTGTCGTAGCGCGCGCGGAATTCATAAACGGCCGCGACCACGCGCTCCAGCGTTGCGGCCTTATGATCGTCGAGGAATAGTATGACCGGGGCCATGGAGCAGTCGGTATTACGCAGACTGCTCGGCGCACGGCTCAGGCTGTTGTTGAGGATGTACTGGTTGCGGCTGATCTCGCGCCACTTGGGGCTGCCCTCGTTCATGCCCTGGATCACGAGTTTGGACACATCGAGCAGTGACAGGGCCGACTGCACCCCCGGCACGGCCTCGAGCTCGGCCTGGAAGCGATCCACCGCCGAGATGAACTCATAGCTGCCGCACTGCTGCGACCCGGTCCGGGCCATGACCACGAACACGTCCGTACTGGTGGAATAGTTCTCCGTGAGGAAGGCGTTGTCGCGGTTGTAGCGCGAGTCCGGGCGTAGCTCCGGGGCACCCGGGTCGAGGTCGCCGATCTCCTGCTTCTGCCCATACCAGAGCCCCGCGGCGAGCATCACCGCAGAGAGGCTGAGCATGGCGATAGCGGGACCGCGCTCAGTCATGCGGGCCACCAGCGCCCAGTGCGTGAAGGGGCTGTGGTCCTTGTCGGCACGGTAGCGAACGCAGCGCCGGGTGACCCCCGTGTAGGAAAGCACCAGCGGCAGCAGCACCAGGTGAGTGAGGATGAGGACGGCGATCCCGGTGCTCGCCACTACCGCCAGCTCCTGTATCACCGGGATGTCAATCACCCGCAGCGTGAAGAAACCGACCCCGTCGGACAGGAGCGCGATGAACCCCGGCTTGGACAGGCGCACGAAGGTCAGCCGGGCGGCGTCGATACGCGACACCTCATGGTAGATGAAGTTGCCGAAGCGGTTGACGATCTGCACCGAGTGGCTGATACCCACGGCGAAGACGAGGAACGGCACCAGCATACTGTAGGGATCCAGCCCCATGCCGAGGGCACCCAGGATGCCCATCTGCCAGACCACCGCTACCGTCGAGCAGAGCAGCGCGGCGAGCGTCAGCCAGGCACAGCGCGAGTAGATCAACAGCATCACCGCGGTGATGGCAAAAGCCGCCAGGAAGAACAGGCCGACGAGGCTGGCGCCATCGATGAGATCGCCCACAAGCTTGGCGAAGCCGGTGATGCGGATACGAATGTCCCCGGACTGGTACTTGTCCCGCACCAGGCGCTCGAGGTCGCTGGCGAAGGCGTGGAAGTCGAGCTTCTTGCCGGTCTCCGGGTCCCGTTCCACGAGCGGCGCGACGATGATCGCCGAGCGGAAATCGTTGGCCACGAGGCGGCCGATCTGGCCGGACTTGAGCGTATTTTCGCGGAGTTTCTCCAGGACGCGCTCACTGCCGTCGTAGTCGTCCGGAATAACGGCGCCGCCGACAAAGCCCTCCTCCGTGACCTCCTGCCAGCGCACGTTCGGAGTCCAGAGGGACTGCAGGGCAGCACGGTCTACGCCCTTGACGTAGAAGACCTCGTCAGTGATCGCCTTGAGCAGTTCCTGGAACTCGGCGGTGAAGATGTCGCCCCTGCGTGTTTCCACGATGATGCGCACAGCGTTGCCCAGCCCCTTCAGATCCTCTCGGCTGGCGAGGAAATTGCGGATATACGGGTGGTAGACGGGGATCATTTTCTCGAAGCTGGCATCGGGCCGGAGCTGGCTCCCCTGCCAGGCGAAGAACGCTGTGGCCGCGACAAAGACGAGGATCAGCAACGGGCGCACCGCAAAAATGGCGCGCGCCAGGACCGGACGGATGCGACCGTCGTCATCTTCGAGCGTGTAGCTTTCCTGCGGACTCACGGCATGGCCTCTTCAAGGCGGGAAATCCCGCCCATCCCGGCAAGGTAGACCCGGCCCCCGCGAAGCAGCGCGTCGCTGAAGGTAGCACGGGCGGGATGATCGAAGCGCCTTGCCTCGCCGTCGGCCCCCAGGCGCAGCAGCGAACCGCCGGCCCCGACCAGCAGCGCCCCTCCCCCGGCAAGCCCGGTACCACCGTAGAGGCTGGGGCCCGGTGCCAGGGGGAGTCGCTGCCACTGTGCCCCGGTTTTGCTCACGAAAACGTTGCCGCGCAGTCCAAAAGCGGCCACCCCGTCACCGAGGTCAGCAAGCCCGAAAAAGCTGCCCTCATAAAGTCCCTCGATCCGCTCCCAGCTGTCGCCGCGGTCCCTCGATAGGAACAGCAGCCCCGCCTCGCCGCAGAGATAGAGCACCCCATCGCGCGCATGCAGGTCGTAATAGTGATAACGACCCGGGTTATCGAGGCCGTCGATGGCGATCCGCCAGTTGCCGCCGCCATCATCGGTGCGGAAGAGCAGGCCATAGGCACCCAGAGCATAACCCCGGTGCTCATCGAGAAAGAGCACATCTAGAAAAGGGTCAACGGGGCCGGTATCGAGAGCGGTTTCAGCGTCCTCAAGGGCAAAACGCGCATCCTCCAGGGCGTACTCCGCAGCTTCCCTGCCGGGGACGCCGGCCGGAAGGCCGGCAAGCACCGCCTCCCGCGCCTCGACATTCGCGTCGGCCCAACGATGAAACTGCAGGTTCACCGCCCGGCCGTCGAGCTGCAGCTTCCAGGACAGGCCACCATCGGAACTGGCCAGGACAACGCCGCCATGCCCCACGGCCCAGCCGTGCTTGTCATCGACAAAGGTCACGGCGGTAAGCAGAGCGCTCACCGGCGACGTCACCTGGCGCCAGGCCTCCCCGTCGTCGCTGATCGCGATCAGGCCCCGGCCACCCACGGCAACCAGGCGATCGCCGGCGCTGGCAAGGCCGGTCAGCACGGCCTCGGCGGGCTCGGGCGTCGGGGGTGCAGGCAGGAAGGCGAAGTCTTCGGCCACGGCCGCAGCGCTGGCCAGGGACAGGAGCGCCCCGGCCGCTGCGGTGCGCCACGCCCACCGCAGGCCAGGCCGCGCCATCAGCGTCGACCGGCCCGCCGCAGTGCCGAGGGGGTGAAGTCGTTGAAGTCGCCGTCGTAGTCGAAGCTGTACTGGTAGCCGTCTTCCTCGTTGTCGAGGCCGATGACCACGTAGCGACCAGAGATCAGGTCATGCAGGGACTCGGCAGCCAGCCAGGGCACCGCCACCTGGTAGTGCATGATCTTGTGCCCTTCCTTGAACTTCCACAGCTCGCCGCGGCCGTCATAGTGATCCACGAGGGAGATCTGCCAGCTGTCCTCGTCGATATAAAAAGTCCGGCGCGCGTAGATATGCCGCTCACCCTCTTTCAGCCTGGACTCGACCACCCAGACCCGGTGCAGCTCGTAGCGCAGATACTGGGGATCCATGTGACCGGCCTTGATGATGTCCTTGTACTTTAGGTCACCGCGCCGCAGCTGATAGCTGTTGTAGGGGATATAAATTTCGCGCTTGCCCACCAGCTCCCAGTCGTAGCGGTCCGGCGCGCCGTTGTACATGTCGAGATCGTCCGCCGTGCGCAAACCGTCGGACGCTGTGCCGGGGCCGTCGTAGGCGATGTTCGGAGCCCGGCGCACGCGGCGCTGGCCTGCGTTGTAGACCCAGGCCGCCCGGGGGTCTTTTACCTGGTTGATGAACTCGTGGACCAACAGCACATCACCCTCGAGCCGGGCCGGTGCCAGTACCCGCTGCAGAAATACGAACAGCAGGTTCGGGTACTCCTCCGGCGCAATGCGTGCACCGGGCAGCGTCTCGTCCTCAAACAGGACCGGGGCAAAAGCGCCGTTCTCCTGAACCGGCGCCTGGATGTAGCGCCTTGAGAGACCGTTGTCGTTGCGATAGCGGGTAATGTGGTTCCAGATGGCCTCGAGGCCATTGTCGGGGATCGGAAACGGTATGGTGCCGGCATAGTTCTCAAGACCGTTGCCTCCGGGGACCAGCTCGACGTCGGCCGCAGTATCGAGGATGCGCTGGAACTCGCTGTCCGGGTAGCGGGCGCTGCGGCGGGTAGGGTAGATCGGCATGCGGAAGCTGTCCGGGTAGCGCTCGAACATGGCGCGCTGCCCGGGCGTGAGCCTGTCCGCATAGTCATCGACATTGTCAGCGGTGATGGTAAACAGCACCTCATCATCGGCATAAGGGTCCAGCAGGCGCTCCCCCGCCACGTAACCTTCGGGCAACTCCCGGAGACCGCCGCTCCAGGGCGGGATCGTGCCGTCGCCGTTGCCGGCGCGCTCGGCGCCCATGGGGGTCAGTTCCTCGCCGCCGAGACGCGCGAGTTCCTCCGGCGTCAGCGCGGCGAGCGCTGCTCCGGCGCCGGCCGCCAGGAATCCCGTCAGGGCGATGCCGATGAGTCGCTTCTGCATGGTGGTACTCCGTTGTTATCGTTAAAACACTACCCTTTAAAAGGCTACGGAAAAGCTGAGGGACAGGAAATCCCGGTCCGCCAGTTCGTTGTAGTCCGCGCCGAAGAAGCTCGTGTAGGCCAGCTCCGCCCGGTACACATTCAGATAATCGGCACGCAGCGCCACGCTCAGCGCCTGGCGGCCTTCCACGAAGTTCGGCGCGGGGCCGTAACCGTCTACATCGTGCGACCAGGCCAGGCTAGGCACGAGATTGACACCGGCCAGGGCGTCGTTGAACTCCATGCTTGCGCGCACCTGGTAGCCCCAGGAAGAGCCGGTCGTAAAGCCGTCGTCGGTGCAGTACTCGGCATTCGCATTCGGCACGACGCCGAGCGTTGCGAGCACCGGATGTGCGTTGCAGCTCACCGGGACACCGAAGATCGGGCTGGTAAAGCTCTCAAAGTCGCCGACTCCGTAGGTGGCGGAGCGTCCGTAGTTGATTCCGTCCTCCATACCGTCGACCCAGGCGCCGCCGATTTCCGCAGCGAGGGACAGGCGATCGGCGCCGAACACCTGCTCAAAGAAACGGATCACGCTGACCTGCGCCTGCGTATACTCAACGGTGTCATAGCCGGCCACGTAGGCCCCGGGGCCCGCAGCGAGAGAGCGGGCTGTCATCGGCGACCACTCCGCGAAGGCGCCGAGGGCGAGGGACTGGAGGAGGTCCACGGTGTTGATCTGCAGCGGCATATCGGGCCGATAACTGAGTTCTCCGGCGACAGCCCAGAAGCCGACGTTGGTAGCAAAGGTAAAGCCGTAAACCTCGATATCCTCGGGGAACTCGAAGAAAAATTCGGGCTGCACCGCCGGGTTCAGGAAGGGCTGACCAAAGGCCTCCGTCGTGTTGGTGGCAGAGAAGATCGGCGTCCGGCTGTGATAATTGACATAGTAGAGGCCCAGCTCCGTACCGTTCAGGGAGTCCATGAAATAGCGGGCGGAGATGCCGTACTGACCGCCGTCATCGGGCTCGTCGTCCGGGGCACGGGCGATGGTGAGCCCCGCAGCTTCCTGAGCACCGTCCGGCAGGCTGGTGACCCCGGTAAGGTAGTTGCAGCCGCCGCCGTAGGGGTCGGCCGCGCTCCAGTAGGTGCCGCACTCATCGAGAATCGTGCGCTGCCAGTCGTACTGGTAAAAAGCCTCAAGGGTGAGGTTGTACGTCACGCCCACGTTGGCGTAGAGCATTCCCACGGGCAGCAGGGCTTCACGGATTTCCGTACCCGGGCGACGAATCGCCGTGACGTCGAAGGGGCTGATGACGTTGAGGCCGTTCTGGATGAACAGCGATTCGCCCCAGTTGAGGGCCATGTTGCCCGCGCGCAGTTCCACCGGCATGTCACCGAGGTCGAAGGTGCCGTAAACATAAGCGTCCAGCAGTTCGATGCCCTTGCCCTGGGCGAGGTCCTCGAAGTCGGAGGTGTCCAGCTTCTCGCCGGGCGTGTAGCCGTTGGCAGCGTGGCCGTGCGCGACCTCGTCGTTTTCCAGGGCGTAGTCATACCAGTACTTCACCCGGCCGAAGACACCCCAGCTGCCGGCGTTGAGATCCAGATCGTGGAGCCCCGTCAGGCGGAAAGAGTACATGTCGCCCTGATCGTAGTTCAGGTTGCCGTCGTCCGTGGTGGACGAAGAGGCCCGTCCCTCGCCACCCGTGTTGCCCGGCGACAGGACACCGTTGGATGCATCGTCCGCTCGCCAGCTGGCGCCCAGGGTGATGTTGGACCGCAGGGTGGCCTCGAAAGGGCCGATCTCAAAAGCGGCGGCGTCGCCGGCAAGGACGCCGCCGGCAAGGGCAACGGCGATGGACAGACTGGAGCGGTGGAGTTTCACGGGGCTTCTCCTCCCAGGTTGATTATTATAGTGCCTACTTTGCGGAGCGCTTTGCGGCGCACCATGCAAGAAAAGCTACACCCGACCCGCTCGGGTACCCTTGCGCTCGATCAAGGTTTGCAGTGATTACTTTCCTCCAAGGTAGCCAAAAAGGTGCCCTGCAATCTTGCGCAGCTGGATTTCATCGGAGCCTTCGGTGATGCGGTAGCGCCGGTGGTGCCGGTAGTGGTGCTCGAACTGCTTGTAGCGTGAGTAGCCCAGGCCGCCGTGCACCTGAATCGCCGCATCCGCGGCCTCACAGGCCAGCCGGTTTGCCCGGTAGTTGCACATGGCGACCTTGTCCGACAACGCCCTGGCGACCTTGCGTTTGTTCATTGTGTCCATGCGCGCCGCGACTTCAAAGGTCAGGGCGCGGATCAGCTCGTAGTCCGTCTGTAGTTCAGCGAGACGGAACTGGATGGACTGATTCTCCGCCAGCGGTCGGCCGAAGGTGTGCCGCTCCCGCGCCCAGGCCACGGACTCGGTGATGCAGTAGCGCGCGGTGCCGAGGCTCGAGGCCGCCTGGCGGATCCGGTTCTCATGGACGAAGTGCTGGGCCACTGCGAGGCCCAGGCCGCGCTCTCCGAGGATCGCACTGTCCGGCAGCCAGACATCCCGCAGCGAGACCCGGGGGTGGTCCGTGGGCATGTTGAAGGTCCACAACCACTCCTCGATAGCGAAGCCCGGGCTCGGGTTGGGCATGACGAAGCAGGTGATCCCCCGGGCATCACCCGCCTCACCCTCGCTGCGGGCGAAGATAAGGATGTGGGTGGCTGCGTGGGCACCGGTGGTCCACATCTTCTCGCCGTTGAGCAACCAGCCGTCGACACCGTCGCGTCGGCAGGGCTCCGCCCGGGTCTCGAGCCAGGTAGCGTCGGACCCATGCTCAGGTTCCGTAAGACCAAAGGCGACTGCCACCTCGCCGCTGATGCTGCCGGGGATAAAGGCCGCCTTCTGCGCATCGCTGCCGAAGTCCCGGAACGCCAGAGTAGTCGGAAAGTTACCGACGATAGCGTGCTCGTTCTGCAGATCGCAGTGCAGGCCGATGCCTTTCGCCGCCAGGTGCTCGCGCACGACGGCCATCTGCCAGTTGCTGGCGTCCCCGCCGCCGTACTCCGCCGGCAGCGCGTAGCCGAGGAAGCCGGCCGCCCGTGCCCGCCCGCGCGCCTCAGCCAGCAGCGCTTCCCAGGCCGGGTGCGGCTTGCCATCGTCCTCCCAGGCGGTACGCGCATACTCGCGCCGGTGGTCAAAAAAACGCCGGTTGTCTCCCTCAGCCTCCAGCGGTGCGAGTTCCCGCTCGATGAAAGCGTCCAGATCGTCGAGGAAGGGCCGCAGCGTAGCCGGGTCAGGCTGGTTCACGGGGAAACGCCTTCCGGCAGGTCGTCGGGCCAGCGCGCGGCGGCTGCAACAAAACCGCTGTAGCGGGGGTTATCGATAGCAAGGCGCGTCAGCGTGCGTCGGCGCAGATAGCCGAGGGTACGTTGATCCGCAGGCAGATGACCGTCGCGGAGGGCCCGGGCCAGGGTGACGGGCACCGGTTCGGCGCTATCTCCGCCCACCCAGACGGCGGCCTTTGCATCCAGCGCCGCAAGTGCCGGCGCCAGCGCCTGCTCCCGGCGCAGCATGGCCAGGGCGTTGCGGGCAACGCGGGCCTCGAAGGCCGCCCGCCCCGAGAGCACGGGCTGCGCCTCCCGCTCGATGAACTCGCCAACGGCGGCGAGCAGTTCCGTTGCGGTAGTGGTCACAGGTGATCCTCCAGAAGAAGCAGCAGATCGATCTCCGCCTCTGACAGACGACGGCCCACGGCGGCCCGCTCCAGCGACGGGTCCCGACCGCTGCGGTGCAGATCCAGCATGGTCAGGCAGACAAGGCCCCAGTCGAGGGCCGCGAAGACTTCCCAGTAGTGAAGTTCGCCGACCGTCGGCGCCCAGCCGGCGGCTTCACGGTAGGCCTCGAGCAGGTCGCCGTAGGCGCCGAAGCCTCCCACGGGCCGATCGCTGCGGCCAAAACGCCACACATTGGCGCAGAGGTAACCCAGATCCTCCGCCGGGTAACCGAGGTGGGCCCGCTCCCAGTCCAGCACGGCCTCGAGACCCGCGGGGGTCACCAGCAGATTGCCGCAGCGGAAGTCGCCGTGCACAAGGCGCAGGGGCGCCGCTGGCGGCGCCTGCGCCCGCAGCCAGCGGAGGGCCAGCTCAAGCACCGGCGACACGTTGCCAAAACCATCGAGAAGGTCCTGCAGCCGCCCCAGCCGCTCGCCGTGGCTACTGCGGGGCAGTGCCGGCGGCAGGTCGTCCGTGGGCAGGGCATGAATCGCCGCCAGGGCCCGGCCGCAGTCCGCGGCCAGGCCGCCGAGGGCTGCCGCATAGCGCTCGTCGCGAAACAGCTTCTGCGGCAGGGCCTCACCGGGCAGCCGGTCCATGAGGTAGCCGTCGCCAAGGCCGTCTCCGGCGACAAGTTCAGCGCGCACCGCGGGCACGGGGACGCCGCCGCGCGCGGCGAAGCGCAGGAGCGCCGCCTCCACCGCCAGGTCCAGAGGCAGCAGCGCATCCTCGCCGCCCCCGGCAACCCCTGCGGGCAGGCGCCGCAGAATCATCGGCTGAGCCGCAGCGGCGTTCTGCACGTCTCCGGGCACCCAGTCAAAGGCCCAGGTCTCCATGTTCGCCCCGCCACTCAGGCGCCGGAGCCCGTGGACCTCGCCACCACCAAGGCGTGCCGCGAGCCCCGCGGCAAGGGCCACCTCAGGCGAAACGGAAGGCATTGACCGGCTCCCCCGCTGTCACGATACCGGGCGCGCCCACGCAGTCGTCATGGGCCAGGCGCTCGAGCAGTGCACTGTCGTCCCGGGCCTGGGCAAGGCAGCGCTGGCCGTCGGCAAGGCGACAGACCAGCACGCCCGTGGCCGGACCCTGCTCGTAGCGCACGGCGTGGGCCTCGATATGCACGGTCTCCGCCCCCACGGGGTCCCGCAGCCGCGGGTGCCGGTCCAGGGGCACGGCGGCCTGGGCGGCCCCCGGGTCACGCTCGCCCCAGGGCCGGGCCGGGGGCGCCATACCGTAGATGCCCACGGCATGCTTGGTCAGGTAGCCGCCATTGGCAGTCACGAGGCCGTGGCCGCTGCCGACCTCACGCAGCCGGCTGACCAGCTCGGCGATGGCGTGGGTCGAGTAGTTGTTGCCGGGGCCGCCGAAGAGCGTGAGCCCACCGGTCACCGTCACGCCCCGCGGGTCCTCCGGCGCCAGACCCAGACTGTTGCAGGCAACGGTCACCGCCGACGGGAAGCAGCTGTAGAGATCGAAGTGGTCGATGGCGTCGATCGCAAGACCGGCCTGCGCCAGGGCCGCCGCCGCCGAGGCCGCGAGGGCCGGGGAGCGGTGAAAGTCCTCGCGCTCGGCGGCATACCAGACGTCATTGGCCTCGGCGCCGCCGTGGAGGTAGACCCAGCGCGACGGATCGATACCCTGGCGCCGCGCCTCCCCCACGGTAGTCAGCAGCACCGCCGCGGCCATATCAACGGCTGCGATCGCGTTCATGCATTTGTTGTAAGGCCAGGTGATGATGCGATTACCGTTCGCCTCATCAAGCGCCGCCTCGGCGGTGAGCGGCGTCCGGCGCCAGGCGTGGGGGTTGGCTGCAGCGACCTCGCTCATCGCGGCAATCATCCGCCCGAGCCGGGCCCGCTGCTCATCCTCCTCAAGCCCCTGGGCGTGCCGCAGTGCGCTTTCAAACAGCGGGTAGGTGACAACCGGCTCAAACAAGCCGTGGGCCTGCTCCGCCGGAAGGCTGGGTAGCCTGCCCGCGCCGAGGTCTTCCGCGGGCCGGTTGCCCCCGGCGCGCCAGGCCGGAAGGTCACCACCACCGCGCAGCGTGCCGAGTAGCGTGGCCATGAGCTCGGCACCGGTAAGCAGGAGCATGCGGTAACGCCCCTGGGCAAGCCAATCAGCGCCCCGGTTGATGAACCATTGCGGCAGGTTGCCCCCGTAGTCGCTGGTGAGCAGCGCCGCGCTCATGCCCAGGCGGTCAGCCAGCGCCGCGCCGGGGTTCGGCGTGAGCAGGGGCGCCAGCTGGGGAACCTGTTCAGCGAGAAAGGGAATGGTGACCAGCGCGTCGACCGCCGATGCGGCGACACCGGCGTCGGCGAGCGCGGCACCAGCGACCTCGGCCAGGGCGTCCACGGGCGTTCGCGCCGGGTCCCGGTCGCGCCAGGTCTGCTGGCTAACGCCCACAACAATGGGGGTGGCATCCTGCACCATGCCGCTATTCTCCTTACTTATTCACGGGCGAGCGAAGTGTACCGGTGACGGCCCCGGGGCCGCTACACTGGCGCCCCGGGAAACGGCAAAGGAAACCCGCCATGAACAGACTGCGCTATACGGCTGGGGTCATCCTGTCTCTCCTCGCCCTGCCCGCCCTCGCCTGGGGCCCGCAGGGTCACCGGGTGGCCGGCGCCATCACCGAGGCCCGCCTCTCCCCGGCAGCAACGGCGGCGGTACGCGGGATCCTCGGCGACGAGCCGCTGGCAGTGGCGTCCACCTGGGCGGACCGCAAGCGCAGCGATCCCGTCCCGTTCTGGCAGCGTCAGGCCGGCGCCTGGCACTACGTCAACGTGCCGCCAGGGGCGGCGCGCTATGACCCGCGCCGGGCTCCGGCAGGCGGTGATGCCTACACCGCCCTGGCACAGTTCCACCGGGAGCTTGCGGACCCGGCGACGCTACCGGCGCGCCGTGCCCTGGCGCTGCGCTTCGCTCTGCATATCATCCAGGATCTGCATCAGCCACTCCACGTCGGCGGCCGCGACGATCGCGGCGGCAACGGTTTCGCGGTAACGGTGAACGGCCGGCGCAGCAACCTGCACCGGCTCTGGGATTCGGGCCTGCTGGCGAGCGCAAGAAAAAGCGACGGGCGCCTGCAGGCCCGGCTGGAGGCCCGCTACGCGGCAGAGCTGGACGATGCCTGGCGGGAGGCGGACCCGGCCGTATGGATCGCTGAGAGCCTGGCCCTCAGCCGCCAGAGCTACCCTGCGACGCAGCGCATCGATCCGGGCTATTTCGAGCGCTTCCGTCCTGCGGCCGAGCGCCGTGTTGCCCAGGCCGGCGCCCGCGGCGCCGCCTGGCTCAATGCACTGTACCGGGAAGCGTCGGAGGCGCCGGTGACACCGGCATCCCCCGCGGGCTGGTGGCAGCGGCTAAAAGATTTCCTCGAGGAAATTCGCCAGCGCCTGGTGTGACCGCCGGTCGGCATCGTCGCTGTACACGGTGCCGAAATCGGGGTCGTTGGCCTCCGGGTTGGTGAAGGCGTGCAAGGTGTTGCCGTAGGCGTGGAGCTGCCAGTCGGCGCCGGCGGCAGTCATCTCCTTTGCCAGCTCAAGGACGCTGTCCGGCTGCGCCATGGGGTCATCCCAGCCGTGCAGGCAGAGTACCCTGGCGCGGATCGGTCGCGGCGCCCCGCCGCTGTTACCGGGCGGCGTGAACAGACCGTGGAAGGACACCACCCCGAGCACATCACTGCCGCTGCGGGCGAGATCCAGCACACAGAGACCGCCGAAGCAGAAACCGATGGCGGCTACGCGCTGCGCATCCACCTCCGCCTGCTCCCGGAGCACCTCGATGGCACGGTCCATGCGCCGCGCGACCCGGTCGCGATCCTCGAGGAAGGGCCCGAGGAGAGCCTGGTTCTCTTCCGTGCTGTTGCCGCGCACACCCTTGCCGTACATATCGAGGGCAAAGCCGACATAGCCCTGCTCGGCCAGGGCACGGGCCTTGCTCTCCTCAAACGGCGTGCGGCCGGCCCAGGCGTGCGCCACGGCCACCGCCGGCGCCGGACCCCGGTCCGGGTCCCAGGCGAGGTAGCCTTCCAGCGTGGCGCCGTCACAGTCGTATTCGATCAGTCGTTCCTGGATTGCCATGGTGTTGCCTCCGTTGCTGTTGTGGGATCGTGAGGTCGTGAGAGCGGCAGGGTCAGCCGGCTCCGTAAGCGTCTGGATCCAGCCTGCGCATCTCGCCCTCAATCCAGGCCTCGAGTTCCCGCATGAAAGGCTCGGGCTTGCGGCCTGCGGGATCCATCGGAGGACCGATGGAAACATCGATGACGCCGGGAATAAACCAGAAAGAACGCCGGGGCCAGCAGCGCCCGGAGGTGACCGCGATGGGAATCACCTCGGCGCCCGTGGCACAGGCGAGACGCGAAGCACCGCTCTTGTAGACGCCCTGCTTGCCGCGCTCGGTACGGGTCCCTTCCGGGAACATGATCACCCATTTGCCACCGTCCATAAGCTCGACACCTTGTTGGGCCACCTTGTTCCAGGCCTCCGAGCGCTTGCTGCGGTCTATGTGGATCATCTCCAGGCGGCCCAGGGCCCAGCCGAACATGGGGATGCGCAGGAGCTCGCGCTTGAACACGAAGGCCAGCGGGTGCGGCATCACGCTGGGAAAGAAGAAGGTCTCCCAGGTGGACTGGTGCTTGGCGCAGAGTATCACCCGGCGATTGTCCTTCGCCGCCGGGAGGTGCTCCCAACCGTGAATCCGGTAGTTGATACCGCCGACAAGGCGGGCCGCGGCGATGCACCCTCGCAGCCAGGGGACGGCGATCCACCACCAGAGGCGCTGGGCTGAGACGAACGGCGACAGGAGAAGCAGCACGAGGCCGGAAGGAATCACCGACAGGACGATCCAGCAGAACACGAGCAACGAACGAACTGCGCGCATCATGCAGGCGCCGCTCCCGTGGTCGCGGCCGGCGCGCCGGCCTCGCCCCGCTCCACGGACGCCACGAACTCCGCCATGGCGGCGTAGGCCGCTTCGGCCTCCGGGAGTTCCGGGGTGAACAACTGCCATACGTGAACCACGTGCGGCCAGGTCTGCAGCGTCACCGGCGAACCCGAGGCCTGGGCCTTGGCCGCATAGCGGCGGGCGTCGTCGAGGAGCATCTCGGCGCGACTGGCCTGGATCAGTACCGGCGGCAGGTCGCGAAGGCTGCCGCGCAGCGGCGAGACCCGCGGATCTTTCGGCGGGATACGCCAATTGAACCAGTAGAGCCACCAGAGCAGGAAGGTCGGCACCCGCAGCAGTTTGCCGAAGGCGGGGCCCAGCATCGGATCCGTGAGCCTGTTTGCGTGCAGGCTGGGCGACGTCATGGTCACATCGGTGGACGGCGACAGCGCAATGGCCGCGTCGGGCTGGCGCAGCCCCGCATCGCGCGCCCAGGCAAGCACCTCGAGCGTAAGGCTGCCGCCAGCGGAATCACCGGCCACCAGCAGGAAATCCGGCGGCTCCATGTCTTCCGGGCCGTTGTGGAGGATCCAGCGAAGGGCGGCGCGGCAGTCCCTGATGCCGTCGATGCGCCGGTATTCCGGGCAAAGGCGGTAATCAACGGCAAAAACCGCGGCATTAAGCAGACGGGAAAGGCGGTCGGTAATCGGCCGATGGCTGGTGGGACTGCCGGCGAACCAGGCGCCGCCATGGAGGTAGAGCACCCGGCGGCGGCTGTCTGCCCCGGGCGCCAGCACCCATTCGCCGCGGATCGCGTCACTGTGCACAGGCTCGATGCGGCTCTCGAGTGCCTTGCGCTGCCCGAGCTCATCCATCATCCGGCGGATCGCCGCAAGACGGTCGCGACCGCTGTATTGCTCGATATCGGCTGTGAGCTCGCGGAGCGAGCGCACCACCTCCCGGTGGGCCTCACTGGGTGGCTCTGCGTCCGGCGGGGGTAGCGGCGTATCGAGGTAACGGAGGTTCTCGCCGCGCAGGTAAAATACGCTGAAGGCGGCAAGGGCGAGGACGATAAGCAGCGCCGTGACCATGGATCCACTCCCGGGGGAAAGACCGGCATTAAACCAGACCGGCTGCGACACACCAAGGGCGTCAGGCTTCGGCACGGGCGGGCGCTGTACACCTCGCGGCAAACCCGTATATTGGAGGGTTGGATGTCGTCGACCTGGCGGCCCGACCCGGCAAGAGACCTGCGAGTCGCATGAAAAAACCGGTCAGCAAAGACGATCTGCGCGCCGAACTCGAGGAAGCCATGGGACGCTTTATCGAGCACGGCGGGACCATCGAGCAGGTGCCCCAGGGCGTCAGCGGTCGCGAGGACCATGCGCCACCGCAGCGCGGCACCCGAGAGCTGTTCATCGAACCGAAGGCAACCCGCACACAGATTCCGGAGGTCCTCGCTGCCCTCGATGCACGCCGCCGGCCGGGGAAGCGCCAGCCGCAGCGCAGCGTCCGGGGCCCTCGGAAAAAGCTCATCTACGACGATTTCGGCGAGCCACTGCGCCACGTCTGGGTGGAGGAATGAACGGTTCTCCTGCCGGACCGACCAGCAACCGTGAACTACCACCCGGTCGGGCCCGTATAGAGCCCAACGACCGGAGGACCGCATGATTACCCTCGAAGAGAGCATCGACGTCACCCGCCCACCGGCGGAGACATTCCGCTACGTGAGCGACTTCCGCACCACCGCCGAGTGGGACGCCACCGCCTTCCGCGCCCGCAAGGACACGCCCGGGCCGATCCGCGAGGGGACAGAATACCTCGTTGACTGCAGCCTCCCCGTGGGGTCCGTGCGCATTCGCTATCGGGTCACCGCTCTTCGCCCCGGCGAATTCATCGAGCTGGTCGGCAACTCCCGTCTTTTTACGGTGACCGACCGCATCACTTTCACACCCCGGGATGACGGCGGCACGCACATAGACTACGTCGCAGACTTCGCCTACAAGGGCCCGCTGGCGAGTCTTGAAGGAGCCCTGCGGGAGGGTATGGAACGTATGGGCAGAAAAGCCCTCGAAGGCATGCGCCATGCCCTCGAGGACCGCCCGCCGCCGCCGGTGATCTCCAGCTGCAACGAGCGCGCCGACCGCATGGTGCTGCCGGGCCTTGCCCTGTTCAGTCGCCTCGGCTACCGCCGCGGCCGCAAGCGCTGGGAACCGCTGTCCGCCGATCTCTCCGGCCGCCACGCGGTGATCACCGGCGCCAGCTCCGGCATCGGCAGGGCCGCGGCCCTGCGCCTTGCCGAACTCGGTGCCTCGCTGACCCTGGTGATGCGTGATGCCGGCAAGGCCGAGGCCACGGTGGCAGCCCTGCGCGCCGAGAGCGGCAACGAGGCAATCCGCGCAGAGCTGGCGGACCTCGCCCTTATGGCCGACGTCGACGCGCTGGTCACACGCCTCAAAACCTCGGGCGAGCCCATCGACATACTGGTCAACAACGCCGGCGCCCTGTTCAACCCGCGGCAGGAAACCGCCGAGGGCCTCGAGGCGAGCTTTGCCCTGCTTCTCCTCAGCCCCTACCGCCTCACCCGGGCCCTGCTGCCGCTGCTCGAAGCCGGCGGCGGCGCCCGGGTAATCAACGTGGTCTCCGGGGGCATGTACTCACGGCCCCTGGAAGTCCGCAAGCTGGTGGCCCGGGAGGAGAACTACTCCGGCTCCGTCGCCTACGCGCGCTGCAAGCGGGCCCTCATGGTGACCACGGAGCAGTGGGCAGACGCCTGGGCGGAGCGCGGCATCGTGGTCAACGCCATGCATCCTGGCTGGGCCGATACCCCCGGGGTGGAGAGTTCCCTGCCCGGTTTTCATCGCCTGACCCGGCGCATCCTGCGCAGCCCGGAAGAAGGTGCTGACACCGTAGTCTGGCTCGCCGCCGCGCCGGAGGCAGGCGAGGTCAGCGGCCTGCTTTTCCTCGACCGCGAGCCACGCACCACGCACCTGCTGGCCCGTACGGCAGCGCAGGAAACGGCCGAGGAACGCGAGGCCCTGCGCGAGTTTCTCGCGGCGCAGGAAGCGGCCTTCCCGGCGGACGTTGCAAAGAGCGCCGCCGCCCGCTAGCTTGACGGCTTTCCCCACCGCCGAGGACAGACCGTGAGCGATGCGCTGCGCCCCTTCACCGTCGCCGTACCGGAAACAGACCTCGAGGATCTGCGCGAGCGCCTGCGGCGCACGCGCTGGCCCGATCGGGAGACCTGCGAGGGCTGGGACCAGGGCGCCCCGCTGGCCTATATCCGCGAACTGGCTGCCTACTGGGCGGAGGCCTACGACTGGCGGCGCTGCGAAAGGCAGCTGAACGGCTGGCCACAGTACACCACCACCATCGACGGCCTCGACATCCACTTTCTCCACCGGCAGAGCCCGAACCCCGATGCCCTGCCGCTCGTGCTCACCCACGGCTGGCCCGGCTCCCTGCTGGAATTCCTCAAGGTCATCGAGCCCCTCGCCGACCCCACGGCCCATGGCGGCAATCCCGGGGACGCCTTTCATGTGGTGGTCCCGTCGCTCCCGGGTTACGGCTTCTCCGGCAAGCCCGCGCGCACGGGTACCGGCGTGGAAACCATCGGCCGCCACTGGGGAGAACTCATGGCCCGGCTGGGCTACGACCGCTACGTGGCCCAGGGCGGCGACTGGGGCAGCGCGGTCACCCTGAGCATGGCGCAGACGCAAACGGCGCACTGTGCGGGCGTCCACGTCAACCTGCCCATCGTCGCGCCGGACCCGGACACCCTCGACAACCCCTCGGCGCAAGAGCAGCGGGCCTTCGCCGCCATGGAATTCTACAATCGCTGGGATTCGGGTTATTCAAAGCAGCAGGCGACGCGACCACAGACCCTTGGCTATGCCCTGGCCGACTCTCCAACCGGGCAGCTGGCATGGATCATGGAAAAATTTCAGGCCTGGACCGACTGCGAGCAGGGCGGCGTGCGGCACCCGGAACACGCCCTCGGGCGTGACGACATGCTCGACAACATCACCTTGTACTGGCTGAGCAACAGCGCTGCCAGCTCAGCGCGCCTTTACTGGGAGAGCTTCAACGAGCCGGATCTGTCGCCCATCGAGCTGCCCGTGGCTGTTTCCCTGTTTCCCGGGGAGATCTTCCTGTGCAGCCGGCGCTGGGCCGAGCGGCGCTTCCACAACCTGATTTACTGGAACGAACCTGCCCGCGGCGGGCACTTCGCAGCCTTCGAGCAGCCGGCACTGTTCGTGGAGGAATTGCGCAACGCCTTCCGTAGCCTGCGCTGAACCGGCAGCTCAGCCCGGGGCGGTGATCCGCGTCGGGTCTTCCGCCGGTACCGGGGCCG
The DNA here is from genome assembly GCF_000764025.1 of Pseudohaliea rubra DSM 19751. Classification (GTDB taxonomy): domain Bacteria; phylum Pseudomonadota; class Gammaproteobacteria; order Pseudomonadales; family Halieaceae; genus Pseudohaliea; species Pseudohaliea rubra. Next base: position 47,109 of record NZ_KN234754.1, on the reverse strand, counting down.
GCTCCCCGCCCCGGGTGGCGATGCGGGCGAGCACCCCGAAGCCGATTACCAGAGCCACAAGCACGACGAGCACGGTTTTCCAGCTCATTCAGGCCACCTCCCCGAGGAGCATATCCGCCAGCCGCGCCCGGTGCCAGGCCCCGTCCCCCCAAAGCACCTCGCTGTGCTTCTGCCGCTTGAAATAGAGATGCAGGTAGCACTCCCAGGTAAAGCCGATACCGCCGTGGCACTGTACAGAGCGCCCGGAGGCAAAAGCCGCCATGGCCGAGGCCGAGGCCTTGGCCATATGGGCCAGCTGCCGGGCCTTCTCCGGCTCGTGATCCAGCGCGCAGGCGGCGTTATAGAGCAGCGACTTGCTCTCGTCGACGCGGGTCATCACGTCCACGAGCTGATGCTTCACCGCCTGGAAGAAGCCCAGAGGCCGGTCGAACTGCTTGCGCGTCTGTGCATATTCGACCGTGGTCTGCAGCTGCCATTCCCCCGCGCCCACCATATCCGCAGCGAGGAGCATCCACAGCGCGGGCATGGCGGCGTGGAAAGCCGCGTGGCCATTGCCCGCGACGGGCTCCGCGACGGCCTCGTCAAAGGTGATGCGACCCTGGTCACGGGTCAGATCAACGATCGTATCCGGCGCAAGGGCTACGCCCGCAGCGTCCCGCGCAAGCCAGTACAGACCGAGGCCGGCTTCGTCCCGGGCTGCAACCAGCAGGCGCTCGGCCTTGCGAGGCTCCTGCACGTAGCAGGCCGTCCCAGACAGGCGGCCGCCTTTTGCCGTCACGGCAGTGTCGCCCGGATCCCAGGAACCGGCAGCGCTGGCGAACGCCAGGGTGGCGGATCGCCCCGCAGCGATCTCCTCAAGGGCTGCGGTGCCGCCATCCGCAGCCGCAAGGACATAGCTCGTGGCGAGCGTCGCCGCCAGGGGCCCCGGGAAGGCGGCGCGGCCGTGCTCCTCCAGGAGACCGGCCACCGCTACCGCTGGCAGGCCCAGGCCACCGGCGCTTTCGGGGATGGCGAGGGCAGTCCAGCCCAGCTCGACCATCGCCGGCCACAGATCCTCCCGCCAGGCAGCATCGCTCACCGCCTCCGCGTCCGGCTTCGCGGCGACCAGCGCGTGCAGCCGGTCCACCGGCAGGTGCTCTGCGAAGAACTTGCGCGCCGAATCCTTCAGCAGCGCACATTCATCGCCAAAGCCGAAATTGGTCGGTTGCGTCACGATATCCTCCTACTTCGACTTGGCCAGGCCGAGCACACGCTCGCCCAGGATGTTGCGCTGAATCTCACTGGTCCCTGCGGCAATGGTCATGCCATAGGAGTTCATATAGGCCAGGGGCCATTGCCCACCGGCGGGCGCGTGCTCGTCGGCGAGGTAAAGCGTCGAGGCGGGCCCGGCCACTTCGAGGCCGAGGCGCGCCGTATCCTGGGCGAGCTCGCTGATAAGCAGCTTGTACTGCAGCTGCAGGCGCATGGGGTGGTCCTGCAGCGCCGGCACCCGGGAGCGCCGCTGGTTCTGCTGCAGCGCCTCCTCGCGGATGAACTGGTGCACAATGCGGTCGCGCAGCAGAGGGTCGTCGGCGGCGGTACCGTCCCCGCGGGGCGTTTCCTGCGCCAGCGTGCGCAGATTGCGCGCCGTGGGCGAGAAGCTCGTCTTCGCCGTGAGGCCACCGGAGCGCGGCGTGACCAGTTCGCCGCCACCGCGCTCGTGGAGCAGCGTCGTCATGGCCACCTGCCAGCCCTTGCCGAGCTCGTCGAGGCGGTAGCTGTCGTCGACCTCCAGGTCCTCGAAGATCACCTCGTTGAACCCGGTCTCCCCGGTGATCTTGATCAGCGGACGCACGGTGACGCCCTTGCCAAGGGCGGAGCGGATAGGCACGACGAAATAGGACAGGCCGTCGTACTTGTGGCTCTTGTCGGTGCGCAGCAGCAGGATCATCCACTCGGCAAAGTGCGCAAGGGACGTCCAAACCTTGTGGCCGTTGATCACCCAGCGATCGCCGCGCCGCTCGGCGAAGGTCTGAACACTGGCGAGATCGGAGCCGGCGCCCGGCTCCGAAAAGCCCTGGCACCAGATGTCCTCGCCGGAGAGGAGCCGCGGCAGGAGCCGCTCCTTGAGCGGTTCCTGAGCGTGGTAGAAAAGCGTCGGCGCGGCCATGCCGAGGCCGATGACATTGGGCAGGAACGGCGTGCGCGCCGCCTGCATTTCCTCGTTGGCCACGCGCTGGCAGTCCGTGCGGCCACCGCCCCCCACGGCCTCCGGGTAGTCACAACCGACCAGCCCCGCATCGTAGGCCGCTTTCTGCCAGGCCTGCAGCCAGTGCAGCTGGGGTTCGGTCATGATCTCGATGGCGGACTGGGGCAGACGCACTGAAGGCTCCCCCGGGTGATTCTCGCGCAGCCAATCGCGACAATGGACGCGGAATTCGGCCTGCTCGGGGCTGTCCTTGCGTTCGCTTTCTGACATGAACGGGGTCCTTGCGCTGTAGTGAACGGGCGCCGAAAGTGTGGAGCATTGCTTGGCCAGCGGCAAGCAACACTCAACAGGCCTCAATAATGCGGCGGTGGTGCCTCCTCGCCCTCGTCGGCAGGCACGCGCTCATCGAGGGAACGCAGCCGGGCGGCGAGCAGGCTCACCTGCTTCCGGAGCTCCAGAAGCGCCTGCTGCTGCTCACCGTAGGCCCGGTCAAGGGCCTGCAGCGCATCGCCCTGAAAGGCCAGTTCCATTTCCAGCGCCGCGAGCGCCACTTCCTGTTTTTCCTCCGCCATCGCCTGTCCTGTACGCCTGCCTCGGGGGCCCCGTAACATACACCGCCGGGAGAGGGACACAAGAGGAGATCACCATGGCCGGACGCATCGTTTACCGGACTGACAGCGGCCGCAGCTGCCCGGACTGCGGCGCACCGCAAAGCGCCTGCCGCTGCGCCGACAGCCCGGCCGCAGGGGCCGGCGACGGTATCGTTCGCCTGCGCCGGGAGCGCAAGGGCCGCGGCGGCAAGGCGGTTACGGTCGTTGACGGCGTGCCGCTGCCGGCGCCGGCGCTCAAGGCCCTGGCGAAGCGTCTGAAGCAGCGCTGCGGCGTCGGCGGCGCGGTGAAGGACGGGGTGATCGAGATCCAGGGCGACCAGCGCGCACTGCTCAAGGACCTGCTGGAGGCCGAGGGCTTTATGGTGAAAATGGCTGGCGGGTAAAAGCGGCAATAAAGCACACTTTGCTGATTTTAGCCGAATTTATGGTTATTTTGTCTTCACGTTTTCTGATTTTTATATGCACTAACAGCCCCGCCGGGCACAGCTTACGTGACATTCCCTCGTACCACGTTAAAAAAAATGATGTAACTCCCTCTTTTTTATTGAATTTAGTGTTTTCCATGTGCTAAACCTAAGGCTGTGGGATGCTCCGGGGTACGGCGCAAAGCCGCAGCACAAGCGGCAGCGCAGGGGAAAAAAGAACGAAAACGCCCCCTCCGTAACCGGGACCGGCAAATTGGCGTCGCCACCGTGGACGAAGCAGAACAACAGACACGGCACACTGCGAGGAACCGGTCATGTATATCACGGCGGAACACCTGAGGGAGGAGGTCATACGCCCTACCCTCAGCTACCTGGGCCAGTGGAGTGAAGCCCTCGAGGAACGCCTGCTGGCTGCGGCCATCGATGGCCCGGAGGTCGGCCTCTTCGCCCGCGGCGGCGAGGGTCTCGGGCTGTACCGTATTACCGCGGCACAGCACCGGGATATCTGGGATCGCTACCTGGCCTTCCGACCGGAGATCGCCAGTCGTGTGCGCGGCCTGGCGAGCCAGCGGGCATTCCTGAGCAATCCGGATCACGAACTTCGCACCAATCTTTCCTACAGCACGGCGATCGCCTGGCTGCTCTACGAGCGCGCCGGGCTCGGCAGTCAACCGGTGCCGACGGCGGCCCCGACCCGGGGCCGCGCTTTCAGCCTGCGCTGACCGACCCTGCAACCGCCTCCCAGGCGACCAGATCTTCCGGGCGGTCAATGTCACGCAGGGGTTCCAGCAGCGTCGACCGCCAGCCGAGAGAGGCAATCCGCTCCCGGGTCTGGGCCAGCACCCGATCGCTCCCCCAGGATACGCTGTGGAACAGGGCGGGATTCAAGCGGCGAACACCGATCAGCACGTAGCCCCCATCCAGCGCCGGGCCGAGAACCACGTCTGCGGTCGATAGCGCATCGAAAGCAGCCTCAACATAGGCGGCATCCAACTCAGGGCAGTCACTGCCCACGAGCACCGCGCGCGATGCCCGCTCCAGAGCCGACGCCAGTGCGTGCTGCATACGCTCGCCGAGGTCCACGCCTGCCTGGCGCCGCAGCGTCGCCTGCCCCAGGGCCGCCGCACGCTCGAGCACCGGGTGCGCCGGGTTCCCGGCAATCCATAGCTCCCGCGTGCAGCCTGACACGGCAGCAAGCTGCCGTGCCGTGTGGGTCAGCAGCGCACAGTGCAGCTCACAGGCGCCCACCGCGTCCAGAAACGGATACATACGCGTCTTGACCTGGCCGGGCAACGGCTCCCGGGCAAACTGCAGCAGGAGACGCGCTCCCGCACGGGGCTCAGCCATATCAGCCATAGTAGCGGGCCCACAGCTTTGCCGGTGACGCACCCAGGGCGTAGCGCAACCGCAACCACCACATCAGCAAGACCGTATGCAGGATGCCCTGCTGCTCCCAGCGCCGGCTCGACGCACAGACGTTCAGCCCGGCCCCGCCGGGACGCGCCCGGCGGCGCAGCCGTGCACAGAACTCCACATCCTCCATCAGCTTGATAGGCGCGAAGCCGCCCTCGGCCTCGAACAGCGACCGGCGCAGAAACAGAAGCTGGTCCCCGGTGCCGATCGCGGTCAGGCGGGAACGCAGGTTCATGGCGCGCTCGATCACACGCAGCGCCGGCGCGCGACCGCTCAGCCTTACCCGGCAGAATCCCCAGGGCGCACCCTGGGCCAGCGCTGCAGCCGCGGTGCCGGCATCGAAGAGCGGGCGGGTATCCGCATGCAGGAACCAGAGCCACTCACCGCGCGCTGCCGCCGCGCCCAGGTTCATCTGCGCCGCCCGGCCGCGCTCCCCGAGGAGCACCAGGTCCGCGACGGCCAGGGCCTCGGGCACCGTGCCGTCATCGCTGCCGCCGTCGACGACAATGCACTCGGCACCGGGAAAGGCTGCGCGCAGCGCTGTGAGTAGCGGCGGGAGGCGTCCGGCCTCGTTGAGCACCGGCAGAATAAAACTGTGCTCGGGGGTCATGGTGATCAGTAGCGCGCCGCCCGTTCGGCCGGCTGAAACAGGCTCGGGGCGCCGCCCTGCAGGTAATCGAAGAGCACACGGTAAGCGAGCACGGCCTTCACATAGTCACGGGTCTCGCGGAACGGCAGCGTCTCGATCCAGACCTCCAGGGAAACGTCCTTGCCCCGCCAGTTGTCCACCCGGTTCGGCCCGGCATTGTAGGCCGCAAGGGCGAGGACCCGGTTGCGCCCGTAGCGTTCGAGGAGCTGCCGATAGTAGGCACTACCGATGAGGACGTTATCTTCCACCCGGTAGAGCGACGCCGCAGGGGTCGCCATACCAAGGCGGTTGGCGACCTGGCGCCCGGTCGCCGGCAGCACCTGCATGAGCCCCCGGGCGCCGGCAATGGAGTGCGCCGCAGGAAAAAACGCGCTCTCCCGGCGGGCAATGGCCATGAGTTCGCTTTCGGGCAGACCGAACTGCCGGGCCTGTGCCGCAAAGACCTCCCGGTACGCCAGCGGAAAGCGCAGCTCCAGCGCATCGTGGGCGGCAGCCTCGTTGGCGGCGTCGATCGCCAGATGATACCAGCCCTCGGCCGAGGCGAGGGCCGCAAGGGTCAGGCGCGCATCCCGGTCCTTGGCTCGCAGCACACCGCGCCACTCCGCGTAGGCATCGCGGGCCGCCCCATGGTGGCTCAGTTCACCCACGCGTCGGAGCCCCGGTTCCGCAAGGAGCGCCGGCGACGCTGCCAGCGGCGGCAGGAGACGGTGATTGAAGGCATGGGGTACGCCGAGGCGCTCGGCCGCGAGAAAACCGTAATAGCTGCGTTCCCGGGCAGCGGCGGCGAACAGCGCCTGTCCCGCTTCGGCCTCGCCGGTTGCCGCCAGGGCCACGCCTCGCCAGTAGCGCCAGCACGCCGTCTCGGCTTCCCTGGCTCCAAGAGCACCGGCCACCACCAGGAAGCGCGGCCAGTCGGCTTCAGTGAGCAGCCAGCGCAGGCGCATGGCCGTGAGCTGGTCATCACGCCAGTGCGCCAGCCGGCTGTCGATCCAGGGCGCGACAACCACCTCCCGGTCAAGAAGCGCGCGGAAGGCGATGCCACGCTCTGTTTCACCCCGGGCCGGGTCCTCCGGCGGCAACAGCGCGGCCCGATCCTCCCAGGCCCTGAGCGCCTGCGCCGGGTGGTAGCGCGCGAGGCGGCGGACACCCCAGTGCAGTGCATCGCTGCGTCGCTCCGGGGACAGCCCGTCCAGGTGACGGTCCAGGTGCTGTGGCTCGCGGTAAAGCTCAGCCAGCGCCGCGGCGTCCCCGGCAAGCCCCGGGGGCGCAAGGCTGACGAGGAAACGCAGCAGGGAGCGCTGCCGGGCTGAGAAGGCGAGGCCGAGCCGCTTCCAGACGTGCTCCGCAGTGGCACCGCCGGCATCCAGCCACGGCTCAAAGAGCGCGTCGCAGGCCCCGGGGCGGGAATAACCGTGTACCCATAGACGCGCAGCCCCGGCAAAAGCCGCGTCACGCCGGCCCGTGGCGAGCTGAGCCCGGTGGTAATAGCACTGCAGGGTGACATCCCGGGGACGCTCCGGTGTTGCTGCCAGGAAGTCTTCCCAGCGACCGTCGCGGCCGGCCTGGTGCAGGTAGGCATCCAGAAAGCGAAGGCTCACCGGCGACCCGGCGCTGCGCTCGGCGAAGCGTGCTGCCCGCTCCCCGGGCACAAAACGCCGGTCCCGGGTGAGGCGGTAGAAATCGAGGTAGAGGGCGAGCGGGTAGTCGTCAAGGCGCCCACGGAGGCGATCAAAGCCGGCGAGGTCCCCCGTCGCAAGGGCCTCCCGGGCGTCCCGATAGGCGATGCGCTGGCGCTCCGTGGCCGGGTCATCGGGCAGCAGCGAAGCCGGCGCCGGGGCCGCTACGGCGACGAGCAGCAGGGCGAGGCTGGCGAGAAACACAGGCAATACAGCTTCCAGGGCGCATCCGGCCGCCCCGCTGGCGACCAGAGCCCCGATCGTGCAGCGCAACCCCGGCAAATGCAAGACGATGGCAGCGATCGACGCATCCTGTCACAACTCGTCACCACCCGCCGCCGGCGGCCCCTCCGTGGAGTCAATCCCCGGGATTGAGCGGCGCCAGCGCCGGCACCCGGCGGCGGGTCTGGCGTCGATGCTCGCGCAGGGCCCGACGCAGGGCCCGGCCATCCCAGGCGCGACCCGCCACCAGCGCCTCCTCAAGCTCCCGCAGGGCCACCGCCAGAGCGCCGGCCGGCGTCCCGCCCACGCCCGCCCACCAGCGAAGAAAAGCGATGTGCGCAGCACGGGGATCGTTGCGCCGCGCCGCGCGCCGGAGCGTTGCCAGGCGCCGCCGCGGCTCGTCCCCTGCACCCCGGCGTCGCACGGCGACCAGTAGCGCAGCCATTAGCAAGACGAGAGCAAGAACGACCGTCACCCCACGCATCCACCGGGCACCGCCATCCTTCTCCGCCGACACAGCCGGGACGGCGCCGCTGATCTTGAAGCGGAAAGCCGGCAGCGTCTCGGTCCGGAACGCGCCTGTCTCAAGGTCCCACCAGGGAAAACGAAGAGCTGGTAGCTCGGCGCTCCCGGCAGCCTCGAACACCAGCGTGAAGCGATCCCGGCGCACGCCGGTGAGCCGGCCCCGGGCGCTCTCGGCGATAAGCTCAGGAATCCCGGGATAGACAGCAACGCCGGACAGCTGAGGCAGCGTGAGCGGATCCAGGAGCAGCGCCGGCGCGTCCTCGAGGCGCCGGGTAATCGTAAGCGTGCGCGCATCGCCAACCCGCACGGCCTCCCCCGCCGGATCGAGAGTCGCGCTGACACTGAGCCCCGCCGCAGCGAGCGGCAGCGTCTCCGGCAATGTCGCCACGGCCAGCGTCTGGCCGGCGGTCTCCAGGTGGAAAGCGCGGCTGGGCTGCCCGTAGCCCAGAGACGCGGTGAAGCTCACCGTCGTCGGCGCGATCCACAACTTTCCCGGCCGCCGGGGATAAACCGGGAATCGGTAGCTCACGTATTGGAGGCTTTTTCCGCCCACGCGCCGGGTACCCCTGAGGGTGCTTGCCGCATCACTGAGCAGCAGCCCCCCGGTCACCGCCGGCGGCACTACCCGTAAACCCTCGAAGCTGAGCGCATTGCTCAGGACCTCCACCTCGTAGGTAACCCGCTCCCCCGGCAGCACCGGCGCCGCGGCGACAAGGCGGCTGCTTACCGTCGCCTCGACAGCGGGTTCGCTGAACGCGCCCGTTGCAAGCGTCAGGACCCAACCGATGGCGAGCAGACGGCGCAGGCTGTTCACGGTGCGTCCACTCCATCCGCAGCAGCCAGCTGGGCAGCGAAACGCAGCGCCAGGAAGTCCCCGGGATGGGTACTCACCCGACGCAACCAGAGCGCCCGGAGCGCCTCATCATCGGACCCGACGTCGTCTACCGTCGCCTCACCGCCAGGCTCGGCGCCGGCCTCGGCATCGAGCACCACTCCGTCAGCGCCGATTTCAGACACTTCGCTCCGCTCTTGCCCCGCCGCGGCCAGCCGCGCCCGACGGGCCGCGGCGATGGCGCGATTGGTTACCGGCGCCGCCCAGCCGGGCACCCGGCTTAGGGCCTCGTCGTAGCTCGCGATGGCGCCGGTATAGTCGCCCTGCATCAGAAGCGCGTTGCCGCGGTTGAACAGGCCCTCCGGGCCCGGAGCCAGGGCGTAAGCCCCGGCCGCACGCTCAAAGGCGCCGGCGCGGTACCAGGCGTTGCCGCGGCGGAGGGGATCGGCAAAACGCCCCGCCGCGGCCTCGTAGCGATCTGCGTCATAGAGCCGCTGGGCCTGCTGGGCGGGGCTGGCCAGCCAGTCCCTGGGGTCGTCCGGGCCAAGGCTGGCAGCGAGAGCCAACAGCAGCGCGACAAGCCCGGCACGGCGCGCCATCAGTCCGCCTCCAGAGACCAGCCGCGGCGCAGCCAGCCGGCCACCAGCAGCAGGAGCGGCAGCAGCAGGTAGCGCCCGCCATCGGCCCAGCGTTCGCCCTCGCCCCGGGGGCCGCCGCCGTTACCGTAGAGCCGGCGCGCAAGAGCCGCCACGTCAGTGTCATCGATGGTGACCGCGACCACAGGCGCCCCGAGGGTGTCTGCAGCTTGCCCGATAGCGCGGTACTCGCCATCGCCGCCGGGGTATCCGCCGCGCGCCGCGCTGGGCACCATCGCCAGCACGGTAAAGGACAGCGCCGGAGCGTCGACCTCGGGCAGGCTGTCACTGACCAGGAGCAGCCGGCCGCGTCCGCCGGCACCCCGGGCAAGCCGTGCGGCGGTGGTCAATGCCGCAACGGGATCGTTGCCCGGCCGGGGCATGAGCTCCGGCGCCAGAGCCCCGGCGTATTCCAGCAGCAGCCCGTGATCCGCCGTTGGTGGCATGACCGTGTGCGCCGAACCCGCGTACGCAACGAGCCCCACGCGCTGTTCCGGAACCGCCTCAAGCAGGTCCCGGAGCTTGGTCACCGCACGGTCCAGCCGGCTCGGCGCAATGTCGTCGGCGAGCATGCTGTCGCCGACGTGCAGCGCCACCACCAGCACCTCCCCGGGCGCACCGAGCGGCAATGGCTCACGCTGCCAGCTGGGCCCGGCCAGGGCCAGGGGCATAAGCAGCAGCGCCAGCAGCCAGCTGGCACGCGGGCGCAGGAGACGGCGGCGCGGCTGCCGCGAGACCTGCAGCGCGACCAGAAGATGGGGCGCCACCACGGACGCCCAGCCGGAGCGCTGCCGGCGCAGGCACCAGGCGCCGAGCAGCGGCAGGAGCAGCGCAAGCAGCCACAGAGGCCGCTGAAAATGGAACGCGGCCAGCGCCTCAGCCATGGCGCCCTCCTCGGCCAGGGCGCCACGGATAAAGCGCCAGCATGCACAGCCAGGCGACCGCAAGGGGCAGGATAAATAGCGGCTGCCGGGGCCGGTAGCGGGTAACGGCCACGGCCCGCGGGACCTGGCGATCGATGGTGGTGTAGACAGCCTCGAGTTCCGCCCGGTCCCCGGCCCGGAAATAGGCCCCGCCGGTGGTTTCGGCCACCGCGGCCAGCGTCGCCTCGTCCAGGGACTCCTCCCCGACCGCAGCCGGGTCACCGGCGCCAATGGTGAACACGCGGATGTCCCGGTCGGCACAGAGCCGTGCGGCTTCCCGGGGTGCGACGCGGCTCCCGGTATCATTGCCGTCTGTGAGCAGGATAAGCACCCGCTCCCCGAGCTCACTCTCCTCAAAAACCTTCGCCGCCAGCCCCAGCGCATCACCGAGCATCGTCCGCGGGCCAGCCATGCCGACCACCATCTCGTCGAGCATACTCTCCATGACGGCGCGGTCGCGGGTGAAAGGCAGCTGCACGAAGGGCGCCGAGCCGAACAGGATCAACCCGATGCGGTCGCCATCACGGCGCTCAAGAAACGCAGCGAGAAGTTCCCGGACCACCGTGAGGCGGCTCGCCGGCGCGCCTGCACCATCGTTGAAATCCTCGGTCGCCATGGAGCCCGACAGGTCGACAGCGAGGAGCAGGTCCCGCGCCGGGGCCTCTACGGTGACCGGGTCTTCGAGGCGGACCGGACCGGCGGCGGCGAGCACGAGCGATATCCAGGCCAGCGCCGGCAGCAGCACGTCGCGTCTGCTCTCTTCCGGCAGCACAGCACCCCGGCCGCGATCTAGGCGCCGTAGCCGATCGAGGAAAGGCACCTGCAGCGCAGCCGGGCCGCCGCCGGTGGGCGGCAGGAGGCGGCGTAGGAGCCACGGCAGCGGCAGCAGGAGAAGGGCCCAGGGCAGGTCGAGCACAAGCACCGCTAGGGGCCCTCACGGCGGTGCGAGCGCAACCAGTGCACGGTGGCTGCCTCGAAGGCCTCCAGCTCGCCGGCCCCCGGGGCGCAGCCTCGGGCAAGGGCACGATCCGCCGCCGCCCCCGGACCCTTCGCGAAGGCGCTGCCGGCGCAACGTTCGTCGAGAAAAGTCCACCAAGGGGCACCGTCGAGCGGCGCCACGCCCTCGCGGCCGTAGGCGGTAATGGCGGCACGCTTGAGCTGCATCCGCGCCTGGCGCAGCCGTTCGGCAGGATCCGCGCTGGCGCCGGCAAGGCCGGCCACTGCCTCGCGACGATAGCGATCCCCGTGCCAGCAGCGCTGGAAGCGCCACAGCCAGGCAACGGCGGCGGCGGCCAGCAGCGCGAGAAGCATCCAGACCAGGGGCGGCAGGGGCCACCAGAGAGGCAGTGCGGGCGCTTCGACAATGTCCACCAGCCCGACGAGGCTGCCGGGGTCGAGCGGATCGCTCATGCGCCCGGCCCCGTGGCGCGTGCACCGAGCAGGCGGGCGAGCTGCCCGGCGACCGGCAGGGCAGTATGTACCGGCAGCAGCGCAAGCTCGCGCCTCCGGGAGAGCTGCGTAAGGGCCAGCTCGCGGCGCTCGAAATCCTCCCGGAAGGCTCGGCGCAGTGCCCCAGCACCGGAATCGAAGTGCCAGTCAGCCGTGCCATCGGTCGCGCGCAGTGGTCCCGCGTCGGGCAGGTCCCGCTCCATGGGGTCGTAGACCAGTCCGGCGATGCAGTCGTTGTGCCGGGACAGGCGGCTGACCAGGGGCACTGTGTCCTTGCCGACGCCGGCGCCATCACCGATGAGCAGCACCAGCGCGTCATGACGGGCAAAGCGCAGCACCCGCTCCAGGGCATCGTTGAGCCGCGGCTGCCCCGGGGCGCGTCCGGGGCGCAGGCTGCGGCCCAGGGCAACGATGGCGTCCAGGATACGCACAACCTGAGCGTGGGTGCGCAGCGGCCGGTATACCTGCAGTTGCTCCTCGTCGAAAAGGATGGCGCCGACCCGGTCCCCGGACGCCAGGCTGCGCCAGGCCGCCAGGGCCGCGAATTCAGCTGCGGCCACGGCCTTGGTGGAGTGCGCACTGCCGAAGAACATGCCCTGGGCGAGATTCACGAGCAGCCAGGTACTGCGGTCCCGCTCCTCCGTGTAGACCCGCACCTGCGCCTCGCCCCGGCGGGCGCTCGCCCGCCAGTCAACATGGCGGAGATCATCGCCGGGCTGGTAACCCCGCAGCTCCTCGAAGTTGAGGCCGCGGCCGCGCAAGCGGGAGCCGTGGCGCCCGCGCAGAACACTGTGTCGTGGCTGGCTGGCGCGGAAGCTGAAGCCGCTCGCAACCTGCAAGCGCACCAGCGCATCGAGGTCCGGGAAAACCCGCGGGTCCGCCACCGGCCCCCCGTGCCGAGGCCGCAGGCGCGTGAACGCGGGCACCGGCGAGGCCCTCTCAACCCACGGCCACAGTGGCCAGCAGACGGTCGATGATGGCGTCGGCGGAAACGCCCTCGGCCTCGGCGTCGTAGCTGAGTATGAGCCGGTGACGCAGGCAGTCGTGCGCCGAAGCACGCACGTCCTCGGGCAGCACATGATCCCGGCGGTCCAGCCAGGCCCGCACCCGGGCGCAGCGGTCAAGGGCAAGGCCGCCCCGGGGGCTCGCGCCCACGTGCAGCCAGCGGGCGAGCTCCGCGTCGAGCGCCCCCGGCGCGCGGGTCCCGGCGACGAGGTCCACGATATAGCGCTCCACCAGCTCACTGACAGTTACCGCGGCAATTTCGCGACGGGCCGCGAAGACGACCGCCGGATCCACCGGCGGGTCCGCGTCTCCTGCCTCGGCCACCGTGCGATCCTCCTCGCCGCGCACCAGCCGAAGGATCGCGACCTCCGCCTTGCGGTCCGGGTAGTCGACATAAAGATGCATGAGAAACCGGTCAAGCTGCGCCTCTGGCAACGGATAAGTGCCTTCCTGTTCTATGGGATTCTGCGTCGCGAGCACCATGAAAAGCCGCGGCAGGGAGTGAGTGGTGCCGGCCACGGTTACCTGCCGCTCCTCCATCACCTCAAGCAGCGCCGACTGCACTTTGGCAGGCGCACGATTCACCTCATCAACGAGTACTATGTTGGCGAAGACCGGGCCCGGGTCGAAGCGAAAGCCCGTAGCGCCCTCCCCTGCGTGCAGGATTTCCGTGCCGGTGACGTCCGCGGGGAGAAGATCAGGGGTGAACTGCAGCCGGGAAAAATCCACCGCCAGCGCCCGGGCCAGGGCCTTCACGGCGCGGGTCTTGGCAAGGCCGGGCAGACCCTCGAGGAGGCAGTTGCCGTTGGCGAGGAGGCTGATCACCAGCCGCTCTACCAGCGCCTCCTGGCCGAGCACGGAGCGCCCGACCCGGGCGCGCAACCCCTGGATTGCATCGAAAACCGCTGCGTCCATGACGGGAAACCTCAATTGGTCCGCCTGGCCCGATTCGAACGGGCGACCTGCCGCTTAGGAGGCGGCTGCTCTATCCTGCTGAGCTACAGGCGGAAAGCGCAGATTATTTCCGCTGAGCCCGGATAGTACAAGGGCGCTTTTCCCTGCCTGCTGCCGGTGCGATACTCCTTCAAGAGTCTTGAGAAGGATCAGTGGATGTCGGATACGGATCTCGAAATCGCCCCCTACCTCGCCCTCATGGTGAACAAGGAGGGCGAAGACATGTACCTCCACTCAGGCGCGAAGATCCTCATCAAGGGGCCCTTCGGCTTTGCCTGGATCGGAGAACGCCTGATTCCCGGGCAGGTGGACCGCATCTTCCGGTCCCTGACCTCCGATCGCAAGATCATGGAGTTCGAGGAACATGGCGAGGTCGACTTCAGCGTCGGCGTGCCCAACCTCGGGCGCTTCCGCGCCGCGGCCTTCCGCCAGCGGGGAGAAACCTCGCTGGTTTTCCGCTACGTCCATAACGAGATCCCGAGCGTGGAGGAACTTGGCCTGCCCCTGGTGCTGAATGAGCTGGTGATGGAAAAAAACGGCCTGATCGTGGTGGTCGGCGCCACCGGCTCGGGAAAATCGACCTCCCTGGCCGCCATGATCGACCACAGGAACTCGAACGCAGCGGGGCACATCATCACCCTCGAGGACCCCATAGAATACCTGCATGAACACAAGCGTTCCGTGGTGGCGCAGCGGGAGATCGGTGTAGACACGGAGAGCTTCAGCACAGGCATCCGCTCCGCGATGCGCTCGGCACCGAACGTCATCCTCCTCGGTGAGATCCGCGATGCAGAGAGCATGGAGTATGCCCTCAAGTTCGCCAATACCGGCCACCTGTGCCTGACCACCCTGCACGCCAACCACTCGGTAGCGGCCCTGGAACGGATGCTGACCTTCTTTCCAAGCGAAGACCAGGCCAGCGAGACCATCCGCATCGCCCAGAACCTTCGCGCTATCATCTCCCAGCGCCTCGTGCCCACCCTGGAAGGCGGCAAGTGTGCAGCCATGGAAGTGCTGATCAATACGCCCCGGGTTCAGGACCTGATCACCAAGCAGGACTTCTCTGAACTGCGCGACACCATGGCCCAGGGCAGCAAGTACCACATGCGAACCTTCGACCAGGCGCTCATCGAACTCTACGAAAAAGGCAAGATCAGCGCTGAAACCGCCATCGAGTTCGCCGACTCCAAGAACAATGTGTCGCTGCACATCCGCCTGAACAAGGGCGGGGCCTTCGACGACATCAACCTCGAACTGGACGCGATCGACCGCAAATGAGCGTCCGCCCCCGCGTGGGGGCGGGGCAACCCGGGCTTAGCCCGGGGTGATGCAGATCTTGCCGAAGTGCGCCTGCGCCTCCTGGTGCCGGAAGGCACCTGCAAGGTCTTCGAGTGGGTAGCTGCTGTCGATAACCGGGTGGAGGTCCGCCGCCTCAATGGCACGCACCATGTCGGCCTGGGCCTGCTGGCTGCCGACGGTAATACCCGCAATACGTGCGTTTTTCTGGAACATCGCCGCCAGGGGCACTTCTCCGGCGACCCCCGTCAGCACACCGATCATCGAAATACACCCGCCGAAACCCACAGCACGGACCGATTCACCGATCGTGGCAGGACCGCCCACTTCCACCACCAGATCAACGCCGCGACCACCCGTCAGTGTCTCCACCGCCTTGCCCCACTTCGGCTCCTTGCGGTAGTTGATGAGGTGCTCGGCGCCGAGGGCACCGAGGCGCTCGAGTTTTTCGTCCGAGGAGGACGTGGCGATCACCCGGCAGCCGATCATGCGGGCAAACTGCAGAGCAAAAATACTGACGCCGCCGGAGCCCTGCACCAGGACCCAGTCACCGGGCTTCAGCCGCGTCTCGACGAACAACGCACGCCAGGCGGTGAGCGCTGCACAGGGCAGCGTCGCCGCTTCCGCGAAATCCAGATTTGCGGGCATGGGGCCGAAAGCCGCTTCCGCCATGGTTACGATCTGGGCCGCGAAGCCGTCGACATGATCCCCGGGCACGCCGATAAGCTTGTCCATCGTTGCGGTGCCGTCCACCCAGCCCGGGAAGAAATGACTGATGACCCGGTCACCGGCCTTGAAGCGCGAGACCCCCTCCCCCACGGCTGTCACCGTTCCGGCACAATCGGACAGCGGCACACGCCCCGGGGACGTGGGGATCAGCCCGGTCACAACCACATAATCGTGGAAATTGAGGGAGCTGGCGGCGACCGCCACCTGTACTTCCCCCGGGCCGGGCGGCCGCGGCTCTGCTGACTCGAGGGCGAGGCTGTCGAGGCCAGCGGGTTCACCAAGGCGCATCAGGTGCATGATTATCTCCTGTTAATGTTTTATCAGAGGCTGAGCTTGAGAACGTCGCGAGCCTCGCGGGCGAGGGCCTCGCGGAACGCCGGATGGGCGATGGCGATGAGGTCAAGGGCGCGCTCGCGGAGCGACCGCCCGCGCAGCTGGGCAACGCCGTACTCAGTCACCACGAAGTCGACCTGGGCGCGGGTGGTGACCACGCCGGCACCAGCCGCCAGGCTGGAGACCAGGCGCGTCGCCTCGCCGCCCCGGGCAGTGCTGGGCAGGGCGATAATGCTCTTGCCCCGCTCCGAGTAGGTGGCGCCGAGCACGAAATCCACCTGCCCGCCCACGCCGGAGTAGATGCGATGCCCGATGGAGTCCGCGCAGACCTGCCCCGTCAGGTCGATCTGCAGGGCGCTGTTGATGGAGGTGACCTGCGGGTTTTTAGCGATAACCGTGGGATTGTTGACGAACTCCACGTCGAGAAAGGCGACCTGCGGATTGTCGTGAACAAAGTCGTAAAGTGCGCCGCTGCCCATGGCGAAGCTGGTGACGGTCCGCCCCCGGCCGATCCGCTTGCGGCTGTTGTCGATCACGCCGCTGTCGATGAGCGGCAGCACACCGTCGGAGAACATCTCTGTGTGAATGCCGAGCTGCCGGCGGTCGCCCAGGCAGCGCAGGGCCGCATCCGGGATCGCGCCGATACCCATCTGCAGGCAGGCGCCATCCTCCACCAGTGAGGCCACATGGGCGCCGATGCGATTCTCGACGTCCGAAGGCTTGCGGTCACCGACAGCGATGAGTGGCTCGTCTGCCTCGAAGGCGGTGTGAATCTGCCGCACATTGAGAAAACTGTCACCGTGCGTGCGCGGCATGTTCGGGTTGATATGGGCGATGATCCGGTCGGCCACCTCACAGGCCGCGGCGGTGGCCTCCACGGAGATTCCCAGGGAGCAGTTGCCGTGGTGGTCCGGCGGTGACACCTGCACCAGGGCCGTATCGACGCGCTGCTCGCCCTTGCGGAACAGCTTCGGCAGTTCGGAGAGAAACAGGGGAATGTAATCCGCTCTGCCCTGGTTGATGAGCTCCCGGGTCTGCTTGCCGGCAAAGAAACAGCGGTGCCGGAGGTGGCCGTCAAGGGCGGGAGCTGTTACCGCTTCAGCGTGCTCCAGGTGGAGCTGCATCAGGGTAAGATCACGACAGCCCAGGGCATGATCGGCAAGGCCCGCAAGGAGCTGCGTCGGCGTCGCCGCCATGGAATGGCACCAGATGAATTCGCCGGACTTGATTTCGTCCAGCGCCGCTTTCGCGCTGTCTACCAGCCGCATGGCGCCGCGCGCTCCTCAGGGAAAAGGGGAAGCCGCCAGTCTATTGTGCCCCGCCGGGCGGCGCAACGCAGGCGCCGCTCAACCGGGGCGCCCGACGATGAGGCCGGCCAGGTAAACCAGGTGGCACGCGCCGGCGACCAGCGTCAGCCGCGTGCGCAGCCGCCGGTACCAGTCTGCCGGCAGCGTGTTGCGCTCATACCAGAGCTGAGTCAGGTGCCCGAGGAGGAGCAACAGGGCCGCGAGCACCGGCTGTGCCGTGAGGTAGGCGAGCACCGCGAAGATCACCACCCCGTTCGAGATCAGGATCCGTGGTACGCGCTCGCCGCTGGCGACCTGGGGCGCGGAGCCCCAAAGGGTGCCGGCAAGGAAACAAAGGATGGCCAGAGAGTAGAGCAGGAAGCCCTGCTGGGCGAAGGCATGGGGATAGTCACGCAAGGTCCAGACCCCGCCGGCCCCGGCGATAAAGGGAATGAGGCCGGCGTAGCCGAGGCCGCCCGCGAGGCGTTCGTTCACCATCCGTCCGCCTCCCCAAGACGCCGGATGACGAGGGTGAGCTCGCCCACCCGAAGACCGAATTTGCGCAGCTCCGACTCGTTGATCAGCGTGTGCTCGTCCACAAGGTACATACGATCGTCGATGAGCACGTCGATGGTGCCGTCTCCGCGGGGCACCCGGAGCACGTAGTCGAGGAACATGGCGTTGCCGGCCACGGCAAGGTCGGCCTCGCCCACCACATCGCCGGCGGTGCCCTGGTAGCGGTCGGGCCCGGAAGGCGTCAGCGTCCAGACCCTGCGGTCCGTTTCGCCATCATCGAAAACAAAATCCTCCTCCAGGGTGCCGATCCCGTCTTCCCAATAGGCCTTGATAGCAGCGCGAAAGCGGCGGGTCACCTCTCCGCTACGGTTCTTGAGGATGCCGTAGGCGACGAGATCGCCGTTGAAAAAGCGCTCCGGTACCAGGGCCGGTGCCTCGCCGGCGTAATTTTCGACAGAAACGCCGCTACAGCCCTGAAGCAGCAGCCCGAGGGTCAGCAGCAGGCCAGCTAGGGTAAAGCGCATAGGGGTCCTCCACATCGGCCGACAGCGCGCCAGGCACAACCATGCCTCTCAAGAAAGCCCGGCTGCAAGAGCCGGGCCAGCAACCATCCGGGGAAAATGATGGTTCATGGGGTGGCGGGACAGCCCCACCCTGAAACCTTACGAGCCATTGAGGAGCGCGGATCAGCCCCTCAGAGACGGTAGTTGCTGACCACCAGACCCGAGCAGGCCTGACTCTGGTTGTAGGCCCGGAGCCGCTCGCTGACCAGCGCGTCATCGCCAGCGGGGATACCGAACATGAGACCGTCGAAGTAGCCGAGGGCCTTGGCGTAGATCACGTCACCCTGGCCATCATCGAAGTTTTCGAGAGCGCCGTCGAGGAGCGTGTTGAACGCGTCTTCACCCAGGTACCCAAGCGCATCCTGGGCGAGGATACAGGTGACCTGCCGCGCCGCGACGAATTCGTCGGGGCCAAGGGACAGGGCCCGCGCGCCCTGCGCAAGGAACAGACCCAGTGCAAACGCTGCGAGGGGGGCCAAGGCACGACCCTTGAGTAAGCTGGCAATCATCATGGCGCGGACTGTACGCCAGGAAGGTGACAGAATTGTGACAGTTCCGTGGCAAAAATTACCGCCAGATGACCGCGCCGCGACGCTGTCCTACACTCTGGCCGACCCCGGTGAACTGCAGCTAGGAGAATAACGATGAACGCACCGATCCCCGAGCACGATCCTGCCCAGGTCGACGTCGACCCCTACAGCCTCCCCCTTGAGGCCCTTGATGTCGCCAACCCGCATTTGTTCGCCGCTGACCGCCACGAGGCCTGGTTCCGGCGGCTGCGCGACGAGGCACCGGTGCACTACTGCGCCACTAGCGTCTTCGGCCCCTACTGGTCCGTGACCCGCTACGAGGACATCATGCAGGTGGATACCGCCCACAACACTTTCTCCTCCGAGCCCGCCATCACCATCCGCGACGCCGAGGAGGATTTCCCCCTGCCCATGTTCATCGCTATGGACCGGCCGCGGCACGACGAACAGCGCGCCACCGTGAGCCCGGCGGTCGGCGCGCAGGCCCTGGCCGGCTTCGAGCCCATCATCCGCAAGCGCACCATCGATGTGCTCGAGTCGCTGCCCGTGGGAGACACCTTCAACTGGGTAGAGCGCGTCTCCATCGAGCTTACCACCCGCATGCTGGCCACCCTCTTCGACTTTCCCTTCGAAGAGCGCCGCAAGCTCACCCTATGGTCCGACGTGGCCGTAGCGACCCCGGGCATGGGCCTTATCAACAGCGAGGAGGAACGCCGCGCACACATGCTCGACTGCCTGCTCTACTTTCAGGGCCTCTGGGAGGAGCGCGCCAGTGCACCGGAGAAGAACGATTTCATCTCCATGCTCGCCCACGGAGAATCCACCCGGGACATGCCCGCCGAAGAGTACCTGGGCAACCTGCTCCTGCTTATCGTCGGCGGCAACGACACCACCCGCAGCACCATGAGCGCCAGCGTGCTCTGCCTGCATGACAACCCCGGGGAGTTCGCGAAGCTTTCGGCGGATCAGGCGCTTATCCCGTCCATGGTCTCCGAAACCATCCGCTGGCAGACGCCCCTGGCGCACATGCGCCGCCGGGCAAAGGTGGACACAGAGCTCGGCGGGCAGACCATCCGTGCTGGCGACAAGGTGGTCATGTGGTACGTCTCCGGCAACCGGGACGAGCGTATGTTCGACGACCCGGGCGCCTTCCGCATCGAGCGCGAGAACGTGCGCAAGCACATCGCCTTCGGCTTCGGCATCCACCGCTGCATGGGCAACCGGCTGGCGGAGCTGCAGCTGCGGATTCTCTGGGAGGAGATTCTCGCGCGCTTCGAGCGCGTGGAGGTCGTCGGCCCGCCGGTGCGCACGCCCTCCGTGTTCGTAAAAGGCTACACGGAGCTGCCGATCCGGCTCGTGCCGCGAGGCTAGCGGCGCACGACCAGGGCTGCACGACTAGGGGCGCACGACCAGTGGCGCGCAGTCGGCGCGCTCCCCTAGAGGCTGCGCTGATTGACGCGCCGGGCCAGTGCCTCAGCGCTCTCGACCCGCTCCGAATAGCGGTCCGTCAGATACCCCGAGGCATCGCGGGTCAGCAGCGTGAACTTCATAAGCTCTTCCATGACATCGACGATACGGTTGTAGTAGGCCGAGGGTTTCATCCGGTCGTCGTCGTCGAACTCGAGAAACGCCTTGGGGATCGACGACTGGTTCGGGATCGTCACCATGCGCATCCAGCGCCCCAGGATGCGCAGCTGGTTCACGGCGTTGAAGGACTGCGACCCGCCGCAGACCTGCATCACCGCGAGCGTTTTGCCCTGGGTCGGCCGCACCGCCCCCAGGCTGAGGGGAATCCAGTCGATCTGCGCCTTCATGATGCCGGTCATGGCGCCGTGGCGCTCCGGACTGCTCCAGACCATGCCCTCGCTCCAGGTCGCCAGCTCGCGCAGCTCCTGCACCTTGGGATGATCGTCCCCGGCGCCATCGGGAAGGGGCAGCCCGGCCGGATTGAAGACCCGGGTCTCCGCGCCGAGCAGGCGCAGGATGCGCTCGGCTTCGAGGAGGGCAAGGCGGCTGAAAGAGCGGGCGCGCAGGGAGCCGTAGAGCAGAAGAAAGCGCGGCGGATGCCCCGCGCGCGGGCCAGGGAAGAGCCGCTCCCGGTCGATCGCCGGGAGTGCCTCGACCTGGATGTTGGGCTGCTCGCTGTTCATGATGAGGCCTCCGGCGCCGGGAACCAGTGCCGGGTGCGATTGGCAATGGCCACCAGCGACAGCATCACGGGCACCTCCACGAGCACGCCGACGACCGTGGCGAGCGCCGCGCCCGATTGCAGGCCGAATAGCGAGATCGCCACGGCCACCGCCAACTCGAAGAAGTTCGAGGTGCCGATCATGCAGGCGGGCGCAGCAATGTTGTGCGGCAGACGCAGGGCCTTTGCCGCCCCGTAAGCCAGGGCGAAGATGCCGTAGGTCTGCAGCAGCAGCGGAATCGCAATCAGCACGATGGCCAGTGGCTGGGCCAGGATCGTCTCCGCCTGGAAGCCGAAGAGCAGCACGACCGTAGCGAGCAGGCCAGCGATGGAGATAGGCTTGAGCACGGCCAGGAAGTGATTGAGGCGCTCATGGTTGTCGGCCGAGTCCAGGGAGCGGCGCGTCAACACCCCGGCCACCAGGGGCAGCAGCACATAGAGCAGCACGGACAGGAGCAGCGTCTCCCAGGGCACGGCCACGTCGCTGACACCAAGGAGGAAAGCGGCGATCGGCGCAAAGGCGAAGACCATGATGAGGTCGTTCACGGACACCTGCACCAGCGTGTAGTTGGCATCGCCTTTCGTGAGATGGCTCCAGACGAAGACCATGGCCGTACAGGGCGCGACGCCGAGCAGGATCATGCCCGCGATGTACTCCCCCGCCGTCTGCGGGTCGACCAGGTCGGCAAAAATGACCCGGAAGAACAGCCAGCCTAGCGCCGCCATGGTGAAGGGCTTGATGAGCCAGTTGACCACCAGGGTCAGCGCCAGGCCCCGGGGCCGCCGGCCCACGTCGCGGATGGAGGAGAAATCCACCTGCACCATCATCGGGTAGATCATCACCCAGATGAACACGGCGACCGGCAGGTTGACCTGCGCCACCTCGAGGCTGGCGAAGAACCGGAAGAGCTCCGGCGCGACGTTGCCCAGAACCAAGCCAGCAGCAATGCAGAGCCCCACCCAGAGGCTCAGATAGCGTTCAAAATTACCCATGCGTCAGTACTCTTCCGTTGTCAATGATACCAGCGCCTCGACGAAGCCGGCCTGGTCAAGGTGCTCGGGCTCACGGGTCAGCAGGTGCTGGAGCCGGCCCTCGATAGTGGCGATAACTGCGGCGAAAGCGGCATCCTGCTCGGGGCCCGGGCCGGGGACCTTCGACGGATCCGGCAGCCCCCAATGGACCTTCGCGGTAGCGCCCATCCACAGCGGGCACTGTTCGCCGGCGGCGCTGTCGCACACGGTCACCACCACGTCGGGGGCAAGGTCCGCAAAGGCCTCCCAGGACTGGCTCTTCAGGCCGGCCGTGGCAATGCCCCGGGCTTCGAGCTGGGCCAGGGTCTCTGGATGGACCGCGCCCGCCGGCTGGCTGCCGGCGCTGAAAGCCCGCAAACGTCCACCGGCGAGATGGTTAGTCAGCGCCTCACAGAGAATGCTGCGGCAGCGGTTGTGCGTGCACACGAAAAGCAGGGTTTTCACGGTGTCAGGCACAGGCGTCCACCTCCCTTCCCGTGGCTCCGGGGAGCGCCGGCGTCAGGCGCTCCTGCATGCGGTCGATGGCATCCGCCTCCGCTGTGGCGGTTGCCTTCAGGATGGCCAGGACCCAGGCCGGCAGAGCCGGGTGCAGCCGATAGTAGACCCACTGACCCCGGCGCTCATCGGCCAGCAGTTCGCAATGGCGCAACTGGGCAAGATGCCGTGAAACCTTGGGCTGGGACCCGGCAAGCGCGGCCGCCAATTCGCAGACGCACAAGGCACCACAGCGGTGGAGCAACAGCATCGCGCCCAGCCTCGTGGGCTCTCCCAGGCAGTGGAAAAATCGGTGAGTGTTCATGGAACGGGCCCTCGCCCTGATGACTTGAACATATGCGCATAACAGCATATGTGATGAGAAAAAAAGGCGGCCCGCAGGCCGCCTCAAGCCTTTCACCCTGACAAGGTCAGAGCGAGCCCTCGATCGTCCAGCCAGCCCACCAGGGGTCGGAACCATCGGGGTTCACAGCGCCACTGAACGTGGTGTCGTCAAAGAAGCTCGCGTCAAAGTCCTGCGGATCACCGCTGGCCGTGCTCGGCAGCGCGTAGGCATTACCGATCGCCTCGAAGTCGATCGGCGCCAGCCCGGTCGCGGCCGCAGCCTGAGAGGCCAGGATGTCATCGAGCTGAGCCGCCTCGACCACGATGGACGAGTTGCCCACCGACGGCTCGTTCGACAGCGTGCCGCCGGCGCCGGACTCGTTGGCGCAGTCCTGAACCCAGTTGTTGAACACCAGCGCAACGTTGATGTTGGCTTCGGCCCCGTCTTCGATCCGCGCACACTCGTCAAAGGTGCCGGTCGCATCGTCGGCCACGGTGATTACCACATTGTGGAAGAAACCAGCGGAGCTGTCCTTGAAGCGCATGATGAAGGGCGAATCGTCAGCCTGCTTGTCAGCGATGATCGTGGTGTTGACGAGCGTCGGCTTGGACAGCCACTCGAGGGTGCCCTCGGTGTCCATCTCAAAGGCTTCGCCGCTGCCGTTACCGCTCTGCTTGACCAGCACGTACTGCAGGTTGCCCTGGAAGCCCTCGTCCCAGTCGACGGAGTCATCGTTGGCGTTCGCCACCACGAGGTGCCGCATGTTGGCGGTGCCCCCGTAGAACTCCACACCGTCATCGGTCGTCTCGTAGATCTGGATGAAGTCGAACTCCGTGCCGGAGCCGACCGCATTCAAGCTGAGCGCGTTGATCTCGTCACCGTCAGAGTTGATAGCGACGCCGTTCTCGGCAAGGATCACGTACTTCATCACGCCGCTGTCGTCCGCCGCGTCGTCACCGCCGATAAAGCCGGCTTCGCCTTCACCGTCAACGTTGCACGGCTCTGTATCGCAGGCATTGTGCGGCGCAAAACCGCTGATCTGCACGCCGCCCCATTCACCGGGACCCACGAGATCGCTGTCCGCCGAGGAGAAGACGATCGGTGCCGCCGCCGTACCGATGGCATTGATCTTGCTGCCACGAGTTACGTGAAGTACCGATGCGGTCAGCGGATCATCGGAGGGCAGGCCAACCACTGACACGCCGGGCTGGATCGTGAGCGTCGCCCTGACCAGCGCATCGCCGCCCTGGCAGGTTTCGGCCGACTCCAGCAGGCAGTTGCCGTTACCGATGTTCACCCGGCCGTCAAGCTGGTAGACATTGCCGGCGCTCAGCGTCAGGTCGGTGGTGTAGGTCCCGCTCAGGCGACAGACGTTGGCTTCGACCTCTTCCGTACCTTCCGGACAGCCCTCGATCGGCTCGGGAAGTGCATTCCCTGCTCCGAAGTCGAGCGTCCAGCCGGCCCACCAGGGGTCGGACCCGTCCGGATTGACCGCACCCATGAAGGTAGTGGCGTCGAAGAACGAGGCGTCGAAGTCGATCGGGTCGCCGTTGGCCGTGCTCGGCAGATCGAAGCTGGCCTCGATCGCAGACCAGTCGATCGGGTCCAGGCCGGAGGCCGCCGACGCCTGCGACGCCAGGATGTCGTCAAGCTGTGCCGCCGCAACGACAACCGAGGCATTGTCGATAGAGGGCTCGTTGGACAGCGTGCCACCGGCGCCGGACGTGTTGGAGCAGTCCTGGATCCAGTTGTTGAACACCAGCGAACTGTTGATGTTAGCCTCGGCACCGTCCTCGATACGCGCACACTCGTCGAAGAACCCGGTCGCATCACCGGCAACGGTTACCACCGTGTTGTGGAAGAAGCCGCCGGAGCTGTCCTTGAAGCGCATGATAAAGGGCGAGTCATCAGCCTGCTTGTCGGCGATGATCGTCGTGTTCACCAGCGTGGGCTTCGACAGCCACTCGAGGGTGCCTTCCGTGTCCATCTCGAAGGCTTCACCGCTGCCTTCGCCGTGCTGGCGCACGAGCACATACTGCAGGCTGCCCTGGAAGCCTTCGTCCCAGTCGACGGAGTCGTCGTTGGCGTTGGCGACCACCAGGTGCTTCATGTTCGCCGTGCCGCCGTAAAACTCGACGCCATCATCCGTCGTGTCGAAGATCTGGATGTAGTCGAAAGTCGTGCCGGCACCCACCGCGTTCAGGCTGAGCGCGTTGATCTCGTCACCGTCGGAGTTGATGGCGACGCCGTTCTCGGCGAGGATCACATACTCCATGATCCCGCTGTCGTCAGCCGGGTCGTCGCCGCCGATGAAGCCGGCCTCACCCTCGCCATCGACGTTACAGGGCTCCGTGTTACAGGCGTTGTGCGGGGCGAAACCGCTGATCTGCACGCCGCCCCACTCGCCGGGACCAGAAAAATCCGGGTCTGACGAAGAGAATATGATCGGTGCCGCAGCGGTACCGACCGCATTGATGCGGCTGCCGCGGGTAACGTGCAGCACAGCGGCCGTCAGTGGGTCGTCGGAGGGCAGGCCGCGGATGTTAACACCCGGCTCAATAGTGAGCGTCGCATTGACCAGAGCGTCACCATTGTCGCAGGTGGAGCTGTCGGCCAGCAGGCAGTTGCCGTTACCGATATTGACCCGTCCATCCAGCTCGTAGCTGTTGCCAGCGACAAGCGTCAGATCTTCCAGGTAAGTACCGCTCAGACGGCAGACGCCGGCAGCGGACTCCGTCGTGCCTTCGGGGCAATCAACAGGTTCAGGGCCGGGCTCGGGGGCAGGATCAGGATCGCCACCCCCTTCGGTCGGCGGCGGGTTCACCGTGGTTGGCGCGTCGATGTTGATCGTCGCCTCATCGCCCTCGGAACAACCCCCGAGGCCCACCAGGGCCCCGGAGGTCAGGAGAGCCAGTAGTAACGGCTTTTTCATCACTTTACTCCCTAGTGGTGTTTAGACCGCAGCGGGTCTGTGGTACTACAAATCATGAATCAAAAGTCCCAGGTCAAACTGAGCTGAAAGGTGGCGCCCTTGTCATAGCTCTGGAAAACCTGGCTGTTTTGCGTGTACTCCACCTCCTGGTCCAGCAGGTTTTCTACGCGCGCGCGCAAGGTTGCTGCCTCGGAGATTTCATAGCGATAGACGAGGTTCAGCTCGCCACGGGCCTCCAGTACAACGTCAGGGAGGCCGAGGATGCCGACATCGGCAATGGATTCGCCGTTGTGGTTGTACAGCAGCGTCAGCTGATGGCCTCCCGGGAAGTTGTCGTAGCCGAGCACGATGTTGGCCGTGTACTCAGGCTGCCCCTGCAAAGCCCTTGTATCGCCATTGAGCAGTGTTGTCTCTGATTCGATGTAGGCGGCATTGAAAGCAATAAACAACAGGTTGTTGTAATCCTCGGTGAGCACAAACTCCCTGCGACCCTCGACCTCCAGCCCGTACAGCTCAGCGGAATCGGCGTTCTGGAAGGTCCGGGAATTAGCAGCGGTACCCGATGCCGCCTGATTGACGCGCTCGATGGGGTCGTCCATTTCCTTGTAGAAAATGGCGGCGGACAGGCTGTCCTTGTCGTTATCACCGAAGTACCACTCCCAGCGCAGGTCCGCATTGAAGATGTCGGAGACCTGCAGGTTGGGATTACCCCGTACCCGCACGTTGAATTCGTTGTCGAAGAAGACGGCATTGGACGCCTCCTTGAAGTCCGGCCGCGCGACCGTCTGCGAGACGGCAAACCTGAGTTGCTGATTGTCCGTATAGAACCAGTTGATGCCCAGAGCAGGGAGGAGACTGCCCTCATCCACTACCCCCTGCACCGGCGCACCGGTGGTGAGGTCGAAGGTGTCGGTCACCTGTTCGTATTCCTCGTAGCGGGCCCCGGCTATGACCTGCCAGACCCCGTTGAAGGTGTGGTCGTACATCGCATAGACGCTGTTGTAGTCCAGCGTCGCTTCGTATTCGTCAGACACCTGCGTACGAACCTGGAACAGAAAGCCCGTCGTGGGGTTGTTCTGCACACCGCCCACCGGCGGCAGCACGCTGTCACCGTCTTCCACCGGGTCACAGGGGACAGTACCGGGACCCTCGCCGCAGACGAAGATATTGTCAGACACCAGCACGTTGGGCGACCGGCTCAACTGCGCGTTGGCGCCGTTGTTGAAGAAGCCGTAGGTCGCGCTCTCCGCATCACGCTCCCGGTAGATCATCTGCGCGCCGAAACGAAGCTGAGAGTAACTCGCGCCGTCGTCGAGCAAATCCCAGGTGATATCGAAGGACCCGTCGAAATTATCATCAGTCAGATCGTCGTAGCGCTTGGAACTGCCACCGGACGAAAAGAAGAAGCCGTCGAGAATGTCGGCTTGCGCATCATTGGGTGCCGAAAAGTCATAGGCCTCGCGGAGCGCCGTCGGGTCCGTGAGGTTCGCCTCCGCGTTAAAGCGCACATCGGTGCGCCCGGGCACATAGCGCCGCGCCTGACTCGCGGTCACCTGCCACTCGCCAAGCACTGAACCGTCGTCGGTCAGGAAATGCGAACCCACAAGCTGGGAAGAGAGGAACTGCCGCTCCTCCCACTGGCTGGTGGCCTGGTAGACAGAACGGAATTCGTCGCCCTCCAGCCCTACGGACCGCTCGACAAAACTCTCTGTGGAGCGGGAAGCGACATTATTCCATTCGAAGGTGTGGTTGCCGACGTTGTAACCCACAGACAGCAGGCCGGAAAGGTCGATATTGTTGGAGTGGGCTTCGTAGAGCTGATCGTCGGCAATATTACCCGCCGCGCTGAAAGTGCGCCGGACGCCGTTGGCGCGCTGCGACCAGGTGTTGGAATAATTCACCGCCGCATAGAAACCGAGCTCGCCGTCGCCCAGGTAGAACAGATCACCGTAGTTGATACCGAAGCCGACATCGGGCGTTGTATCTTCGAATTTCAGATCCCAGTCGTCCGCCAGCAGGATTCCCGCGGTCCGCTGTAGTTCCCGCAGCACCCCGCGATCCAGCACGAAGCTGTTGCCCGCCTCGTCGACGAATTCTCCACCGTCCTGCACGATGTCGCCAATGGTGGATACTGCAATGTTTTCCTTGCGTTCTCCGTCGTCCCAGCCGAGCCAGTCAAAGCCGCCGGATGCCGGATCAACGCCCACGGTCTGGCCTGTGAGATCCGTCACGTAGCCCAGCGATGCCGAGATGCTGCCCGCGCGCTCGTCCGGGAAGGTCTTGGTATTGATCACAAGGTTGCCGCCGGTGGACTCACCGGGCATGAAGGGCAGGAAGGTCTTCTTGATATCCAGCTGGTTGACGAAGTTGGACGGAAACAGATCCAGCGGCACGGTGCGCTTGCTGGGGTTGGTCGACGGCATGGTGGAGTTGTTCAGCGTACTGGTCACGTAGCGCCCACCCAGACCCCGGATGAACACATATTTGTCGTCCTGCACAGCCACCCCGGGGACCCGGACCACCGATGCGGCGACATCCGAGTCACCGAAGCGGGCGAGTTCTTCGAAGCCGAGGGTATCCACGATGAGGTTGGTATCACGCTCCGATTCTTCGAAACCACCGGGGTCGAAGACACCCATGACCAGTACTTCTTCGATTTGGGGCATGGACACGGTTACGGCATCGTCATCGCCGGGCAGCTGCAGACGCACCCCACGCAGAAGACCCCCGGCGACACGCACCTCTCGCGACACCTCGCCCGTCGACACGGTATAGATACCCCGGGGCAGGTCCTTGACGGCAAGACCCTCGGCGTTTGTCGATATACCCCCCTGCCCCCCGGAAATCACGACCAGCTGGTTGGCAACGGGCCCACCGTCTCTACGGACAGAAATCTGCAATTGCCCGGTTGGCGCATCGCGCCGGTCCGCAGCGGACTCGGCGCGCGAGTACACCTCGGAAATCGCCTCATCATCCTCACCGGCAAGGTCCACGACGAGATCCACCAGCTGGCCAGAACCGGCTGCAAAACGTGCCCGCTGGACCTCTCCATCGGGCGCGGTGATGGTGACCACACGCTGGCCCGTCTCGTCCAGATCAGCGAACAACGACCCATCCTGCCGCGTCTTACCGACGAACTCGTTATCGATCAGCACCTCGGCACCGTCGACCGGCCTGCCCTCGTCAAATACATAGAGCAGAAGCTCGTTTTCCGCGATGACGCCCTGCGATACCAGGGCGGAAACGAAGAGAGCCAGCATGCGGCGGCCGGTAAAAGGCTGGGTCATTGCAACCTCGACATCAGAGTCTGTGGCGGGAAAAGCGTGGCTGAACTGGCGAACAAGCCCAGGAAGGCCTCATCGATACGCGCGCGCTCGCCAACATCGGCGCCGCTGCTATCAGGGACGACCTCGCTTGGCGCAACAATGCGTTCTCGGCGCATCCACAACCTTATCGCAACGTAAACATTAGCCCGTCGGCTTGACTGCGCTGACGGACCGGGATGTAGGACATCCTAGGGAGGGTTTATTACCAAATTGTTATTCAAATGTGACGTTTCCATGACAGTGGACGCTCCCGAGCCGGTTGGGAATGGTCACAAAAATTTCAGAATTCCGCCCTTTTTCCTTAACAGACCCGGCGCAGCCTAGATGCAACCGTGAGCCCGACAGCAAGGAAGGGTGGTAGCCATGCAGCACAGCAATGCAAATGTGAACCCCGTGGAAAAGCAGCGCCTGCGGGAAACCATCAATGAGGAGGTCAGTCACTTCCTCGCCGCCGGCGGCGCCATTACGGTGCTCGACGCTCCCGTCCCCGGGGGGCGGGATTACTGCGCCACGGCCTGGCAGGACGGCGATGGTGTCGACGAGCTTCTCGACTGACCTGCCCCGCCGCCCAGGATAGAGCTTGCATGCTGAACATCGAACAGACGCTGGCAACGCACTACCCCGCCTTCGTCCAGCGCCACGGGCGCTCCGCGCGGACCCTAAGCCGCTTCCTGGGTTTTCTTTTCTATGAGTCACGTTTTCAGAAGTTCGCCAGCGACTACCCGCACCTGCGAGGCTTCGACTTCGTCGAGGAGGTACTGCGCTACTTCGACTTCGACCTGCGACTGACGGAGCGAGAGCGAGCGCGGATACCCTCGAGCGGCCGCGTGGTGATCGCTGCGAACCATCCGATCGGCTCCCTCGACGGTCTCGCCCTGCTGAAGCTGGTGCGCAGCGTGCGCCCGGATGTAAAAGTGGTCGCCAACGAGCTGCTGACGGCCATTGCACCGCTGCACGAGGTACTGCTGCCGGTGGCCAACATGGGCACCGCCGGCTCAGCACGGGATAACCTCAAGGGCATCAAGGAGCATCTGCTTGCGGACGGTGCACTGATCATTTTCCCCGCCGGTGAAGTCTCGCGGCTGAGCCCTGGCGGGGTGCGCGACTGCGACTGGCAGAGCGGGTTCGTCAAACTGGCGACCTCGACGCGCGCACCGATTCTGCCGGTATACGTCGCCGGCAGAAACTCGCTCTTCTTCTACAGCCTGTCGGCGTTGGCCAAACCCCTGGCGACGCTGTGGCTGGTGCGGGAGATGTTCAAGCAGAGCCACAACACGGTCGATGCGCGCATCGGCCGGCCCGTTCCGCACGAGATCTACACCGCCAACGGCTTCTCGGCGCGACAGCTCGCCCGCATGTTCCGCAAGCAGGTCTATCGCCTCGGCAGCGGCGGGAGGCCCATCTTCCGCTCCGTAGAGACCGTGGCGCCGGCGGAAAATCCGCAGCTCCTGCGCGGGGAACTCGCGGCATCGGAGTGCCTCGGGGAAACCCGGGACGGCAAGGTAATCTACCTGTGCGCCATGGACGTGGCACCCTGCGTGATGCGCGAGATCGGCCGCCTGCGGGAATTCACCTTCCGCACCGTCGGCGAAGGTACGGGGCAGCCGCGGGACATCGACCGCTACGACAAGTACTACCGGCAGCTGGTGCTCTGGGACCGGGACGCCATGGAAATCGCAGGCGCCTACCGGATCGCGGATGCCGGCGCGATCATCGACCAGCACGGTCTCGACGGACTCTATTCCGCCAGCCTGTTCGACTACGGGCCGAGCATGCTGCCGCTGCTCCGCCAGGGCCTGGAACTCGGCCGCAGCTTCGTGCAGCCGCGCTACCAGACCCGGGGCAGCCTCGACTACCTCTGGTACGGCATCGGCGCCTACCTCAAGGGCCGCCCGCAGCTGCGCTATCTCTTCGGACCGGCCTCCATCAGCCGCTTCTATGGCACCGATGCAACGGCGCGGCTCGTTCACTACTATGGCACCCACTACAGCGGCGCCCACCTGGACGTCACACCCCGCACACCCTTCGTCATAGCGGCGCCCCTTCAGCAGCAGCTCGCCGCGGAGTTCGACGGCTGTGATGCGGAGGAGGACTTCAAGGCGCTCAAGCAGGCCCTCGCAGGCCGGGGCCTGCCCGTACCGACCCTGTACAAGCACTACTCGCAGGCCACCAGCCCCGACGGGGTGTGCTTCACCGCCTTCAACGTCGACGAGGACTTCGGCGACTGCGTGGACAGCTTCGTGCTGGCGGATCTTCACAAGCTGACGCCGCGCAAACGGCAGCGGTACCTGGCGTCATAACGACCAGAGGAGTGAACCGACGATGCAGGCCCTACCCCCGGATGGCAAAGTGCGCTGCAAGGCGCTGTGGATCTCTGACGTGCACCTCGGCAGCGTGCACAGCAAGGCCGAGCAGCTGCTGCAGTTCCTGGATCGCGTGGAGTGCGAGCGGCTCTATCTCGTCGGCGACATCGTCGACGTCTGGGCCATGCAGCGGCGCGTTCACTGGCCCGAGGCGCACACGCGGGTGTT
The DNA here is from genome assembly GCF_000764025.1 of Pseudohaliea rubra DSM 19751. Taxonomy (GTDB): domain Bacteria; phylum Pseudomonadota; class Gammaproteobacteria; order Pseudomonadales; family Halieaceae; genus Pseudohaliea; species Pseudohaliea rubra. The sequence goes on along the minus strand of NZ_KN234754.1, from coordinate 15,520 downwards.
GCGCCGCATCCTCAAGTTCTCCCGGCACGGCACCGAGGTGATCTATATTCCCGGCAACCACGACCAGAACTTCCGCGAGTTCTGCGGCAGCGAGTTCGGCGCGGTGCATATCCGCAAGGAAGTCATTCACGAAACGGGCCAGGGCTACCGCCTGCTGGTCACCCACGGCGACGAGCTGGACTTTGCCGTGCGCTACAGCCGCCTGAACCGCTTCATCGGCGATATCGCCTACGACCTGCTCATGGCGGTCAACCGGCGCGTCAACCAGGTCCGCGAGGCCCTGGGCAAGCCGTACTGGTCCCTGGCCAAGTGGGTGAAGGTCAACGTCTCCCAGGCCGAGGCGGCGATCCGCGCCTACCAGCACGCGGCCGTGAACCTGGTGCGCGATCGCGGCCTCGACGGCATCATCTGCGGGCACCTGCACTACCCGCTGCTGCGGGAGATCGAGGGTGTCCTCTACTGCAACGACGGTGACTGGGTGGAGAGCTGCACGGCGCTGGTGGAAGACCACGCCGGGGCGTTGCACCTGCTGCGCGGCGTGGCGCACCCGGAGCAACCCCTGGAGCTGGTGTTCGCCGACGACCGCTTCCCGCTTACTGCGGACCCGCTCCCCGCGCCAGCCTCGGCATAAGCAGCGCCGCGGGTTGGCTTTAGCTAACTGCCCCGGCGTCAGCCCGCAGACTCCCCCGAGTCACTGTGCGTGCCACACTTTTAAGGCCTTATAAGCAGGCGACCCTAGAACAGACCCCCTTGTAACAAATCGTTCATCGACAGTGCGGGGCCCCTTTGCTTAGATCAGAAAGCGGGTTTCATGCCCGCCCTTCAATGCCACTGCTCGAGAGGCACCACGATGAAAAGACAGAAGCGCAACATGGCCAGCCGGGCCTATGACCGGGGTTATCTCGCCGGGGTTTCCGGTCGCAGCAGCGACAGCTGCCCTCACGAGAACGAGCAGCAGCGGGTCAACTGGCTCTCGGGCTGGCGCGAGGGTCGTGCGGACCAGTGGGATGGCATGACGGGGGTCTCGGGCGTCCATCGTCTGCCTTCTGTCTGAGGGTTCCCCTGATCCTTGCCGCAGCCCGCAGATGCTGCCGTGGTGTTGACACTGACCACTGCTAGTATATTATTGCATTTTAATATGCAATGCAGGGGCGGCTGTGACTGGTCTGCCGGAGCAAACTGACAGCCTGACCGCCCCCGAGATTGCGGTCGGGCTACTGGCTGTCGTCGACTTCGGCATCGCCATCTACCGGCCCATCAGTGGCGGACAGGATTTCGAGTTCGTTTACCTCAACCCGAGCGCCTGCCGGATCGCCGAAGTCGCGCCGGGCGCGGCCCTGGGGCAGCGCCTGTCGCAGGTGATGCGCGGCGCGGCGGCCATGGGTCTTGTCGATGCTCTGCGCCGCGTCAGTCAGAGCGGCATTCCCGAGTCGCTACCCTCCCGCTACTACGAAGACGACCTGCGCACCGGTTGGTACAGCAACGACCTCTACGCCCTTCCCGGCGGCTACGTCGCCGCTCTCTATAGCAACGTCACCGAACAGGCAGAGCTTCGCGGAGAAGTGGAAGCCGAGCGCACGCGATACCGGCTGCTCAGCTCCGCTCTTGTCGAGGGCATCTGGGATTACAACCTGATCGACGACAACCTTTATCTGTCGCCCAGCTACAAGGCGCAGCTTGGCTACCGCGACGACGAACTGGACAACAGCTTTGAAAGCTTCAAGGGTCTCCTCGCCGAGGAGGATCGCGCCGCGGTACTGGAGCATCTGGCCCGTTTCCGGCAGGCGCCCAAGGGGCACTGGGAGCACGCCTTCCACCTCCGGCACAAGGACGGTCACTATGTGCCCATCCTGGCGCGGGCCGCCCCCGTGCACGCCGCAGACGGTACCGTCCAGCGCCTGCTCGGCGTCCATGTCGATCTCACGGAAACCCGCGCCGTTGAGGATGCCAGGGCTCGCCAGAGCGATCTTATGGCTTCCCTCTTCGATGTGCTGCCGGACCTGTTTATCGTCCTGGACAGAGCAGGCGTCATCGAGAGCGTCCACACAGGCTGCCCCGATGACCTTATCGCACCGCCGGACAGGGTGGTGGGGCAGTCCATCAAGGCGCTGCTACCGGCCGATGTTCGCGACGGCTTCTGCGCCGCGCTCGAGCGCGCCGTTGACAGCAACGAGCCAACGGAATTCAGCTATGCCCTTGAACTCCTGGGCGAAAAACGCTGGTTCGAGGCGCGAGTGGCACAGACCGGCGATGGTCAGCGGGTGGCCTGCATCGTGCGGAACATCTCCGAGCGCATGCGGGCCAGGGAGGAACTCGGGACCCGGCTCAAGGAGCTGGAGCTTTACGCCCAGGCGGTGGCCAGCACCGAGGACCAGCTTGCCGCGATCGACCGGGACAACCGTTACCTGATGGCGAACGAGGCCTACGCCAGCTTCTTCGGTTACCAGCCGGAGGAGCTGATCGGCCACCGCGTGGAGGAGCTGTTCTCGGAGGAAGCTCTTAACAATAAGATTGCGCCGGCACTCGCGCGCTGCCTCGCAGGTGAAACAGTGAGCTTCGAGGAGTGGCGCCAGCCGGCCGTCGGCGATCAGCGCTGCTTCAACGTCGTCTATACACCGCTCTACAACGGCGAGGGCGCACTCGGCGTGCTGGTCAGCGCTCACGACATCACGGCGCTGCAATCTGCCCAGGCTCAGCTGGAGCGCATCGCCCATCACGACCCGCTTACGGGTCTGCCCAACCGCATCCTCCTCGACATCATCCTGCAGCGCAGCCTGAAGCAGGCAAACCGCGACGGCGGGCAGGTAGCGGTCATGTTCATCGATCTCGACCGCTTCAAGACGATCAACGACAGCCTCGGGCACGCCGCCGGCGACGAGGTGCTGCGCCAGGCGTCACGGCGCCTTCTCGGCGCCCTCCGCGAGAGCGACTCCCTGGCCCGCGTGGGCGGCGACGAATTTGTGGCGGTCCTCGCGGGTGTGCAGGATCCCGCGAACCTTTCCCGGGTCGCCAGCAAGCTCATGGACGCTGTCTCCCGCCCTTTCGAGCTCGGTGGAGAGCAGGCCCAGTTGAGCTGCAGCATCGGCATCAGTCTTTTTCCGGCCGACGCCCGAAGCGCAGATGAGCTGCTCACCAATGCCGATACGGCAATGTACGAGGCCAAGGAGCAGGGACGCAACGACTGGCGCTTTTACACGGCCGCCATGACCGCCGAGGCGGCGGAATACCTGACGCTGGTGGAAAACCTGCGTGCAGCCCTGGATGGCAAGGGCCTCGACCTTGTTTTCCACCCCGAATTCGACCTTACCAGCGGCTCTGTGATTGCGATCGAAGCCCTTACCCGCTGGCAGGACCCGGTCCTGGGCGCGGTGTCCCCGGAGCGGTTCATTCACGCGGCGGAAAAGGCCGGCATCGTCCGCCAGCTCGACTTCCAGTCTCTCGATGCCGCCTGCGCCCACTTCGCCAGCTGGCAGGCGCAGGACATCGCTCCGCTGCGCCTGGGCATGAACGTGAGCCCGAAGACGCTCAACCACGTCGACACGCCGGCGCGTATCGAAGCAACGCTGCTGCTCCATGGCCTGGCGCCCGACCAGCTCGAGCTTGAGATCCACGAGCGCGCCCTCCTCGAGGACCCGGAGCGCACCCGCAGCAGCTTGGAGGCTCTCGCGGCCCTGGGGATCGGCCTGGTCGTGGACGGCTTCGGCTCCAGCACTCTGGGACTACGCTATCTTCAGGACCTGCACGTACGCACGCTGAAGGTGGACGGCAGCTATCTGAAGGATGTTAGCGGCGCGGACGGGCAGCGCATGGCGCGGGCCATGATCGCCGTGAGCCAGGCCCTGGGGCTGGACGTGGTGCTGGCCGGCGTAGAGAACATCGAGCAGGCGACCTTCCTCAAAGGCGAGCCCGGCGTGCACGCTCAGGGTTACTACCTGGCCCGTCCGCTGCCGGCGGAAGAAGTAGCGGATTTCCTTCGCGGCAATCGCGGGCAGGGCGTGACCGGTACCGCCACCGGCTGACGCCGCCGCAGGCTCAGGACCGTCGGCTGCTCTGGGCGAGATCCAGCAGCTCCCGGTTGGCCACGGCAAACATGGCAAAGTCCGGCGCCGTGGTCCCATGGAGTTCGGCCAGCATCTCGCGCCAGCGGGCGATCAGCGGCGCCTCCTGTTCTTCCCAGCGCTCGACGCAGGCCGCACGGTCCAGGCCTTCGCAGCGCAGGCGCAGGATGCCCATGGCCAGGGTGCACTGCTGCGCCTGCAGATCTTCCAGATAGGACTCCCGGGCCATGGCCTGCCATTCGTTATCGACCTTGCTGCCGAGGATCTGACCACCGAACCAGTCGAGCTCGAGGCGCTCGCCGAGGTGGAAGTAGAGCTCCGCCACCTCGGCCAGCGGCGCTTCCGCGCGCGCGGCGACATCGATAATAGCCAACCCGGTGGCAGCATAGAGCCCCGCCGCCACGGCCGCGGCGAGCGGCTGGTCGACCCCGGCATCCAGATACCGGTCGCGGCGCTCCTCGTAAAAAGCCTGTGCGTTACCGCGAAGCAGCGAGGGGAGCTGCTCCAGAAAACCGTCGATACCCCCCGCAAACTCCTCGATGAGCAGGGAGGGCGCCAGCTGGTGCCGCCGGTTGCGCAGCAGCCAACGGGTGGAACGTTTCACCAGACGCACCACATCGAGCATCATCTCGTGCTGGAGCGCAGCATCCACGCGGTAGTCAAGGGCCTCAATGGCGTCCCAGCGCTTGCCGACACCATAGACGACCATGGCTGCGCTGTAGGCGCGAGCCACATCCGCCACCGGTGCACCCGTGGCGCGCTGCTGGCGGGTGACAAAGTTCGGGCCCATGCGGTTGACCATGTCATTGGCCAGCTGCGTACAGGTGATCTCCCGGCGCAGCCGGTGTGCGGCGACGTCTTCGGGGAAGCGGGCCACGAGCTCTGCCGGAAACGCCGTCGCCGCGGCTTGCGCGAGGCTCGGATCCTGCTCCAGGGCCGAAGCGCTGAGCGCTTCTTTGAGCACCGCCTTGCTGTAGGAGACGAGCACGGCCAGCTCCGGTCGCGTCAACCCCCGGTTGAGGAGCGCCCGCTCGGCGAGATCCTCGTCGCTGGGCAGGAACTCGAGCTCCCGATCCAGGCGGCCGCTGGCCTCCAGGCTGCCGATAAGGCGCCGGTACTCGCCGGCCCGCTCCCGGGCCTCGAACTCGGCAAGGCTGATCGCCTGCACCTGGCGGTAGTTGTTGGCGAGGACGAGGGCGGCAACGCTGTCAGTCATCGCCTCCAGGAGCATGTTGCGATGCTTCTCCGTAAGGTCACCGCGGGCGACGATAGCGTCGAGGAGAATCTTGATGTTCACCTCGTGGTCAGAGCAGTCGACGCCACCGGCGTTGTCGATAAAGTCCGTATTGAGGCGCCCGCCGTGCAGCGCATACTCCACCCGTGCAAGCTGCGTCATGCCGAGGTTCCCGCCCTCACCGATGACCCGGCAGCGAAGCTCATTCGCGTCCACGCGAAGGCTGTCGTTGGTCTTGTCGCCGACGTCGGTGTGAGCTTCCAGGCTGGACTTCACCCAGGTACCGATACCGCCGTTCCAGAGCAGGTCGACCTCGGCGCACAGCAGGTGGCTGATGAGCTCTGCGGGCGTCAGGTGATCCGCGCTGATAGCGAAGCGCTCCTTCATCTCCCGGGAGACGGTCACGGACTTGGCAGCACGGCTGAACACGCCGCCCCCGGCAGAGATAAGTTGCTCATCGTAATCCGCCCAGCTCGAGCGCGGCAGGGCAAACAGGCGCTGACGCTCGGCAAAGGCCGCCGCGACGTCCGGTTCCGGATCGATGAAAATGTGCTGGTGATTGAAGGCCGCAACCAGGCGGATGTGCGGCGACAGGAGCATTCCGTTGCCGAAGACATCGCCGCTCATGTCGCCGATGCCAACGACGGAGAACGGCGTGGTCGCCACGTTGATGCCGAGCTCGCGGAAATGGCGCTCGACGGACACCCACGCCCCGCGGGCGGTGATGCCCATTTTCTTGTGATCGTAGCCAACACTGCCGCCGGAGGCGAAGGCATCGCCGAGCCAGAAACCGTATTCCCGCGCCAGGGCGTTGGCAATATCCGAGAACGTTGCCGTGCCCTTGTCGGCCGCAACGACGAGATAGGGGTCCTCGTCGTCCTTGGCCACAACGTGCGTCGGGCGCACGATGCCCTGCTCTGTGCGGTTGTCGGTGATGTCCAGAAGACCGCGGATAAAAGTCCTGTAACAGTCGACCCCCTCCGCCTGCACCGCATCCCGCTCCCAGTCAGCACCGAGGCGTTTGCAAACGAATCCTCCCTTGGCACCCACGGGGACGATAACCGCGTTCTTGACCTGCTGCGCCTTGACCAGCCCGAGCACCTCCGTGCGGAAATCCTCAAGCCGGTCGGACCAGCGCAGGCCGCCCCGGGCCACCTTGCCGCCGCGCAGATGCACACCCTCGAGACGCGGTGAGTAGACAAAGACCTCGTAGAGCGGCACTGGCCGCGGCACGTCGGGAATAGCGCCGGGCTGCAGCTTGAAGGAGAAGTAGGGCTTCAGCTCGCCGCGCTCGTCGGGCTGGAAGAAATTCGTGCGCAGCGTGGCGCGAATGACGGCCACGTACTGGCGGATAATGCGGTCCTGGCCGAGGTTCTGCACCGCATCGAGGCCGGTGAGCACGCGTTCCTCCACCGCTGCCTCGCGCTGCGCGCGCCATTCCTCGTCGCCATCGAAGACCGGGGAGAAGCGGGTCAGGAACAGCTCGACAATGCAGGCGGACAGGTGCAGGTGGTCCGCCATGGTCTCGGCAATATAGACCAGGCTGTAGGGGAAATTGATCTGGCGCAGATAGCAGGCGTAGGCGCGCAGCAGGGCGATTTCGCGCCAGGACAGGCGCGTACCCAGAAGCAGCCGATTGAAGGAATCGCTCTCGGCCTCGCCGAACCAGATGCGCCGGAACGCGTCCTCGAATTCATCCTTCACCTCATCGAGGTCGATATTCTGCGCCAGCGTGTAGATAAGCGAGAATTCCTGGATCCAGTAGTCCTCGCCCTGACCGGGACGCACCGGGTAGGCGCGCTCCGTCACCACGCGGAGTCCGAGGTTCTCCAGGATCGGCAGTACGTCGGACAGGGGCAGCGGCGCGGCGCGGTTGTAAAGACGCAGGCGCAGATGATCATCGCCCTCCTCCAGAAGCCGGTAGAGGCTCATGCCGAGGCGCTCGCCGGCATCCAGGGCCAGCATCTTGTGCATATCGACGACCGCAACCCGCGGGTCAAAGTCGTCCTGATAGCCCGGCGGGAAACCCACGCCGATAGCACGGAAATGTCGCTCGCCCTGCTCCTCGCCGAATTCCTCGACAAGCCGGTGCCGCAAACGGTCTTCCCATGCCAGTGTCGCCTGCACGATCTGTTCCTCGATCTCATTAACGTTGTAGGCGTCCAGCCGCCGGGAGTCGATCCGGAGCACGAAGTGCACCCGGACCAGGATCGACTCGGTAAACAGCGTGGTGAACTCGGACTCTTCGGCAGCGAAGGCGCCGGTGAGGATCCGCTGCACCCGCTGGCGCCGTTCTGTGGTATAGCGATCCCGGGGCATATAGACCATGCAGCTCACGAACTTGTCGTGCGGGTCCCGACGCACGAAAAGGCGCGTCTGGCGACGCTCCTGAATGCGATTGACCGCGCTGGCTATCTCGTAGAGCTTGGGGACGCTGGACTGGAACAGCTCGTCCCGGGGGAAAAGCTCGAGCACGCGGATGAGCTCGCGGCCATCGTGCTCACTGGTATCGAGGCCCGAAAGCGCGAGCACGGCCTCGACCTTGCGACGGAGCACCGGAATAAGCGACGGGGCCATGGTGTACACCGCCGCCGTGTAGAGACCGAGGAAACGGTGCTGGCCGACCAACTCGCCCGCGGCGTCGAACACCTTGACCTCGACGTAGTCCGGGTAGGCCTGGCGGTGCACCCGCGAGCGCCGGCGGGACTTACCGAAGGTGAGCTCGCTCTCGTGCAGCGTCGCCGGTGCCGTGCTGGCAAGGTCCTCGCCGAGGTCCCGGGGACCAAGGGTCTCGCGCTCCCGGAGAATGCCCAGGTGAGTTTCCGGGCAGCTATCGACCTCGTAGCCTGCGCCGGCGCGGGACACGGCGAGATACTCGTAGCCGAGGAACGTCACGTGGTCGTGCTTGAGCCAGTCGAGGAAGGCCCGCGCCTCGGCACGCTGCTCCGCGTCGACGCAGGCGGCAGCGCTCAGGTCGGCGGCGGCCACATCGAGCCGCTCCCGCATGGGGGTGAAATCATCGACCACCTGCGCCACCTCGCCGAGGATTTCCTCGATGGCCAGCCGCAGCGTTTCGAGCTCCCCGATATCGGAGTGGCGACCGATCTCGAAGTAGAGGAGACTCTCGGCGGAGGCGTCCGCCGGCGCCACGGCGCCCGGTGGCAGGACTGTTTCGAGGGCGCCGTCCTTCGCGCGAAGACTCACCAGGTTACAGCTGGCAAGCGTATGGATGGGAATCTGTCGCTGGTTGATTTCGCCACGCACAGACGCTGTGCAGAAGGGCATGTCCCGGCACAGAATGGCCACCACCGTCGCGCTGCTTTCCCAGCCGTGGCGATCGAGCTGCGGGTTGAAGATACGCACCCGCGGCCCCTCGCCGGCGGCGAAGTGGCGCATGAAGCGCAGCAGGCCATAGACACAGCCGTAGAGGTTCTCGGGGGAGCGGCCCCGGAGATCTTCCGCCGGGAAGCGTCGATAAAAAGCCGAGGCAAGGTTGTGCAGGGAGTCGCGCTTGTCCGCCTCGGCCCGATGATCGATGCGGTCGGCAAGCTCCTCGAGAAGGGTCGCCTTCAGGTTCTCCCAGTTCATAGATCCTTCCGTGCCAGCGGCGTCGCGGCGCGGGCCGCCGCGGCGATAAAAACCGGCCTGCAGTCTACCGAATTCTCCCCGGCCTTGCCGATTGCGTCGATGGGAACTTTTGTCGACGACACCAGTCCCAACGCCCGTTGCACCGTCCGCGATGCCTCGCGTGCGCTGCCTAAGCTGCGCTAGACTAGCGCGCCCCGCCGGGGCAGCAAAGGCACCCGGGCCGGACCGCAACCCCCGTTAATCACAAGCAAGGAGCAACCGTGGCGAAGGCGGACATTCTGGCCATCAAAGAGTGGCTCACGACTCAGGTTATCGGGCAGGAACACCTGGTGGAGCGCCTGCTCATCGCCCTCCTCGCCGATGGGCACCTGCTCGTGGAGGGCGCCCCGGGCCTTGCCAAGACCCGTGCCATCAAAAGCCTTGGCGACGGTATCGAGGGTTCCTTCCACCGCATCCAGTTCACACCGGATCTGCTTCCGGGGGACGTCACGGGTACGGAGATATTCCGGCCCCAGGAGGGTGGCTTCCATTTTCAGCAGGGCCCCGTGTTCAACAACCTCGTCCTCGCCGACGAAATCAACCGGGCGCCGGCCAAGGTACAGTCGGCCCTGCTCGAAGCCATGGCTGAACGGCAGGTAAGTGTCGGCGCCGAATCCTGGCCGCTGCCGCGCCTCTTCCTGGTGATGGCGACGCAGAATCCCATCGAGCAGGAGGGCACTTACCCGCTGCCGGAAGCACAGCTCGACCGTTTCCTGCTTCACGTCCGCGTGGACTACCCGGACGCTGCCGCCGAAACAGCAATCCTGCGCCTGACCCGGGCCGAGGCCGGCCAGAGGGGCGCTGTGGCGCCGCCGGTGGTGAGCCAGGAGCGGGTCTTCGAGGCGCGCCAGGCGCTGCTCGACCTCCACATGGCCGAGGCCGTGGAGCAGTACATCGTGCAGCTGGTGATCGCGACCCGTGAGCCGGCGGCCTACAGCGGCGAGCTCGCCGGCTGGATAGCCTACGGCGCCAGCCCCCGGGCCACCATCGCCCTGGATCGCTGCGCGCGGGCCCACGCCTGGCTCCATGGCGCTGACTTCGTCGGTCCTGACAACGTCCAGGCGGTGCTCGGCGATGTCCTCCGCCACCGGCTCCTGCTCACCTTCGAGGCAGAGGCGAACGGCGTGACGCCGGATCGGGTTACCGAGGAACTGCTCGCCCTGGTGCCTGCGGCCTGAGGCCCGTGGACTTCGAGCGCGCACCGGAAGGCGCCTACTGCGAGCTCGCCGATCTGCTCGCACTGCGCTTTGCCGCACGGCAGATCGCTATCACCAGCCGACGCCGCGCCCTCTCGCACCTCGCCGGCAGCAACCGCGCGAACTTCCGCGGTCGCGGCATCGACTTCGACGAAGTGCGCAGCTACCAGCCGGGGGATGACGTCCGCGCGATCGACTGGCGCGTCACGGCGCGCACGGGCAAGGCCCACACCAAGCTCTTCCACGAGGACCGGGAACGCCCGGTACTGGTCGCGGTGGATCAGCGCCCGGGCATGTTCTTCGGCTCTGTGGCCTGCTTCAAATCCGTGCTCGCGGCCCACCTGGCGGCCCTCGTCGCCTGGAGCGCCCTCGATGCGGGGGAGCGCGTCGGCGGCCTGGTTTTCGGCGCCGACGGTCATCGCGACCTGCGGCCGCGACGCAGCCGGCGCTCCGTGCTGGGGTTGCTGTCGACGCTCTGCGACTACAACGCCGCGCTGCGCGATCCGGCGGCCCCGGCCCCCGGGGTCGCCGACCTGCTGGCAAAACTCCGACGCATCGCGCGGCCCGGGAGCAGTGTCTTTCTTATCAGCGACCTTACCGGGCTCCTCGACGACAATGGCCGCGAGCATCTGTTCCAACTCCGCCGTCATACGGAACTCACCCTTCTGCACTGCACGGATCCCCTCGAGGAAGACCTGCCGCCACCGGGAAGCTACACCATCAGCGACGGTGACCGTCGCCAAACGCTCGCCCTCGGTGACCGCACCCTCCGCGAGCGCCTGGGCAAGAGGCTCGCGGAAGCCAGGGCGGAGCGGGAGACCCTGCTGGGACAACTCGGCATCCCCTGCATTGAGGCAAGCACCACCCGCCCGCCCCTCGGACTCCTGCGCGAACTCTACGGGGGCCGGGGACTATGAACCCGCAGGACCCGCTCGCCGCGCTCAAGCCCCTGCGGACGCCACCGCCGGTAGAGGCCTGGCCGCCAGCGCCGGGCTGGTGGGTGTTGGCCGCGCTCGGCCTGATCGCCGTCCTGATCCTTGCCCTGCTTGCCCTGCGTGCCTGGCGCCGCCGTGCCTTTCTGCGCGCGGCGCGGCGCGAGCTTGCGGAGCTCCGTGCGCGCCTGGGCGGGGACCCGGCCGGTCTCACCGCGGCGGTCAATACACTGCTGAAGCGCGTAGCCCTTGCGTGCTACCCCCGGCGCGACAGCGCGGCCCTGAGCGGCCGCCGCTGGCTCGCTTTCCTCGACGCCACCGCACCGGCGCAGCCCTTCGCTGCGGTCCGCGACACGCTGCCCTACGAGCCCTCACCCGCCGCAGGCGATGCCATGGCCTTCTGCGAGGCCGCTGAGCACTGGCTGCGGGCACAGCGCCCGGGGAGGCCGGCGCCGTGATCGAATTGCTCTGGCCCTGGGCCCTCGCCCTTGCCCCCCTGCCGCTGCTGCTCCGCGCCCTGCTGCCGCCCCGGGCGCAGCGGCATGCGGCCCTGCGCGTTCCCTTCAGCCTGCCCTGGCGCGGCCTCGAGGGGGCTACCGGGGGAAGCGACGGCCGGCGCGGCCCCCTGCTCCTGCTCGCCATCGTCTGGCTCGGCCTCCTCAGCGGCCTCGCGCGGCCCACCTGGATCGGCGAGCCCGTGGTTCTTCCCAACGAGGGCCGGGACCTGATGCTCGCCGTCGACATTTCCGGAAGCATGCGTGTCGAAGACATGCGCGTTGACAAGCAGTTGGTCCGGCGCATCGATGCAGTAAAAGCCGTAGGTGGCCAGTTCGTCGAGCGCCGCCGCGGCGACCGCGTGGGTCTCATCCTTTTCGGCAGTCGCGCCTATGTGCAATCACCGCTGTCTCATGACACCCGCACCGTGGACCGCTTCCTGCAGGAGGCACAGATCGGCTTCGCCGGCCAGGAGACGGCGATCGGCGATGCCCTGGGGCTGGCCGTAAAGCGCCTCCGGGATCGCCCGACCGAAAGCCGGGTGCTGGTGCTGCTGACCGACGGGCAGGACACCGCAAGCAGCGTCGACCCGCTTGAAGCCGCGGCACTGGCGGCATCGCTCGAGATCCGCGTGCACACGATCGGTATCGGCGCGGACAGCCTCACGGTGCCCGGGATGCTCGGCTCACGCTTCGGCAGCCGCCGGGTAAATCCTTCGGCGGATCTCGACGAAGCCACGCTCGAGGCCATTGCCCGCCGCACCGGGGGACGCTACTTCCGTGCCAGGGATCCGCAGGAGCTCGCCACGATCTACCGGGAGATTGACCGCCTGGAGCCGGTGGAGACCGACACGGCGACCTTCCGACCCCGGCGTTCCTTACAGCACTGGCCACTGGCCCTGGCGGTCCTGGCGAGCTTCCTCCTCGCACTTCGCGAGGCCCGAGGCGGCAGGTCAATGGCCCGGGAGGCACGCGCGTGAGTCTGCTGGCGGATTTTCATTTCCTGCGGCCGGCCTGGTTGCTGCTTTTGCTCCCTGCGCTGGGACTCGCCGCTTTTATCGCACGGGCCCGACGCCAGAGCGGAAGCTGGCAGACCGTGATCTCGCCGGCGCTGCTGCCCTATCTTCTGGAGGACGGCGCCGGGCCCCGGCGCCGGAGCCCGCTGGTCCCGCTGCTGCTTACGGCCTGGCTTCTCGCGGCAGTAGCAGCGGCCGGCCCCAGCTGGGTGCGACAACCGCTCCCGGTGCTGCAGAAGCAAGACGCGCTGGTGGTCATCCTCGATCTCAGCTACTCCCTCTGGGCCGAAGACCTGGCGCCTTCGCGCATAGACCGGACCCGGCGCAAGCTCCTCGATCTACTCGAGCGCCGGACGGAAGGACAGACGGCACTGGTGGCCTACGCCGGTGACGCCCACGTGGTGACGCCGTTGACGGATGACACCCCCACCACTGCCAATCTGCTGCCTGCCCTGGACCCCGGTATGATGCCGGTCCCCGGAGCCGATGCGCCGGCCGCCGTGGCGGCGGCCCTGGCGCTTCTGGATGCCGCTGCCGTAGGCCAGGGACGGCTGCTGCTGGTCACCGACAGTATCGAAGAGCAGGAGGTGGCCACTGTTGTCGGTATGCTGGAGGGCCGCGCGGTCACCCTGTCGGTGCTCGGCGTCGGCACCCCGGAGGGTGCGCCGATCCCGCTGCCGAACGGCGGCTTCTTCAAAAACAACGACGGCAGCATCGTCATTCCAGGCCTTCCTGAAGAGCGGCTGGAGGCGCTTGCCCGTCGCGGCGGCGGTCGTTATCAACGCATCGCCATCGACGACAGCGATCTCACCGCCCTCGCGGCCGCAGAGCCCGGTGCAGGCGACAGCGCGGAAACAGACCGCCGGGCGGAGGGCTGGGTAGACATGGCACACTGGTTTCTGCTGCCGCTCGTACCCCTGGCCGCCCTTGCCTTCCGCCGAGGCGTGGTTGTGGGCCTGGCGCCCCTGCTCCTCACCCTCCTCCTGCCCGCACCCACAGCTCGCGCCGACCTCTGGAGCGATCTGTGGTTCACCGCGGACCAGCAGGGCGCACGGGCCCTCGCCGAGGGAGAGCCGGAGCGTGCCGCGCAAGCCTTCGAGGACCCGGCGTGGCGGGGCACCGCGGCCTATCGCGCCGGCGACTATGCAGCAGCCATCGACAGCTTCAGCCAGCGCGAGGATGCCGACGCCGCCTACAACCGCGGCAACGCCCTCGCCCGGGCGGGCCGCCTCGACGAAGCCATCGACGCCTACGAGCGCTCGCTGGCCCTCGCTCCCGGGCGGCAGGACGCCGCAGAGAACCTCGCCCTGGTGGAGGCCCTGCGCGACCAGCAGCAGGAAGAGGAACGCCAGCAGAGCGGGGAGAACGGTGAACAGGCACAGCCGCAGGCGGGTAACGACCAGGAACAGCAGGGCAAGCCCCCGGGGCAGCAGGAAACGACCGACCCGAACCAGGACCCAGGTCCGGGCCAGCGCAACGATAGCGGCGAGCAACAGAACGAAGCGCCGCCGCAGCCGGGAGACGCGGCAGACACCCCCGGCGAGGCCGAAGACGGTGCCGATGCCGATGCTGATGCCGACGACGACGGCGACGCCGGGAACGCCGCGGAGTCCCTCGAGCAGCCCTCCCCGGCGCTCGACGCCGGCGAGACCATGGCCGACGACATCGAGGCCCGGCAGGCGATGCAGCAGTGGCTGCGGCGCGTCCCTGATGATCCCTCGGGGCTGCTCCGGGAAAAGTTCCGCTACGAGAGCCGGCAGCGCCAGCGGCAGGGAGAGGAGAGAGACAATGGCAAAATCTGGTAGAGCCTGGCTGCAGGCCCTGCTCCTCAGCACGGCACTGCTCCCGGGCCTCGCTGCGGCGCTGGAGGCGACCGTCGACCGCTACCGGGTGAACCTCGGCGACAGCCTGCGGCTGACCCTCCGGTCCGACGGCACCGTGGACCCGGCTGACGCTGATCTTGCGCCCCTCAACCGCGACTTCGAAATCCTGCAGCGCTCGAGCAGCTCCAGTACGCGCATCATCAATGGCCGCAGCAGTCGCGAGGTCGCGCTGGAGCTGGAAATCACGCCCCGCCGCGAGGGTACGCTGTCCATACCGCCGCTGGCCGCCGGTGGCGAGCAGACCGCGCCGCTGGTGATCGAGGTGGAGCCAGCGCCGGCCGCCGGCAATCCGGACGCCACGGTCCTGTTCACTGCCGAGCTCGACCAGGACAGTGGCTACGTGCAGCAGCAACTGCTGTTGACGCTGCGCATCCAGCAGGCGATAGCCCTTGACGACCGCAGCGTCACAGAGCTGAAGCTCGACGGGGCCTTCGTCAAGGCGCTGGGGCAGAACTCCTTCCAGCGCGACGACGGCCAGCGTCGCTGGCTGGTACACGAGATCCGCTACGCGATCTTCCCGGAGCAGAGCGGCACCCTGGAAATTCCGGCGCAGACCTTCACGGCACGGGTCCGCCAGGGCTCACGCAGCCTGTTTGACCTGCGCAGCGGCCCGCGCCTCTCCCGGCAGTCAGAGCCGCTGACGGTGACCGTGCGCCCCAGGCCGGATCGCTTTCCGGGACAGAGCTGGCTTCCGGCAGCCGGGCTCTCCCTTGAGGAGAGCTGGTCGCGGCCACCGGATCAGCTGGCTACCGGGGAATCGGTAACCCGCACAGTGACTCTCACGGGCCGGGGACTGCAGGGCGCGCAGCTGCCGCCGGTGACCTTCCCGGCCACCCGGGGCCTGAAGTATTACCCGGACCAGCCGCAGATCGAAGACGCAGAAGGCAGCGGCGGGGTGATTGGCGTGCGCACAGACAGCGCTGCCCTGGTGCCGGTAGCACCGGGGCGCTACGAGGTACCGGAACTGCGTATCCCCTGGTGGGACACAGAGGCAGACCGGCTGCGCTGGGCCGTCCTTCCCGGCCGCGAGATCCGCGTCACGCCGGCCGCCAGCGCCCGGGAGCCGGCCGCGGCCGCGAG